>CAVCMG010000034.1:0-33307 GCA_963603285.1 Ruminococcus bromii
GTAAAAATATATGTTTTTTTATTATTTATCTCTTGACATCACACCGCTGGACTTTATTCCATAACCACATCATTCCACTTTCCTGATCATCCTGTTTCTTTGATGTTTTCTGTTCTGTACCGTTTCCTTCTTTATCTGGTATTTTATCACGTTTTGTCTATGGCATTGCGTTTTTTATCATACCCTAAAGGTATGTTTTACCGCATATTATATGTATTTTACACAGTACCAATCCCGTGCTATAGTAATCTCAACAAAAGGAAATGCAACATTCCTGCAGGATGCCAGCACTTTAAAAGCATAAGGAGGATATGGTTATGTTAAAGAAAATCGCACTGTTTCTGGAAGAGTATTATGATGAATGTGGTCGTAAATAAAGCAGTTATGATCGAGTTCCCGGAAGTTTATATTGTCAGAGATTTTGGAGGTATACAATGAGCAGCGTATTTGAAAAACTGGATGAATTCTTAACAGAATACTATGGTGTATGCTCTCACAAATAAGAGATCACCACATAAAATGAGGTGCATATGATACGATATGTTAATCACCATTGGTTCACTGGACCAATTATTGATATGCAATGCAATAAAAGGAACCTTCACTGGAGCTTTCTTTTATATACTACGGAAAACTAAACCACCGACATAAAGCGAATCTTTCGTAGATGTCGGTGGTTTTTTTATGCTCTGCTTTACGCTCCCTATAACAGGAATTGTTTTTGACTGTACGATGGTTCTCGTATCCGGCATTATTTTTATTTTTCTTTAATTCCATTCCTCTGCCAGCAGAAAATCCCGGATATTGCGGTGTTTGATTCCATTTCTGCTCATATCAAATTCATCCAGAGAAACAACATACTTCGGGTAATTATCACGCACGTTATCATACACACCAAACTCACGCCGAACAGTCTCCTCCGATGCCAACAGATACGCAACCTGCACATACAGCTTTTCCCCACGCTTATCGCATACAAAGTCAATCTCCTTATCTCCTATCCTGCCAACTGTAACTTTATAGTCTCGGCGCAGCAGTTCCAGATAAACGATATTTTCCAGAATAAGATTGATATCACGCATATTGCCGCCAAAAACAGCCTCTCGGATGCCGTGATCAGCAATATAATACTTCTCATTGGATGCAAGAATCTGTTTTCCCTGCAAATCCTCACGTTTGACCTGATAGAATAAATAAGCGTCGCAACAGTATTTGATATAATTCAGAATCGTTTCCGGTGCAACGGCTCGCTTTTCATTTTTCAGAAACTTCGCCAGTGAAGTAGCGGAGAAGGTCGTACCCACATTCGCAATGACATACGTGATGATACGTTCCAACAAGTCCACATCCCGGATTTTATTCCGTTTCACAATATCCTTAAACTGGACAGAATTAAACAGATCATGTAGATACAGCCGGGAAGGAGCCTCCTCGTAACGTATGTTGGCCAGATATGGCATACCGCCGGATAAAAGGTACTTTTGAAAGCACTTCTGGACCGGATCATCCGGTGCAATGGGCTGATACAATTGCAAAAACTCCGCAAAAGAAAACGGATAAATGATAAATTCCACATACCGTCCGCCGAGATAGGTAGAAAGCTCCCCTGACAGAAGCTTTGCGTTTGAGCCGGTAATATAGATGTCGCAGTCAAAAGATACCCGCAGGGAATTGATACATTTTTCCCAGTCTTTTACCTCCTGAATCTCATCAAAGAACAGATAGACTTTACCATTGATCGCTGTAGCCTGTCTGGTAATCTCATCATGCAGTGCCTTCGCAGTTTGCAGATATGCGTAATTCAAATCCTCAAAATTGATAGAAATAAACTGCTCCGGACTGACGCCAGACTCCATAAGTTCCTCTTTTATCAACTCCAGCATGACCGATTTACCACACCGCCGAATCCCCGTCATGACTTTTATCAATTCCGTTCCGATAAACGGACGGATGCGATTCATATACATCTCACGTTTTATCATAATACTCAGCCTCCTTTCATCGGATGGGCATAGCATAGCATATTTATATCTGACATTCAATGATTGGTTTTATTTTTTATAAGTTATAACTTATAAATTTATTATTTAAATACTTTTTAGCAGTTATAAAATTGTAAAATCCTGAGGATACAAAAGAAGAGTACAGCTTTTCGTTTTGTCCCATCGGCTGTACTCCCCCCCAAGCAGGTTAAATCTATATTTTACGCCATAAACGCCGCATTGGCCTTTTCCAGCAGCTCTCTGGCATCCTCCGTATAGAAGTCCACCGGCCACTGTTTCCAGAGCTCGTCTGTACTTTTAAATGCGCCGCCGCCCACAGCGATCTTTATCTGTGGAAATTCCTTTCGCACAGCCCCGATCATCTCCTCACAGGTCATCAGATGCTGTGGCATCGTCACGGAAAGCGCCAGCAGATCCGGCTGATTCTCACGGATGGACTCCAGCAGTGCATCCTGCGGCACAGCTGCCCCGAGAAATATACCATTCCATCCATCATTTTCAAAAACATCCGTCACCATCCGGGCGCCGATCTCATGCAGCTCCGTACCCGGGCAGGCACACAAAATCGTCCTGTTCCTTCACTCTGACGAAAACAGTACCGGATACATCTGCGCCATCGCCATCTGTGTCACCGAAGTACAGTAATGCTCCGTATCCACACTGATCTTCGCTCTGTGCCACAGCTCACCCACCCAGCGCATACTCTCCGCCAGAATCTCCACATAGATCGTTGTCGGCGGGATCTCATTCTTTTCAAATTCCTGTATCAGCGCCAGCGCCCTTCGGGTATCCTTGGCAAACAGTATCTCCATATACTGTTCGATCTCTGCCTCGTATTCCGAATCCTTTTGCAGGATTTCCGGCTTCCACAGCCTCTTCCTTTTCCACCTGTTGCCGGATACTGCCCGCCGCCTCCTCCAGAAGCTCTGTAAGCACAGGCACCTTTTCCTCAGAAACCGTATTTCGCACTGCCTGTTTGATATATGCCAGATGATGGATCACATATTCTGCCGACTGTGCCGCATTCAGATTCTTCAGCACCGAAGCCATCAGCTGATACAGCCACACCGCATAATCCGTCATGATCTTTGGTTCATGCAATACATACGCCGTATACAAAAAGTCCACATTATACCGCGTATCCCGGTATATGATCTTTCTCACCCGTGTACTAAGCCCCGCAAAATATTCGGCATTATCCTCCTGCTCATAACGGTGCGCCGTGTCTACCAGGTTCTTGAACTCGTCCTCATAGTCCATCCATAATAAACTCATTTGTTGCTTTCTCCTCTACTGTCTGTACTTTCTCATAACCTCCTGCAGTACCTGCAGATCCACCGGCTTGGAAATATGCGCATTCATTCCCACATCCAGACTCCGCTGTATATCCTCCGCAAAAGCATTGGCTGTCATGGCAATCACAGGTATCGTACGCCCGAACGGATTTGCTCCCTGCCGGATCGCCGCTGTCGCTTCATAGCCGTTCATCACCGGCATCTGCACATCCATCAGAATGGCATCATATTCTCCCGGTCTGACCGCGGCAAAAGCCTCCACCAGCTGTTTTCCATCGCCATAAATCTCACAGGACGCACCGGACAGCTCCAGCAGGGAGCTTAAAATCTCCGCATTCAGTGCATTGTCCTCCGCACACAGAAAATGCATGCCCGAAAGCGGCTGCCTGTCCTCCTGCTCTTTTTCAGCCACTTCCATGACCATCTCCCTCTCCGCCAGCGGATGGTCACTGTAAGCCATAAAAAGCTCAACTGTAAAGCTGCTGCCCTCATGTAATGTACTCTCTATCCGGATTGTACCACCCATGGCGTCCACAATATTTTTCGTGATCGCCATGCCAAGTCCCGTTCCCTGTACCTTCCCGTTTACACGATCTGCACGGGAAAAAGGCTCAAAAATACGCTTCTGGAATTCCGGCGTCATACCGATGCCCGTATCACTGACCATAAAGCGGCAGAGCACACCGTTTTTCTCCGGCACTTCACTCTGCTGCACAATAAAACGTATCTCACCATTCTCCGGCGTATATTTCACGGCATTCGACAGCAGGTTCATCAATATCTGACGCAGCAGCA
Source organism: Ruminococcus bromii (assembly GCA_963603285.1). Taxonomy (GTDB): domain Bacteria; phylum Bacillota; class Clostridia; order Lachnospirales; family Lachnospiraceae; genus UBA11957. Next base: position 4,094 of record CAVCMG010000034.1, read on the forward strand.
CCGGATCTCCGTATAAAGCCTTTGGTTGCAAGGATGCATACTCTGCCCGGAGTGTCTGCCTTTTCTCCCGGGTCTGTGGCCGCAGGATTGCAAGGATCTGTTCGATCTGTGAAGTCAGGTCCATCGTCTCCATCTTCAGCTGCAGGGAACCGTTTTCAATCTTACTTAAGTCCAGCACATCATTGATCAGATCCAGCAGATACTGGCTGGAATACTGCAGCTTTTCAATATAGCTGCCAAACTTTTTCGGATCATCCAGATGATGCTCCATCAAAGACGCAATACCAACGATTGCATTCATCGGCGTACGGATATCGTGGCTCATATTCGCCAGGAAATTTGACTTGGACTGACTGGCCTGCCGGGCCTTCTCCATAGCCTCCTCCGCAGAAAGCTTCGCCTCTTCCAGCTTCGCATTGATCTCCAGGTTCTCTTTCACCGCCTGCTCCAGCTGTACATTGCTGCGCACCAGCGCACGCTGTGCATCCACCAGCTGATTATTGATCCTCTGGATCTGGAAATATTCATCATGATACAGCCCTACCAGATGATCCTTCGCCCATTCCACATATTCCGGCCAGGCATTCTGAAACGCCAGAAAATCCGCAGCCGTTTCCACCTGTGACAGTACCACAAGATTTCCCTCGGCAAAATGATGGAATACCGCAGACACCTCCAGCTGCTTCTTTGGAAATGTCAGACGCAGGGCATATTCTTCCCTCGTCCCCGCCTGTAACAGCTGGACACTGACCTTTCCCTGCAACAGATCATATACCCCCAGCTGCCGGAGATCTTCGATCATGACCGACATATACAGACTGCGGATCTGTCCGGAATTTTTTACCGGAACAAAGATCGTCATGACCATACTGCCCGTCTCACTTGACTGGTACGGATCCGAAATGAACAATGTATCCGTACCGAGAGCCTGTTCGTCCAGCTTCTTCTTCCGGATATCCGAAACCGTACATTCACTGCCAAGGATCTCATCCCCCTGCAGAATCAGACCGACATTGCAAAAAATCATACTGTTTAGATTACTTTCCAGATCCTTCAGAATATCCTCCGGCGCTTTATCATCCATATCCTGGATCAGCTTGACGTCTTCCTCGGCAAAGCTCTGCAGATACTCCATCGACTCATTCATCTTTTCCGCATACAGACTGGTAATGAGTTCCAGATGCTGCGTATTGTAATCCCGCGCGATCCTGCGCAGATGAAAATACGCTGCAACAACCATCGTCAGACAGACCAGCAGATATAAGATCAAAAGCAGCTTTCTTTTTTTCCTGTCCTTTCTCCGATCCTTCATGATACATCATTCTCCCTGAGGTAATCCGCATCGATCAGCACTACACCCGTATCGAAATACCGCTGTCCGCTTGCCTCACCACGCATCAGCGCATCAAGGGCAAGCATCCCCTGATACCCCATCTGATCCTGCTTCTGTAAAAGTGTCACACCGTTGTATGCCGGATTTTCCAGAAGCTGTCTGGTCTCATCCGCCAGATCAAAACCTACCATAACAACATCCGTCCGCTCCTGCTTTAAAAGCGCATTTGCAATCCCCACAGTAGACGTATTGTTACAGCCGAAAAATCCACGGATACTCTCATTTTCCTTCAGAAGCTTTGTGGCATCCTCCTGCGCTCTTTTCACATCACCGCCATTTATCCGGATGTCCTCATTGATCTCCCAGTCCTCCGGCGCATAATTGGCCCAGTATTCCAGAAAACCGGACACATGGTTCACCATCGCCTGCGATGTATCCGAAGACAGCAAAATACCGACCTCCAGCGGTTCCTCCGTGGAATTACCGGCCTTTTTGAGCATATCCAGCATAGCTTCTGCCGCCATCTTTCCGGCATCCATACTGTCGGTCATATAACAGGCATCAAAATCACTGCTATTGATCGATGAATCAATCAGCACCAGCGGAATATCCGCATCACTGACCTTTTCCCAGTAATCACCACTGTAGTTTTTCAGGATAACATAGATCTTTTTCTCACTCTCTGGATGCGAAATACAGCTGTAGTCCACCACAGCAGATATGTCCTCTGTCTGTGCTGACGATTCCTGCGCTTTGCCGGAACAGCCGCCAAGCAATAAAAAAGCGGCTCCAAGCGTCGCAATAAAACACGGCCTCAACCTTCCGCCAGCCGCATGTACTTTATGTTTTAAGTTCTGTATTTTCATACACACTTTTTACTCCCGCTTTAATCTTTCGCTTTTTATTATAGATAGTTTTTACGGCAAGGTTAATAATGGGTACTAAACTAAACTGCTGTATACAATAGCAAAAGCGGATGTATCCGCCATTTTTGCCAATACATCCGCCTCCATGTAATCTGTAAAATCCCTTTTTCTTTACCGCACCTGTATCTCCACTATTGTTCTTTCACCTGCATCTTTGCAACTTTTTCCTGCAACTGCTTGATGACTGCCTCTTGTTCCGCAATCTTCATTTTCTGCTCATCCAGCTCTTTTTGCATCTCATCAATCATCAGCTTTTCTGTATTTCGATCCAGTTCCCGCAATTCTTTTGAAAACATTTGCATCACCTCTTCAACATTCTGACAGAGCGTATAGACCTGCTCATACAATGCTTTAAAGTCAGGATATTTCTCAATGATGGCCAGAATAACCTTCGGTGCATCCATACAGAAAAAGGCCAGCCAGGCATCCAGTCTATCCTCTATCTTTACGCTTCCATCTTTATTCTGCTTAACATTCTTGAAAATGTCAAGCGGAACAAAAACATATTTCTGCAAAAGTTTTAATTCTAATCCTGTATTTGATTTCTGACTAAAGGAATGCTGAAAACACTCCGGATATTCTTTAAATTCTCTGGGGCTGCGTTCAAACAGGACGATTGTGTACACATCCTTTATATCTTTATAGGTGAATTTTTTCTTTCTCTCACTACGCACTCTCTTATACTGACGCAACAACAGATCCGCCGAATAACAGGCACTTCGTTCTCCCGGAAACATATACCCGATTTTCTGTATTTCCAGATTGACGATACTTCCTGTTTCCAGCTCCACAACAATATCCATGACAAGAAGCGCCGACTCATCTGCGATCCTTGTCCCGTCATTTGGAAGCACTTCCAGTATATGTACCTGCTGCCTCAACAGAAGTGACAGGAATTCATCCAGCCGCTCCGGTGTATATTCCGGATTCATCACTTCCTTAAAAACAAAATCGTACAACATCTTCACACCACGGCATCCACTGCAAAAGTCCAGAAATTCCTCCTGCGCTTCCTGTGGCCACCTGTTAAACATCGTTCGTAATTCATCCTTTGACTGTACCTCCGCAAGCACTGCTTCTCTGCTTCGAAGCATCGGAAAATACTGCTGCAATTTGCCTGTCATATGTGCAAACTCCTCCTTGTGAAATTGTAAATCGTTTGGTTGGAAATTGGGATTTCAGATTTGAAATCGCCTAAGATTTGTTTATTTGTATAGAATATCAAATATTACATGTATTGTAAAGTACAAAAAAGCAGATATATCCGTCTTTTGCAAAGAATACATCCACTTTTTTCAAAACCATTCTCTATAGGAATCAAATCTACAATTGAATTTTAGGAATTCAAGTCACCACGGGAAATCTATGTTAAGCGTCTCTCTCTGACAAATAAGTGACTCTGTCATCCTAAGGATTCAATCGTTCCGTGTCTAAGCATGGTTTCTTTATCATCATAAATTCTGATAGCGTATTCTACTCTATTATGCGAAATAACTTTTCTGAGTTTTTAGTCGTCAAATCAATTATTCTTTCTTTTGTAGTTCCCCGAATAGACGCTACTTTCTCTGCAATATTCCATAAAGAAATTGATGTATTCGGCCCTGTTCTCTCTGGGAGATTTATGTACGGAGCGTCTGTCTCAAGAACAATGCTCTCTTCAGGCATGAAACGTACCGCTTCCCCTAATTCCATTTCATAAAATATTTTGCCGCCAATTCCAAAATACTTCACTCCCATATCGTAGTAACTCTTCACTTTTGCAATATCACCGTCAAAGCAATGATAAACAGCACCAAATTCCAACGGATATTTTTTGAGAATAGAAATAGCATCCCTGTCAGCATCTACATTACATCTATTATATGCAAATTCTTCCTTTACCCCAGAGCGAATATGAAGTATTGCCGGAAGTTGATATTTATTTGCATAGCTAATAAAAATTTCAAAAAAATATTTTTGTAACTCTTGATGCTCTAAACAAAAACTTGAATAACTATAATCCAAGCCTGTTTCTCCAACCGCAATACACTTTGGACTACTAAGCAATTCCGCATATTCGTTCCACCGTTTTTCATTCCACTCATGGACTTTTTTTCTTAAATATTTAGGGTGCGAAGCATGTGCATAATAAATCCACTTAGTGAATTGAGTGCAATTTATTTTAATTTATAATCATAAATTAGCAAGCAGTGTCCTCGTACGTACACAAGCGCATTTTGCTTGTTGGAAGCATATCCCCAATCCCCTTAGAATGTCCTCTTCGATGCCAAGCTACACCCTCACTTTGTGAGCGCTGATTCATTCCGGTTCTGCCAAAAATAAAAAAAGGGCAATCATCAATTTGCTTTTAAAAAAAACGAATGTATCAGTCATCTACCAATACATCCGCTTTTTCAAAAAACCGTTCCCTGTAGGAATCGAACCTACAATTGAGTCTTAGGAGGACCCCGTTATATCCATTTAACTAAGGGAACATATATGTAATTTTCTCACCTGCATTACTATAGCACATCTGCCGGTACTTTTCTACTTAAATTTTATACGCAAAACCGCTCTGATCGAACAGTTTTGCGTATATTTACCGCCAAAAACCGACGATTTCTACGTTTCACAAGGCACTCGCCGATCAGTAATTGATCTGTCCCTGCAGCCAGACATATCCCTTAAACCGAAAGCCGACCGCTGGGGTGCCCAGAAGATCCTTCTTATTGATGCAGATATCAAAGGGAATATCGTTACAGCAAAGTCCCAGCTGGATCACCGTTTCCCCGGTATCGTTGTTGGTGGTTTCCATCACATCGGTGATATCGCCCATGATCTGATACTGATCACACTCAATCCCGCAGGGAATAAAGAAGCTGTCCACGATACTTAAGATATCTTCCTTTTCCAGACGTTTGGTGATCATCGAATACTTGTCGATATCGTCCATCGTCAGGCTTTCCATCGCCTCTTCGTCACCCCGGCGCGCTGCCTCAATCAGCTGATTGCGCTGGCTGGCCTGTCTGCGGCTCTCGGTCAGCACCTTTTCCGTCTTATAAATAGGAAGTATGATCTTTCCCTCCGAAGCCAGACCGGACAGTGTCACAGAGGTATGCTTCGACGGAAACATCCCCTTTTCGACACGATCCAGATATTCGCCAACATTCTGCAAAAAGAAAAACAGCGTGGAGCCTGCCCGCACATCCTCGCATGCACCGGCATAGGATTCCCGGCCGCCATGCTTTTCCACCTCGACATCCTCTCTGGTGGAAATTCCCGTACCGCGAAAGTACGGAAAATAGTATTCCGGATGAAAGTTATCCTCATCGTCGTACTCTCCGCAGAGAGTTATCCCCACATCGCAGCCGTAAAACCGGGATAACTCCGCCATCAGACGATGATCGGCTGTTTCCACAACCTTTTTCTCATCATAATGGCGGATCACATCCTGTAATATGATATCAATATCCGTTTTTCGAACCAGATTGGAAAATCCAATCGATTTCAAATAACTGTGCACCTGTATCCTCTTTTCTTATTTCGACAGCCGGCCCTTATTTCTTCGGGATCAGCTTCTCTTTTCCACCCATATACGGACGCAGTACCTCCGGAATCTTTACAGATCCGTCTTCGCAGAGATTGTTCTCCAGGAATGCGATCAGCATACGCGGCGGTGCTACTACAGTATTGTTCAGTGTATGTGCCAGATACTTCTTGCCGTCCTCACCGTTTACACGGATACGCAGACGTCTTGCCTGTGCGTCGCCCAGGTTAGAGCAGCTGCCGACCTCAAAGTATTTCTTCTGACGCGGAGACCATGCTTCAACGTCGCAGGATTTTACCTTCAGATCTGCCAGGTCACCGGAACAGCATTCCAGTGTTCTTACAGGAATATCCAGCGAACGGAACAGATCTACGGTGTTCTGCCACAGCCTGTCGTACCACATCTTGCTCTCCTCCGGCTTGCAGACAACGATCATCTCCTGCTTTTCAAACTGGTGAATACGGTATACGCCTCTCTCCTCAATGCCGTGGGCACCTTTTTCCTTACGGAAGCACGGAGAATAGCTGGTCAGTGTTTTCGGAAGCTCTGCCTCCGGAATGATCTGGTCGATAAATTTACCGATCATGGAATGCTCACTGGTACCGATCAGATACAGATCCTCGCCTTCGATCTTGTACATCATGGCATCCATCTCAGCAAAGCTCATAACGCCTGTGACAACGTTGCTGCGGATCATATACGGCGGAATACAGTAGGTAAATCCTCTGTCGATCATGAAATCACGGGCATAGGCAAGTACAGCGGAATGCAGTCTGGCAATATCACCCATCAGATAATAAAAACCGTTACCTGCAACGCGGCCTGCCGCATCCAGATCGATACCGTCAAATCTTTCCATGATCTCTGTATGGTACGGAATCTCGAAATCCGGAACCACCGGCTCACCGAACTTTTCGATCTCTACGTTGTGTGTATCATCCTCACCGATCGGTACGGACAGATCGATGATATTCGGAATGGTCATCATAATCGTACGGATACGCTCTTCCACCTCTTTTTCACGGGTGGACAGCTCCTCTGTACGGTCTGCAAAGGAAGCAACCTGTTTCTTTACCTCTTCTGCCTCGTCAAATTTCTTCTGGCCCATCAGAGCACCGATCTGCTTGGACAGCTTGTTTCTCTGGGCTCTGAGGCTTTCTACCTCCTGCTTGATCTCACGGTTTTCCTTATCCAGTGCGATCACTTCATCAACCAGCGGCAGCTTGGCCATCTGGAATTTATTTTTAATGTTCTGTTTTACCACTTCCGGATTTTCACGTACAAAACGAATATCTAACATCTTTTCCTCCCGGCAGAATGTTCTGCCCTTTTGTATTTTTTCCTTATATTATAATGATGTAACACAATACATAACATAATCTGTTTCATCATATACCAGAACCCTGTTTTTTGCAAGTATTGCCTGGTTTTTCATGGTTCATACAGTCTGCGACAGATCTGTTATGCCCTCGAACCATTCTTTTACGAGATATTGTCTCATATTTTTATTTTGTGTATTTTCATAGGTAATGTTGCTGTTATATTTTGTGATTTTTTCTCGTATTTATGTCGTATGCACACTCTCAATGCACATCAAACACTGCTGTTTTCCTATTTTTCATCCACCAGTGTATCCAGACTGCCGTTGACAGCGATCTTTAATGCCTGAATTTCCTCATCACTCAGCATGATATAGGATTCGCCCTTAACGATTTCCTTCAAATACAGAAAGCAATTGTCACGGCTGTGGATCGCATTCAGGATATATCCCGTATTGGACTTGTCCAGATTGGCCAGCGCAAAGCTCATTTTTCCGCCGACGTCATCAAAGGCATCATATTTGACAATACCGTACTTTGTCAGCGTCTTTGCCTGTGTATTCCGGATCATATCCAGCACCTGATGATCCAGATTGATCTGGCTCTCCAGACGGTCGATAGCCTTGAATTTGCTGTTAAACATCTTTTCCAGGGAAAGACCGTCAGCGCCGCGCATAAACTGTTTATATTTTTTATGCAGCCGGTGCACAGACAATGTCAGATTGATCGTCACGATCAGCAAAAATACTGTCAGCGCGATCAGAAGTATTGTCAATACGGTCCCCAGGGTCGTATTTTCAAATATATTCATCTTTATACTCCTTATTTTATTACTGCATGGAATTCATGACGTCCAGAATACGTTCCAGCTCTTCATCGGAATAGTATTCGATCTCAATTTTTCCTTTGTGCTCAGATTTTCGCTGAATGGAAACCTTGGAACCGAAGATTTCCTTCATGCGCTCCTCCATATCATGGTAGATTTCCGCATGGGTCAGCTCTTTTTTAACCTTTGGCGCTTTCGGCGAAAGCACCAGTTTTACCAGCTTTTCGGTATCACGGACGCTTAATTTCTCCTCAAACACCTTTTTTGCAATGTCATACTGTGCATTTTTATCTTCTATAGATAATAATGCGCGTACATGGCCGCTGGTCAGCTCCTCATCAATCACCATCTGCTGTACTCTTTCATCCAGCTTTAACAGACGCAGGGAATTGGTCACCGTTGTACGGCTCTTTGCCACACGTTTCGCCACTTCCTCCTGTTTCAGATGAAATTCATCCAAGAGACGCTTATATGCGATGGCTTCCTCTATAGGATTCAGGTTTTCACGCTGAATATTCTCGATCAGAGAGATTTCTACGATTTCCTGATCCGTATATTCCTTGATAATGACCGGGACTTCCTTCAAACCTGCCATTTTTGCAGCTCTCCAGCGTCTTTCTCCGGCGATGATTTCGTAATAGTCCGCATTTTTCTTTACAACCAGTGGCTGGATAATGCCATACTGCTTGATCGAGGCACTGAGCTCCTGTAAAGCCTCCTCGTCAAAGTTTTTACGCGGCTGCTCGCGGTTTGGCTCGATCAGAGACAGCTTTACCTTCTGCTCCACGGGCTTCTCTACCACTTTTTTGACTACTTTTTCTACAATTTTTTCTTTAACTTCAGTTTTTGGTGCTGTTTTTGGACGGGAAGAGCTCGACTGAATCAGAGAATCCAGACCTTTTCCCAGGCCACCTTTTTTCACTGCCATATCCTGTCTCCTTTACTCTTCATCCGGCCAGGCGATGACTTCCTCAGCCAGTAAACGATAGCTTTCTGCACCGGTTGACCGGGAATCGTACAGATTGATCGGCAATCCATGGCTCGGGGCTTCCGCCAGACGTACGTTACGCGGTATGATCGTTTTGTAGATCATCTGCTGCAGATTGTCCTTGACATTTTCCACAACCTGTAAAGACAGATTCGTTCTGGCATCATACATAGTAAATACAACACCCTCGATCACCAGTTCTTCATTCAGTCGGTCATGTACCAGCTCAATCGTATGCATCAGCTGTGCCAGTCCTTCCAGAGCGTAATATTCACACTGGATTGGCACCAAAACCGACTTTGCAGTCGTCATAGCATTGATTGTCAGCAGATTTAACGACGGCGGACAGTCAATTAAGATGAAATCATACGCATCTTTGACCTGATCTATGGCATTTTTCAGGATATATTCCTTTTCTTCCATACCGATCAGCTCAATTTCCGCACCCGCAAGGTTTACATTTGACGGAATAATGCTCAGATTTTCAATTGGAAGCTCAATAATACAATCTTTTACACCGGCCTCCCCTAAAATCAGCTCATATACTGTATTTTCCAGTGATTCTTTATCTACACCGAGGCCACTGGTAGTATTCCCCTGCGGATCCATGTCAATTACCAGGACCTTTTTGCCCTTTTCTGCCAGACATGCAGATAAATTGATCGCTGTGGTGGACTTGCCGACCCCACCCTTTTGGTTTGCTATTGCAATAATTCGATCCACTTTATACTCCTTTTTGTATCGTTGCTTTGTCACCCTCACAGTATAACACCTTGTACCTGTAATATCCACTTAAAACTGATCTATCCAGTCAATTTTTCGCATATACCACGATAAAAAGAATCCCCACTGTTGCTTTTTTATATGCTGAACCACTAAAAATGTTTCACGTGAAACATTTTTTGATTTTCTGGGCTTTTCTGTTCTATTTTTCATAATACAGACATAGAATATGATAGACTTCAGATGTTTCACGTGAAACATTTCCGATATAAACTCATATTTTATATTGATATTATATTTTGTTATTATACAGACTGATTTCTATTATATTTTTATATTATTTTACGTGATTTTATCTCGATCATTCAGTTTTGTTATAAGTATGTGAGATTTTATCTCTCATGTTTAAATTATTATAAGCACATTCTCTCCTGTTTTTTATTTCTTTTATGTTCTATCATCTTATTCCATAATCTTTTTATTCTCATTTTTTATTGATTATTTTTATATATTGGATAATCTTCATCCATCTTCTTTCTTCACTAAACACCACAAATCTACACCTTTCGCTGCTTTTTCTTATAATCCCTCTCATTTTCATTCCAAAATTCCCATTTTAAACGCATTTTCAAGATCCTCTGTATGCCAATATCAGAATCTCAAATGTACAATTCCCCGTTTTCCATTCAAATTAGCGCCATACAGAGGGTCTTTTTTTACCCATATTTTCATTAAAATCTGTTAAAAGAAGTGGGGAATGTTTCACGTGAAACATTCCCCAGTCTTGTCCATACAAATCTTATATATATTTTTCCATCAGATAGAACGTCCCCATTCTCCAGTCTGCCTTTCCCGTCATATGATACCCGCAGGCTTCATACAATCTTCTGGCATACGGATTGTAACAAAATACATCCAGACGGATAGCTGCCTTTCCCATACGCTTTACTTCCTCTTCCACAAACTGAAGCGTCTGTCCGGCGATTCCCTGATGCTGAAACATCGGATCTACACATAACCGATGCAGTATACTATATGGACGCTTCGGATATTTCCAGTCCGCCGTATTATACTGTTCATCGTATATCTCATTCAATACAAAGACTACAGCAATGCGGTTATCCACAACTCCGACATACAGTGTATCTCTTAGCAGATCAGCTTCAAAATCCTCTTTACATGGATATACCTCATCCCATTGGTAGATCTCTAGCTCCTGCATATGAGCAATCGCCCGTGAAATCAGCTCCATAATATATTCTATATCCGTTTTGACGGCTTTGCGAAATACGATATTTGCTTTCATCTTTCTATCCTAACGGCTGCTTTGACGGCATACCGGCCTTTCTCGGATATTTTGCTGCTATTTTGGCTTTTTTACGGAATACAACCAAAGTTCTCTCCATATCCGTATCCGCCAGCCGGAATTTCTTCTCCGTTTCTATCTCCGTCTGCAAAAGATGCAGCGTTTTTCTGGCTCCCTCGATTTCTTCCTTGAATTTACCGGATTTATACGCTACAAAGCATCCTCCCGTCTGTAAAAACGGGATACAATATTCCAGCAAAGTACTTGTATTTGCCACAGCTCTCGAAGTACATACCGTAAACTGCTCTCTGTACGCTTTATTTCTGGCCATTTCTTCTGCCCGGCCATGTACCGCAGTAATTCTGTCCAGTCTCAGCTGCCCGATCACTTCATTTAAAAAGTTGATCCGCTTCTGTAACGAGTCCATCAGTACAAAAGTCGTCTCCGGATACAGAATCTTTAACGGGATTCCCGGAAAACCGGCGCCCGTTCCCAGATCCAGCACCGTATCCTCAGCACTAAAGCTGTATACCTGACCGCCATACGCACTGTCCAGAAAATGCTTGACCACCACATCTTCAAACTCCGTGATCGCCGTCAGATTCATCTTTTCGTTCCATTCGACCAGAAGCTCATAGTAGCGATAAAATTGCTCCGCCTGCTTGTCCGAAATCGTTATACCAATGCCGGAAAAAGCCTCTTTAATATGAGATTTTTTCTCATTCATTATGTTTTCTCCTCATCTGTTCCAGATAGACATGCAATACGGAAATATCTGCCGGGGAAACACCCGCAATACGGGACGCCTGTCCGATATTCGAAGGCTGGAAAGCTTTCAGCTTCTGCACAGCCTCGATCCGCAGACTCTTTACGTCATCGTAATCGATATCCTCCGGTATCTTTCTTGCCTCTGTCTTTTTAAACTGCTCCACCTGCTTGAGCTGACGACGGATATATCCTTCATATTTCAGCTCGATATTCACCTGCTCTGTCACTTCCACTGGAAGCTCTGGTCTTTCCAGATCAATCGGAGCCACCATGTCATAATTCAGCTCCGGCCTGCGGATCAGCTCATCAAGCATCATACCACTGGCCAGCGACGTCGATCCCAGCTGCTCCATCAGTTCCTGTACTTCATGGGAGGCTCCCACATGTACATTTTTAACACGAGATATTTCCTCGTCAATCATTTTTTCTTTCTGACGAAGTTTTTCCATGCGTTCCTCTGAGATCAGCCCGACACGGCATCCCTTTTCTGTCAGACGGCGGTCTGCATTATCCTGACGCAGCAATAGCCGGTACTCCGCACGGCTCGTCATCATACGATACGGCTCGTGATTTTCTTTCGTAACCAGATCATCGATCAGCACACCGATATAGGACTCTGAACGATCCAGTACCAGCATCTCTTTTCCGAGAATTTTCATCGCGGCATTGATACCTGCCACCAGTCCCTGGGATGCTGCTTCCTCATATCCCGAACTGCCGTTAAACTGCCCGCCGGAGAACAGACCCTTGATCTTTTTAAATTCCAGTGTATTGTTCAGCTGGATCGGATTGATGCAGTCGTACTCGATAGCGTAAGCGTTGCGCACGATCTTTGCATGCTCCAGTCCCGGTACGGTATGATACATTTCCTCCTGTACATCCTCCGGCAGAGAGCTTGACATACCGCCAACATACATCTCGTTCGTATACAGACCTTCCGGCTCGATAAATACCTGATGTCTTTCCTTATCGGCAAACTTGACCACCTTATCCTCGATGGACGGACAGTACCTCGGTCCCGTGCCCTCGATCATACCGGAATATAATGGGGATCTGTCGAGATTTTTTCGTATGATATCGTGTGTTTTCTGATTAGTGTATGTCAGCCAGCAGGAAACCTGTTCTATCTGCACGCTCTCCGGATCTGTCGTAAAGGAGAACGGTACGACCCTCTCATCACCAAACTGTTCTTCCATCTTTGAAAAATCGATCGTCCGTTTATCCATACGCGCCGGTGTTCCCGTCTTATACCGGAACATTTCGATACCATTCTTCTTCAGGGAATCCGTCAGATAGTTGGCCGCCTGCAGTCCGTTCGGTCCGGTATAGTTGCTGACGTCACCGTAGATACATCTGGCTTTCAGATACGTTCCCGTACATAAAACAACCGCCTTACTGTGATACGTTGCTCCCGAATACGTCTTTACACCCTTTACCTGTCCTTCCTCTACGATCAGTTCGGTAACCTCCGCCTGTTTGATTGTCAGATGGTCCGTATTTTCCAGCGTCCGTCGCATACTGCGGCTGTACTCACTCTTATCGGCCTGCGCCCGCAGCGAATGTACCGCCGGGCCTTTGGAACGGTTGAGCATCTTCGACTGGATAAAGGTCTTGTCAATATTTTTTCCCATCTCACCGCCCAGCGCATCAATCTCCCGGACCAGATGGCCCTTGGAGCTGCCGCCGATATTCGGATTACAGGGCATCAGAGCGATACTTTCCACGCTTACCGTAAAAATAATCGTCTCCAGTCCCAGTCTGGCACAGGCCAGCGCGGCTTCACAGCCGGCATGACCGGCACCTACTATTACTACATCATACTCTTGTACCAAGTTATTCATCTTTTTTCTCCAAAATGGTGACACACCACTTTATTTTCCTGTACAGAATTTTGAAAAGATCTCATTGACCAGATCTTCTCCCACCGATTCACCGATAATATTGCCCAGATGCTCGTACACATTCATCAGATCAATAGAATAAAAATCCTCCGGCATCTGATCCGCAATACTCTGAAATACCAGCTGCAGACTTTGCAGCGTTTCTTCCAGCTCCGCCTTATGACGGCTGTTGGTAATCGTCACGTTTTCATCAAAGCTGAACATACCGGAAAAGAACATCTCCTCCAGCAGTTTTTCCAGCTCTTCCAGACCCTTTTCCTCAGCCGCCGAAAATAAAAGCACCGGATGATCTGTCTTTTTCTCCAGCTCCTCTTTCGTCATCTTTTCCTCAAGGTCTGTCTTGTTTAACAATACCACATACTTCTTATCCCGTATACTGTAAAGTATATCCTCATCCTCCGGCCCAAAAGGTGTTGACGCATCCACAACAAACAGCACCAGATCAGCCTGTGCCGCATATTCCCGTGCCCTGTCCACACCGATCTTCTCGACGATATCCTCCGTATCTCGGATACCCGCCGTATCCGCCAGACGAAGCGCCACCTTTCCCAGCATAATTTGTTCCTCAAGTACATCCCTCGTCGTTCCCGCAATATCGGTAACGATGGCTCTGTCCTCTCCCATCATCAGATTCAGGATCGAAGACTTGCCCGCATTTGGTTTGCCCAGGATCACCGTACGGATACCGTCCTTCATCAGACGTCCGTTACCGTACGAACGGATCAGACGGCGCACCTCCTTCTCGACCGGACGCAGGGCCTTCTCCAGCTCTTCTCCATATCCGTCTATACTGATATGCTCCGGATCATCCAGCGCCGATTCGATATACGCGATATGATACAGAATCGTCTCCCGCATACCGGTGATCTTGTCATGCAGCGATCCTTTCAGCTGCTGCAGGGAATTTTTCAGCGCATACTGGCTGTCCGAGCCGATCACATCCATAACCGCCTCCGCCTGCGACAGATCCATCTTGCCGTTTAAAAATGCTTTTTTGGTAAATTCCCCCGGCTCTGCAGGTCTTGCTCCCGCCTTCAAAACCGCTTCCAGCACCTTCTGCACCGCCAGCACGCCGCCATGACAGTTGATCTCTGCGGTATCCTCTCCCGTATACGTCCGTGGAGCCTGCATCCACATCACTAGCACCTCGTCGATACATTCCTCGCCATCATAAATAAAACCGTAATGGATCGTATGTGTCGCGGCCTTTCGTATATCCTTTTTTCCTGTTTTCGAACGGTATACCCGATGCAGAACCTCCATGGCCTCCGGACCAGTGATCCTGACGATCCCTATACCGGATGGATTTAATGCTGTTGATATTGCCGCTATCGTCTGCTTCATCTTACTCTCCTGTCCTCTTTTCCTTTCGTCATCCACCCTGCCTTTTGCTTCTCGAAAAAACTGTCCGTCTGTCACCGTGTACAGCGCTTACACCACCGGCCACACTGACACCTTTTTCCAGAAGTAAATTCAAGGAAAAAGCTCCTGCTCTTTACGGCCCCCGGGACATCCCGTGCCAGTAAAAGCAGGAGCTTTACTTAGATCGCTATATTACTGTTCTTCTCTCTGGTAATATGCATTTTTCTTTAAGGTAACAACCACATGTCTGTACGGCTCGTTGCCTTCGCTGTAGGTTTCTACAAACTTATTGCTCTGCAGAGCAGAATGGATGATTCTTCTCTCATACGGGTTCATCGGCTCCAAAGATACCGGCTTTCTTGTTTTCTTTACCTTGAAAGCGATATTCTTTGCCAGATTTTCCAGCGTATCTTTTCTTCTGCTTCTGTAATTTTCCGTATCGAGCTTTACGCGAATGTAAGCATTCTGATTCTTATTGACAACAAGGCTTGTCAGATACTGCAGCGAATCCAGTGTCTGTCCTCTCTTACCGATCAGGATACCCATATCTTCACCGGCAAAATCGATTTCCAGATTACCGTTTTCTTTATTGTACTCGATGGTAAGCTCTACGCCCAGCTCCATGGCAGCGAATACTTCCTTCAGGAAATCCTCCGCTGTCTTTTTGATGGCTGCGATCTCCTCATCGGAATGCTCTACAACGACCGGTTCCGGCTTCGGCTCACGCTTTGGCTGCTCTCTTCTCGGCTCGCGTCTGAAGTCCTTCTTCTCCTCGAAGCCGCCCTTACCGGGCTTTTTATCGAAGCTTTTTTTCTTGCCGTTTTTGTTTCTCGGCTCCCGCTTCATCTCCGGCTTAACCGTCTCTTCTTTTTTCTCCTGTACCGGAGCGCTTTCTTTCTTTTCTTCCTTTACCTCCGGCTTTGCGGCCTTTGTAAAGTTTTCTTTCTTCGGCTGCTTCTCCTCTTTTACGATCTCCACAGTCTCTTTCTTTCTTGCACGGATTCTTGCCGGCTTTTTACCAAATCCCAAAAATCCAGCAGATTCTCTGTTGATGACCTCATATTCAAGCTCATCACTGGGAACCTGAAGTCTGGTGCAGGCTTCGTTAATGGCAAGATCTACGTTATCACCTGTGAATTCCTGAAATTCCATATGATTCTCCTTAAACCCTTACGGGATCTTTCCTACACTATAATTTATACCTACGGTTATTTTTTCTTCTTTTCATCCAGTCGGCTGACCATATTGGCCTTGGATGCGATGCTTCCCTCTTTATAATTCTTCGAAGCTCTCTCCACAGCGGCCTCATCCGAGCTCTTCACATTCTTTGCAACAGAAGAAATGGATCTGGTATTTCTGTGAACATTGGCAGATACCTGGCTGGCAGAAGTTTCTTTCTTCTTTTCCTGCTTCTTGGCAGCGATCTCTTTGTTCTTGCGGATCATCTCATCCATATCCATATTGGCCAGATGACGGTTGATAAAGATCTGCTCGAGCGTACGGATCACAGCACCGGCGATCCAGTAGATACCGATACCTACCGGCAGCGTCAGACAGAAGAATGCACTCATCAGCGGCATCATGATGTTCATGCTCTTCATGGTAGCTGCTGTAGAGTCATTACCCATATCCGGCTGCGGCATCAGCTTGTAATTGAACAGCTGTGTAGCATAAGCCAGTATCGGGATCAGCACTGCAGCAATCAGAAGCAGCCAGGAACCGGACTTAAAGGAAGATGTGATCAGCGACATCGGCGTATCGGAGATATTCATACCCAGGAAGGTATTTACATGGGCGATCGCATCGGATGTACTCTGGATCAGGCTGTCCATACCCTTGAAGGCATCGACATTTTTGAGGCTTTCCCACTGGGAAGGACTCAGCTTATACAGAAAATCAACTACAGAATCGCTGGTCATGGCACCTGCCTGATCGTAGGTCATCTGCAGTGTACTGATCTTGTTTGCACTTACAAATTCTTTGATGACATCGGTATAACCACTGATCGATGTGATCTGTGTAGTCAGACCTTCAAAAATTTCCTTGATGGAACCGATATAGCCCGGGATCTTGTAGATAACCTGATACAGGGCGAACAGAATCGGCATCTGAATCAGCAGCTGCGCGCAACTGCCGGTCGGAGACACACCATATTTTGCATAGATAGCCTGTGTCTCTGCATTCATTTTTTCCATGGAAGCCTGATCATTTTTACCTTTGTACTTATCACGTACTTTGTTTAATTCAGGCGCCATTACACTGTTCATCTTACTAAACTTCTGCTGTTTGATCTGCAACGGAAGCATCAGAATATACATGATCAGTGTGAACAGGATGATCGCAAGACCAATATTTGGAATATGCAGTACATCCAGTACCTTGTAGATACCATCCATCAGGTAACCCAGGATCAGGGCAACATACTTGATGATCGGCATCGAAGATTTAGTTAACAGAATATTCAATTTATTTCCTCCATTCTGTGCACGGTAAAAAGCACATGGGACTGCCCGGCCTTTTTTCCAGACATCCTTTCTTACGGAACCGGATCATACCCTCCCTTTGACAGAGGATTACAGCGCATAATCCGCCATACGGCGAGCGCACCTCCCTTTACTGCCCCATACTTTTCGATTGCTTCCAGTCCATACCGGGAGCATGTGGGGTAATACGGACATTTTGTATGCTTTAATGGAGACAGATACTTCTGGTATACACGGATACCTCTAATCATTACTCTTTTCATTATTATCCGATTCAATGATGTGATGCAGCTTTGCCAGATGGTGCACGGCGCTGTCGATCTTGTCGTACGTACAGTCCTTTGCACTGACTCTTGCAATGATCACTACATCCAGTCCTCTATGAAATCTCTCTTCCTGTAAACGGTAGGACTCCTTAATCAGCCGTTTCACTCTGTGACGGACGACGCTGTTGCCGACCTTTTTGCTGACCGATATACCCACTCTGTTGATCTCCAGCCCGTTGTCCTTTACATACATAACCAGATACCTGTTGGCAAGGGATGTTCCTCTTCTGTAGACCTGCTGGAATTCGCTGTTTTTTTTTAAACTTTCCGTAAACTTCATAGAGCTTTCCTAACTTACTTTTCTGTAAATAGAAGAAAAGACCACATTCGATCATGCGGTCTTAAATTCTTATGCAGATAATTTCTTTCTTCCTTTTAATCTTCTTGCAGCTAAAACTTTACGTCCACCTGCTGTACTCATTCTTGCACGGAAACCATGAACTTTCGCTCTGGATCTCTTCTTCGGCTGAAAAGTCATCTTCATAACCCCAGACACCTCCTTATTTAAAATTCTCTTATTAACTCATTTATGCATGCTGAAAAACATCCTCATAAGATTATATAGAAAAAGAAATGCTCCGTCAAGCATAATTTGCGCTGTTTTTGCGGATTTTTCAGGATTTTTTCTCTTTCTTCTGCCTTTCCCGGTGCCGGGATACGGGCTTTTTGATTTCTGTGGACGCCATTCATTTTGCTGTTGGTTCTGTGTATAGACTTATCCACTGTTTTCCACAGAAAGTGGATAACTTGTGGATAACTTTTCAATTCCATTTGTTATTTTTTGTCGAAATGTCCGCTTTCCGTATGGCTTTTGACCACTTTTCCACCGCTGTTGAAAGATGGTCTTTTTTCTGTTGGTAACTTTGGCAGGTTATCCACAATAAATGTGCTCTTTTCCCTATTTTTTCCGTGATTCCCATTGCGAAACCCATGTTTTTATTATAAACTGTATAAGTATAATAGTAAAAAGGAAAGTTTGCCTTTTCGAGGATTTTGTCAAATACTCTCTCAGGCAGGAGAAAACATATGAACGTTATTGAAGAACACTGGCAGGAAATTTTACAAAGGGTCAAAGAAGACTGTGAGCTCTTGGATGTATCCTACAATATGTGGCTGAAGCCCTTGCAGGTATACAAATATGAGAACGGCACGCTCTATATTCTGGTTTCACTGGAAGAGATCGCCATCAATATCATCAACAAGAAGTATTCTTTCCCAATCAAGTCCGCAGTCGCAGAAATCACCGGCATCAGCTGCGAGATTCGCTTTATCCAGCAGAAAGATATTGCCGAAATGGAGGAGGTTTCTTCCTATAATAATGCTTCTTCCGTATTTGAAGCGAACTTAAACAAAGAATACACCTTTGATACCTTTGTCGTCGGCAGCAACAACCAGTTTGCCTATGCCGCCAGTCTGGCCGTTGCCGAATCTCCGGGTACAATCTACAATCCGCTGTTTCTGTACAGTGGCGTGGGCCTTGGCAAGACGCATCTGATGCATTCGATCGCCCATTTTATTATGAAGACCAATCCGGCTATGCGTGTACTTTACGTGACCAGTGAAACCTTCACCAACGAGGTCATCGAAGCCATCCGTAATGGCAACAACAATTCCATGCGGGACTTCCGTGAAAAATACCGCAACATCGATGTACTGCTGATCGACGATGTGCAGTTTATTATAGGTAAAGAATCTACGCAGGAAGAGTTTTTCCATACGTTCAATACCCTGTACGGTGAGAAAAAACAGATCATTATCTCCAGTGATAAGCCCCCGAAGGACATGGATATCCTCGAAGACCGTATCCGTTCCCGTTTCGAGTGGGGTCTGATCTGCGATATTTCTTCCCCGAATTACGAAACCCGTATGGCCATCCTTCGCAAGAAGCAGGAGATGGAGGGCTATACCGTCGGCAACGACGTTATCGAATACATTGCTTCCCATATCAAATCCAACATCCGTGAGCTGGAGGGTGCCCTTACTAAGATCAAGGCCTACTCCAATCTCGTCAAACAGGATGTCAACCTGGAGCTGGCGGAGCAGGTACTCAAGGATATTATCTCCCCCAATGAGAAGAAGGTCGTTACGCCGGAGATCATCATCAACATGGTGGCCGAGCAGTTTGAGATCACGCCCGCCGATATTGTCGGCAACAAGCGCAGCAGCAAGATCGTCTATCCCAGACAGATTGCGATGTATCTGTGTCGGACGATGCTCGATATTCCGCTGACACAGGTCGGTTCCTACATCGGCAACCGCGACCATACCACCGTAATTCACGGTATCAATAAGATTCAGGATGATCTGGAGACCAACGAACAGACCCAGAAGGTCATCGCCAACCTCAAGAAAAAGCTGAATTCCTGATTTTTAAGTTATCCACATTCCGGGGAAAGGAATTGTGGATGCCTTGTGCATGATGTGGATTCCACAATACGCTGCCATTTATCCACCTGGCAAATGGCGGTTTTTCACAGACTTTTCCCAGCCGGTTTTTCCTTTACCTGCGGGCAAAAAGAGCCTTTTCCACATTTGCACAACGCCTAATACTAACTACTACTGATTTATTACTATGTATTTATATATGGAGTTTTCCACCTCCACACGGAAAGGAGCCATTTATGCATCTTGTTTGTTCCAAAAGTAATCTTTTAAAGAGTGTTAATATTTCACTTCGTGCCGTACCTTCACGTACTACGATGTCCATTCTTGAATGTATCCTTATTGATGCTTCTGCCAGTGAAATCAAATTTACCACCAATGATATGGAGTTAGGTATCGAGACGATCGTTGAAGGAACCATTCTTGAAAAAGGAATCGTTGCCATTGATGCCCGTATTTTTTCCGATATCATCCGCAAGCTGCCGGATAATGATGTCACCATTCAGACCGACGACAATTTAAACGTCACCATTTCCTGTGAAAAGGCATTGTTTACCATTCCGGGCAAAAGAGGCGATGATTTTTCCTATTTACCGGTACTTGAACGCAGTGAATATGTGACCATTTCTCAGTTTGCCTTAAAAGAAATCATCCGTCAGACGATTTTTTCCATTGCAGCCAATGAAAATAACAAGCTGATGACCGGTGAGCTGATCGAAATCCGGAATGGCGAATTAAAGATCGTCTCTCTGGATGGTCATCGTATTTCCATCCGCAAGCTTCTGTTAAAAGAGGATACCGTCAATAAAAAAGTGATCGTTCCGGGCAAGACACTGATTGAGATCAGCAAGATCCTTTCCGGTGAGACAGAAGATATGGTGAATATCTTCTTTACGGACAACCATATTATTTTTGAGTTTGACAATACGGTCGTTGTATCCCGCCTGATCGAGGGTGAATATTTCAAGATCGACCAGATGTTATCAAACGATTACGAAACAAAGATGACCATTCGCAAGCAGGAGTTTTTAAACTGTATCGACCGTGCCACACTTCTCGTCAAGGAAGGTGACAAAAAGCCGATCGTGATCAATATTACCGATGAAGCCCTGGAGTTAAAGATCAATACGCCGATGGGTTCCATGGATGAAAAGATAGACATCCAGAAGGAAGGCCGCGATATTATGATCGGCTTTAACCCAAAATTCTTAATGGATGCCTTAAAGGTTATCGACGATGAAATGATCGATATTTATCTTGTCAATGCCAAAGCGCCCTGTGTGATCCGCAACGAATCCTATCTGTATCTGATTCTGCCGGTTAACTTTAACAGCGCGAGATAATAAGGAGTACTATGCAGGAAATTAAAGTAAGAGATGAATTTATCAAGCTTGGCCAGGCGTTAAAGGCGGCCGGTCTGGTAGACAGCGGCGTTGAAGCCAAGATTGTTGTACAGGACGGACTCGTTGAAGTGAATGGCGAGATTGATACAAGAAGGGGCAGAAAGCTGGTTCCGGGTGATGTGTTCACCTTTGACGGAAAAAGCGTAAAGATCGTCTGAAACAAAGCATGTATATCGAAACTATAGAACTTAAAAATTTCAGAAATTACGATACGCTGTCGCTGTCTTTAGACGCAGGAACCAATATTTTATATGGCAACAATGCGCAGGGAAAGACCAATATCCTTGAAGCCGCCTATCTGTGCGGAACGACAAAGTCGCACCGGGGCAGCCGGGATAAGGATATGATCCGCTTTGGTGAAGAGGAGGCTCATATCCGTATGGTGGTCCGGCGGCAGGATGTGCCGTACCGCATCGACATGCATCTGAAAAAGAGCAGAGCCAAAGGTATCGCGGTCAACGAAGTACCCATCAAAAAGGCCAGCGATCTGTTTGGCATCGTTAATTTTGTCTGCTTTTCGCCGGAGGATCTGAGTATGGTCAAGAACGGTCCGGCAGAAAGGCGTCATTTCCTGAATCTGGAAATGTGCCAGATCAATCGTCTGTATATGGATGATCTGGCCAAATATACAAAGATCCTGGAGCAGCGAAACCGCGTCTTAAAGGATATGCAGTTTCGCAGCGATTATCAGGATATGTTGGACATATGGGATGAACAGCTGGTCTATTTCGGCAGCCGGATCATTGCCGAGAGAGAAAGGTTCCTTTCCTATCTGGGGGAGATCGTGCGTGAGATCCATGCGTCCCTGACCGATCAGGGAGAGCAGATTGAGCTGATGTATGAGCCGGATACGACAAAGGAGACTTTTTCGGAGGCGTTAAAGGCGGCTCGGGATAAGGATACCCGTACCCGGACAACGACGGTGGGACCGCACCGGGATGATTTTGCCATTCGTGTCAATGGCATTGATATCCGCAAATTCGGCTCTCAGGGTCAGCAGCGTACGGCTGCGCTGTCCATCAAATTGTCAGAAATTGAGATATTAAAGCAGAAAACCAAGGATACCCCGATACTTTTGCTGGATGATGTACTGTCTGAACTGGACAGTAACCGGCAAAACTATTTATTGAAAAGTATCTCTCATATACAGACGCTGATCACCTGCACGGGTCTGGATGATTTTGTAGAGCATCATTTCCCGATCCATCAGGTATATGAAGTGGTTGGCGGTCATGTCACAGAGAGAAAACAGGAGGAATAACATGAGCAACGAATATGGAGCAGATCAAATCCAGATTCTGGAAGGACTGGAAGCGGTACGCAAAAGGCCGGGTATGTATATCGGCAGTACCTCGTCAAGGGGCCTTCACCATCTGGTATATGAGATCGTAGATAATGCCGTCGATGAGGCGCTGGCAGGATTTTGCGACAAAATCGAAGTGATGATCAATCCGGATAATTCGATCACCGTTATTGATGACGGCCGTGGTATTCCTGTAGGTATTAATCATAAGGCCGGTATTCCGGCGGTCGAGGTCGTATTTACGATCCTGCATGCCGGTGGTAAGTTTGGGGGCGGAGGATACAAGGTATCCGGCGGTCTGCACGGTGTAGGTGCCTCTGTTGTCAATGCACTTTCCGAATGGCTGGAGGTACAGATCTGCCGTGAGGGCAAGATGTACAAGCAGCGCTATGAGAGAGGTCACGTTATGTACCCGTTAAAGGAGACCGGTACCTGCCCGATGGAGCAGACCGGTACGAGGGTTGATTTCCTGCCGGATAAGGAGATCTTTGAGGATACTGTTTTTGATTTTGAAACCTTAAAGATCCGGTTCCGTGAGATGGCTTTTCTGACTAAGGGCCTCTTTATCAGCCTGACCGATCTTCGTGAGGAAAAGCCGGTACGCCGGGAATTTCATTACGAGGGCGGTATCAAGGAGTTTGTGACATACTTAAACCGCAGCAAGACTCCACTTTACGAGGAAATCATCTACTGTGAGGGTGAGAAGAATGGTGTGCAGGTTGAGGTGGCCATGCAGCACAACGATTCCTACACAGAAAACACATATGGCTTTGTCAACAACATTACGACACCGGAGGGCGGTACCCATGTTGTGGGCTTCCGTAATGCGCTGACAAAGATTTTCAACGAATACGGCCGCAAGAATAAAATTTTAAAAGACAGCGACCAGAACCTGACCGGTGAGGATATCCGTGAGGGTCTGACTGCGATTATCAGTGTCAAGATCGAGGAGCCACAGTTTGAGGGTCAGACCAAGCAGAAGCTCGGCAACAGCGAGGCGCGTACTGCAGTAGATAATATCGTTTCCAATCAGCTGGAGCTTTTTCTGGAACAGCATCCGGCAGTAGCCAAGACCATCATCGAAAAATCCGTGCTTTCCCAGCGTGCAAGAGAGGCCGCCAGAAAGGCCAGGGATCTGACACGCAGAAAGTCCGCGCTGGATGGTATGTCCCTTCCGGGCAAGCTGGCAGACTGTACCAATAAAGACCCGAAAAAATGTGAAATTTACCTGGTAGAGGGAGATTCCGCCGGCGGTTCCGCCAAGACGGCCAGAAGCCGTGAGACCCAGGCTATTCTGCCGCTGCGCGGTAAGATTCTGAATGTTGAGAAGGCCAGACTGGACCGTATCTACGGTAACGAGGAGATCAAGGCGATGATCACGGCCTTTGGTACAGGTATTCATGAGGATTTTGATATCTCCAAGCTGCGTTACGACAAGATCATCATCATGACCGATGCCGATGTCGACGGTGCCCATATCGATACGCTGATGCTGACGTTTTTGTACCGGTTTATGCCGGAGCTGATCCGTCAGGGTCATGTTTATCTGGCACAGCCGCCGCTGTACAAGATCGAAAAGAACCGTAAGGTATGGTATGCATACACAGACGATGAGCTGAACAATATTCTTACGGAGATCGGCCGTGACGGCAACAACAAGATCCAGCGTTACAAAGGTCTGGGTGAGATGGATGCCGACCAGCTGTGGGAGACGACCATGGATCCGGAGAGACGTATTTTAAAACGTGTCATGATCGATGATTCGGATTCCTCCGAGATCGATCTGACCTTTACGACGCTGATGGGAGACAAGGTAGATCCCCGAAGAGAATTTATCGAAGAAAACGCCAAATATGCAGAAAATCTGGATATCTAGGAATGAAATCAAGGAGACAGCTGTAAAGCGCCGGCTACAGTACCCGTATGGGCATGTAGCAGACGGACGGCAGCTGTGAGAAAGGACATAAACGTATGGAAGATACAATATTTGATCAGGTGATAGACGTCGATCTGAAAAAGACGATGGAAAAATCCTACATTGAGTACGCCATGAGTGTTATTGCTTCCCGAGCCCTTCCGGATGTCCGGGATGGTTTAAAGCCGGTACAGAGGCGTGTTTTATATTCCATGATCGAGCTGAACAACGGTCCTGACAAGCCGCACCGTAAATGTGCGCGTATTGTCGGTGATACGATGGGTAAATACCATCCGCACGGTGACAGCTCTATTTATGGAGCGCTTGTCAATATGGCACAGGACTGGTCTACCCGTTATCCGCTGGTAGACGGTCACGGCAACTTTGGTTCCGTGGATGGCGACGGCGCTGCCGCCATGCGATACACAGAGGCGAGACTCAGCAAGATTTCCATGGAGATGCTGGCGGATATCAGCAAGGATACCGTAGATTTCCAGCCAAACTTTGATGAGACAGAAAAGGAGCCGACCGTACTGCCGTCCCGTTATCCGAACCTTCTGGTCAACGGTACCTCCGGTATTGCCGTAGGTATGGCAACCAACATTCCGCCGCACAACTTAAAAGAGGTTATCGGTGCGGTGGTCAAGATCATTGACAACCAGATCGAAGAGGACAGAGATACAGACCTCGAAGAGATCCTGGATATTGTCAAGGGACCGGATTTTCCGACCGGCGCCACGATCCTTGGCCGCAGAGGTATTGAAGAATCCTACCGTACCGGCCGCGGCAAGATCCGCGTGCGTGCGGTATCCAACATAGAGACTCTGCCAAATGGCAAGAGCCAGATCATTATCACGGAGCTGCCGTATATGGTTAACAAAGCCCGTCTGATCGAAAAGATTGCCGAGCTTGTAAGAGATAAAAAGATCGATGGCATTACGAGTCTGAACGACCATTCCAGCCGTGAGGGTATGCGCATCTGTATTGACCTTCGAAAGGATGCCAATGCCAACGTGATCTTAAACCAGCTGTACAAGCATACCCAGCTGCAGGATACTTTCGGTGTCATTATGCTGGCGCTTGTCAATAACCAGCCAAAGGTCATGAACCTGAAAGAGATGCTGGGTTATTATCTGGCACATCAGGAAGATGTCGTAACCAGACGTACAAAGTATGATCTGAACAAGGCGCAGGAGAGAGCCCATATCTTAGAGGGTCTGTTAAAGGCGCTTGACAATATTGACCGGGTGATCCAGATCATTCGCGGTTCCCGCAATACCCAGATCGCCAAGGCCGGACTGATGGAGGAGTTTGCTCTGTCGGATGCACAGGCCCAGGCTATCGTGGATATGCGTCTGAGAGCACTGACAGGTCTGGAAAGAGAAAAGATTGAGAACGAATACAAGGAGCTGATGGGCAAGATCCGTGAATACCAGATGATCCTGGGCGACCATAAGATGCTGCTTCGCGTGATCCGTACCGAGATTTCCCAGATCGCCGAGAAATACGGTGATGACAGAAGAACCAAGATTGGCTACGATGTATACGATATCTCCACAGAGGATATGATCCCCCGTGAAAATACTGTGATCGCCATGACAAAGAAGGGCTATATCAAGCGTATGACTGTAGACAATTTCCGCAGCCAGAACCGTGGCGGTCGTGGCATCAAGGGTATGCAGACCATCGAGGACGATTATGTAGAAGAGCTGCTGATGACAACAACGCACCATTATATGATGTTCTATACCAATCTGGGCAAGGCGTTCTGCATGAAAGCCTACGAGATCCCGGAGGCCGGAAGAACAGCCCGTGGTACGGCCATCATCAATCTTCTGCATCTGGTACCGGGAGAAAAGGTAACGTCCGTTATCCCGATCAGTGAGTTTAAGGACGATGACTATCTGATCATGGTGACCAGAAAGGGTATCGTAAAGAAAACCCAGATATCGGCCTTTAAGAATATGCGAAAAACAGGTCTGATCGCCATCGGTCTGCAGGATAACGATGAGCTGATCGAGGTCAAGACAACCGATGGCACAAAGGATATCCTTCTCGTAACCAATCAGGGTATGAGTATCCGCTTTAACGAAAACGATGTACGACCGACCGGCCGTGGTGCGATGGGTGTACGTGGTATTCTTCTGGATGAGGATGATTTTGTTGTCGGCATGCAGCTGAATGTACAGGGCGATTATATGCTGATCGTCTCAGAAAAGGGCTACGGCAAGAGAACCCTGATGGATGAATTCCCGCGGCAGAACCGTGGCGGCAAGGGTGTGAAGTGTTACCGGATCACCGACAAGACAGGTAAGGTCGTAGGTGCCAAGGCGGTTAATATTGACAATGATATCATGATGATCACGACAGAGGGCGTCATTATCCGTACGTCCTGTGAAGAGATATCGGCTATGAAGCGTATTACATCCGGTGTAAAGGTTATGAACGTGGCCAAGGATGTGACGGTAGCCAGCATCGCCAAGGTAAGAGAGAAGGATCCGGGCGAGGAAACCGCACAGGAATCTGAGGAAGCTGTCGAGGACAATGGGGATAATACAGATGATCAGAAGTATTGATGTGGATAAAGTAACGGAAAATATCAAAGAAATGTGCATAGAGGCCAATCATTATCTGGCACCGGATCTGGAAAAGCGTCTGAAGGAAGCTGCTGAGGGGGAAGAATCCCCTCTCGGCAGACAGATCCTTTCCCAGCTGGAGGAGAATCTGGATATTGCCGGCCGGGATATGATCCCGATCTGTCAGGATACCGGCATGGCCGTTGTCTTTATGGAAATCGGCCAGGATGTACATTTTGAAGGCGGCGATCTGGAGACTGCCGTGCATGAGGGCGTACGCCAGGGCTACGTGGAGGGCTTTCTTCGAAAGTCCGTTGTCAGTGACCCGCTGATCCGTGAAAATACAAAGGATAATACACCGGCTGTACTGCATACCCGTATCGTACCGGGAGATCAGGTAAAGATTACGGTAGCCCCCAAGGGCTTTGGCAGTGAAAACATGAGCCGTATCTTTATGCTCAAGCCGGCCGAAGGCATCGAAGGCGTAAAGGAAGCCATCCTTACAGCAGTGAAAGATGCCGGACCGAATGCCTGTCCGCCGATGGTTGTCGGCGTGGGTATTGGCGGTACCTTCGAAAAGTGCGCCCTGCTGGCAAAACAGGCGCTGACAAGAGAGGTGGATCAGCCGTCAGAGATTCCCTACATTGCAGAGCTGGAAAAAGAGATGCTCGATAAGATCAATGAACTGGGTATAGGACCGGCAGGTCTCGGCGGCAGGATCACAGCCCTCGCTGTAAATATCAATACATATGCCACACATATCGCGGGACTTCCCGTGGCAGTCAATATCTGCTGTCACGTTAACCGTCATGCCGTGCGTACAATATAGGGAGAATACCATGGAAAAACATCTGCATGTACCTTTTTCAAAAGAAGAGGCAGACCAGCTGACCGCCGGAGATTATGTATATCTGACCGGTACAGTCTATACAGCCAGAGACGCCGCCCATAAAAGAATGCAGGAGGCACTGGATGCCGGTAAAGAGCTGCCGATAAAGATCGAAGGCAATATCATCTATTATATGGGACCGTCCCCGGCCAGAGAGGGCCGTCCGATCGGTTCCGCAGGACCGACAACAGCCAGCCGTATGGACAAGTATGCGCCGGGTCTTCTGGATATGGGGCTCAGAGGTATGATCGGAAAGGGAAAACGTACGCCGCAGGTTTTGGATGCCGTTGTCCGGAATCATGCCGTATATTTTGCCGCCGTAGGTGGAGCCGGTGCGATTCTTTCAAAATGTATTACCTCATCGGAAGTGATCGCCTACGATGATCTGGGTACAGAGGCCATCCGTCGTCTGACCGTAGAAAACTTTCCGGTGATCGTTGTCGCTGACAGCAAGGGAAACAATCTCTATGCGACAGCAGCAGATGCATGGCGCCGTGAAGTGTAATATCTCTGGAAAAAGTGCAATAAAAAAAGTTTTAAAATAGTTGAAATTGCATCTTGACAGATATACATCTGTTTAGTATACTAATCGATGTGTCACGAAAGTGATAATTGAATATTGAACTGATATTCAGGCGTTAGGAGAAGTACTCAAGTGGCTGAAGAGGTGCCCCTGCTAAGGGTATAGACCGTTTGCGCGGTGCGAGGGTTCAAATCCCTCCTTCTCCGTTCTTGTTTTTCTTAAAAAGAGAAAAATAAGTGTTGACATCGAATAAACGGTGTGCTATATTAGATTGGCTGTCGCGAAAAGAACTTCGGTAAAAAGTTTTAAAAAACTTCAAAAAAGTTCTTGACAATGACAAACGGCTATGATATAGTAAACAAGCTGTTTCAAGAGACGGCGAATGAGAACCTTGATAACTGAACAGTGAAACACATAAATACAATCCTCGAAAATT
>CAVCMG010000035.1:0-31449 GCA_963603285.1 Ruminococcus bromii
CGTATTTACGCCGTTTGCGGGACTTTTACTCTTTAACAAGTGTCAAAAACGGGATAATACATTCGAAAACTGCAATACGCAACTCTTTTTTTATTTTTTTACAGTGTTTTCACAATTGCCATTTTCATATATGATTCTTATTCTCAAAAAAGGACTTCTGCAAAACAAATGTCCTTTATCTGTTTTGCAGAAGTCCTTTTTTCATATATTTTTAATAAAATACTTTCGGATCAGCCAGGTCTTAATTGACTAAAAAAGTGGCAGAGCCTGCCAGTAATGTCGCAAAGTAACCGGCAAAGATGACCGAGGTGATCGTTACTGTGACAAATCCTCCCACAACCATAGACGGGAACATCTTGCTCATCAGATATCCTCTTTCATCCGGATCATTTGTCAGGGAGTTACAGGTACTTTCTGTGATGATCGCATCGCATGGGAAGCCATACAAAGCGGTCAGACCGTTGGCAAATGCCAGCGGAAAATCCATTTTAAAGATTTTAGCAATGATAAAGGCGGCAATTCCCATACCGATAACACCGATGATGATCATGATCAGCATCGGGCCGATCAGTTCCTTCAGCATAGACGGCGTACAGTCCTTCAGTCCGGAAAATACACTCAGCATGGCAGAGAACATAAAAATCGTATAGGTATTGGCTCTGGACAGCGCGCTGGTATCCAGAAATCCGACTCTGGTAAGAATGACGGATATGATCAGGCACCACACAATCGTCGGTATCTGCGGTATAGCCTGGCCCAGCAAGGAAGAGATCCATACGCTAATGCCCAGCTTTGCAATAATAAATACCGGTGTATTAAATCTGGCCGGAATTGCCGGAAGCGGTTTTTTCACATCGCTGTCGTCGCCAATGGTGGAAAGGCCAATGGTTTTCATCTTGTCAATCTCTGCCTGGGACAGTGTTTCTTTTACTGTACCCCATTCTCTGATCAGCTTTTTGCCTTCTGCATGGAGGCAAAGTGCTGTAAGCGGGTATCCTGCCAGTCCCTGTACCGAGTACATGGCAATTGCAAATACAGCTGCCTCCTTGTAACCTGCTGTGGTCGCTGCATTCTGCATGGTCAGAGCTGCCACGATGCCACCCGTCAGTGGCGGAAGTCCGGCGATTACCAGCACCTTATCCATGATCAGCGGGCAGATAAACCAGCACAGGGCAATCATACCTGCCAGACCTACCAGACAGATCACGACTGTCTTCCACTGTTCGATCAGCTGTTTCAGACTGATCACAGTACCGATATGGGTAATAAACATCATAACACCGATCGTCCCTGCGAAAGCTGACAAACCGGAATCATCAGCTAATGTTGCAGGAAATACTGTCCAGTAACCTATAAGGAAAATAATTGCTGTAACCAGTACGGACGGAACCCACGCTTTCGTAATATCCGAAACCCATTCACCGATCACATACGCCAGTGCTACAATAACCAGCGCCAGAAAAGCATTGTAAAAAGTCATTTTTTCTCCTCCTCGTCTTTCTTCTTATTGTAAATAAGCAATCCTTTGCTCTTTACTTTTCCAGAGTCAGTCTGTTTATTTCAACAGGCTGAGTGCTCCCGCACACATAGCTGCCATGCCATGCGGTATCGCCTTTTCATCAAACGTACAGGTATCACTATGAAGCACACCTGCCTCATGCCCCGGTGCAGAACCGGCATTCAAAAACAGCAGTACCGCCGGTTTGCCTGTCTGTGTGGAAAAGAAGCTGAAATCCTCACTGAATTTCATCGGTTCCTTCAGCATGACATAGCTGTCTTCGCCAAGCGCTGTATCATAGGCATCCTTAAGGACATCAACGGTAGCTTCATCATTAAAGCAGGCATCGTAGCCTATGGTCACCTGAGCATCGATTTTACAGTCTGATATTTTCTCTACTCCGCGACAGATATCATGGATCTTGCGGATACCGGTTTCTCTTGCTTCTGGCGTATATGTACGGAAGCCACCAATAAGCGTGCAGGTCTCTGCAATAATATTGACCGCTGTTCCTCCCTGGATCTGGTTCATGGTAAGGATGACCGTATCCTGCGGATTGATATTGCGGGCCTGGATCTGCTGTAAAAGCACATTGATCTGGCATCCTGCCAAAATGGCATCTGCCGCCTTGTCCGGCTCTGATCCATGGCCGCCTTTGCCATGCACGGTGATATACACCTCATCGGCAGAGGTTGTGATCGGCCCTTTATAAAGAGACACCTTTCCCACATCCCCTTCACTCGGCTTTACATGCATACCGATAAAAACATCCACATCATCCACAGCTCCCGATGCAATGATCATCCGGGCACCGCCCGGCTGAACCTCTTCACTCGGTTCAAAAATCAGTTTGACCGTTCCGGCAAACGCATCCCTGTGCTGGCAGAGAAGCTTTGCATTTCCCAGCATCATGGATGTGTGCAGATCATGTCCGCAGGCATGCATGACACCCTCGTTTTCACTGCTGAAGGAAAGACCCGTTTTTTCCTGCACCGGAAGCGCATCCATATCGCATCGGATTCCGACGCATTTTCCCGGTCCTTTCATTCCGTGGATAATGCCGATCACCGCCGTGCTTACCGGATTCAGGACTTCATCTACGCCATATTCCTTCAGCTTATCCATCACAAGTCTGGATGTACGGGGCAGATCCTGTCCCAGTTCCGGATGCTGATGCAGATCACGCCGGATTGCAACGATCTCATCTGCCATGGCTTCTGCCTGTTCCAAAAGTACACTCATGACATTCTCCTTTCGTAATTACATGTCTTCGTCAAAAAGTCGCATTTCCGACGAATCATTTCATGTACTGGATTTTACGCTTTTTTACGTTAAAGTGGAAAGGAATAAAAGTTATCGTGACCATAACTCTCACTTATCTGCGCCACTTTTTCAATTCAAAACAGATAAAAATGCAATTTTTGAGTCTTTTGCTTTTTTATCTACAAATCTCATGCGATTTTCATTATAATAGGGGAAAATAATTGACGTTGTTCTCTATAATAACTGCCGTTTTTTTATCAGGAATGACAGCATCAGACATTATTTTATACACAAGAAGAGGAAAGGTATAAAACGGTGAAAGCTCCATGGAATTCCGGCAACTGAACTATGTAACAGAAATTGCAAGACAGAAAAGCTTTACAAAGGCTGCGGAGAAGCTCTACATCACGCAGCCAAATATTTCCAAACAGGTTCGGCTGCTGGAAGAAGAGCTGGGGACTACGCTTTTTATCCGGACACCGCATCAGGTGGAAATAACGCCCGAGGGCGAAATCTTCTGCAGACGGGCGCAGCAGATCTTAGATGACTTCGATTCCCTTTTGAAGGATTTTCATCATCAGACCTCCCAGGAGAAGGCTATTCTGAATATCGCCGTATTCCCGGCTTTCCAGCGTGTGGGCATTGCCAAAAAGCTGCAGATGTTTTACCGTGAACATCTGAACGTACTGGGAACAATCCGGATGGCGGATAATTTTGCAGCGTATGATGATCTGGAAAACGGCTCCATTGATTTTGCCATATTGAAGGTGCGTCCCGAAACGCTGGATGACCGTTTTACCTACATACTGCTGGAAGAGGAAGAAATGTTCGGTCTGATCAGTACGTCCAGTCAGGTTGCTGACAAGAAAAAACTAACCCCCGAGGCGCTGGCCAAGCTGCCCATCCTCACCGGCGAAAAAGGCACACATCTGTTTCAGGATGCGCTGGATATCTGCGCGGAACGGAAGATTCCCTTTAACGTGGCCTATCAGAATACCTTTAATCTGGATCTCACTACAGCTTTCATTCCGGATATCGATGGTATCGTGTTTGTTACCAGGTCTACAGCAGAAACCATCCATCTTTCCAACACAATGATCCTGCCTCTGGATCCTCCGGTAAAATACAACACGTATCTGGTACATCTGAAAGGGCGCAAATTCAGCGGCATATACAATACGTTCATCAAGTTCATGGAGGATGCCATGAACTCTTCCGACGGACTTATCCAGCGTACATAATTTCCTTTACCAATGCCCCATCGGATCGCTTTTCCACATACAACGAGACAGAAAAACAGCCTGAAGCATATCGAACGGTTCATTACCATCCGATATGTTTCAGGCTGTTTTTTGTCTGTTTTTCTTTTTAATTTTCCTGTATCACTGCAGGTTTCCAAGCACCGGCTTGTCGATCTGGATATCACTGGAACCGGTAGTGCCGGTGGTGCCCTGCTGGGTCGTTCCGGTCGTGGTACTGGTACTTCCCTGCGAGGTTGTGCCACTTGTTATACCATTGGTTCCCTGCTGCGTTGTTCCGCTCGTTGTGCCGGTCGTTCCCTGCTGCGTGGTATCTGTAGTACTCTGCCCGGTCGTTCCGGTCTGCTGCGTTGTATCCACTGTACTCTGCCCGGTCGTTTCCGTCGTGGTGCTGCCCTGTGACGTTGTGTCCGTATTCTGGCTGGTGGCCTGCTGCTTTTTCACCGTGACAAGAGCATACGAATGATCCACTGTACCGGTCGTCTGTCCGGCTGTTGTCGTTTTGGACGTCGTCGTATCCGCTGTACTGGCCCCTGCGGTATCCTCACCTGCGGCTGTATCACCTGCTGCATCGCCTGTGGTTGTATCTTCGTCCTCATCGATGCCTTCTGCTGCCAGCACACTCTGGGAAAAGACGATATTCTGGGTGCCGCTGGTGTAATCCTCCATGTGCAGGATACCGGATTTGTCCTCGATGCTCGGCAGGATCGCCGCCACGCGGGCCAGCTTTTCTTCGATCAGCTCATCCTTGCCAAGCTTCACCGTCAGATCGCCATAGGTCAGGGTGATCTGCATGTTTTCATCGAAATTGACCGCATCCGGATTGATATCGTATTTATTGATCATGCGGGCGATACCAAGGATCGTGTAAAAAACAGAATCATCGCTCACCGGCAGGATCTCATGCAGCTGCGCATGGGTAAATGAAAGCCCGGTGATCAGCGGCGCTTCCTTCATGGCTGCCACAAAGGAGGTGGCGGTCTTGCCAACGGCTTCCGCTGTCAGCGCCTCGCTCTCGCCATCCGCAGTGTCCGTCCCACTCTCCTCTTCACGGATCACACTGTCCATTACGCGGCCCTCACTGTCAAAGTACAGATTGCAGTCCAGATACTGCACATAGCCGATCAGCTGGCGCTCCTGTACCGTGATCTGGAGGGTGTGATGGTCCTTCATCGTCACATCGATCTGGTCGATCAGCTCCATGGTATCCGGCGTAAAGCTGGATCTTGTATGGCTGACAACCCAGGTATTATTCCCGAGGATGCCATTTGTCACCTCGGCTCTGATTTCCTCCTCTGTATAATGGACGTTGCCAAGCACCGTCACATTCTGCAGGGAATAGTAATTGATAAAAGACAAAAGCGCAGCCAGAACGATAAGCGCCATTGCAGCGAGTAATGCCTTTCCCGGCCCGATCCGTCTCACTTTGTCCAGTAGCTTCTGTTTCATGTATCAGTCTTTCTCTTTTCTGATCCTGCCGCCAAGCAGGTGGATCTTTTTATCTATCTCTTCATACCCTCTGTCAATCCGCTCGCTGTGCTCTATGGTCACACAGTCTTCGCAGACAAGTCCCGCCAGCACAAGCGCCGCACCGGCTCTGAGGTCGGTGGCCTCCACTGTCCCGGACATCCACCGGGCAGAACCCGCAATATACGCGGTATCCTTCTGTATATGTATATCGGCTCCCAGTCGGGTCAGCTGCTCTGCAATCCGGAAACGGTTTTCAAACACCGTCTCGCGGATCCGGCTCTCCCCGTGCAGGGTCGCACATACGGCCATCAGCACCGGCTGCAGATCCGTGGGAAATCCCGGATATACGGCGGTCTCCACGTCTACGGCACTGCCCACCTGCTGACTGTCAGCTATCAGTGTACCACTGTTTGCCAAATATTGTCCACCCATTTTACGATAAACCAGAAGAACCTCCGCCATCTGCTCTACCGGTGCCCGGCGGATCACCAGCCGTCCTCGGGTCATTGCCCCGGCAAACAGCCATGTACCGGCTTCAATACGGTCATACGGCACCAAAAAGGCCGTGCCATGCAGCGGTCTTTGCCCCCGCACCCGGCAGCTGCCGGAGGCCGTCCATACAATATCCGCCCCCATCTTACGCAAAAAGGCCGTCAGTGCCAGCACCTCCGGTTCCACCGCCGCATTCTCAAATACGCTCTCACCACCGGCACATACTGCCGCCAGGATCGCATTCTCCGTAGCGCCCACCGAGCGTTTCCTGAAACGGAGCTTTGCAGCGTGCAGTGAGCCGGCTTCCACCAGAATACGTTCTGCCTGACAGGTGCACACAGCGCCAAGGGCCACAAACGCTTCCAGATGCAGATCCACCGGACGGCTGCCGATGGCACAGCCACCGGGATAGCCCATCACGGCACAGTGACACCGTCCAAGGAGGCTGCCCGCCAGCAAAACGGAAGCTCTGAGACGGCTGGCGGCATCCGCAGGGATCTCAGGCTGTATCAGACACGTACTGTCGATCACCAGCGTGTGTCCCATCCAGAAGGTATGTACGCCCAGCTCATGCAGAATATCTTCCATGGCAAAAACATCCGCGATCCTCGGACAGTTATGTAACCGGGTGCGCCCCGCATGCAAAAGCGCCGCCGCCATCATGGGAAGCACCGCATTTTTGGAGCCCTGTACACAGACCGTTCCCTGAAGCCTCGCTTTCCCTTCTACCTGAATCCTGCTCACACCGATTCTCCTGTTTTTTACTTATATATAGTGTATGCTTTTCTGGATTTTATGTGCGGCAGGAATCTGGCGGCTCACTGAAAGCGCCACGCCCAGCTCCCCGTGCAGAAAAACAATCGACGTACCGCCATAGCTGATAAACGGCAGCGTGATGCCCGTATTCGGGATTGAATTGGTCACAACCGCCACATTTAAGATCACCTGCAACGCAATATGCGTCATGATCCCGGCAAGCAGAAGGCTTCCTTCCAGATCGCGCGCTGTCACAGACAGTCGGTATAACCTAAAGATCAACAGTGCAAAAACTGTTAGCAGAAGCAAAGCGCCAAACAGCCCCGTCTCCTCACAGATAATAGAAAAGATCATATCGTTTTGCGCTTCCGGCACAAAGCCCAGCTTTTGCAGGCTCTGTCCCAGTCCGCTGCCAAACAGACCGCCGCTGCCGATTGCATATAGTCCCTGGATCGTCTGAAATCCCTTTTCATACTGTTCCGGATCCAGCCATACGGCGATCCGTTCCAGCCGGTAGCTTTCCATTGCCAGAAACACACCGGCCAGTGCTATGGCGCCGACGCCAAGCCCCACAAACTGCAGATACCGGGGATTGGCCATAAAGATCAGGCAGGCCGCGATACCCAGGATGATCACCGCCGTACTCAGGTTATTCGTTCCCACCAGCGCCACAATGGGCAGGATCAGAAGGAAAATGCGCAGGGCGAACCAGAGACCGGCCGGTTTTTTCTCCCGTCTGCTGATCACATGGGCCAGAAGCAGGATCACAGCCGCCTTGGCAAATTCCGCCGGCTGGAAAGACAAAGGGCCAAAAGCCAGCCAGCGCTTCGATCCGTTATACTCCTTTCCCACCACCAGTACGGCCGCCGACAGACACAGCGACAGGATATAAAAAAGCCCCGCCCTGTCCGTGATCCAGGTATATTCCACACGGGATACACCGTACATCACCAACAGGCCGAGACCGACAGCCAGCAGCTGTTTTTTGAAATAATATAAAGCATCATGGAATCTGGCTTCACCGTAGTAAACGCCCGTACTGTACAGATATACCATCCCCAGCGTCGTCAGCAGGCAGATCAGTACCGCCAGCCAGATATCCGGACGCCGTCCATGGATCAGAGAAAGCTTCATGCGTTGTCCCCGTTTTCTTTCACTGTCACAGTATATGCACGGAGAAAAAATCACAGAACCCTCTGTTTATTTTGCCATATTCCAGACGTATTCCTTGAACATCTTACCGCGGACTTCGTAATTCGGGAACTGTCCCCAGCTTGCACATGCCGGAGAAAGCAAAACCGCATCGCCCGGACGCGCCAGTCTGGCACAGGTTGCCACAGCGGCTTCCAGATTTTCTTCCATAAGAATATCGGTAAAGCCAAGCTCTCTGGCTGTTTTGGCGATCTTTTCCCGGGTCTGTCCGATCAGCACCAGATACCGCACCTTACCGTCAAAGGCTTTGATCCAGTCCTCGTAGGAGGATTCCTTATCGTAGCCGCCGCCGATCAGCAGGGTAGGACGCTTCATCGCCTGGATACCCTTGATCGCTGCATCCGGATTCGTTCCCTTGGAATCGTTATAATAGGCAACGCCATTGATCTCCGTCACATATTCAATACGGTGCTCCACTGCACGGAAGCTCTTTACGGACTGACGGATATTTTCCACCGGCACACCGGCACAGTAGGCCATGGCGATCGCTGCCATGATATTTTCATAATTGTGGGTTCCCAAAAGCTGCTGTTCATTCACATCCAGCACCCGGATCTCCTCACCCTTCCAGCGGAGCACAATCTCGTCGCCCTCCATGCAGATACCCTCCGAAAGGCTTCTCTGGCTGGAAAAATACAGCACCTGTGTCTGTACCTTTTCGCCAAACGCCCGGAGCACCTCATCCTCGTAATTCAGCACTACGGTATCGTCCATCGTCTGATTTTCGGTGATCAGCTCCTTAACACGGATATATTCTTCCATCGTATGATGGCGGTTTAAATGATCCTCGGTGATATTTAAGATCGCGCTCACATGCGGATGGAACTCCTGTATCGTTTCCAGCTGGAAGCTGCTGATCTCGGCCACTGTTACCGCCTTTTCAGTCATCTGCGCCGATACCGAAGTATATGGCGTACCGATATTGCCCACAACATAGACCTCCGGGTAATACTCGTCCATGATCTTGCCCAGAAGCGCCGTAGTCGTGGTCTTGCCGTTGGTACCGGTGATCGCATATACCGTACCTGCACCGGTCTGGTAAGCCAGCTCGACTTCACCGATAACCGGGATCTTTTTTTCTTTCATTTTCAAAACCACCGGCAGATCCGTCGGCACACCGGGACTTAATACGACCATATCCAGCGTATCCATCACTCTGTCCGAAAGCTCTCCCAGTACCAGCGCTGTCTTTTCCGGCGCTTTTAACCGGGAAAGCACAGTGTCCTTATTCACCTTGTCATTGCCATCGTACAGCACAACATCTGCACCCTTTGCTGTCAGAAGATCGGCAGCGCCGATACCGCTGATGCCTGTGCCAAATACCAGTACCTTTTTGCCTGAAAATTCCATGTCTTTTGCCTCCTACATTGCCAGAAAACCGATCATGCAAAGAATTGCCGTAACAATAGAGAAAATAAAGACAACTCTCGTCTCCGACCATCCGCACAGTTCAAAATGATGGTGGATCGGCGCCATCTTGAAGATTCTCTTGCCGCCGGTCTTTTTGAAATAGGTCACCTGGATCATAACCGACAGTACCTCAATCACATAGATCAGACCGACGATCAGAAGAAATACCGGCATCTGCAGCATATAGGCGCATCCGGCCACAAAGCCGCCCAGCGCCAGAGAACCTGTATCACCCATAAATACGCTGGCCGGGAAACAGTTAAAGATCAGAAAGCCCATCAGCGAGCCAAATACAGCCAGTGTGATCGGTGTGATGTGCACACCCTTGATCATTGCCGCTACCGTAAAGAAAATCGCTACCATAACCGTAACGCTGGACGCCAGTCCGTCCAGACCATCGGTAAAGTTTACGCCGTTGACCGTACCGATCACAGCAAAGAACAGAAGCGGTACAGCCAGCCAGCCGATATTCAGGCAGTAACCGTGCATAAACGGGATCTGCAGAGACAGCGGAATATCCGTATAGCGGATCAGATAAAAGGCAAAGATCGCTGTCACCACGATCTGCAGCGCCATCTTCTGCTTCGGGAACAGACCGTCCGACCGGCGGAGCACAACCTTTAAAAAGTCATCCAGAAAGCCGATCAGGCCAAAGCCCAGTGTCAGAAAAAGCACCGGAATGATCTCCGGATTCGACGGTACATAGATCAGCGACGTCACTGTTGTTGCCAGAAGAAAGATCAGACCGCCCATCGTCGGCGTACCCGCCTTTTTGAGATGGGACTGTACACCGTCCACACGCTCCGTCTGTCCGACTTTCAGCTTACGCAGAAAGGGGATGATAAAAGGTGCTGTACAGACACTGATGGCGAAGGCGATCAGTACCGGTATCACTAACATTTTCATATCCATAGTTTACCCTCTTGTTTCCATAGTCTTTTGTGTCAGAAAAAGGATTTTCTTTTGTCTGATTCTTCCACAGTATAATGCTTTTTCCCTTACTTCGCAACCGTTTTATCCCCATCCGTATCCACTGCCGACTTCTCTATCCCCAGATACGGCAGGATATTTGCAAACAGATCCCGCACCACCGGCGCAGCGATCGTACCGCCATAATACACGCCCTGCGGATCCTCGATAATGCACATGGCCAGCACCTGTGGATCATCTGCCGGGGCAAAGCCCACGAAGGATGCGATATACCGGTGGGCGCTGCGCGGCAGCGTCTGGGATGTGGCCGTCTTGCCGCCGATACGGTAGCCCTCGATGTATGCCTTGCTGCCGCCACCCTCCGAAACCACCTTTTCCAGTGCATACCGGAGCGTTTCCGATGTTTCTTCACTGACGATCTGCCCTTTTTTCTCCCAGGTCAGGATCTTCTGGCTGCTTTTGTCCGCCGCACGGAGGCTTTTCCCCAGATGCGGAATCACCGGATGACCGCCATTGATCAAGGCGCAGGCCGTTGCCGCCAGTCGCACCGGGGTCAGCTGGAACGACTGGCCAAAGGCCATGGTCGCCAGCTCCACCGGCCCGATATTCTCCACGGCATGCATGATCGTTCCTGCCTCCCCCGGCAGATCGATCCCGGTCTTTTCCAGCAGGCCGAACTGACGGATACTTTCATAAAAGCCCTCACTGCCCATCCTTGCCGCCACATCCATAAAGATCGGATTGCAGGAGTTTTCGATACCCTCAAGAAACGTTTCTGCCCCGTGCCCCGTTCTTTTATGACAATGGATCCGCCGGTCCTCCACCAGCCGGTAGCCCCCACAGTAAAAGCTGTCCGCAAGCGTTACCTTTCCCGCATCCAGCGCGGCGCTGGCTGTCACGATCTTGAAGGCCGATCCCGGCTCATAGGTATCGCTGAGACAGGGATTCCTCCACATGGCATTGAGAAGCTGACTCTTTTCCTCCTCCGACTGCCACACGGTCCCTTCCGGCAGCGTAAAAGGATCGTTCAAATGGAATTCCGGTACATTGACCATGGCATAAATCTCACCGTTTTCAGGCTGCATCACCAGAATGGACACCCGCTCGGCGCTCTTTTCTGTCAATACCTTTTCGACCGCCTGCTGGGCGTACATCTGGATATTGACATCCAGCGTTGTTGTCAGATCCCAGCCGTCGACCGGTTCTATGCGGCTCTCACCGTAACCTTCCAGATCCACGCCCTTTGCATCGGTAGTACTTAAAATCGTACCGTTCGTTCCCATAAGCCAGCTGTCATATTCCGCTTCCAGCCCGATGATCCCCTGATTGTCTGCTCCGGTAAAGCCAAGCGTGCGGGCTGCCAGCGTATCGTACAGATATGTGCGCTTATAATCCTCATCAACCTTGACTCCGGGAAGCTCCAGTGCCCGGATCTGATCCCCGGTTTCCTTATCCACGTTCGAGGCGATCCGTTCCATGGAGGATACCTTTTCCACTTTTTTTCGTACGCTTTCTTCCTCCAGAGATAACATCTGTACCAGCGACGCAATAACTGTCTCCGGATCCTGTATCTGGCTGTGCACAACAGATACCGTACACACCGGCCGGTTATCGGCCAGTACCTCGCCGTTTCTGTCAAGGATCTTTCCCCG
Organism: Ruminococcus bromii; assembly: GCA_963603285.1. Lineage (GTDB taxonomy): Bacteria > Bacillota > Clostridia > Lachnospirales > Lachnospiraceae > UBA11957. Next base: position 11,943 of record CAVCMG010000035.1, read on the forward strand.
GGCAGCCTTTACCGGCCGCTCCCTCTCGTGCAGATCCTGCGCCTTTTTGCTGTAATATGCCCCCTCTGCCACCATCAGAACCGCCAGCCGTATACCAAGCAGCACAAAGCAGGCAAGAAACAAGCCGCATAAAAGCCGCACCTTTTTTCTGTGAAACACCTTGTTTTTTCCCACAAAGAAACCCCACAGGCTCTATCCATTTAATCTATGGATTTTCCTGTGGGGTTATACATCAGTTGACCATATTTACATCTTCGTTGGCGATGCCGCCGTCCTCCAGCTGCTGGCCGCCGGTGACCGTCTCGGTGTCCTGCGGCGGTGTGGCCAGATCGGTATTGTCCGCTTCCTGCGGTGCCTGGGCATCCGGATCATTGGCAAAATCTGTCGTGCCCGTTGTCGTACCGGTTGTATCGGTCGTGATCTGTGTTGTATCGCCGGTTGTCGTCTGCGCCGTACCGGTCGTGTCACCGGTCTGATCTCCGGTCGTTGTATCTGCAGTACCTGTCGTATCGGCTGTCTGCGTCGTATCTGTTGTTTTCGCACGCTCTGCCTGATGGTTATAATTGTATTCCATCATCTCATTGAGGATGCGGACGGCCTTTGGCGTCGTCTTTTCCTCCTCATCTGGGAAGATATTCAGGTAGGGCAGCAGCTGTTCCATGATCTTGCGGTACAGATACTGCGGATAACGGCTGTCTGCCTGCGAACCGGCATTTGGCTCATCCACGACCACATAGACAACTACCTGTGGATCGTCAAGCGGTGCAAAGCCGATAAAAGAAACCAGATATTTTCCCTTGTTGGCAGACCCCATCTTCTGGGCCGTACCGGTCTTTCCGCCCATACTGTAGCCGTTGGCCTTGGCATATTTACCGGTACCGTCGGATTCCATGACCGTACCCAGATATTCCCGTACCTTGTCGGACACTTCGGAGGATACCGCCTGACGGATCACGGTTGACTTCGATGTATCGACTACCGCGCCAGAGCTGCTGACGATCTCCTTCATGATCGTCGGCTTGTACAGATAGCCGCCATTGATACATGCGCTGAAAGCATTGACCTCCTGCAGCATCGTACTGGTAAAGCCCTGTCCGAAGGAGGAGGATGCCAGCTCGGTCACTCCCATGGAATCCTTCGTGAAGATAATACCCGATGCCTCGCCCGGCAGGTCAATACCGGTTTTCTGTCCGAAGCCGAAGGCTTTCTGGTACTGGATAAAGGTATCCGCTCCCATTGCCGCACCGACCTGCATCAGTGCATCGTTGCAGGAGTTTTTCAGTGCATTGGCCAGGGTCTGTTCCCCATGACGTTTCGGATAGATACTGCACTTGATCATACTGTTGCCAAATTTCTGATAACCGTCACAATAAAAGGTATCGTCCTCTGACACAGACGCTGCATCCAGCGCCGAAGCGATCGTCACCGGCTTGAAGGTCGAACCCAGCTCAAACGGCGTACTGATACAGTAATTCTGCCAGAGCTGCTGCAGATTTTCCAGCATCGTCTCCTCCGACATCAGTTCGATCTCCTGCGTGCTGTAAAACTTCGTCAGATCCCTGGGACTGTTCAGATCGTACGGTTTGGAGCTTCCCATGGCCAGGATCTGGCCGTTTTTCGGATTCTGCACGATAACGCCGATGTTGGCAGCACCGTCCGTACCGTTCGGTCCATTGGAAAGTGCTGTCCAGACGTAATCAATCTGGTCTTCCACGATCTTCTGGATATTGGCATCGATCGTCGAGATCACAGTGGAACCGTCCTTCGGCTCGATGATCGTCTGCTCCGTTGTATCATCCTCGGTCACATAGCCGTACTGCCGGCCGTTCGTGCCGTTTAAAACACTGCCGTAATAGCCCTCGATGCCCCAGTCGGCCGTCGTACCGTCATAGGTAAAACCAATCACATCGCAGGCCAGGGAATTCAGCGGATATACCCTCTTGTAGTTTTCCTCAAACCATACACCCTTGACATTACTGCGCACCGCCAGCTCTTCCTTGGAGAGCGTTTCCTTCGTTGCATCGTCCGGCGACTGGTACTCTTCAAAGGCCTTTTTCTGTTCGATCGTTACCTCTTTTAAGAGGATCTGGTACTGGCTGTTTGCTGTTTTTTCATCGGTCAGACGGCTGCGGACATCCTCTTCGTCCAGATTAAAATATTTGACCAGAGCTGCTATGGTCGGCTCGATATACGGCGTTTCCTTATTCACCGCTGTGTTCACAACCTTGCAGTCGAGCACCAGATTGTACAGTTTTTCACTGGTTGCCAGCACCGTACCGTTCGTATCCAGGATATCGCCCCGCTTAAAGGGCAGCGTCCGGCTCGAATACTGCTGCTGGGACTGCGTTAATACCTTCTTTTTATAAGCATCGCCATCCTTCGCATTGATGACGGTGATACGGACCGCTAAACCGACAAAAGCCAGTATGACTATTGCAAACAGTCCTACCAGCTTTGTTCTCATCGTAGCGTTCAGTTTTCTTTCGGAATGGGGATCTCTCCGCTTCCGTTTTCTTCTTACTGCCACACGTTTTACCTCTTCTTATTTGTTACCAGGCACATCACTGTACTGCCGTACATAGCCGCTGCCATCGGTGCTGTATGAAACGATCTGCTTTTCTGTCGGATAATGCATATTCAGCTTTTCCGTTGCAATCCTGTATACCTCATCCAGATCTACCGATGTCTCGTTGGAATTCTCCATCGCATCGTTATCCGACTTCAGCTCATTAAGGCTCGTCTGCAAAGATGCGATCTGCTTTGTCTGTCTGGTTATCTGTGTTTTTAACTGTATATAAGAAACACACATAAACATAGCCGCTATGGACATTGCCGATAAAAACACGACAAAGCCCCAGCTCATGCTCATGGCTTTTCTTCTGTTTTTTCTTGTTTTCTGGCTGACCTTTCTTTCCGGTGCCTGTTCTTCTTCCCACTGGGGAACAGTCACTCTGACCGTATTGCCGTCCACATAATAGCCTGCAGACTCTCTCGTGTCAACTCTCGGTCGGCTTCTATACGCTTTACTCACCCGGTTTCACCACCTGATCTTTATTCTGCGCGCAAAACTGTAGTATCGTATGTGGTCACTTCGCTGTATGTTTTTCAAATACTCTTAACTTAGCGCTTTTTGAACGCGGGTTATGCTCCATTTCATCTGCACTGGGCAGGATTGGTTTTCTTGTGATCACCTTACCCTGTGACTTTCTGCCGCATACGCATACCGGAAAATTCGGCGGGCAGATACACGGGTTTTCATTCTTTCGGAAGATGGACTTAACGATTCTGTCCTCAAGGGAATGGAACGTAATGATACAGATCCGGCCACCGTCGTTCAAAAAGCCGATCATATCATCCAGAGATTCTTCCAGTACCGTAAGCTCCTGATTCAGCTCGATACGCAATGCCTGAAAGGTCTTTTTGGCCGGATGGCCGCCCTTCATGCGTACCTTCATCGGGATGGACTGCTTGATAATCTCTACGAGCTCTCCGGTGGTACGGATTGGATCCTTCTGCCGCGCCATGCAGATATGCTTGGCTATATTTCTGGCGAACTGATCCTCACCGTAATCCCGGATCACTCTGTATAATTCACTTTCGCTGTACGTGTTTACAATATCCCCTGCTGTTTTTTCCTGCCGCTGATCCATCCGCATATCGAGCGGTGCATCGAAGCGATAGGTAAATCCCCGGTCAGCTTCATCGAGCTGGTACGAGGATACGCCAAGATCCAGAACAATACCGTCCACCCCACAGACTCCCCTTTGCTGTAGCTGGCGGACCATATCGCGGTAATTGCTGCGGATGATCGTCACCCTGTCACCAAAACAGGCCAGACGCTCTCCGGCAGCCTGAATCGCCGCTTCGTCCTGATCAATGCCAAAAAATCTCCCCGTGGCGGATAATCTTTTACAAACTTCGGATGCATGTCCGGCACCGCCAAGCGTGCCGTCCGCGTAAACCCCATCCGGTCTGATGTTCAGATTTTCAATGGTTTCTTCCAGTAAAACCGATGTGTGTTTAAATTCCATATCAGATCACAATTCCCATTTCCTGCATACCTTCGGCAATGGCATCCATATCGTCATACTTACTGTTTTCTGCCCATTTCGTCTTACTCCAGATCTCGATCCTCGTAATATTACCTGTCAGAACAACATCCTTCTCCAGACCAGCAAATTCTCTCAGCGTAGCCGGTATGAGAATTCTCCCCTGCTTGTCCAGCTCGCAGGATGTGGCTCCTGCTACGAAAAACCGTGAAAAGGTTCGTGCATTCTTATTCGTCAGTGGTAAAGCTTTGAGTTTCTCTTCGAAAGCGGTCCATTCATCCATGGGATAGATGGAAAGACAGCCGTCAAGGCCTTTGGTCAGTACGAACTCTTCCCCAAGAAGTTCTCTGAACTTTGACGGTATGATCAATCTTCCTTTCGCGTCAATCGAATGACTGTATTCTCCCATGAACATAATGTAAGTAACCTCTTATCTGATGATCTGCGGCTCCCTCCCGTAGATCATCTGGCAGTCCATTGGGAAACCGCCACTGTTCCCCCATTTACTACCACTTTTCTCCACTTTGCACCACTTGTATCCCTATTCTACCCCACACCTATGGAAAGTGCAATAGGAAAACCGAAAAAAATCCGCTTTTTTCCTGCATTTTTCTGGAAAAAGCGGCTGCCTGCTGCAAAGCAGAAAGGTGCAAAAAACCGGTATTTTTGGGGACTTTGTACTGTCTGTCGCCCAAAATACCGGCTGCATTTACCATATTTTTTCTGTATTTTCTGGTTCAGTGGGGGATCATCCCACATTTTTTTTATTTTCTTCCGGTGCGGTGGTCTTTTCCTCCACCATACGTCCCTCGCCGCGGTGTTTAAAATACTGTCTGGCAAGCCATACAAAAGAACCGACAGCTACCACAGCGGATAAAAGCTGGGAAACGGCGATCGTTGTTCCCGGAAGCAGCAGCTGATCCGTTCGCAGCGCCTCGATCCAGACACGGCCGATACCATAGCCCATAAGGTAGGTGAAAAATACCTGTCCGTCAAATTTCTTGTGGTACGTGATGTACAGAAGAATTATAAGCAGGGCCAGATTCCACAGACTTTCGTAGAGAAAAGTGGGGGACACCTGAATAAACTGCACGCCGCCTATCGTCTGGACATGATCCCACATAGTCTGTGTGATCTCGTTTGAACGCACCGCCGATACCGGCAGCTGCATGGCAAACAGCCCGTCCGTATATTCACCAAAGGCTTCGCGGTTAAAGAAATTGCCCCAGCGGCCCATGATCTGGCCGAAGATCACACCCAGCATCAGGAAGTCCGCCATATGGAGGAACTTTTTCTTTTTTACATGACAGTACACCAGCACCGTGATCAGGCCAAAGATGATACCGCCATAGATGGCCAGCCCACCGTTACGGATATTGAAGATTTCCTTCAGATTATCCTTGTACATATCCCAAGCAAAGAACACATAGTATACTCTCGCACCGACGATACCGATCAGGATTGCCAGCAGACTGACATCGTAATAATTGTCCGGATTTTCACCGAAACGCTTTGCCGTACACATGATCAGCGCCATGGCGATCAGCATACCGATCACGATCACCACGCCATAGTAGGCGATCGTAAAGCCGAAGATAGAAAAATTCTTTCCCACATGCTCCAGATGGATGCCAAGGTGTGGGAAATAGATCTGCATATCCATAGCCTTCCCTCCGGCGACTTATACGTTGAAACGGAACAGGATCACATCGCCGTCCTGTACCACATAGTCTTTGCCTTCTATACGGACAAGTCCCTTTTCTCTGGCTCCGGCATAGGAACCGCAATCCAGGAGATTCTGGTAGTTGACAACCTCGGCTTTGATGAAGCCACGCTCAAAGTCAGTATGGATCTTTCCGGCAGCCTGCGGTGCCTTCGTGCCGATCTTGATCGTCCAGGCTCTGGTCTCATCTTCACCGGCTGTCAGGAAGCTCATCAGGCCCAGCAGACGGTAGCTTGCTGTGATCAGCTTGTCAAGACCGGACTCTTCGATACCCAGATCCTCCAGAAACATCTTTTTCTCGTCATCATCCAGCTCGGAGATCTCTTCCTCGATCTGTGCACAGAGGCTGAATACCTCGCTGCCCTCTTTTTCAGCATACTCTCTGACAGCTTTTACATAATCGTTGTCCTCACCGCCAAGGTCATCCTCGGCAACGTTTGCACCGTAGATTACCGGCTTTAAGGTCAGCAGATTGTATTCTCTGATCATTGCCATCTCGTCATCATCATCCAACTCCAGCGTCTTGGCCGGCTGACCATCCTCGAGATGCTTTTTGATTTTTTCAAGCAGCGTATATTCCTTTGCAGCAGTCTTGTCCATCTGACGGGTACGGCCAACCTTGGCCATACGGCGCTCCAGCACCTCCAGATCGGCAAAGATCAGCTCTAGATTGATCGTCTCGATATCCCGCAACGGATCTACATTGCCGTCTACATGGACAACATTCGGATCATCGAAGCAGCGGACAACGTGCAGGATCGCATCTACTTCACGGATATTGGCCAGAAACTGGTTGCCGAGGCCCTCACCCTTGGATGCTCCCTTTACCAGACCAGCAATATCCACAAATTCGATCACAGCCGGAGTCACCTTCTTGGAATGGTAGAAATCTCCGAGAAGCTTCAGTCTCTTGTCCGGTACGGCTACGACACCCACATTCGGGTCGATCGTACAGAACGGATAATTGGCAGACTCCGCGCCAGCCTTTGTCAGGGAATTAAAAAGGGTACTTTTGCCGACGTTTGGCAGACCCACGATACCTAATTTCATAGTGTATTTATCTCCTTTGTTTTATAAAAAGCTCCAATATAGCAACCTATAGATTACCATAGTGAAGCTTTAAATTCAATGTAGACAAACTATTTTTCTTAATCTCTCGCCTCAACCATGAACAATCGTCCGTCATAAAATATGACCTCTGCCATATCGTCTGTAATCTCATTGCTGACGCACAGGCTGTCTTTGTTGGTCACCAAATAGTCTGACAGCGGATATTTAAAGCCTTTCAGAGTCAGATGCATCTCTTCGCAGGCAGGAAGGAATGAAATATACGGCCCGAACCTTTCCTCTTTCTTTACGGTAAAGGATCTGTCATGCAGACTGATCCTGTTATGCGGGTCTACGATCTGCGCCTTTACACCGACATCCAGAAGGATATGCAGGCATTGCAGATTGCCCATGACATGATCCAGCCGCGTTCCGGTACAGCCAAGCAGTGCCGCTTCGGTGGCTTCTGCCTTTATGATCTGCTGTATGGCGATTTCGGTATCGGTGTAGTCTTTGACCGGATTAAAGGCACGCACCGGCACATGATATTCCCCCGTATACCGTTCCAGCACACCGTCCGGGGCGCTGTCAAAATCACCCACGACCATATCCACCTTCAGATGATTTTCCAGACAGAACAACAGGCCGTGATCTGCGGCCACAATATATTCCGGCTGATATTTTTTTATAAAGGTAAGGGCAAAATCCTTCTCGATTCTGCCCCCACTGATAATCAATGCTTTCATTTAATACTGCCGCCTCTCCTGCTCTTTCAGTTCTTCGTAGATTTCCAGATAGCCCTGATATCTCGTCTCACCGATCTTACCGGCAGCCAGCGCTTCCTTGACAACGCAACCCGGCTCATGCGTATGGGTACAGCCCTGATACCGGCACTGCCCCTCGAAAGGCGCAAACTCCGGGAAATACAGCCGCAACTCTTCCTTGTCCATCGGCTCGGTCAGCAGGGAGGAAAATCCCGGCGTATCCATAAACCAGCTTCTCTCCCACAGCTCAATCAGCTGGGAATGGCGCGTTGTATGCTTGCCACGGTTCAGCTTTTTGCTGATCTCACCGGTCTCCATATGGATCCCGCTCTGGATGGCATTGGTCAGGGACGATTTGCCCACGCCAGATGGCCCGGCAACGACCGTCACCTTATGATCCAGCAGCTTTTTCACCCCGTCGATGCCCTGTCCTTCTCTGACGCTGATGGTCAGCACGGTATAGCCTGCCGGTTCGTAGATATCGTGAAGCTTCTGTATCTCTTCCGGGCTTAAAAGATCCATTTTGTTAAAACAGATCACCACCGGCACAGACCGCCTCTCCATCATCAGCAGGAAATGGTTCAACAGAGAAAAGTTCGGTTTCGGAAAATCTGCCGCAAAAATGATCATCGCCTGATCCACATTGGCCACCGCCGGACGGATCAGCTCATTTTTCCGCGGCAATATCTCAACCAGACTGCCTTCCTTCTTTTCTTCATCCAGCACTTCGATGCGCACCATATCGCCCACCAGCGGCTTCACCTTGTCCTTGCGGAATATGCCTACAGCTTTACATTCATAAATACCGGATTCTACCACGTAAACGTAGTAGAATCCGGCAATACCTTTGATAATCTTTCCAATCATAGATTAATACTCTTCAAACGGTACGGTGTACTTAGCGATCTTCTTGTACTCGCCGTTGACCTTTTCATAGACATAAACAGTACCAACGCTTACACCCTCAGCGCCCTCCGTACTGAAGGTCAGCGGGAATGTCGGGCTTTCGTTTTCGATGACTGTCTTTTCCGTTGTCTTACCGTTAACCACCTGGGACAGGGTAAGCTTTACAGCTCCGCCACTGTAGTTCGGCGGTGTATCCAGACGCTGGTTGCAGGCCCATACCTTGGCCTCCTCCTGATCGTCATCGTCGTTGTCTGTCGTTGTGGTATCAGTCTTGCTTGTTGTCGTGTTGTCTGTCACCTCCGGATCTGTAACGGTATCCGGATCTGTGACCTCATCTGTACCACTGTTGACCGTGATCGTGATCTCCGTCTTCTGGTCAACCTTTGTACCGGCCTTGATACTCTGGGCCATAACCTCTCCGGCTTTGACCTTGGTACTTGTACCGTTGTCAACAACAACAGAAAGATTTAAGTTGGACAGCGTCTTTTTCGCTGTATTTTCGGAAACACCGATAACATTCGGTACTTCCACCTGTGTATCCTCTTTACCGAGGCTGACAACTACCGTGACTGTGCTTCCGGAGGAAACCTCTGTACCGGCTGCCGGCTCTGTACGGATAACGTTGCCGATCTCTACGGTATCACTGTTTTCCTGTTTAACCTCTGTCTCCAGTCCGCTGGACTTTAAGGTTGTCTCCGCTACGGTCTGGCTCTTGCCGGTCACATCCGGCACCTTGATATCGGCAACACCTGTACTGATCACATAGTATACTGTGGAATGAGCGGCGACCGTAGTCCCTGCTTCCAGATCCTGACGAATGATCAGGCCCTCTTTAACTGTATCAGAAGCCTCCTCGCCGCCCTTGGCAATGCCAAGCTGCAGCTTGTTGAGGATCTGCTGTGCTTCAGAAACCGTCTTGCCTGTAATATCCGGTACTTCCACCTGTCCGTCAGCTGTCACACCAGCAGAAGAAGATGTGTTGCCGACAACAGAAGATACGATGGAAGATGACTTATCCGGCGTCTTTGCCTTGCCAAACACACCGGCGGCACGGCCGATAAATACGACAAGCAGTACGATGATGATCGCACCGATGATAAATCCACCGATCGTCATGACCTTTTCCAGGGCTCCGCTTAAACCGCCCTCATCTTCCTCATCGTCGTCGTCCTCTTCCTCATAACGGCTGGAACGGCGGCGTCTCGGTCTTTCATCCTCCTCGTCCTCATCTTCGTCCTCGTCATCCTCATCGTCATAACGTGAACCGGCAGCTGCCTGAATTGCATCCATCTCTGCCTTGGACAGCATGATGGTCTGCGCATGGCTGGACAGCGGCGCAAGCTCTACGAAATTGCCATTCGGATCGACCAGGGAACGCTTGAGATCCATGATCAGATCTGCCATGCAGGCATATCGTCTGTCTACACTCTTCTGTGTACACTTTAAAATGATCTGATTTAAACTGTAGGGCAGATCCGGCACGTACTTGTTCGGCGGCACGATCTCCTCCTGCAGATGTTTGATCGCGATGGATACGCTCGTATCGCCGTCGAACGGCACACGGCCGGTAACCATCTCGTATAAGGTAATACCCAGTGAATAGATATCACTCTGTGCATTGGCAAAACCACCACGTACCTGCTCCGGGGAGCTGTAATGTACAGAACCCATGACGTTGGAGCTGATGGTATTGGAGGAAGCTGCACGGGCAATACCGAAATCAGACAGCTTGACCTTGCCATCGGTGGAGATCATGATATTCTGCGGCTTAACGTCACGGTGTACCAGCCCGCATTTGTGGGCGGCTTCCAGACCAAGAGATACCTGGATGGCAATACTGGTGGCCTCTCTGACGCTTAATTTCTTTTTGCGCTTGATATAATCCTTCAGGGTGATACCCTCTACCAGCTCCATAACGATGAAATTGGCATTGGCGTCCTCACCTACATCATATACGCTGACAATATTCGGATGGGACAGTCCTGCGGCAGCCTGCGCTTCCTTCTGGAACTTGGCCACGAACGTCTTGTCCATGCGGAATTCCTGTCGTAATACCTTAACAGCTACCAGACGGTTCAGCTTGGAATCTCTAGCCTTGTATACATCCGCCATGCCGCCGGAACCGATCAGTCCCAATACTTCATAACGATCCCCTATTAACATACCCTCATTAATCATACATTCACCTCATCTGTAAACGGTTCTATCACTATCACGGCAATATTATCCTTGCCGCCGTTTTCATTTGCCTTATCAACCAGACACTGTGCTTTGTTCTGCGCTCCCTCGCAGGCACTTACGGTCTGGTATATTTCCTCTGCAGGCACCATATTGCTGAGTCCGTCAGAACACATCATGATGCTGTTGTTTTCTTCAAGCTTCACATCGAAGAAATCCACCTTGACCTCCGGATTGATCCCCAATGCTCTGGTGATGATATTCTTGTCCGGATGCAGGCGCCCCTCCTCTTCGGTGAGCTCACCCATACGAACCATCTCTCCGACCAATGAATGGTCTCTGGTGATCTGTAACAGCTGACTGCCGATCACATATAAACGGCTGTCGCCTACATTGGCCACGTAAGCGTATTTGCCTACGATGGTCACGGCCACCATAGTGGTTCCCATGCCCTCGAGTTTTTCATCCTCACGGGCTCTTTGATATACTTCCTGATTTGCTCGTTCGATAGCCGCATTCAGTATGCGGATCGGATTAAATTCTCTTTCGCCGCGTACAGTGTCGATCACCGTAGCCACCGCGCACCGTGACGCGTAATCCCCTGCATTATGTCCGCCCATACCATCGGCGACAATATACAGATTCGGCAGATTGCCGATCGGCTCATCTGATGCAAAGATATAATCCTGATTCACATGTCTGACCCGGCCAACGTCTGTCATTGCGTATGACTTCATTGTACTGTCAGTTACTCCTTTTTGTCCATATAACTCTTTCTGAGCTGACCACATGCGCCGTCAATATCACGGCCCATTTCTCTTCTAATAGTAACATTAAATTTGTATTTTTCAAGTTTATTTTTAAATGCTTCGATAACTTTTTGTCCGGACTGGACATAATCCCGCTCTTTGATCGGATTTACCGGGATCAGATTGATGTGACAGTTCAGTCCTTTTAACAGCGAAGCCAGCTCTCTTGCGTCCTCCTGGGAGTCGTTTTGTCCTCCCACCAGACTGTATTCAAAGGTCAGACGCCTTCCGGTCTTATCATAATAATAGCGGCAGGCCTCCAGCACTTCTTTCAGACTGTATTTGTTGGCGATCGGCATCAGCGCCCGCCGCTTCTCATCGGTCGGTGCATGCAAAGATAACGCCAGCGTGACATTTAACCCCTCTTCGGCAAACGCCCGGATCTTCGGCACGATGCCGCAGGTGGACACCGTAATATTCCTCTGGCTGATGTTTAAGCCCTTTTCATGGCTGACCAGACGGATAAACCGCACCACAGCGTCATAATTGTCCATCGGCTCGCCGGTACCCATCAGCACGATATTGGAAACCCGTTTCCCCATGATGCGCTGGATCTGGTAGATCTGCTCGAGCATCTCCGACGGCTTCAGGTTACGGATCCAGCCGCCCAGCGTCGATGCGCAGAAGCGGCAGCCCATCTTACAGCCGACCTGTGTGGAAATGCAGACGCTGTTGCCGTGATGATACTCCATCCAGACGCTCTCGACGACATTGCCGTCAGACATCCGGAAGAGAAATTTTCTCGTACCATCCAGCTTCGATACCTGCATCTGTACACATTCCGGGATATCCATCGGATACTCCCGTGCCAGCTTTTCCCGGAGGGCTGCAGAAAGATTGGTCATCTCTTCGTAGCTTTTTACATTTTTCTCGTGCATCCAGCTAAAGAGCTGTCCGGCGCGGAAGGGTTTTTCGCCAAGCTCTGCCACCAGTGTTTTAAGCTCCTCCGGCAGCATGGATTTACAATCCCAGTCCATGGTCTTCCTCCTTTTTCAGCCGGGCGAGGAAAAAGCCATCGGCCTTGTGTACACCGGGAAGCAGCTGCAGCATGCCGTTTGCCGTTTCTTCACTGCAAAGCTCCTCTGGCAGCCATTTGTCCAGGCTCTCTGTATGCAGCGGATAATGGGAGGTCAGCCATGCCACGTTTTTCTGGTTTTCCTCCTCGCAGACGGTGCAGGTACTGAACATCAGCGTACCACCCGGCTTTACATAGGCGGCGGCATTGTGCAGGATCTGCCGTTGCAGCTGTACCAGTTCCCGGATCTTATCTGGATCCATGCGGTATTTGATATCCGTCTTTTTGCCGATCACGCCAAGACCCGAACACGGCACATCAGCCAGCACGATATCGTACTTTTCTTCCAGCCGGCGGTCAAAAACGGTGGCGTCGTGGCGCACAGCCTCGATATTGATCACGCCGCTCCTCTCGATATTCTGCCGGATCAGATCAACCTTGTAATCGGTCAGATCCCTGGCCTCCACGCTGCCGGTTCCCTGTAAAAGATCCGCCATATGCAGACTCTTTCCACCGGGTGCCGCACACAGATCGAGCACGGCATCTCCCTTTTGCGGATCGGCGCAGATGGACACCAGCATTGAGCTGACATCCTGTACCTGGATACGTCCCTCACGGAAGGCTGTAAGCCCCGGGACATAATCATACCCCTCAATATACCGGGCATTTTCCACATACGGCGCTTTCGTTACCGTAACGCCATCCGCTTCCAGCAGCTTTTCTGTCTGCTCTGTATTGATGGCAAACGTCCGCAGCCGTACGGTTGTCGGTCTTTCTTTGAGAAAATCTCTCAGCATGGTCTCTGTGGTTTCTTCTCCATAGACACGCAGCCATTTGTCCACCAGCCATTCCGGTGTCGAATAGCATACCGACAGATAGGCCTTCGGCATGCTTTTGGGTGGCAGTGGCAGATCATCCTTGATCCGGCTGATATTTCTGAGTACACCGTTGACAAAGCCCTTCAGGCTGAAAAAGCCCTTTTTCTGTGCCAGCTTGACCGCCTCGTTGCAGGCGGCAGAATCCGGCACGCTGTCCATATATACGATCTGATAGACCGCACTCCGTATAATTTCCCGGATCACCGGCTTCATTTTATTTACCTTCACACTGGATATCTGATCGATCCAGTAATCGATCTTGATCCGGTTTTCAATCGTTCCTTCAAACACTCTGGTGATAAACGCCCGGTCCTTTTTCGGAAGGAACTGGTATTTTTCCAGCGTGTCGCGCAGTACCAGATGGCTGTAGTGTTCTTCCTGACTGACGCTTAACAGCATCTGCATGAGAAGTTCTCTCGTCTGGCTTACCTGTGCCATCTATACTCCTCCTCTCTGTGTATACGCAGGCCGCCTCTTATCCAAGAACCGTGCCTGTCTCTACTTTATACCCCCGTAAAAATGTCGCTGCATCCATACGCTTTTTCCCCTCAAGCTGCAGCTCAAGGAGCTCCAGTACGCCATCACCGGTCTGTACGCAGAGCGCATCCTTTTTCACTTCACATACCGTACCCGGGGCACCTTCTGTACCGGCAACACCCACACGGCATTTCCACAGCTTCAGCTGCTTATCATGCAGTCTTGTGCTGCAGCCCGGCCACGGTGTCAGGCCGCGCACCAGACGTTCCAGATATGCCGCATCCTTATTCCAGTCGATACGTCCGGTATCTCTTTTGATCATGGCCGCATACGCTGTCGGACTTTCTGCCGGCTGTTTTTCTCCCGGAATGTCTTCCGTTTCCAGACGCTTTAAGGTCGAAGATAACAGCTTTGCCCCTGCCTCGCTTAATTTATCAAACAGACTGCCGCCTGTTTCCTCTTCACTGATCGGGACAATACACTTTGTCAGCATATCGCCGGTATCGAGTCCCTCATCCATCCGCATGATCGTCACACCAGTTTCCTTTTCGCCGTCAATGATGGCCCACTGGATCGGCGCTGCCCCTCTGTATTTCGGCAGCAGGGAGGCATGGATATTCAGGCAGCCATACTTTGGCAGCTCCAGGATAGCCTTCGGAATGATCTGTCCAAAAGCCGCCACCACGATCACATCCGGGGCAAGCTTTTCCAGATAAGCAATACTTTCGGCATCGCGGATCTTTTTCGGCTGATACACCGGAAGTCCAAGACGCAGAGCCTCTTCCTTGACCGCCGGAGGCGTCAGCACCATCTTTCTGCCCTGCGGTTTATCCGGCTGCGTAACGACAGCCAGGATCTCATGACCGTCCTCATGCAGCTGGCGAAGTGCGCCCACTGCAAAGTCCGGCGTTCCCATAAACACAGCTTTCATATCGTTTTCCTGTCCTTTCCGCCTCAGTGCTCGATCATCTCATCGATCTCTTCGTAGGCATCTTCCTCGTCATAATTTACATCATGAAGCTCACCCTCCACATGTTCCACATACAGGATACCGTCCAGATGCTCACATTCATGGCAGATAGCTCTGGCCAGAAGGCCCTCGCCTGTCACTTCAATCGGCTCCATATTTTCATCCAGCGCACGGACAACCACATGATCCGGACGTGTCACCTTACCGGCCTTTCCCGGAACACTTAAGCAGCCCTCGTCGCCGGTCTGGCTGCCGGAGGTCTCTACAATCTCGGGATTGATCAGACAGTATGCCTCGCCGTCTCCTACATCGATCACGACGATCCGCTTTAAAATACCTACCTGCGGAGCCGCAAGGCCCACACCGCACGCATCATACATCGTGTCAAACATATCGTCGATCAGTATCTGTATCTTTTCTGTCATTTTATCGACTGGACGGCATACCTTTGTCAGTACACGGTCACCGATCAGTCGGATATTTCTGATTGCCATTGTATCTTTTCCTCCAAATTATGCATTAAAATCATATTGTATATACATGGACGCAAAGCCCTTGTTGATCTCTATATAGCGTTCCAGCTGTTCCCGGATCTTAGAAAGCAGTTGCCCGTCTGCTCCCCGAATATACAGCACACGGCGGTACATATCGTTGATCTTTGCGACGGCTTCATCTGCCGGGCCGATCAGCTGTACCTCCTTTTCCGGCACGATCCGTTCCAGAAAGCGCTTCAGATACGCCATCGCCGTATCCAGCCGCTCTGCCTCGGCAAAGCTGACATGTACAGCCAGCATATGCTCTGCCGGCGGATACCCCATCAGCTGGCGGTACCCGATCTCCTGCTCATAAAACGCGGTATAATCCTGTGCCGCAGCCGCCTGGATCGCGTAATGCTCCGGGTGATACGTCTGGATAATCGCCATGCCTGCCTTTCCGGCACGGCCCGCGCGGCCCACTGCCTGTGTCAGCAGCTGGAACGTCCGCTCCGCCGAACGGTAATCCGACGCAAACAAAGACATATCCGCTGCCAGCGCACCGACCAGCGTCACCTCTGGAAAATCGTGACCCTTGACGATCATCTGCGTACCGATCAGGATGTCCGCTTCATGTGCCATAAAGGCTTTTACGATCTTTTCATGGTCGTTCTTGTGCCGGGTGGTGTCCATGTCCATCCGAAGCACCCTCGCCTCCGGAAATTCCTTTCGCAAAAGCTCCTCGATCTGCTGTGTACCGGCCCGGAATCCGCTGATATACGGCGAGCCACAGGACGGACACACACTGACCGGCGCCCGGCTTCTGCCACAGTAATGGCAGACCATCCGGCCGTCTCTGTGCATCGTCATCGCCACATCGCAGTGCGGACACTTTACCACATAACCACAGGAGCGGCACGACAGAAAACCCGCATAGCCCCTCCGGTTCAAGAATAAAAGCGCCTGTTCCTTCCTTTCCAGACATGCCTGCAGGGCTTCCAGAAGCTGTCTGCCAAAAACAGAACGGTTTCCGGTCTTAAGTTCCTCCCGCATATCCGTGATATGGACCTCAGGCAGTCCGTAAGGCCCGTAGCGGCTGTTCAAGGTAACCAGCCGGTACATGCCGCACTCACAGCGGTACATGGCCTCCAGCGACGGTGTAGCCGACCCTAACAGCACATGGGCATGCTCGATCCTGGCTCTTTCCACCGCCGTCTCTCTGGCATGATACCGGGGTGTCATCTCACTGTGGTACGACGTTTCCTGTTCCTCATCCACAATGATCAGCCCCAGCCGGGCAAACGGTGCAAAAAGTGCCGAACGCGGACCGATCATCAAGTTCGCCTGCCCGTTTCGCACCCGCTCAAACTGGGCGGTACGCTCTCCCGCAGACAGCCGGGAATGTACGATCGCCACCTGCTCCCCGAACCAGCTGTAAAAGCGCTGGACATTCTGATAGGTCAGCGCGATCTCCGGCACAAGAAGGATCGCCTGCCTGCCTTCGGCCAGCGTTTTCGCGATCAGCTGCATATATACCACAGTCTTGCCACTGCCGGTAATACCGTGCAAAAGCACCGGACGGGCATCTTCCTTCGCCCATTCCTCGCAGATCTCCCCGCACGCTTTCTGCTGCTCTTTAGTCAGTACCGGAAGCGGCTGTCTCTCATCGTCAAGCCCTGCAGGCATCCCGGAATGTGTATCCTCTATACGGATCAGCCCTTCCTTTTCAAAGCTTTTTAAGGATGCTGTCGTGAGCTTTAAAGCTTTGATGACCTCGGCACAGTCTCCCTGCTCATGGGATAACAGCCATAAAAGGAAACGCTCCTTGGCACAATGCTTTTTGCGTCGTTCCACCTCTATGTGTGAAAAAATCTCCTGTTTGTCCGCTGTGCGCACCAGCTGACGTTTTACGGGACGGCCTGTGCTCTTTCGCACCGGAAGCACGGTCTTTAACGCCTGGATCATCGTACAGCCGTACGTCTTTTTGATCCAGGCTGCCAGCCCGACCATCCGGGCTTCCATGCTCTCGCCGCCCGTGCAGACGTTTCGGATCGCTTTGATCTTTGCCGGGTCATATTCTGCTGTATTGCTGACCTTCACCACATAACCGCGGATCAGCTTGTTTCCCATGCCAAAGGGAATCTCCACCTGCACACCGGGCAGAATCCTGTCCGCAAGCTCTTCTGGGATCTTATACTGAAAATGACGGTCCAGCTGCTCGGCCGTGATATCTACGATCACATCTGCATATTTCATCGTGCTTCCTCAGTTACTTTTTATCTTCTTCCAGAATCTCCTGGATCAGCACACGCTCATCCATCGGATACTTTTTACCCTTGATCTCCTGGTAATCCTCATGGCCCTTACCGGCAAGTACAACGATATCGCCCGGCTGTCCATGATGGATCGCATAGCGGATCGCTTCCTTACGGTCGGCGATCTCCACATACTGGCCATCCGTTTTGGAAATACCGGTCTTGATATCCTCGATGATCGCCTGCGGCTCCTCAAAACGCGGATTATCCGAAGTGATAATCGTCAGATCAGCCAGCCGTCCGGACACCTCGCCCATCTCAAACCGGCGGTCGCGGGAACGATTGCCTCCACAGCCAAACAGGCATACCAGACGCTTCGGATGATACTCTTTCAGCGTTGTCAGAAGACTTTCCAGTGCCATGGCATTGTGGGCATAGTCAATCATCAGCGTAAATTCATCGGAGACATGTACCATCTCAATACGGCCCTTTACTTTGGCATTTTTCAGGGCTTTGATGATATTCTCACCGGATACCTTAAAGTGACGGCAGATGGCAATCGCTGTCAGGGAATTGTAAATGCTGAACTTGCCCGGCAGATCGATCTCCACATCCAGATCCAGAAGTCCGCTGGTCCTGTAGGCCACACCGAGGCTTCCGCCTCTGGTGACAAGCCGGACATCATCTGCACGAAGGTCTGCCTTTTCACTGAAACCATACGTTTCCAGCGTACAGGTATGATCCTTGATGATCTGTTCAAAATGCTCGTCGTCGCGGTTGACGATACCGACACGGCACTGCTTTAACAGGCGGCTCTTGCACTCCAGATATTCCTCAAAGCTGGCATGCTCATTCGGTCCGATATGATCCGGCTCAATATTGGTAAAAATACCAAAATCAAACAGGATACCGGCCGTTCGGTGCAGCATCAGTCCCTGGGAGGAAACCTCCATAACCACGCAGTCGCAGCCTTCTTCGACCATCCGGGCAAAATATTTCTGGATCAGATGGGATTCCGGTGTGGTATTGGCAGACGGAATGCGGGTGTCACCGATGATCGTCTCGATCGTGCCGATCAGACCGACCTTGTAACCGGCGTTTTCAAGAATGGATTTGACCAGATAGGTGGTCGTGGTTTTACCTTTGGTACCGGTAACGCCGATGGTCTTTAACTTGGTAGCCGGATAACCGTACCAGGCGGCTGCGGTGAGCGCCATGGCGTAACGGCTGTCGGATACCTTAATCACAGTAACATCTGCTGGAACATCTACGGCTTCTTCAACGATCAGGGCGGCTGCGCCTTTGGCAGCTACATCGGCGGCAAAGGTATGGCCGTCTACGTTGGCGCCGCGGATACATAAAAACAGGGAACCTTTTGTTACTTTCCTGGAATCGTAGATGATTTCGGAGATTTCGGTTTCGACGGATCCCTGCAGGATTTCGAATTGCAGGTCTTTGAGTAATGTGGATAATTTCATAGTACTGCCTCCGTAATGCCAGAAGGGCATATTTTTCTCAATATATGCCAGTAGCATAGCACATTTGGAGGGGAATCGCAATGTTTTGCGGGGTGGGAATTTGTGGAGTGAGGGACGGACGGAAAGATGATAGTATAAAAAAAGAATCCATCGTACAATATGCTTGCTCCTGTACGATGGATTCTTTCCTTGTGATGCCAATTGTTACTTTGCTATAATTTATTCATTATGATGTGTTGTTCTATTCGCTCTGGGAATGTATGCATATCTGTTTTTTATAATGGGCCAGGCCGATATATACGACTTTGCCTTTCATTTCTGCAGCATATTGTTTTTCCTTGCTCTGCTCGATGGCTTTTTCGGCAAGTTCTGAAAGATTTTCCTTTTCATCTTTGGTGTATTTAGTGTCTGCTGATTAAACCGTTTCTGGTTTAAACCCAGCAGACGGATGCATTAATAGTT
The DNA here is from genome assembly GCA_963603285.1 of Ruminococcus bromii. GTDB lineage: Bacteria > Bacillota > Clostridia > Lachnospirales > Lachnospiraceae > UBA11957. The sequence goes on from CAVCMG010000035.1 coordinate 31,427, forward strand.
CTATCAGCCATAAAAGTGCAGAA
>CAVCMG010000036.1:0-27567 GCA_963603285.1 Ruminococcus bromii
TTATTTGCTATGCCCTTTATTTCTTGGTTGAATTCTACTAATTTGTTTCAAACTTCCCCCTCCGCACAGCAGGCGCAGCCGCCCTGTGCCACACCCCGCTCCACCCTGCCACAATACCCCAAAGTCAGGATGCCCTGCCGGATCGGCGGTGGTCTGTCTCCCCTCTGGAAAATCCCTAAAGCGCGGGCTGACTGGTTCTAAGCCAAAAGAGGCCGCGTATAAAAGGGCATCTGCCGTCTCCCAGACGGCAGATGAGGATGCCTTGAGCTGTGTTTTCATCAGAAAACACGGCGAATGCATCCGGTACCTTTTATACACGACCTCTTTTGGCTTAGAACCATCGCCCAAGCGTCGGGATTTTCCAGAGGGGAGACAGACCACCGCCGATCCGGCAGGGCATCCGTCCGTCCCTCACTATCTCAAATCATTTTTTCATCAAGCAAACAACGGCTTCAAACTCTCCGCCAGCTTCTCCTTCTGTGCCTCAGCCTCAGCCAGATCCTTACCCAACGTCGTAAAATATGTCTTAATCTTCGGCTCCGTACCCGACGGCCGAACAACCACCGTAGCACCGCCCTCCAGCGTATAAATCAGCACATTAGCCGCCGGAAGCCCAGTCTCCTCCGGCTTCTTATAGTCAACCGTCTTAACAACCTTATGACCACCAATCTCCGCCGGCGGATTATCCCTAAGCCCCTGCATAATACCAGCCATTTTATCCATACCCGTCAGTCCCGGGAACTCATAGCTGTCCACCTTGTTCAGATAACGGCCATACTCTGCATAAATCTCCTCCAGCCTCTGCTTCAGAGAACTTCCAATACTTCTGTAATAAGCCGCCATCTCACAGATCAGCATAGATCCGATAATCGCATCCTTATCCCGCACATACGGTCCGGCCAGATAACCATAGCTCTCCTCAAATCCAAAGATAAAGCGATCCACCTCTCCCGCAGCTTCCAGCTGTGCGATCTGGTCACCGATCCACTTAAATCCCGTGAGAACATTTCTCATCTCCACACCATAATGTGCTGCAACAGCATCAGCTAACGGTGTAGATACGATAGATTTCACAGCAACTGCCTTCTCCGGTAAAGTACCCTTCTCGATACGACCTGAGCAAATATAATCCAGAAGCAGTACACCTACCTCATTACCACTGACAAGCTCATAGGAACCATCCGGGCACTTCATCGCGATACCCACACGGTCAGCATCCGGATCCGTAGCCAGCATCAAGTCAGCGCCTGTCTCTTTGGCAAGATTCAGTCCCAGCTCCAGCGCAGCAAAAATCTCCGGATTCGGATAACTGCAGGTTGTAAAGTAACCATTCGGATACTCCTGCTCCGGTACGATCGTCACATCCGTGATACCGATATCCTTTAATACCTGTGTCACCGGAACCAGACCGGAACCATTCAGCGGACTGTAAACCAGCTTCAGTCCTGCGCTCTTGCAGAGACCCGGACGTACCTGACGGGATTCGATCGCATCATACAGCGCACGCTTACAGTCGTCACCGACAAAACGGATCAGCCCCTGCTCCACACCCTCTGCAAAGGAAATATATTTTGCACCGGTCAGTACATCAGTCTTCTGGATCTCCTCGTATACGATCGCTGCCGCATCGTCTGTCATCTGACAGCCATCCGGACCATAAGCCTTATAACCATTGTACTTGGCCGGGTTGTGGGAAGCAGTTACCATGACACCGGCATTGCAGTTATAATAACGGGTTGCAAAGGATAATGCCGGAACCGGCATCAGAGCGTCATAAATACGGACATGGATACCATTGGCAGCCAGTACACCTGCAGCTGTCTTGGCAAAAACATCACTCTTTAAACGGCTGTCATAGCTGATGGCTACGGTCTGTGTACCGCCCTGGGTCTTTACCCAGTTGGCAAGGCCCTGTGTAGCCTGTCTGACAACATAAATATTCATACGGTTGGTACCTGCGCCAAGCACGCCGCGAAGTCCTGCTGTACCGAATTTCAGTGCAACAGCGAAACGGTCTTTGATTTCCTCGTCATTACCGGCGATCCTTGTCAGCTCCGGATTCAGATCGGCATCTTCCAGATCTGCGGCTGACCAGCGTTTGTATTCTTCCTGATACATGTTTACCACTCCTATCTCATTTTTCCATCTTAATTTGTGCAACTTCACCACAAAAAAAGGGCTTTCAGACCTTTTTTCATATGCATGGCAACAAAAAACACATCTATACTATACCTGTTTTTTTAGGCTCTGTCAACGAAAGTCACCTGTTTATTTCCGACAAAATCCACCGTCTTTTTTCATAATTTCCGCTCTTTTTTTGACCTGTTTCGTTATGTTTGTTATAATAAAAAAAGTATGTTTACCAAAGGAGATTTGTACATCATGGAATCTACAGAATCACTGGAGCGTCAGCTGGCGCTTCTGAACAGTAAGCCGATCAAGGACCGTCTTTTATCGGACGAGATGTTTGATTTTATCAGTGCCAATATGCTGCCTTTAAAGACGCTCACAGCGTATTATCAGTGTGCGATCATGGAGGTGGAGACGAAGTTCAAGGTATTAAACGAGCAGTTTTCGCTGCAGTATGACCGTAATCCGATCGAATCGATCAAAACACGGCTGAAATCGATGGAGGGCATCTTAAAGAAGCTGCGCAAGAAGGATCTGCCGATTTCTCTGCGCTCGATCGAGCAGGAGATCCGGGATATCGCGGGTATCCGGGTGATCTGTTCTTTTGAGAAGGATATCTATCTGCTGGCAGACTGTCTGCTGGAGCAGGATGATATTACGCTGATTGAAAGGAAGGATTACATCAAAAATCCGAAGGAAAGTGGCTACCGGAGTCTGCATCTGATCGTGGAGGTACCGATTTTTCTGGCGAATGAGAAACGGCCGATGAAGGTGGAGGTACAGCTACGGACGATTGCCATGGATATGTGGGCGAGTCTGGAGCACAAGCTGCGGTATAAGAAGAATATTCCGGCGGATGTGGCTGATGGATTATCGGCGGAGCTGAAGGAGTGTGCGGAGACGATCGCGGCGATTGATAAAAGGATGAATGAGATTCATCTGCATATGGACGAGGTGATGGCGGAGCAGGAAAGGAAGAAGGCGCGGAGATGGCCGTTGTTGCCGGGGTTGGAATTGTAGAGGTTTGGAAGACGGACGAAAATCCCAGGTGTCTCCAACCGCCGTCCGTTCCCCTCTCCCACAGGTTCCGACGCTCGGGGGATGGTTCTAGGCGTGCAGACAGCCAGCCGACAGGGGATCAGTCGCATTCGCGGCGTTTTCTGATGAAAACGTCGCTCAAGGCGACTTCAGATGTTGCCTTGGAAGGCAACATCTGCCCCTGACGACTGACTGTCTGCACGCCAAGAACCAGTCACCCCTCGCTTTAGGAACCTGTGGGAGAGGGGAACGGACGGCGGCCGGAGGCGCCTGGGATTTTCTGATATTGAAGATAATAGGTCAGGCATCGAAATCGGCTTCGTAGATGCCCTCGGGGGTGCGCATGGTGAGGAGGCCGAGGTTGAACTGGTCGTCGAGGATGGTGATGTGGTATTCGAAGATGACGTCGGTGTCGAATTTGGATAAGAGGACGTAGGCGCCGTTTTCTTTGCCATCGATCTGGTCGCAGATGTCGTTGTAGACGTCACTGCCGTTTATGGGGCGGGGATAGCCGCTGGCTTTGATTTTCTGTTCTATGAGAGCGTATAATTCTTCCATTTCAGTGTCTCCTGTTTGTGATATTTTCCAGTCGTATGACCAGTGTTTTTCTCAGTATAAGGTATTTTGGTGGCTGGTTCAACAGCAGATTTCAGGATGACGCTGCGGAAGGCTCTGCCCTTGCTCCGGGCTGCGGGGATTCCCTAAAGCGCGGGCGTAATGGTTCTTGGCAAAAATAGACTGTGGAGAAAAGGGCAGCTGACGCTGACAGGGCGGCAGCTGAGGATGCCTTGAGCTGTGTTTTCATCAGAAAACACGGCGAATGCATCCGATACCTTTTATCCACAGTCTATTTTTGCCTAGAACCATCGCCCAAGCGTCGGGAATCCCCGCAGCCCGGAGCAAGGGCAGAGCCTGCCACAGTGTCATCCGTCCGTCCCCCCTTGACAACTTTCAAAAAATTGTATACATTCTACCTAGAAACTTATTCATAGCTTTTACTGTTATCCAAGGAGGAATGACTTATGATAAAAGAAATCAAAGACAACGACATGTCCGCTGTAGAATCCAGCAAACTCGCCCTCGTCGACTTCAACGCTGCCTGGTGCGGCCCCTGCAAAATGCTCGCCCCCATCATCGAAGAACTCGCCGAAGAACGCACCGACATCGAATTTTTCAGTCTCGACGTCGACGCCAACCCGGTTGTTTCCGTTACAGCCAAAATCCACAGCGTACCAACCCTGATGCTGTTTAAAGACGGCAAAATGATCGACAAATCCATCGGCTACTCTTCCAAAGAAGAACTCACCGACTGGCTGAACGAAAAATGCTAATGCCACATGCAAAATAATCTGCCAGACGGACGAAAGAAGGGGCAGGATATGTTCACTCTGAAAACGAAAAGCGTTTTTGATCGTTTTCAGAGTGAACATATCCTGTCCCTTCTTTCTGTTAGTCCGGCAAACTTATTTTATGTTTTTTATTTCACCACACCAATCAGTTCTGTAATCTTCTCCACGTGATGCCGCTCCATATAGGAAACGATGCCCTCTGCAATCTCCTTTGTCGCATACGGATTAAAGAAATTCGCCGTTCCCACAGACACCGCCGTTGCTCCGGCCAGAATAAACTCGATCGCATCCTCCGCTGTCGCAATACCACCCATACCGATGATCGGGATCTGCACCGCCTGCGCCACCTGATATACCATACGCACAGCCACTGGCTTCACCGCCGGACCCGACATACCGCCGGTCTTATTGGCCAGCGCGAAGGTCTGGCGCTCGATATCGATTTTCATACCGGTCAGCGTATTGATCAGAGATACCGCATCCGCGCCGCCGGCCTCTGCCGCCTTTGCCATCACCGTGATATCCGTTACATTCGGACTCAGCTTCATGACAACCGGCTGCTTTGCCACAGACTTCACAGCCTTTGTGATCGCCTCAACGGCCTTCGGATCCTGACCGAAGGCAATACCGCCCTCCTTAACATTCGGGCAGGAAATATTGATCTCCAGAAGATCCACCGGCTCATCTGCCAGACGCTCCACAACCCGCAGATACTCTTCCGTGGAATGGCCGCAGACATTGACCATGATCTTTGTATCGTACTGTTTCAAAAACGGGATATCACGGCTGCAGAATACATCAATTCCCGGATTCTGCAGACCGATCGCATTTAACATACCGCCTGTTGTCTCTGCTACACGGGGCGTCGGATTTCCCGGCCACGGCACATCGGCCACCCCCTTAGTCACCACGCCCCCCAGCAGGGAAAGATCGACAAACTCACTGTATTCCATACCGGAACCAAACGTACCCGACGCTGTCATGACCGGATTTTTCAGCTCCACACCAGCAATATTTACTCTTGTATCTGTCACAGTTCCACCTCCGTACTTAAAAAGACCGGTCCGTCCTTGCAGACACGTTTATTGTGCACTTTGGAATGGTCATCCACCTCTGTAGACTGGCAGACACAGCCCAAACAGGCGCCAACGCCACAGGCCATCCGCTCCTCCATGGACACATAGCAGGGAATATCCTGCTCCAGCGCATAAGCCTTTAACGCACGCAGCATCGGCTTCGGACCGCAGGCAAAGATCATATCCGCCTTCAGATCCTTTTCACGGATCGCATCCAATACATTGCCCTTTGTACCGCAGCTGCCATCCTCAGTAGCGATCACCAGCTTACCGGCAGCTTCCATCTCATCGGTCAGGAAAAGCTCATCGCGGTAGCCCATGACAAGCACCGGATCCCCAATCAGCTGTTTGGCTGTTTCAAGCATCGGCGGAACACCGATACCACCACCCACGAGAAAAACTCTCTTGTGTTCAGCCACATCCATCGGAAAGCCATTCCCCAGCGGGCCCAGGACATCCACTGTATCTCCCGTCTGCAAAGCGGCAAACATCTCTGTACCTTTACCAACAACACGGTATACCAGACGCAGCCGGCCCTTTTCAGCATCGATCTCGCAGAGGCTGATCGGCCTTGGCAGAAGGTGTGCGCCATCGTTACAATATACCGAAACAAACTGTCCCGGCTTCGCCTGTGCGGCGATCTCCTTTGTCTGCAGCCACAGACTGTAAATATCCTTTGCGATACATTCCTGGCTGATGACTGTACATGTTTCTTTTACTTTCATCCGTAAACTCCTTATATTCTGGCAGCCATCCGTAAACATCCGGCAACTGCCCGCGCAGGAAAAGGAGCTGCTTGCTGCGGCTCCTCCCCTGTTATTCGAGAAAATATCTCCTGTTATTTGGCAGTTTCCAGAGCACCCTGGATATCTGCCTGCATATCCAGTACAGCCTGTCTGGATGCCTCAGCGTAGTTCTCTGCACCGAATTTTACGTATTTTTCCTGTTTGTAAGCGGCAATGATACCACGGGAAGAATTGACGATAGCGCCCAGCCCATCCTCATTGAAGAAATGTACCAGATCTGCGCCCTTGCCGCCCTGTGCACCGTAGCCCGGTACAAGGATAAAGGACTTCGGCATAATCTTGCGCAACGTCTTGCCCATCTCCGGATACGTTGCGCCGACAACCGCACCGACATAGCTGTAGGTATCGCCCATCAGCTCCTCGCCCCATGCGGCTACCTGCTCGCCGACCAGTTCATACAGCGGGCGGCCGTCAACCAGACGATCCTGGAACTCACCACTGGACGGATTCGATGTCTTGACAAGGATAAACAGACCCTTTTTCTCTTCCTTACAGATCTTCATAAACGGTTTGACACCGTCCGATCCCAGATACGGATTGACCGTCACAAAATCCTCATGGAAGCCGCTGTAACGATGGCTTCCCACCTGTACCTGGCCCAGATGGCCGACAGCGTAAGCCTCGGAGGTGGATCCGATATCGCCTCGCTTGATATCACCGATCACCACCAGCCCCTTCTCCTGACAGTAGGATACCGTCTTTTCAAAGACCTTCAGACCCTCGATACCGAACTGCTCATACATCGCGATCTGCGGTTTTACAGCCGGAACCAGATCATATACGGCATCTACGATGCCCTTATTGTACTGCCATACAGCTTCGGCAGCACCTTCCAGTGTCTCGCCAAATTCTGCAAATGCCTTTTTCTGGATATGCTCCGGAATATAATTTAACATCGGATCAAGTCCTACGACGATCGGTGCCTTTGTTCTTTTAATACCATCAATCAGTTTCTGAATCATATCTTTTGTCCTCCCGGTTATTTTGCTTCATATACGATACAGCCATCGCAGACTGTCATCATGACTTTTCCTTTTACTTTGCGTCCGTTAAACGGCGTATTTCTGCCCTTGGATGCAAAACTGTTGACATCGATCGTGTACTCGGCCTTCGGATCGATGATCACGACGTCTGCCGTCTTTCCCTCTGCCAGAGATCCTTTGTCAATGCCAAGGATCCTGGCTGGATTGTAGCTCATCTTTTCAGCCATCTGCATCGGTGTCAGGATGCCCGTATCCACAAGCTCGGTCATCGTCAGCGCCACGCTGGTTTCCAGACCTACGATACCGAAAGCTGCCTTTGTGAGATCATTGCCCTTTTCCTCGCGGGCATGCGGGGCATGGTCGGTGCTGATTACCTCGAAGGTGCCATCCTTTAAGCCCTCGATCAGTGCCTCCTTATCCGCCTTTGTACGCAGTGGCGGGTTCATTTTATAGTTGGAATCCCCGGCCACAATATCCGAAGATGTCAGTGTAAAATGATGCGGGCAGACCTCGCCGGATACCTTGTAGCCCTTTTTCTTTGCCAGACGCAGTATTTCTGTCGCGCCCTTGGTCGATACGTGGCACAGATGCAGGCGGCATCCGGTCTCCGCAGCCAGCAGGATATCTCTGGCTGTGATCGTATCCTCCACGCTGTTGGTGATGCCCGAAAGTCCCAGCTTTTCGGTATAGGCATCGGCATTGACACAGCCGCCGTTGACCAGGCTCTTGTCCTCGCAGTGGTCAAGGATCACCAGATCCTCCTCGGCAGCGATCTCCATCGCCTGATGCATCAGAAGGGCATTCATGACCGACTTGCCATCCTCGCTGAGCGCCGGAACACCGGCTTTGGCCATGGCACGGATATCAACAAGCTCTTTGCCCTCCTGGCCGATTGTCACCGATCCGGTCTGAATCACATTGACACAGGCCAAAGCTTTTGCTTTGTTATTAACATATGAAACACGGTCGGCTCTGTCCATGACCGGTTTGGTATTTGGCATGGCTACGATCGTTGTAACGCCGCCGTGGGCTGCTGCCCTGGCTCCCGTCTCCACATCCTCTTTATAGGTAAGTCCCGGATCCCGCAGATGGACATGCAGATCAATAAGCCCCGGCATGATATAACAGCCTCTGGCATCCACGACACGGTCAGCTTCCTTCTCGTCGTATTTTGTGCTGATCCTGTCCTCTTTGATATACAGTGTCTCTACACCTTCCCGGCCCGTCGCCGGATCCAGTATGCGTCCGTTTTTTATGATCAGATTCATAGATCCTCCTGTCAGCCGCACAGTCCTTTATCCTGTACGTAAATCTTCACTGTAAAACCGTATATTCATTTTCATACTGTTCCTATCATACACGAAATCTTTATTGAAATAAACCCCTTTTTTCCTTGACTTTAGGATAGGTAAAAGATATAATCACGAATATAGATCGGTTGTTCAATGTAATAGATTCACTAGTTATTAGAGATTATATTATATTCGCAATATAATCTGTGATAACTGGTGTTTTTTTACCCTTATTTACGGGACACCGGTAATATCTATTTTCTAATTTTCTATGGAGGTAACACTATGAACAAGGGAACTGTTAAATGGTTCAACGCAGAAAAAGGATACGGCTTCATCACAGGCGAAGATGGCAACGATGTATTCGTACACTTCTCCGCTATCGTAGCTGACGGCTTCAAATCTCTGGAAGAAGGCCAGGCCGTAACTTACGATTTAACAGAAGGCGCTCGCGGTATGCAGGCTGCCAACGTTGTTAAATGCTAATTTCTGCCGTTTGTGTAGAGATATAGTCAAAAAGGGCACTGACCGCTATGGCCGGTGTCCTTTTTTGCTACCATTCTTTCTGATACGCTTTTCTGAACAGTCGAGACAGCTGGCAGCTATTTTTGCGTATGCATGACAGCAAAAAGGACTGCCCAAAAGGGCAGTCCCGCATCCTGTCAACGTATTATTCCTGTGTTTCAGACTCTGCTGTTTCGGAGGATGTTTCCTCTGTCTCAGAAGCAGCGCTTGTGTCATCAGATTTGGCAGCACTTCTTACATCCTGTGCATAGGTATCCATCGCCTCCGTATTGACCTCGTATACGGTCGTCTCGGAAGCCTTGCTCTCAGCAGCTTTCTGATAAATAGAGAAGCCGCACCATACGACCATCGCACATAATCCGAGACCGGTCAGACCATATTCGATCTGGCGGACCAGCTTTTCCTTTTTCATCGCCTTATCGCGGTTGACTTTCTCTTTTTTATAACGATCAACTTTTTCCTGACTCATCTGTATTCTCCTCTTTGTTTACTCAAATCTTCTGCCAGTATACACCTTTTGGACGCTCTTGTGAAGTCCCGGCACGCCAGCTTTCACAAAAGCTTCACATCCGGCAGTTCTTTTTTGCCTGATTCTGCGGATATCTATACAACCAGCACCACACCGCCATCATTGGCATACATACTCGTCACACCGGCCGCCGGTACAACGATGACCTCCGGGATCAGAAGCAGGCGTTTTACCTCCTCCGCTACCAGAAGGCCGCGTTCCTCACAGTTACAGTGAGCCACCGCCGCTCTGCGGACAGAACCCGGGCGTACGTCCTTTGCCGCGATCGTACACATCAGTTTTAAAGCTTTATTGGCGCCTCTGGTCTGGTCAAGCTGGGCGATTGCACCCTCCGGTGTCGAACCCATGACCGGCTTGATCTTTAACGCAGAAGCCATGAAAGCTTTGATACGGCTCAGACGGCCATTTTTGCGCAGGGTATCGAGATTGTCCAGCACAAAGAAGGTATGCTGTTTTTCAATATAGGCTTCTGTTCCGGCAACAACCTCATCAAAAGAAGCTCCCATGTTTTCCAGATCCCGGATCTGCAGACCGATCAGCGTCTGGCCCACAGACGCACTGCGGGAATTAAATACATAGCAACGATGTCCCGGATGCTCATCCTCAAACATTCTGGCAGCCAGAAGGGCGCTGTTGTAGGAACCACTGAGCTCGGAGGACAGCGTTACGATATACACCCGGTCTGCATCACCACACGCACGCAGAAAATGATCCGGCGAAGGGCATGCCGATTTCGGACATTCCTCACAAGCGGCCACTCTGGCCAGAAAATCCTTCTGGTCAAACGTCTCATCATCAATGATCTCTACCTCTCCCACACGAAGGGTCAGCGGTACGGAAACGATATGCGGATCTTCCTTCATTTCCTGCGTCAGATCGCCGCAACTGTCTATAATAATTCGATAGTCCATACATATTCCTCATTTTCATATACAAAATAAATATTTCACAGTATACCACAGGATCCTGTCTGTTGCAATCCGCTGCTCATCCGGCTTGCCTTTCTGTCTTTCACCCGGACAGGACTTTTCTTAAGTATACCACAAAACAGCGCAATACTCAAAAAAGTCTGCCGGTTCAACAGCAAAAAACCGCCAGAATACGCTTTTTAAAGCGCATACTCTGACGGCTCTGCCATTATACGTTATCCGATACGTTCTATCTTTCCTCGATCGGCATAAATTCCTCATGATGTCCTACGTATTTATAGGCCGGACGGATGATCTTTCCGGCATTTAACAGTTCCTCCAGACGGTGCGCACTCCATCCTGCCATACGGGAAATGGCAAAGATTGGCGTAAACAACTCCTTCGGGATACCCAGCATCGTATATACAAAGCCGCTGTAGAAATCCACATTGGCACAGACATTTTTAAACAGCTTTCTGTGTTCCATGACCAGCTGGCCTGCCAGACGCTCCACCAGCTCGTACAGGGCAAATTTATCCATCTCACCCTTTTCTGCTGCCAGCTTGCGGGCGTATTCCTTAAGGATCACCTCTCGCGGGTCTGACAGTGTATATACTGCATGTCCCATACCGTAGATCAGACCGGAATGGTCAAAGGCTTCCTTGTTCAGAATCTTTTTCAGGTACTCGGCAACCTCATCCTCATTGGTCCAGTCGCTGACGTTTTCCATAATATTTTCGAACATCTCCTGCACCTTCAGATTGGCGCCACCATGCCGCGGGCCCTTTAAGGAACCGATCGACGCAGATATAGCCGAGTAAGTATCTGTACCGGAGGACGTTACCACATGGTTCGTAAAGGTTGAATTGTTACCACCACCATGCTCCGCATGCAGCATCAGGGCAATATCTAGCACCTTGGCCTCCAGCGGTGTAAACCGGCCATCGTCCCTGAGCATGAGAAGAATATTCTCTGCAATGGAAAGGCCACGCTTTGGATTACGAATCAGAAGCGTCTCATCCTTACGGAAATGACGGTAGGCATGATAAGAATATACTGCGATAATCGGCATCTTTCCGATCATCTCCAGTGACTGTCTGAGCACATTCTCTACAGAAATATCTTCCGGATTCTGATCATAGCTGTACAACGTCAGCACGCAGCGCTGCATGGAATTCATGATATTGGCATTGGAAGCCTTCATAACAACGTCGCGGACAAAACGCCCGTTCAGATTTTGCAGATCGAACATAACATCCAGAAACTGTCTAAGCTGGCTCTGTGTCGGCAGTTTACCGAAAAGCAACAGATATACGGTCTCTTCAAAACCGTATTTGCGGCCATTTAATCCATGTACCAGATCCTGAATATTTACACCCTGATAATACAACGAACCCTCTGATGGGATACGGCGTCCGTTAACCAGCTGGTAGCCATTGACATCCGAGATCTCTGTCAGACCGGTCAGCACACCTTTACCGGCGGAATCTCTCAGTCCACGTTTTACATCATATTCTATATACAGATTCGGATTGATCCTGTGGCTGTGCAGAAGCTCCTGTTCCAGCGAAACGATTTCCTCCTCGAGGCTTTCAGTATTATCCTTTTTTTCCTTAGTGTTCTCTTCCATCCTGTTTCAACCTCCTCGCTCTGGACATTATACGATATCATTTCATGCATTTCAATCTCTTTTGCACCTTTTTAGTTTCTTTCTTGCATTTTTTTTTAAAAAAACACAATTTTAATTGTATTTCATCTTATTTTTGCAAGTTTTTTTGATTATTTGAACAAATTCTTTTACACTGCACAACGTTTCACCTCTGTTTGTACCGTCTGCTTTTCCCCTTTTGCCGTCCGCACATCCAGCCCCCGCAAACATCTGTTTCGATTGACACCCTACCTGCCGGTATGATAGATTTAATACAAACAGTTACAAAGGAGCTTACCAACCATGCTTGCACTTCAGATACCCGACGTCAAAGCCTTTATGTCCCAGCTTCTGATCGGCGATACCTTTGACGCTTTTCTGTTAAAAGAAGCAGAAATCACCACCTCTGTTACGCATTCCATCGACGGTCTGTTGCACCCCGATTTTTTTGATGAAGCCGACTTCACCGATGATCTGATCTCCTGGAAAGACATCAAAACACACTGCTTTTCCATTATCCGCGGAAAGCGTACGCCTCTGCACTTTACCTTCGTCTTTCGTCTGAACAGAGCCAACATCCAGAAGCTTCTGGACAGAAACCGCATCGAGCTTCGCCCGGAACAGGTCGCCGGACTCTATTTAAATTGCAAATTCGACGGCAAACGCCTCCTTTGCACCTCCGGCACCGCCCTCACCATCTTCACCATGGACCGACGCCTCGACCAGCTCTGGGACGACATGCTCATCAAATTCTTCCAGCAGCACAAAATTTTCTTCGTCCAGTCCTGACCTCCCTGCCCTCTCCATCCTTTTGTGCAAAAAACAGGGTTCAACCAGGCGGCTGGATTCGCCTGTATATGTATGAATCCAAGCGACTTAACCGAGCACGAGTCCGAGACTACAGGCTCGGACCAGCGCAGGCGGAGCGCAGGATCATACATATACAGACGGATCCAGCCGCCTGGCCGAACCCGTCCGTCTTTCTTATTCCAATTCCAACTTTTATTTTGTCAACAGCATCATAATTTCATTGCTGCGTGCCACAAACTTCGTCATCTCATCCGGCGTCAGCGGCTTATGGCTGATCATGGCCAGATCATACAGCTGCTCACAGATCATCGGAACCTTCTCCTCATCCTTATGAGCCACCACATACTCTACCAGCGGATGGTTGGCATTCAGCACCAGCGTCACGCTCTCACCGCCAAACATCGAAGCATCCATACCGTACATCTTCATCATATCCTGCATACGGCGTGTCTCCTCACTCAGCGTTACCATAGCGGAAACATTGGCGTTTTTCAGTCTCTCGACCTTAACCTCCAGCTTGTCATTGTTCAGCGCTTTCTTAAACACCTCGGAAAGTGTCTTTGTCTCCTCTTCAAGATCTGCACTGTCGCCGTCCTTGAAATCCTCGGTCAGATCGGCATCGATGCGCTGGAAATGAACCTCCTGATTCTTCTGCTCCACATGGCTGATGAAGGCTGTATCAATATTGTGGCGCAGGATATAGGCATCCTTCTCCTCTTCACGGAACATATTGATATACTGACTCTGCTGTACCTCGTCTGTGACATAGAAGAGCGTCGTCTTCTCCGGCTCTTTCTCACCCTCGTCCTTCTTCTCTTCTGTTGTCTCAGCCTCTTTTGTCTCCTCTGTAGCTGCTTCCTCCGGCTTTCTGTTCTCTGCAATACAGTCAGCCAGCGTCAGATATTTGCCATCGATATTCTTGAACAGAACATAGTCCATCATCTTATCGGAGAACTTGGCATCCTTGATGCAGCCGTATTTGATAAACGGGCTGATATCGTCCCAGTATTTCTCATAGTTCTCACGATCCGTCTTGCACATACCGCTCAGCTTGTCGGCAACCTTCTTACTGATATAATCGGAGATCTTCTTTACAAAGCCATCGTTCTGCAGTGCGCTGCGGGATACGTTCAGCGGCAGATCCGGACAGTCGATCACACCCTTTAAGAGCATCAGGAACTCCGGAATAACCTCTTTGATATTATCGGCGATAAATACCTGATTGTTGTACAGTTTGATCGTACCCTCGATGGAATCGTACTCGGTATTGATCTTCGGGAAGTACAGGATACCCTTTAAGTTAAACGGATAATCCATATTCAGATGGATCCAGAACAGCGGCTCCTTGTAATCATTGAATACCTTGCGGTAGAACGCCTTGTATTCCTCCTCGGTACATTCGTTCGGATGCTTCATCCACAGCGGATGGATATCGCTTAACGATACCGGACGCTTGTTGATCTTGACTTTATCCTTTGCCGGGGAAACCTCTACGACCTCTTTCTCGCCGTTTTCGTTTTCCTTTTCCTCGGTCTTGGCATCCTCATGGATATGCTCTACGACAACGTCGCTGTCCAGAAGCTCGGACTCATCGATGTTCTCGTATTCCTGCTCGGCATTGGCCTTGGACAGATAGATGTCTACCGGCATAAAGGAACAGTATTTCTCGATAACCTCGCGGGCACGGTACTCATTGGCGAACTCCAGACTATCCTCGTTTAAGAACAATGTAATACATGTACCTACAGTATCCTTGTCACCGTCCTTGATATCGTACTCTGTACCGCCGTCACATTCCCAGTGTACCGGTGTAGCGCCCTCTTTGTAGGACAGAGTATCGATATGCACCTCGTCAGCTACCATAAAGGCAGAATAGAAACCGAGACCGAAATGACCGATGATCTGATCCTCGTTGGTCTTGTCCTTATATTTCTCCATAAACTCTGTTGCACCGGAGAAAGCGATCTGGGTGATGTACTCCTCTACCTCATCCGCTGTCATACCAAGACCATTATCGATAAACTTCATGGTTTTGGCTTCCGGATCGACGATAACCTCGATCTTTGCCTTGTAATCATCGGCAAACTGATATTCGCCCATCACCTCAAGCTTTTTCAGCTTGGTGATCGCGTCACAGCCGTTGGAGATCAGCTCACGCATAAAAATATCGTGGTCGGAATACAACCACTTTTTAATAATCGGGAAAATATTATCGCTGTTGATTGACAGATTACCATGTTTTGCTGCCATGTCACTCACACTCCTTTTGTCTTTTTCAGAGCAGTAACTGTTCTGCTCTCCTTATAACAGGTAGTTTAGTACGGCAGATTTTGTTTGTCAAGGAAAAATCAGCACTCATTGATGGTGAGTGCTGATTTTTTATCTTTTGTTTATAAATTTTTGCCAAATGTTTCAAGAAACAGCTCCTCCGGAACCGGTTTCCCATAATAATAGCCCTGTAAAAAGTCCGGCTGCAGCTTTTTTATATATTCCGTCTCTTCCTTTGTCTCCACGCCCTCCACGCAGACCACAAGCCCCAGCTCATGCGACAGTGTGATGATACTCTTCATCAGCATATAATCAAACTGGCTGCGCAGTGCCCGCACAGTAAACGAACGGTCCAGCTTGATCAGATTGGGATTCATCGTAGAGATATTGCTGAAATTGGAATATCCCGTGCCAAAATCATCCACGGCAATAACAAAGCCCTTCTGCCCCATCTGGTTCCAGAGCCGGTGGATCAGCTGATTATTCTCCAGCAGCTGGCTTTCCGTCATTTCGAGGATGCAGGCATTGTAGTCCAGACCATTTCGATCCATGGCATCCTGCAGATCCTGATGGATACCGCTTTTCTGGAACTGCACGGCGGAAAGATTGATCGACACCTTAAAGTCTTTGTCGTGCCTGCGGAATTTCTGACACAGCTCAAAGCTCTTCTGGATCAGCCATTGTCCTACCGGCACGATCAGGGCACTCTTTTCAAGGACAGGGATAAACTCCACAGGAGATATGGGCTCGCCGCTCTCCCTTGTATAACGCATCAGGGCTTCCGCCGCATACAGCTCGCCGGTCTTTGCATTTACGATCGGCTGGTAATACACATCAAATCCCACAAAATTATTCTTGATCGAACGCTTCATTTCCTGCAGGATCATCGTTCTTCTCAATGACTTTTCATAATCCGTATGCTGGAAAACATAGCATTGGTTACGCCCCAGATTTTTGGCGCGGCCAAGCGCGAACTGTGTCCGCTTCATCGCCCCGTTATAATTACAGCCGTCCAGTGCCTCCGCACCGACCACACCTGCCGAGATCGTAAAAATCACATCATAATTCATATCCCGGATCAGCGCATCAATGCTGGCCCGGATCTTATCGTACAGCTCCTGTGCCTGCTGTGGCTTTGCCCTGTCATATTCCACAACGATAAATTCGTCTCCGGACAGCCTGAACAGCTGCTGCGATGATGAGATCACCTCCTGCATGGACAATGCCGTACTGCGCAGCACAAAATCACCGCACCGGTCGCCGTACTGTTCATTGATCTCCCGGAATTCGTCGACACCGACCCGGAGCAGATAGCCCTTAAAGCCCTGGCGGCATTTCTCATCATACTGCTTTTCAAACGCCGATTCACCCAGAAGTCCGCTCACATTATCCGCGAGCTGTCTGACGCCGATCTCATTGATACAGCCAACAATGAACAGCGGCTTGTCATTCCTGCCCCGGATCACCCGGCCCTGACAGTTGATCCATACCGGCTGCCGGCTGCGGTTCAGCCAGCGGTAGGACAGATTGTGCTCGTCGCGCACGCCCTCCGCCATTTCATCCAGCTCCTTTAAAAGCACCGGCTGATCCTCTGCGTAGACAAACGTCTTGAAGGTTTCTGCCACATTCGTAAATGTACTCGACGGCAGCGCAAACCGGCGGGATGCCGCCTCCGAAATATAATAAATATCCTTTGTCAGATCGCAGATATACAGATAGTCGTTCATGCAGTCTGCAAATTTTCTGAGAAGTGTGCGCAGGGTGAGGAATATCTCCTGATTCAGCATCTGTTCTCCCAGTGCAAAGGACTCCACATCCTTTTCCGTCTCAAAGGACATATCCCGGCTGTAGATCGTATAGCAGGCCCTGCCCTTTCTTTTTGACTTGTACATGGCCTGATCGGCACAGTAAAACAGACGGGCATACTCGCGGCCACAGTCCTTTGTCGTACTGACACCCATGCTGACACTGACCGTATACGTATCCTGGACAAAACAGAGCGTTTTGAAAATCCGCTCCACGACCTGCTCCCTGTGCTCCGGCAGCTCCATGAACAAAACAAACTCATCGCCGCCCACACGCACGGCAATATCCTTCATCCGGCAGGCAGCTAACAGCCGCTTTGCCGTACTTTTCAGTACCTTGTCTCCAAACTGATGACCGTATGTATCATTAATCAGCTTAAAGCGGTCCACATCAAACAGAAGCAGCATATATTCCAGCTCCGAATGGGCCAGCAGGCGGTCCCGGATCATCATTTCGCCGCTCACATGATTTTTCAGGCTGGTCAGAAGATCCATGGTTGCCTTTTTCTCATATTCCAGAGAAGCCATCTCCTGCTCATGCTGTTTGGTGATATCCTTGAGGCATACCAGTCCATACACCGTCTGCGTCGCTTCATCCTGAAACATCTGCACGGACTTACAGATCCACATCGTCCGGTTTCTGACATCCTTTGTACAGTATTCCACAGACAGACTGGTCACCCCGCGCGCAAAGGACTGTAAAAGCTTTGCGCAGGTATTCAGCCTGCAGTACGCACTCATCGTCTCCTCCGACACCCTGCGTTCCCAGCGCAGACAATATTCGTTATAGGAGCATGGCGCCACAAGCGCAACTGCCGGAAGCACATCCAGATTTCCCGCATCCAGCTGCTGTGAAAACGCCTCATCGATCCGGTCTCTGGTAATGTTTACCTGATACACGACCACCGAATCGTGCAGTACAGCCTGCCGGTACTGTTCCTCATACAGCATAGTATTCCCTCACTTTTATGTTTTCTTCCTTTTTCTTTCCTGCTTATCAGTTTACTCCTTTCCCGTCCGTTTTTCTATCCCGATTTTTGCAAAAATTTCACACAATTTACAATAAATGTCTGACTTTGGCACGTTGCCCGCGTACACAAAACAGATCCATCGGATTATTTTTCATATACACGGCGAAAAAAGCCGGGCAGAACACTTCTGCCCGGAATCTGTATACATCCATATTTATACTTCGAGGATCAGATATGTGCCGTCACCTACGGTAAACACCTCGGAAGCCTCCAAAAGGTCGTCATCCGACATACCTTCCACATCCGCACCGGCGGACTCCATATACTCCCGTACCTCCTTCACTGAGTTTACAACGACCGCCATACAGTCTTCGAGAAATTCCTCTGCCGCCTCATAGGTCTCAGCCACCGGCTCGTCATAAAGCTGTCCCTGATTCTTCAGAAATGCCAGAATGCACTCTTCACTGTATTCCATACTGCATACCTCCATTATATAAATTCATCGTTCAGAATCTTTCGCAGTCCGTTCTCCACCGTATCGGTATGTCTTTCGCAGGTCTCATAAACGCCGGCGACTGCTGTATCCATCGTAACAGGCATACCGACAAAGGAAAGCATTTCCATATCATTAAAGTTGTCTCCAAAGGCCACACATTCGTCCGGTGCGATACCCAGTCTTTGCAGGATATGTTCAAGACCGGTGCGCTTGTTGACATGCATCGGCATCATATCCAGCCAGGCGTTGCCACTCGTGACAACATGTACGCGGTCACCGTACGTCTCTTCCCAGTACATCGCATGGGAGGCGATCCCCTCCGGTGCATAGACAGAGATCTTGAAATACGGCTCCTCCGTGGCGAAAATATCCGGCACTACGGTAACGTTATTCTTCACCACATCGCGCATGTGCACAACATACGCCGGATTCTTTGGCATCAGATAGCTGGTGTGGATCCCGGACAACAGGATCTCCTCCCCAGGACGGCTGTTGATATCCCGCATGATCTCCTGACCAAGCGCACGGTCCATCAGCTCCAGATGCAGCATATCGTCTCTGTAAAAGCTCAGACAGCCGTTTTCACAGATATAGGCAATCTCGTCTGCCACCGGGGCAAACAGCCGCTGCTGGTTGTCGTACTGCCGTCCGCTCGCCGAGACAAAATAAATGCCCTTTTCTTCGTACAGTCTGTGGATCAGCCCACAGGTATCTGCCCCCAGCGCCTGTGCGCCGTTAAGAAGCAGTGTGCCGTCCAGATCACTGGCTACCAGTTTAATCATATGTATTCTCCCTCTCGGGCTGCTATGCCCTTATTATAAATGTATTTTGCGCGCCTGCAAGCACAGGAATGTATTTTGCGCTGATTGTACAATCTTTTCCCTCTGATTTTGGCAATATTATCCAAATCAGGCAAACGAAGCAAACAAAGCATCCACCGCATCCGGAATCTCCTGCAACGGAATCGACGCATAGCCTAAAAGCAACCGGTTTTTATCCTGTCCTGCCATTTTTCCCATGCAGTAATCAGCCATCTGGTACACACGGATGCCTGATGCCCTGGCCCGCTGTACACACTGCTCCACCGACTGCCCCTGCAGCGGTCTTAACAGGATATGAAGCCCTGCATGTTCCCCCTCTATGTCAAACTCTGCCGGTCTTTTTTTCACTGCTGCCACCAGCGCGTCATGCTTCTGCCGGTACAGATTACGCATCCGGTTCAAATGCCGCTCAAAATAGCCCTGCCGGATAAACTGCTCCAGCACCCGCTGGTCGATACGCGACACCGTCGTGGCAAAGCATTCGGCCCGGTCACGGTATATCTCTAAAAGCGGCTTTGGCAGCACCATATAGCTGATACGGATCGACGGCGCTACGGACTTGGAAAACGTCCCCAGATAGATCACCTGCTGCCCCCCGTCATAGCCCTGCAAAGACGGCAGCGGGTGGCCACTGTAGCGGAACTCACTGTCGTAATCATCCTCGATCAGCAGCCGCCCCTCCTTCTCTCTGGCCCACCGAAGAAGCGCCGTCCGCCGCTCCATCGACATGACCGTTCCCGTCGGAAACTGATGTGACGGCATGACATAGGCAATATCCGCCCCGCTCTCTGCCAGCTCATCGACCCGCATACCGGCCTCGTCAAGCCCCACCGAGCATACCGGATACCCCAGCGTCTCAAAACAGCGCCTCGCGCTCAGATACGTCGGATCCTCCATCGCAATCCTGTGCGCATGCCCCAGCATCACCGACAGAAGAAACAGCAGATAATCATTTCCCGCACCGATCACGATCTGCGCAGCCGAACACTCCACACCCCGCGCATAATGCAGATACTCCCGAAGCGCCTCGCGAAGCCCCGCCTCACCCCTCGGCTGCCCCTGCACAAACATATGCTGCTCCGTATCCAGAAGCGCCGTCTTCGTCAGCCGGTTCCACACCGCAAAAGGAAATCCCTGCTCATCGATCCCGTTCACCGAAAAATCATACCGCCAGACCTCTCCCTGCGGCTCATCCTCATCCACAGTCGCCGTCTCATCCACCGGAAGCTCATACAACGTCTCTACATCACAGACAAAAAAGCCCTTACACGGCACCGGCTCAATATACCCCTCATCCTGCAGTCTCGCATACGCCAGATCCACCGTACTCCTGCTCACCTGCAAATGCCCCGCCAGCGCCCGCGCCGACGGCAGCCTCTCCCCCGAAGGAATATCCCCCGCCCGCACCTTGGCCCGTATATCCTCATAAATCTGCTCATACAGCGGCCTCTTCTTATCATTCTCCAGCAGAATCGTCAACTCTCTCACAGTCAGTCAACCCTCTCTCATCTTTTTCAAAGTCAGGGGGTGTGAGTTTTCCGTCCTCTCTGGTATATAGGATGTATTTCAGCGACTTCAGCGAGTAAGAGTCCGAGACTACAGGCTCGGACCGACGGAGCCGGAGCGCAAAATACATCCTATATACCAGAACGGACGGAAGGCTCACACCCCCGTCCGTCCCTCACATTTTATTTCGGCAATTTAAAGGAACTCTTCAGCGAAACAATCCGATTAAACACCGGCTCCCCCTCCTCAGAATCCTTACTGTCCACACAGAAATACCCATTTCTCACAAACTGGAAACTCTCCATCGCCTTCGCCTCCTTCAGCGCCGGCTCCAGATAAGCCTCACACACCGTCAGAGAATTCGGATTGATATTCATAGAACCATCCTCATTATATACACCCTTTTCCTCATCGATCAGGTTCTCATACAGACGAACCTCCGCCTTAACAGCCGTCGGTGCATATACCCAGTGGATCGTACCCTTCACCTTACGTCCCGTAAATCCGGAACCACACTTTGTCTCCGGATCATAGGTGCAGTGTACCGTCGTAATATTGCCGTTCTCATCCTTATCAAAGCCGACACATTTTACAAAGTATGCACTCATCAGACGTACTTCATTGTCCGGATACAGTCTCTTGTATTTCTTCGGCGGGATCTCCATGAAATCCTCACGCTCGATATACAGCTCACGGCCAAACGGCACCATTCTCTTACCCAGGGCTTCATTTTCCAGATTGTTGTCTGCCTCAACGTACTCCACCTGTCCCTCCGGATAGTTATCGATTACAACCTTTAACGGATCAAGGACAGCCATCATACGCGGTCTCTTGAACTTCAGATCCTCACGGATACAGTACTCAAGCATCGCATAATCCACAGAGCTGTTAGCCTTGGACACACCACACAGATCCACAAACATCTTGATCGACTCCGGTGTAAAGCCTCTTCTTCGCAATGCAGCGATGGATACCAGACGCGGATCATCCCAGCCGTCAACAACACCATCCTCCACCAGCTTTTTGATGTAGCGCTTACCGGTAACCACATTGGTCAGATACAGCTTGGCAAACTCGATCTGCTTTGGCGGTCTCGGATATTCCAGCTCCGTTACGACCCACTCATACAGCGGTCTGTGATCCTCAAATTCCAGCGTACAGATGGAATGGGTCACACCCTCGATCGCATCCTCGATCGGATGGGCAAAATCGTACATCGGATAGATACACCAGGTATCTCCGGTGCGGTGATGTGTCATATGGGCCACACGGTAGATGACCGGATCACGCATATTGATATTCGGAGAAGCCATATCGATTTTGGCGCGCAGCACCTTCTCGCCGTCTGCATACTTACCGTTCTTCATCTCATCAAACAGCTGTAGGTTTTCTTCCACACTGCGGTCACGGTACGGGCTGTTCTTGCCCGGCTCTGTCAGCGTACCACGGTACTCGCGGATCTCCTCAGCTGTCAGATCGCAGACAAAAGCCTTACCCTTTTTGATCAGCTTGACAGCGGCCTCATACATCTGCTCAAAATAATCCGAAGCAAAGTACAGTCTGTCCTCCCAGTCTGCACCCAGCCACTGGATATCCTTTTTGATGGA
The DNA here is from genome assembly GCA_963603285.1 of Ruminococcus bromii. Lineage (GTDB taxonomy): Bacteria > Bacillota > Clostridia > Lachnospirales > Lachnospiraceae > UBA11957. Next base: position 22,569 of record CAVCMG010000036.1, read on the forward strand.
CTCGACAAACTCTACCTTTTCCTTTGTCGGATTGGTATCGTCAAAACGCATATTGAAACGGCCATGATATTTCTGTGCCAGACCATAGTTTAACAGAATGGATTTGGCATGGCCGATATGCAGATAGCCGTTCGGCTCCGGCGGGAATCTCGTACAGATAGTCTCGTACTTGCCCTCTTCCAGATCCTTCTCAATGATCTGCTCAATAAAATTCTTGGATACGGTTTCGTTTTCCATATGAACCTCCTCTATTTACGCTGCCGGACACTTTCTGTTATCTGTCCTTTTAAAAAGATATTTCACAGAAAAGCGCGGCTTTCTCTCTCTCAAAAAACGGCGCAAAAGCCTGTCTGGCATAGTATAGCATGTTTTATACAGCAAGGCAAACGCAAAACTGGCCCGGTGGATCAGTTTTTCCTGTGCATGGTAAGCAGAGCAAAAAAAGAACCCAACCCAAACGTACAAAGTAAGCTGCCTAGCAGATTTGAACTGCCGACCTCCGCCTTACCAAGGCGACGCTCTACCAGCTGAGCCAAGGCAGCACATATACGTTTATGATTGAGTTCCTGTAGCATTACCTGCTACGTTTAGATATTTTAGCAAAGGATCTCTGGTTTGTCAACAAGTTTTTTAATTTTTTTAACTGTTCGTACAATTCAAAAAATTACAGATCCTGCTCTGTCGCCAGAAGCTGCCGGACCTTGCCGCGGATCCGTTGCAGGGCATTGTCGATGGACTTTGGCGAACGCTCCATCAGATCGGCGATTTCTCTGTAATCCTTGCCCTCCAGAAAGTAATCCAGCACCTGATTTTCAAAGTGGCTCAGACAGCCGGAAATCTTTTTACGAAGTACACCGGCTGTTTCCTGTCCGATCATAATATCCGCCGGATCCAGATGCATATCCTTACGGGATGCCTGATCCTCCATCTCACTCATGGACATCGCCTCGTTCAACGGACGGTTTTTCAGCCGCTGTGCCTTTTCGATGGCCTGATAGATATTGCGTTCCACACACAGACCGGCAAAGGTGGCAAAAGATGCTTTCGCCTCCGGGCGGTAATCCCGCACAGCCTTAAAAAGTCCGACCATCCCCTCCTGGATCAGGTCATCGTGTTCGCCGCCGCTCAAAAAAAGCATCCTTGTTTTTGACAGCACAAGGGGCTTGTATTTTACCATCAGATACTCGATGATATCAGAATCCTTATCTTCACTCAGCATCTGAAGCAGCTCTTCATCTGTATAATTCTCGTACTGCATATATCCCCCACTGTCTTATTTTTTTTTAACAAACGCTGCCATCTGCGGATACTCCCGCCGGCGGCAGCGTTATACAGTTTCTCTTATCCTTACGGATTCTCCGTTTGCATTCTTACCCTCTCTGGCGTACAACCTCAAAAGCCAGTACACCTGCCGCAACAGATGCATTCAGGGAATCAATATCACCCTTCATGGGAATGGAAACGGTAAAATCACACGCCTCCCGTACCAGACGGCTCACGCCGTTTCCTTCGTTTCCAATGACAAGGCCCAGCGGCCCCTTCATATTCTGACGGTACATCACTTCACCGTCCATCGCCGCACAGGCAAACCACACGCCCTCTTCCTTGAGTTTCTCAATAGTCTGCTTCAGATTCGTCACCTTTGCCACCGGTGTATAATTCAGTGCACCTGCAGATGTTCTGGCCACAACAGCCGTCAGTCCTGCGGCTCTGTTTTTGGGAATGATCACACCGTGCGCACCGGCCAGATTGGCGGTACGGATGATCGCGCCCAGATTGTGCGGATCCTCGATACCGTCCAGCAACAGGATAAACGGATCCTCACCCTTTTTGTGGGCGTTTTCCAGAATATCCTCCACCTCGGCATACGCATAGGAAGCAGCAACAGCGATCACGCCCTGATGATGTCCCGTCTCCGACATCTGATCGAGGCGCTCCTTTTCTACCATTTTGACAATGGCGTCTGTCTTGTTGGCTGCCCGCAGCACAGACTGTACCGGACCGTCCTTTAGGCCCTTCTGCACGTAAAGCTTATCGATCGTTTTTCCGGAACGGAACGCTTCCAGTACAGCGTTTCTTCCCTCAATCTGGTTTTCTTTATGTTCTTCTATCCTGTTATGATTTTCCGTTTTTTTATATTTTTCAGTCATTTTGTATTTTTCCATTATGATCTATAAACTGTTTTTACTTTTTTCTTCCTACTTTTCCATAGCCAGGGCAAACAGCTCCGAGATTCTTGTCATATCGCCCTTCAGATACAGATACCCAAACACAGCCTCAAAGCCTGTGGCCCGGCGGTAATCTCCTGTCGTGGCATTTTTCGCCTTGGTATAGGAATGGGCGTTACGTCCCCGTTTATATACAGCCAGCTCTTCCTCTGTAAAATATGCAGTAAGGATCTCTGCCATCGCAGACTGTGCACCCGCCTTTGCCAGCTGGCTTGCCTTTTTGTTGAGCTTGTTGACCGGTGCATTGCCGTGGGTGACAACCTTTGTCCGGATCAGAAGCTCATAGACAGCGTCCCCCATATAGGCCAGCGTCAGCGGAGAATACTCCCGCACATCACCGGCCTCTGTCTGGGACGCTTCCTTTAATATGGTTAAATTTTCTTCCATTGTACGCCCTCGCGGGTATCTTTCAGCTGGATGCCCATGGCCAGCAGCTGGTCACGGATCTCATCAGCCTTTGCAAAATCTTTTGCTTTTCTGGCAGCCTGACGCTGTTCGATTAGAGCCTCTACCTCTGCATCCAGATTTTCCTCTTTTCTCTCAGTCTTGAGGCCGAGGATACCGCAAAGCTCGGCGATCTCCTGTTGCAGAGCCTCGTCAAAAGCCTTTGAGCTGTTCTCGTCAGCCTTTGTGTTGGCAAATTTTACCAGCTCAAAGATAGCGGAAACGGCATCAGCCGTGTTCAGATCATCGTCCATGGCTTCTTCAAACTTGGTTCTGAACTGCTTCATCTCCTCGAGTGCAGCCTTCTCATCCTCTGTCAGCTCTCCGGAAGCATTGGCAGCCAGACATTCCAGTGTCTCTACGGCTGTCAGGATACGCTCCAGCGCATTCTTGGAGGACTCCATGATCTCCGCACTGAAGTTCAGAGGACTTCTGTAGTGTGCGGACAACATGAAGAAACGCAACACCTGCAGATCATATTTCTCACCGATCTCACGGACCGTAAAGAAATTGCCGAGAGATTTGCTCATCTTGCGATTGTCGATATTTAAGAAACCGTTGTGCAGCCAGTAACGGGAAAACTCCTTGCCGTTGCAGCACTCGCTCTGGGCGATCTCATTTTCATGATGCGGGAAGATCAGATCCTCGCCGCCGGCATGGATATCGATCTCCTCACCGAGATACTTTTTCGACATAACGGAACACTCGATATGCCAGCCCGGACGTCCCTCGCTCCACGGAGATACCCAGTACGGTTCACCCTCTTTTTTCGGTTTCCACAGAACGAAATCCAGCGGATCTTCCTTCTGATCCTCACCGCTGACCAGCAGAGAACGGTTACCGGAACGCAGATCGTCGAGATTCTTGTGGGACAGCTTACCATACTCAGCAAAACGGCGGGTACGGAAATATACCGTGCCGTTTACATTGTACGCATAGCCCTTGTCGATCAGCGTACTGATCATATCGATCATACCGTCGATCTCCTGGGTAGCCAGCGGATGCGTGGTAGCCGGCATAACGTTCATATCAGCCATATCCTTTTTGCACTCAGCGATATATCTCTGAGAAATTTCCTCAGCTGTTACACCCTCCTCGTTGGCTTTGGCAATGATCTTGTCATCAACGTCGGTAAAGTTGGATACATAATTGACCTCATAGCCCTTGTATTCCATGTAACGGCGTGCGGTATCAAAAACGATCATCGGACGCGCATTACCGATATGGATAAAATTGTATACGGTCGGACCGCACACATACATCTTTACCTTGCCCTCTTCCAAAGGAATAAATTCCTCCTTTTTACGGGTCAGTGTGTTATAAAATTTCATCGATAAGTTCCTCTCTTTCTTAACTTCTTTCTTCTTTATTTATAAGTATATATTCAAACCTTTACCGTGCACAGCCACCACAGCCCGGGCAGCCACCCATGCGATCATCCGCGCCAAAATCAAGGGCCGGAGAGATCGAACAAATCGCCTGTGCAGAAATTCCCTCCATATGGCCGGTAAATCCAAGACCCTCTTCCGTCGTAGCCTTGACATTGACCTGATCCAGCTCCAGATGCAGATCCGCAGCAATATTTTTGATCATCTGGTCGATATGCGGTAAAAGCTTCGGCTTCTGGGCGATCACCGTGGCATCGATATTGTTGATCACATACATCTTTTCCTGCAGCATACGGCCAACCTCGCGAAGCAGCATACGGCTGTCGGCGCCCTCATATTTCGGATCATTATCCGGGAAATGACGCCCGATATCTCTAAGCGCCGCCGCACCGAGAAGTGCATCCATGATCGCATGCAGCAAAACATCCGCATCGGAATGCCCCAGCAGTCCCTTTTCCCACGGAATCTCCACACCGCCAAGAATCAGCTTGCGTCCTTCTACCAATTTATGTACATCGTATCCCATGCCAACCCGCATAGTCTGTGCTCCCTTCCGGTCTGTCTGCATTTAAATTTCTATTGAATACAGAAGAAAAACCTCTATAGCCCACATAAGCAGTCATTCAGCCATTCTTCTGCTGATCTTACTGTTTTTTCATATGATTCTTTACAGACTTCTACCAATCATAATCCTCTAAGAGTATACCCATATTACCGGGGTCTAGTCAAGTGCAAAAAAGCTCCGGAGTACTCCGAAGCCTTTTGAAGTAGCGAGAGGGGGATTCGAACCCTCGACACCACGGGTATGAACCGTGTGCTCTAGCCAACTGAGCTATCTCGCCATATGTATTTTGAAAAAGTATGGGGCCTATAGGGCTCGAACCTATGACCCTCTGCTTGTAAGGCAGATGCTCTCCCAGCTGAGCTAAGATCCCATAT
>CAVCMG010000037.1:0-27255 GCA_963603285.1 Ruminococcus bromii
GTTTGAAAACACACAGCCGATCCCCTCTATCTCTCCGGGACGATTTTTCTGTTTCAATACGTTTATTTTTCCTGCAGCTCCATCCAGAGGTCCTGTATGGTTTTGCGGTAGACGGGATGTACGAGCCCCGGAGCGATTTCGTTCATTGGAGCGAGGACAAAATCACGCTGGGCGATACCGATATGCGGAATATTGAGATCCTCACTGGACAGTACCAGATCATCGTAGAAAAGAATATCCAGATCCAGCGTCCGCGGTCCCCAGTGAATGATCCGCTCACGGCCAGCTTCCGCCTCAATACTGTTTAACAGATATAAAAGCTCCTGCGGATTCAACAAAGTATCCATTTCAAGAACAGCATTTAAAAAGTCCGGCTGATCCGTTACCCCGAAAGGCTTTGTCACCAGATAATGCGACACCTTTCTCACCTGACATCCCGGCGTACTCGACAGCTCGCGCACAGCAAAATCCAGATTTTCCTTCTGATTTCCCATATTGGAACCAAGCGCAATATACGCCTTATGCCATCCTCGCTCGATCTCCACAGAAACCGTATTAAGCGGCAGCCCCACCGGCGCCCACGGCTTTTTGATTTCCAGACGAATCTTCCGAATCGGATATTCCTGTAAAAGGCAGGCAGCCATACGTTCAGCCACCGCCTCGATCAGCTTACAGGTATTCTCCTCCATAAAACGTTTGATCCGGTGTGATACAGCGCCATAATCGATCGAATGGTTCAGATCATCCTCCAGACCGGCACGGCGGATATCCGTATAGAGATCCGCACTTACAACAAATTTCTGTCCAAGGACATTTTCCTCCGGGAAAACACCGTGCTTCGCCCAGATTTCCAGATCCTTAATATGAATAATATCCATAGTTATCTCCTGTTTTTCCATTTTATTTTCCAAGAACAGCCTCCGTCATACGGATCGCCCGGGCATTTTCCTTAACGTCATGGACACGGACAAATGCACAGCCCTTCATCACACCGATAACGCTGGTAGCTACCGTACCTTCCATACGCTCAGAAGCCGGAAGATCCAACGTCAGCCCGATCACGGATTTGCGGGAAGTTCCCAGAAGCACCGGATAGCCCAGTGTCAACAGCTGGTCTACATGGTGAATAGCCTCCAGATTATTTTCGTATGTCTTACCAAAGCCCACGCCCGGATCCAGACAGATCTTATCGTCGGCGATACCCGCCTTCTTTGCAATAGCGATAGTTTCCCGCAGATCATTTAACATATCCGGCATAAAGTCCGTATAGTCCGCTTCCTTACGATTGTGCATCAGACAGCACGCAGCGCCGGTCTCAGCGATCACATCGGCCATCTTTTCATCGTATTTCAGTCCCCAGATATCGTTGACCATATCCGCACCGGCCTCCACAGCGGCCTTTGCCACAGCGCTCTTGTAGGTATCCACAGATACGGCGACATCAAATCTCTTCTTGAGCTCACGGATCACCGGAACAACGCGGGAAATCTCCTCTTCATCGGAAATCATTGTATAGCCCGGACGGGTAGATTCACCACCTACATCAATAATCGTAGCCCCATCCTCGATCATCTGCGCGGCATGTGCCATGGCACGATCCATATCGTTCCATTTGCCACCGTCGGAAAAGGAATCCGGTGTTACGTTCAGAATACCCATCACGTAGCAGTGATGTTCTGTATCAAATGTGTATTTTCCCATCTGCATCATAGTTTTCTCCTTATAAGGGAAAATCCGCATGTACTTACATACGGATCTCCATATTTTTCTTATCTTTCGGCCAGTAACAGGTGCTCTCTGCCGGACAGCTGTAGCAGCTGCGGCTCACATGATCCGCCGTATGCAACAGCTCTCCCAGAAGCGTACGCACTGTCGTACCGTCTGTACTAAGGCGGTGTCCCCGGATGGCTTCGCAGATATATTTCGTCTCTTCTTCTGTATAACCACATTCCGGCAGAAGCGCCTCTGCCAGAGCAGCACTGGCCAGATCATGGGATACGCCTTCCCGGTACTCTCTGCCCCGGCCAATATCATGCAGCAGCGCTGTTGCATAGATCACTTCTTTTTCAAAACCACAGCCCTGCTCATCATTTAAGATCATACAGATCCTTGCCACATCCATAAAATGCTGCATATCATGCCCGCAGTACAGCCGATCCTTTTCGGCCGCTGTGATATATGCCAGCTCCTTCTGATAGACTGGATGCCGGTAGATCCGGTTTACCCTCTCCATCAGCGCACCATATTCATAAACTGGTTCTGTAAAAGCTGATTATTCTCAAATGCGCCGCGGGTAACGACCGTCACAGTCTTGCTGCCCGGCTTTTTGATACCACGCATCGTCATGCACATATGCTCGGCCTCCAGCATGATCATCACACCGGCCGGGTTCAGATGTTCCTCAAGTGCATCGGCAATCTGGGCGGTAAGCTTTTCCTGAATCTGCGCGCGTCTGGCAAATACCTCTACCGTACGAGCCAGCTTGCTTAAGCCCACAACCTTTCCCTGCGGGATATACGCGATATGCGCCTTGCCGTAAAACGGCATCAGGTGATGCTCACACATCGAATAGAAGGTAATATCCTTCTCAATGACCATCTCATTGCTGGTTACAGCAAACTGCTTGGCCAGATGCACACCGGCATCCTCATCCATACCACCGTAAATCTCCTCGCACATCCGTGCAATACGGTTCGGTGTTTCCAACAGTCCCTCGCGGTTCACATCCTCTCCGATCCCCTCAAGGTACAGGCGGATCGCCTGCTCAATCTTCGCTTTGTCTACCATTTGTTCCTCCTGGACTCTTTGTCCGGCAAAATAGTGTCCGCTAACGTAAGCTATAAGAAATACGCTTTGCGAATTTCTTATAGCTATCGCGGCAGTCGCCAAGATCTCGTGCAGGCACGGACTTTGGCTCGTTGCTCGCGTAAAAAAATACACATAGTCTGTGACATACTTTACCCGTTCACATACACTATGCGTATCTGTCTATAAAACGGCAACGGGTGCGAACTCTGCATCGTAAACTCTAGGTTTTTCGTTTCGGCGACAACTCCCCATCCACTGAACACTTGACGCGCAAAGTCCTATTTTGCTTCTGTTATGTATTTTCAACATTGTTAGTATAGCACAGTGGCTGGAAAGTACAAGCGCTTTTTACATTCTTTGCTAAAAGCTCCTCTTCTTTTTTGTGACAGCGTCACCAGCTGAAAAAAGGGCGTATCCACTAAACGGATACGCCCCAGACTGCTTTTTATTCTGTTATGAAAACTTATGCAGCTTTTTTGTTCTTGCCAGTCAGTGTCTGGATACCTTCGATAACCAGTACGACAGCAAGGATGATCAGCAGAACGCCCAGGATGGACTGTGCGTAAGCGCCCCAATCTGCTGTACCTGCGGAAATCAGACCAACCTGGTTCTTGATGGTCAGGCACAGAGATGCGATTGTTACAACGATCATGAAAGCCATCGGCAGAAGGAACATCTTGTTGTTCTTTCCTGCATTACCAAGCCATGTGGCAACTGCCAGAAGACCGATACCTGCCAGCAGCTGGTTGGCAGCACCGAACAGACCCCAGATTTTGGAGTAGCCCGTCATACCAAGGATAATACCGAGAACTACAGTCAGGATTGTTGCGAAATACGGATTAACCATAACTTTCTTCCAGCCCTCTTTGATGTCCTTCGGTGTCTGTCCGGGCTCAAGCCAGAATTCCTGGAACATGAAACGTGCAAGACGAGTTGCAGTATCCAGAGAAGTCAGACAGAAAGCAGAATATGTAAGTACCAGAAGAGCTCTCAGAACATTGACAGCCTTCTCACCGAACATGGCATACATATTGGCAATACCACCGCCAAAGATAGCTGTAGCACCTGTCAGTGCGGAATCCGGATGAGCCGCATTATACTTGTAAGCGAAGTTGATCGCACAGATCGTTACAACTGCCAGTACACATTCAAGAAGCATACCACCGTATGCAATCGGCTTGGCATCCGTCTCTTTATCCAGCTGTTTGGATGTTGTACCGGAGGAAACCAGTGAATGGAAACCGGAAATAGCACCACAGGCAACTGTTGTAAACAGTACCGGGAACATATACTGTACACCGTTTCCGTTGTCTACTGCAAAGCTTGTCACCATCGGAAGTCCGTCAGCACCGCCAAGCGTTGCATGGGAAAGGATAACACCAACCAGAGCTACCGCCATCATAGCATAAAGCAGGAAAGAGCTCAGGTAATCACGCGGCTGCAAAAGAATCCATACCGGAGTAACAGATGCGATGGCGATATAAACACCGACAATGATCATCCATGTCTTGGTTGTCAGGTAAAGCGGATGCCAGTTCATACCAACAGCCATAATCACAACAATTGCGATCACACCGACTACAGAGGCAATGCCCATTGGGACATTACGACGGTAAACACAGAAGCCGAATACGATGGCAATTGCGATAAACAGCAGGGAAATCATAGCTACAGAAGCCTGAGTTGCGCTTGCTGCCTGATCGATAGCGCCAGTTGCCTCGTCTACTGTAGCACCAAAGGTTGTTGCAACGATAGATGCAAATGCAGCTACAACCAGGATCAGTGTCAGATACGAGAAAATGATAAACAGTCTCTTGGCGCGACGGCTCATGTTAGCAGAAATAACCTCACCGATGGACTGTCCGTCATGACGGATGGATGCGAACAGAGCACCAAAGTCATGTACACCACCGAAGAAAATACCACCGATCAGGACCCATAAGGTTACAGGCAGCCATCCAAAAATAGCTGCGCCAATCGGGCCCGTAATCGGGCCTGCACCTGCGATAGACGAGAAATGATGTCCCATCAGGACAGGTGCCTTTGCCGGAACATAGTCAACACCGTCTTCCATTCTGTGTGCCGGTGTCGGCTGGTTACCTTCACCTACACCCCACTGTTTGCAGAGCCATCCACCGTAAAAGATGTAACCGCAAACAAGGATTGCGATGCAGATGATCAAGAGTACTAATGAATTCATAGTAAGCCTCCCTTTTCTTCCTTGTTACTTTAATATTTTTTTCAATAATTTCACTGCATTTCTGCTGATACCATTTCCTTCGATCCTGTCGTTTCCGACCTCGACTAAAATGGTATGCAGGTCCATCCATCCATGCAGTGAAAATTTGAAACTTTTGTGAAAGCGGCATTTTTTCAATGCCTTACGGGCATCCTCGTCACAGCTGTCGCAGACAAATACAGCGACGACGTTGCTGTTCATATGACCGGGGCCGGCATTGATCCTTTTAAGACCCTCGTCTCTGGCCCATACACTGTACTCCTCAAAGTCAGCCAGTGTCAGATGCTCAAAATCAAACAGATAGAGGAATTCTTCGCTGTCCGCAGACCACAGATTGGCTTTTCTTGATAAGACATACTTCTCCGTATGCTGAAAAAACTCACAGAGAGCTGTGAGCGGTCTGTGTTCATCTTCGAACCTCGTTACATTATAATAGACGCTGTAGCTTCTTAACATGCGCTCAATCGCGTCTGTTCTGTTATATTTCATCTAATAACCTCATATCTTTGTTTGCTAACTGTTTCACTATACCATACTAAAATTGTAAATTCAATATCTTAGCTTTGACTATCTTAGCATTTTTTTATATTTTTTTAAGAATTAATGTATTTGTAATATTTCTGTATCGTTTTGGTAAATTATGTCGAACAGTATATTTTTACATCTGGTGACGGACAATGCGGTATTCGTCGCCGTTCTGGTAATAGGGACACTCTTTCATATGGCCGGACATGAGGCGGCCGTAATCGTCTTCGTCCATATTGACATCACATTCGTAGAAATCCTCTTCTTCATCATAGACATAATTGGCACAGGTATCGCAGGTGTTTGCCATGGAAATATCCTCCTTCTTTTCCCTGTATGCTCCGGCAGCGAATGCCTTCGCAGGGGATTTTTAATTTTTTGTCAAATTGCACTTGCATTATTCTGGAAATCCTGTATAATAGTACAGGTCAAGCCGATATAGCACAGCAGGTAGTGCGACGCACTCGTAATGCGTAGGTCAGCGGTTCGAATCCGCTTATCGGCTTTATTTTTTTGCTTAAAAAATGAGGTCCGGCGGTCGCCGGACCTCATTTTTATTATCTGCGATTTACAGATCTACCTTACCTGTGATTTCGCCGTTTATTACGTAGTAAGCTGCGTTGTCTTCCGGTTTGATATAGAGCTGGAGATTCTTCATGGCAGTCAGCTTATGTCCGGCTGCAACGAAGGAAGCTTCTACCTTTTCCAGAATATCGCTCTGTTTGTATTCGTTGCCGTTTGCCTGTACATAGGTCTCTTTCAGTGCCTGTCTTGCATACTCTTTTTTGGCTGTTTTCTTTACGCTTGCAGCTGTCTCTTTTACAGTCTTTGCTGTTTCCTTGGCAGCCTTTTTAGCTACTGTGCTGGTCTCTTTGGCTGTCTCTTTCACTGTCTCTGCAGTTTCTTTGGCAGCTTTCTTAGCTACTGTTGTTGTCTCTTTGGCAGCCTGCTTAACAACTTCAGCTGTTTTCTTTGCACCTTCTTTTACTGCGCTTGCATTTACAGATTTCTTTACCATAGTCTTGCCCTCCTGGTCTTTATTATATTATATTTTCCATTAGCAGAGGTAACCAATAATTTCACTAACAGCGTCTCTCTCATCAGGGCCTTCGGCTGTTATCGTAAGTTCGGCCCCTGCCTGCGGGTTTAATGACATAACGCCAAGAATGCTTTTGGCATTGAGGCGTACTTCGCCACACTGGATCGTGATATGGCTGTCGTATTTGCAGGCGATCTGCACAAGATTAGCCAGTGAGTGTTCTTTTTCGATGCTGTGCGATATGATTACTTTCTGTTCTTTCATATTGATCACTCCTATATCTGCTGACATTTGCATAGTAGTTCATGAACCAAAAAAAGTCAAATGCTCCATTGGGTCATATTTTCCTCCCGTTTGCTAACTTCACTGGATAAAATGTCTGTCTTGTCACTGCCATTGTGACTGTTATGGGAGGGTTTCCCGATATCTTCCTGCATCCCTTCACGGAAATTCTGGCATTGTGCCCAAAAGTAAGAGGATTTTCTCGGTTTTTTCATCATTTTATTTTCTCGACATTTTATGATCTCCTTCGGCCGGGTTATATACATCATGCGGCAGTGCTTCGATTTTTCTGTCAGGTAACGGAAAAAGGCCGCTCCCCTTACCGGAAGACAGCCCTGTCCCTCTTTTTCATCTGTATAGCTTCGGAATCCACCATATCCGCAGACTCCTGTATTGTTGCCTTAGCATATAAAAGAAAGCTCCAGTGGAGGTTTCTTTTATGTTATTTCACAATTCTAACCTTCAGAACATCCTCGATCGCAGACAGCTTCTCTACGACATCCTCTGTCAGTACGCTCTCTACGTCGATAATAGTATAGGCATATTCGCCCTTACTCTTATTGGTCATTGTTGCGATGTTCATGCCCATATCGCCGAGAACTTTGGTGAATTTATTAATCATATTCACCACGTTCTTATGGCAGATCGTTACACGGCCTGCAGAGGTGCATACACCGAAATCGCAGTCCGGATAGTTTACGGAATGTTTGATATTACCATTCTCCATGTAGTCACGGATCTCCTGTACAGCCATCTCGGCACAGTTATCCTCAGACTCAGCTGTGGAAGCGCCCAGATGCGGTGTGATCAGGACATTCTCAGCACCGGCTACTGTCGGGTTGGCAAAGTCGGATACATATTTTTTTACCTTGCCGGTATGCAGAGCCTCTACCAGAGCCTTCTCATCCACAAGAAGATCTCTCGCATAGTTCAGAAGAACAACGCCGTCCTTCATCATGCCGATAGCTTCGGCATCGATCATATTCTTGGTGCTGTCCATCAGCGGTACATGGATCGTGATGTAATCGCACTCACGGTAGATATCCTCTACATTATTGATATGCTTGATGGATCTGGACAGATTCCATGCGGCATCTACGGAAATATACGGATCATAACCATATACCTCCATTCCCAGATGCACAGCGGCATTGGCAACCTTGACACCGATCGCACCCAGACCGATGATACCCAGCTTTTTACCGGCGATCTCGCAGCCTGCAAACTGTTTTTTCTGTTTTTCGGCCATCTTGCCGATATTGTCCTCATCCTTGTTCTGACGTACCCATTCGATACCGCTGACGATATCACGGGATGCCAGGAGCATACCGGCGATCACCATTTCCTTTACGCCATTGGCATTAGCGCCCGGTGTATTAAATACGACGATACCCTGATCTGCGCATTTGTCCAGCGGGATATTGTTGACACCGGCACCGGCTCTGGCTACGCATACCAGATTTTCCGGCAGTGTCAGCTCATGCATGCTGGCACTTCTGACCAGCGCTGCCTGTGCCTCTTCCAGTGTATCGACCTGCTTGTAAGCGTCTGTAAAATGATCCGTTCCCACCCTGGAAATCGGATTCAACGTGGTATATGTAAACATTATTTATTTTCCTCCTCGAAATTCTTCATGAATTCGACCAGCTTCTCTACGCCCTCGATCGGCATAGCGTTGTAAATGCTGGCACGCATACCGCCAACGGTTCTGTGACCTTTCAGATTGACAAAGCCTGCTTCGGTAGCCTCTTTGACGAATTTGGCATCCAGATCCTTGTCACCAGTAACAAACGGTACGTTCATCAGGGAACGATCCTCTTTGACAACGGTTCCTTTGAACATCTCGCTGCTGTCGAGGAAATCATAGAGGATCTTTGCCTTTTTCTCGTTACGTTCCTTCATAGCTTCCAGACCGCCCATCTTTTTGAGCCATTTGAATACCTTGCCGCATACATAGATACACCAGCAGTTCGGTGTATTGTACAGAGAATTGGCATCTGCGTGGGTCTTGTATTTCATCATGGTCGGTGTACCCTCGAGTACATCGTCAGTGATCAGATCGTCACGGACAATAGCGATCACCATACCGGCCGGGCCGACATTTTTCTGTACACCGCCATAAACAATGGCAAATTTGGATACATCCAGTGGCTCAGACAGGAAACAGGAGGACACATCGGCCACCAGATCCTTGCCCTTTGTGTTCGGCAGCTGTTTGTATACCGTACCGTAGATCGTATTATTCATGCAAATGTAAACGTAATCGGCATCCTCATCGATCGGCAGATCGGAGCAATCCGGGATATAAGAAAAGGTCTTATCCTCGGAAGAAGCGATCTTTACGGCTTTACCGTATTTGGATGCTTCCTGGTAGGCTTTCTTTGCCCACTGGCCTGTCACGATATAATCTGCCACCTTGTTCTTCATCAGATTCATCGGAATCATGGCGAACTGTAAGGATGCGCCGCCCTGTAAGAACAGGACTTTGTAATTATCCGGAATGTGCATCAGATCACGAAGATCCTTCTCAGCTTCTTTGATGATCTCGTCGAATACCTGTGAGCGGTGACTCATCTCCATTACGGACTGTCCACTACCGTTGTAATCCAACAGCTCTTCCTGAATCTCCTTCAATACTTCTTCGGGCAGTACAGCCGGACCGGCTGAAAAATTGTACACTCTGCTCATCTTCTCATATCCTCCTCAATCTTTTTTATGCTGCGCCAGTTAAAACCATCCGTACAGATTGCTTCATACATCGGCACTCACATAGCATTTCTGATACACCTTTTTATATTTTAACACTTTACCAAAGTGCACCTTCTCCGATTGTAAAACTTTTAACGATCCAGTGCAAGCCTATTTCTGCATTTTGTACAAGAAAATACAGGTTTTTGCAAAGATATACATATCATTTTGCATATTCTGCATTCATTTCTGTCAATTTTCATACAATATCTATCGATTTGCACTTTCATATCAAAACTGCCCCGGAGCACTCCGGAGCAGTCTTCACCCGTTTATTTATTTTTCAGATCTTCTGCATCAAAGGCATCGGAAATCGAAGCACCAGCCGGTACCATCGGGAATACCTTATCATCCTGGTCGATCACGCACTCGATCACAACGGTTGTGTTGAGTTCGATCGCCTTTTCGATCGCCGGGCCTACCTCTTCTTTCTTTGTCACACGAATACCCACTGCGCCCATGGACTCGGCAAACTTCACAAAGTCCACCTTATCGTTCAGAATCGTATTGGAATATCTGTGATCATAAAACAGGGTCTGCCACTGGCGCACCATGCCCAGTACATGGTTGTTGATCACAATCTCAATGAGCGGCAGATTGTTTCTGGCAGCGGTAGCCACCTCGTTCATATTCATACGGAAGCAGCCGTCACCTGCGATATTGACAACAACCTTGTCCGGACAGCCAAACTTCGCACCGATAGCAGCGCCAAGGCCGTAGCCCATGGTTCCCAGACCACCGGAGGTCAGCAGCGTATTCGGCTTCGTATATTTATAATACTGTGCAGCCCACATCTGATGCTGTCCTACATCTGTAACAACGATCGCATCGCCCTTTGTCACGCGGTACAGTTCCTCGATCACATACGGACCGGTCAGACCGTCATGGTTGTAGGTCAGCGGATATTTCTTTTCGCAATCCTCTACCCAGTTCACCCATTCGGTATGGCTTTGCTGTTCCATACGGCGGTTAAGCTCTTTTAATACAACCTTGACATCACCGATGACCGCAGCATCTACCTGAATATTTTTATTGATCTCTGCCGGATCAACATCGATCTGTAAGATCTTTGCATTCTTCGCAAAGGTCTGGGTATTGCCGGTTACACGGTCGCTGAAACGTGCGCCGATCGTTACCAGCAGGTCACACTGGGTAACGGCATAGTTGGACGTCTTGGTACCGTGCATACCGAGCATACCGGTAAATAAAGGATCCGTCTCCGGGAACGCACCATGGCCCATCAGGGATGTGGTTACCGGGGCATCCATCTTATGTACAAACTCTGTTACCTCTGCGGCTGCACCGGAAAGGATCGCACCACCGCCGACAAAGATCATCGGCTTTTTCGCTTCTCCGATCAGTTTGAGCGCCGCATCCATGGACTCTGTTGTAATATGATCCATGTCCGGAAGAATCTCCTCCGGTTTTACCGGATAATATTCGCACATATTGGACGTAACATCCTTGGTAATATCCACGAGAACCGGACCCGGACGGCCGCTCTTTGCAATCTTAAAGGCCTTGCGCAGCGTATCTGCCAGCTTTGTAACGTCTTTGACGATCGTACTGTACTTGGTAATCGGGATCGTCACACCGGCGATATCGACCTCCTGGAAAGAATCCTTACCCAGAAGCGGCACACCAACGTTGGCAGTGATCGCTACAACCGGGATGGAATCCATATAGGCTGTGGCAATACCGGTAACCAGATTGGTGGCACCAGGACCGGAAGTTGCCATACAGACGCCGACCTTACCGGTGGCGCGGGCATAACCGTCCGCAGCATGGGCAGCGCCCTGCTCATGGGAAGTCAGCACGTGGTGGATCTCTCCGCTGTGCTTATATAAGGCATCGTATACATTCAGGATCGTACCGCCCGGATAACCGAATACGGTATCAACACCCTGCTCTTTTAAACATTCGATGATGATATCAGAACCGTTTAACTGCATCTGTCCTCTCTCCTTGCTCTTTTTATTTTACTTCCAGAACGGCACCACGGGCACCGCTTGTTACCATATGGGCATATCTTGCCAGATAACCGGTCTTAACCTTCGGTTCTCTCGGCTGCCATTTTGCTTTTCTTTCAGCCAGCACTTTGTCACTGACATCCAGATGAAGCGTTCTTTCCGGAATATTGATCTTGATGATATCGCCCTCTTCTACCAGAGCGATCGGGCCGCCGACAGCTGCCTCCGGGGATACATGACCGATGGAAGCACCACGGGAAGCACCGGAGAAACGACCGTCTGTGATCAGAGCCACGCTGGAGCCAAGACCCATACCTGCGATCGCAGACGTCGGGTTTAACATCTCACGCATACCCGGGCCGCCCTTCGGACCCTCATAGCGGATCACAACCACATCACCGGCTACGATCTTGCCGCCCTTGATGGCTGCGATCGCATCCTCCTCACATTCAAAGACTCTGGCCGGGCCCTCGTGTACCAACATCTCCGGTACAACAGCGGACTGTTTGACAACGCTGCCATCCGGTGCCAGATTGCCCTTCAGTACAGCCAGACCACCGGTCTTTGTGTACGGATTTTCAACCGGACGGATAACCTCCGGATTCAGATTCTTAGCATCCTTGATATTTTCACCGACTGTCTTGCCTGTACAGGTCATGCAGTCGAGATTTAACAGATTCAGCTTGGTCAGCTCTTTCATTACGGCATATACACCACCGGCTTCGTTCAGATCCTCCATATAGGTCGGACCTGCCGGTGCCAGATGGCACAGGTTCGGTGTCTTGTCGCTGACGCTGTTGGCAAAACCGATCTCGAAATCAAAACCGATCTCATGAGCGATCGCCGGCAGGTGCAGCATACTGTTGGTAGAGCAGCCCAGAGCCATATCTACGGTCAGGGCATTCATGATCGCATCCTTGGTCATGATATCTCTCGGACGGATATTCTTTTCAAGCAGCTCCATAACCTTCATACCAGCATGTTTGGCCAGCTTCAGACGCTCGGAATATACGGCCGGGATCGTACCGTTACCCTGCAGACCCATACCGAGAACCTCAGTCAGGCAGTTCATACTGTTGGCGGTGTACATACCGGAACAGGAACCACAGGTCGGACATACCTTATGTTCAAATTCGCATACATCCTCTTCTGTCATCTTACCTGCAGCATAAGCACCTACAGCCTCGAACATAGAGGACAGACTTCTCTTCTGACCTTTGACATGACCGGCCAGCATCGGACCGCCGCTGACAAATACAGTCGGAACGTTGATACGGGCGGCTGCCATCAGAAGTCCCGGCACGTTCTTATCACAGTTTGGTACCATAACAAGGGCATCAAACTGATGTGCCAGCGCCATAGCCTCTGTGGAATCTGCGATCAAATCACGGGTAACGAGGGAATATTTCATACCCTCATGACCCATGGCGATACCATCACATACAGCGATCGCCGGGAATACTCTCGGCACACCGCCTGCCATGGCAACACCCATCTTTACCGCCTCAACGATCTTGTCCAGATTCATATGGCCCGGTACGATCTCGTTGTAGGAGCTTACGATGCCGACTAATGGCTTATTCATCTCTTCTTCTGTCAGACCCAGTGCATTGAACAGGGATCTGTGGGGTGCCTGCTGCATCCCCTTCTTTACATTATCACTTTTCATTTTCCTATTCCTCCATTATACGGCTGCAGCGATGAGATCACCCATCTCAGAGGTGGATACCTTTTTGCATCCTTCCGAGAAAATATCTCCTGTTCTGTAACCATCTTTCAGTACCTTTGCTACGGCTGCCTCCACAGCATCCGCTTCCTTATCCAGATCCAGCGAATATCTCAGCAGCATCGCTGCAGAAAGGATCGTTGCGATCGGATTGGCAATATTCTGTCCCGCAATATCCGGTGCGGATCCGCCGCTTGGCTCATAGAGACCAAACTTTGTCTCGTTTAAACTGGCGCTGGACAGCATACCGATGGAACCGGTTACCATGCTGGCTTCATCTGAGAGAATATCTCCAAACATATTTTCTGTCAGGATCACGTCAAACTGTGCCGGGTCTTTGACCAGCTGCATAGCGCAGTTGTCCACAAGCATATGCTCCAGCGTAACTTCCGGATAATCTTTGGCAACGTCTTCGACAACTCTTCTCCAGAGTCTGGAAGAATCCAGAACGTTGGCTTTATCAACGCTTGTTACCTTCTTACGGCGTTTCATCGCAATATCAAAGCCCTTGATGGCAATACGGCGGATCTCCTCCTCGCTGTAGGTCAGTACATCCACAGCGGTATCCATGCCGTTTACCTTTTCTGTTTTATGTTCGCCGAAATACAGGCCGCCGGTCAGCTCACGCATGATCATCATATCAAAACCGTCGCCGATCACCTCGTCACGCAGCGGGCAGGCTGCACGGAGCTCATCATACAGGTGGGCCGGACGCAAATTGGCAAAAAGGCCGAGTGCCTTTCTGAGACTTAATAAGCCTGCCTCCGGACGTTTGGACGGCTCCAGCTTGTACCACGGGGATGTTGCTGTATTGCCGCCGATGGAACCCATCAGTACGGCATCGCTGGCTTTGGCTTTATCAATCGTTTCCTGTGTCAGCGGAACGCCATGCACATCGATGGAAGCACCTCCCATCAACAGGCTTGTGTAGGAAAACGTATGTCCGTATTTTTCACATACTGTATCGAGCACTTTTTTGGCTTCTCTGACGACTTCAGGGCCAATACCGTCACCCGGAATCAGTGCAATCTTATATTCCATGGTCATCCACTCCTTCTCTATCTCTAAAATATCGTTTCTATCATAATCCATTTACTATCAAATTTCAACCTTTAATATGCTAAAGAAAAAGGCCAGTCCTGACGACTGACCTTTTTCTTTATTCTGCTTTTTCCTGTTTTTCTACCTGGGTGATGGCAGCTTTTTTCATCGGGATACGGCAGTTTCTGTTGTTACCGAACTCTACGACAACATCCTCTTCGGTGATGTCGATAACGATACCGTAGAAACCACTGGTGGTTACGACTGCATCGCCGACTTCCATCTCGGAGATCATGGATGATAATCTTTTCTGTTCTTTTTTCTGCGGGCGGATCATCAGGAAATACATGATGGCGAACATGACTGCCAGCCATACGACCATCATGATCATGCTTCCGCTGCCGCTTGCGCTTGTTGTTGCTAAAATCATATTTTTTCCTCCTGTCTTCACGGCAATGAACACACTGCCGGAAAATACCTTTATCTATAATAGCGGACTTGCGCCATAAGGGCAAGTATTTTTTGTGACTTTACATATATTTTATAGTTAGTCCCGGCTCATTTCACAGATCTTCTGCTCTGTGACAGGGTTTCTTTGAAAAAGCGCTGCAAAGTCCATATCACTTTTTATCATTTTCCATAAAACCGTCCAGCTTTGCACGTTTGTAGCTGTCGAAACGGTCTTCATCGATGGCATCGCGGATCTCTGTCATCATGGTATTGTAAAAATACAGATTATGCAGGACACAGAGACGCATACCCAGCATTTCCTTGGCCTTTAACAGGTGACGGATATAGGCACGGGAATAATGCTGGCAGGCCGGGCAGCCGCAGCCCTCTTCGATTGGACAGGCATCCAGTTCAAATTTTGCATTGAACAGGTTCAGCTTGCCCTGATTGGTATATACATGACCGTGTCGACCGTTACGGCTCGGGTATACACAGTCAAAGAAATCGATACCACGCTCTACACCCTCAAGAATATTGGCTGGTGTACCGACGCCCATCAGGTAGGTCGGTTTATCCTGCGGCAGGTGCGGCACAACCTCATCGAGGATATGGTACATCTGCTCATGGGTCTCGCCGACAGCCAGACCGCCGACAGCATAACCGTCCAGTTCCATCTCACTGATGCGTTTGGCATGATCGATACGGATATCCTCAAAAATCGCACCCTGATTGATACCAAAGAGCAGCTGGTTCTTGTTGATCGTATCTTCCAGACCGTTCAAACGGGCCATTTCCTTTTTACAACGGGCCAGCCAGCGGGTGGTGCGGGCTACGGAGTCTTCGACATATTTGCGCTCGGCCACACTGGACGGGCACTCGTCAAAGGCCATGGCGATCGTAGACGCCAGATTGGACTGGATCTGCATACTCTCCTCCGGGCCCATAAAGATCTTATGGCCGTCGATATGGCTCTGGAAATACACGCCCTCCTCCTTGATCTTTCGCAGTCTGGCAAGGGAGAACACCTGAAATCCGCCGGAATCGGTCAGGATCGGTCTGTCCCAGTTCATAAACTTATGCAGGCCGCCGAGCGCTTTGACCACCTTGTCGCCCGGACGTACATGCAGATGATAGGTATTGGACAGCTCTACCTGGGTGTTGATCGTGTAGAGATCCTGTGAGGATACCGCGCCCTTGATGGCAGCGGCTGTACCCACATTCATAAAGACCGGCGTCTGGATCGTACCGTGTACGGTCTGCATCATGGCACGCTTGACCCGGCCGTTTGTTTTTAATACTTTATACATTGCTTTTTTCCTTTTCTCTGGTATTTGTCACGTATACAGTCCAGTATAGTGGCGATTTTACGATTTATCAACAGATTTTTTAGATTCTTTTTCGAATTAAACGCCGTATTGCCGATTGCCACCGCGGATATTTTACTGTATAATACACAGGATTATGGGCTTACCCCATAAATTAAGAAACAATTCATGCAGCGCCCGGCTGTTACCGGGGCGCTGCGCAGACATATTATCATGCAAAGGAGGAGCGGATGTGTATCCGCTGAAATACCGTATGACCAACAATACATATACACTCGGAATCGATATCGGTTCCACCACTGTTAAAATTGCGATCCTTGACGATGAGCATAAGATCCTCTTCTCGGATTACGAACGCCACTATGCCAATATCCAGGAGACGCTGGCTTCTCTGCTTGAAAAAGCGGAAAAGCTGCTCGGCGAATGTACCCTGTGTCCGGTGATCACCGGTTCCGGCGGTCTGACCCTGGCCAAGCATCTGGAAATCCCCTTCGTACAGGAGGTTATCGCCGTATCCACAGCCTTAAAGGAGCGCGCATCGAAAACAGACGTTGCCATTGAGCTCGGCGGCGAGGATGCCAAGATCATCTACTTTGAAGGTGGCAACGTCGAACAGCGTATGAACGGTATCTGTGCCGGTGGTACAGGTTCCTTTATCGACCAGATGGCTTCCCTGTTACAGACAGACGCCACCGGCCTGAACGAATACGCCAAGAATTACAAGGCACTCTACCCCATCGCAGCCCGCTGCGGTGTATTTGCCAAATCCGATATCCAGCCGTTGATCAACGACGGTGCAACCAAGGAAGATCTCTCTGCCTCCATTTTCCAGGCAGTTGTCAACCAGACCATCAGCGGTCTGGCCTGCGGTAAGCCGATCCGTGGCCATATCGCATTCCTTGGCGGTCCGCTGCACTTTTTATCCGAATTAAAGGAGGCTTTTATCCGTACCCTGAAGCTCGATGAGGAGCATACCATCGTACCGGAAAATTCCCACCTGTTCGCAGCCATCGGTTCTGCGATGAACGCCAAAGATACGGCATACTCTCTGACCGCGTTAAAAGAGCGTCTGCAGGCTTCCGTCAAGATGGACTTTGAAGTTGCCCGTATGGAGCCTCTGTTTGCCACCAAGGAGGATTATGCCACCTTCCGTGCCCGTCAGGATCAGTATAAAATCCGCACTGGCGATCTGTCCACCTACTCCGGCAACTGTTACCTCGGTATTGATGCCGGTTCGACAACAACCAAGACAGCCCTGATCGGTGAAGACGGTACACTGTTATATTCCTTCTATTCTAATAACAACGGCAGCCCGCTGGCAACAACAATCCGTTCCATTCAGGAGATTTACAACCTGCTTCCGGAGGACGCCACAATTGTCCATGCCTGTTCCACCGGCTACGGCGAGGCTCTGATCAAATCGGCACTCTTACTGGACGAGGGCGAGGTTGAGACCGTTGCCCACTATACGGCAGCCGCCTTTTTCCAGCCGGATGTCGACTGTATCCTTGATATCGGCGGCCAGGATATGAAATGTATCAAGATCAAAGACCATGCCGTAGACAGCGTACAGTTAAACGAGGCATGTTCCTCTGGCTGCGGTTCCTTTATCGAGACCTTTGCAAAATCCCTGAATTACAGTGTAAAGGATTTTGCCAAAGAGGCGCTGTTCGCCCAGCATCCGATCGATCTTGGTACACGATGCACCGTATTTATGAACTCCAAGGTAAAGCAGGCCCAGAAGGAGGGCGCATCCGTCGCCGATATCTCCGCCGGTCTGGCTTACTCTGTAATCAAAAATGCTTTGTACAAGGTTATCAAGGTATCCGACGCCACAGAGCTTGGTAAAAATATCGTCGTACAGGGCGGTACATTCTACAATGACGCCGTACTGCGCAGTCTCGAAAAGATCGCCAACTGCGAGGTTATCCGCCCGGATATCGCCGGTATCATGGGTGCCTTCGGTGCGGCCCTGATCGCCAAAGACCGTTTCGAGCCGTGCAAGGGTACAACCATGCTGTCCATCGATGATATCAACGCACTGGAATACTCCACGACCATGACCCACTGCCACGGCTGTACAAACCAGTGCCGTCTGACCATCAACCACTTTACCGGCGGCCGTAAATTTATCAGCGGTAACCGCTGTGAGCGTGGTATCGGTAAGCAGAAAAATGCCGAGCATATTCCGAACCTGTTCGAGTACAAATATAAAAAGATCTTTGACTACGCTCCGCTCGCTGAGGAAGATGCCCCGCGCGGTACAGTCGGTATTCCGAGAGTCTTAAATATGTTCGAGAACTATCCGTTCTGGTTTACCTTCTTTACAAAGCTGGGCTACCGGGTCATCCTGTCTCCGGATTCCAGCCGTAAGATCTATGAGATGGGTATTGAGTCCATCCCGAGTGAATCCGAATGCTACCCGGCCAAGCTGGCACACGGTCATGTATCCTGGCTGATCAAACAGGGCATCAAATTTATCTTCTATCCGTGTGTTCCGTACGAACGTGAAGAGTTCGAGGGGGCAGTCAACCATTACAACTGCCCGATCGTTACCTCCTACGCTGAAAACATCAAAAACAATGTCGAAGAGCTGCGCGACGAGAGCATTCGCTTTAAGAACCCGTTCTTCGCCTTTACCAACGAAGAAGTCCTGACCCAGGGACTTGTGGACGCCTTCCCGGATATTCCTGCAGAAGAAATCAAGGCTGCCGCTCACGAAGCATGGGAAGAGCTCGGAAATATGCGCGAGGATATCCGCCGCAAGGGTGAAGAAACCCTGCAGTGGATGAAAGATCATAACCGCCGTGGTATCGTTCTCGCCGGTCGTCCGTACCATGTGGATCCGGAGATCCATCACGGTATCCCGGATATGATCAACTCCTACGGTATGGCAGTACTGACAGAGGATTCCATCTCCCACCTGCATCCGCTGGAACGTCCGATCCGTGTCAATGACCAGTGGATGTACCATACGAGACTGTATGCTGCCGCCAACTATGTCAAGACCCGCGACGATCTGGATCTGATCCAGTTAAACTCCTTCGGCTGCGGTCTGGATGCAGTTACCACCGATGAGGTATACGAGATTCTCTCCAAGAGCGGCAAGATCTATACCTGCTTAAAGATCGATGAAGTCAACAACCTGGGTGCTGCCCGTATCCGTGTGCGTTCTCTGATCGCCGCGATCCGCGTCCGTGAAAAAGAGCATAAACAGCGTGAAATCCAGCCGTCCTCGATCGATAAGGTCGTATTTACCAAGAAAATGCGCAAGACCTACACAATCCTGTGTCCGCAGATGTCACCGATCCACTTTAATATCCTGCAGCCGGCCTTCAACGCCGCCGGATATAAGCTGGAGGTACTGCCAAACGATAATAAAGAAGCCGTCGATGTCGGCCTGAAATATGTCAACAACGACGCCTGCTATCCATCCCTGATGGTTGTCGGCCAGATCATGCAGGCCCTTCTGTCCGGCAAATACGATCTGGATCATGTGGCTGTCATCATGTCACAGACCGGCGGTGGCTGCCGTGCATCGAACTATATCGCCTTTATCCGCCGCGCCCTGGCAAAGGCCGGTATGACCCAGATTCCGGTTATTTCGATCAACCTGGCCGGGCTGGAAAGCAATCCGGGCTTCAAGATCACACCGAATCTGGCCCTGCGCCTCTCCTACGGCGCTGCCTTCGGCGATATCCTGATGCGCTGTCTGTACCGTATGCGCCCGTACGAGCTGAAAAAGGGAAGCGCCGACAAGCTGCATGAAAAATGGGAAAAGATCTGTATCGATTTTGTTTCCCAGAAGCATATGTCGCACAACCGCTACAAACAGATCTGCCGTACCATGATCCGCGACTTTGACCGTCTGCCGATCGATGAAAACTTAAAGAAACCGAGAGTCGGTATCGTTGGCGAGATCCTCGTCAAATTCCTCCCGGCAGCCAACAACCATCTGGCCGAGCTGCTTGAAAAGGAAGGCGCCGAGGCTGTCGTGCCGGATCTGATCGACTTTATGAGCTACAGCTTCTACAACCTCAACTTCAAGGTGAAATATCTGGGTTCCAAGAAGTCCACCGCTCTGATGGCCAATGCCGGTATCAAATTCATCGACTGGCTCAGAAGCGCCGCTGTCAAGGAATTTGAAAAGAGCAAACACTTTGACCCGCCGGCAGATATCCGTGATCTGGCAAAATACGCCGAGCCGATCGTCTCCATGGGCAACCAGACCGGTGAGGGCTGGTTCTTGACCGGCGAGATGATGGAGCTGATCCACGGCGGTGCCAAGAATATCGTATGTATCCAGCCGTTCGCCTGCCTGCCGAACCATATTGTCGGCAAGGGCGTTATCAAAGAGATCCGCCACAGATATCCGGACGCCAATATCGTAGCCGTCGACTACGATCCGGGCGCCAGCGAGGTTAACCAGCTGAACCGTATCAAGCTGATGCTTTCTACGGCAGTAAAGAATCTGGAGAAATAACAGAATATTTGGAAATGTATCTCTGAAAAGATTTCAGAATGTGAAAAACGGGAATCCGGAAAAACGGCATCTAATTTGTCAAGGTACTTTGGGTTACACCGTTTACTGTAAAACAGCTGCCAGACATCCCCTCCGATATCTGGCAGCTATACCTTACCCCTTATTCAAATGATAATTCGCCGTACTTGCCTTATTCTTCAGCGAATTACTGATACTCTTCACCGTCTCTGACGGCTCATAATTCTTCTCCCCATACAAAAACTCGTGTACTCCCGTAGCCATATCCACCAGCGTTACCGGCACTTCGTACCATGCACCGCTGACTTTGCCACCGTAGAAGGTCTGCGGATAGGCGGTCATATCCTCGATCGTATAGGAGGACAGATCCTGCAGAAGCTCTGTGATCTCATCGGTACGGTAATTCGTACCGATCTCATCCAGCATGTCACTGGCCAGCTTCAGACGAGTGACGATATCCAGATCTTTAGCTTTCTGGAATATCTTAAACAGGATCGTACGCTGTCTCTCTGTACGTTTGTAATCCGCACCGGCAGTATGACGGATACGGGAATAAGCTACCGCCTGTGTTCCATCCAACGTATATGTGCCAGCAGACTTAATAGTGCCAGAAGACGTACCACGCACAGCATTCACGCCGGAAATCAATCCATTGATTTGATCTACCTCATCTTCATCAATATCCTGCTCAACGCCACCTATCTCATCCACCAGATCACCAACATTGATAAAATTCACCGTAATATACTTTTCCAGATCCAGATCCAGATTCTCATTCAGCATCTGGATCGCCAGCTCCGGCCCACCGTACGAATGCGCATGTGCAGCCTTATTAAAATCGTGGCCCTCAATCTTCATCATACAGTCACGGTAAATACTGGTCAGTCGCACAACCTTATTATCATGATCCACATGCACGATCATAATAGAATCCGAACGTGTTCCCTTTCCTACATTATTCTCACGGGAATCCACGCCAAAGATCACAAAATCCTGTGATCCCTCCAGCTTATTCTCCTCAGTCACACTGCTTTCCGGCACCACAGAAGATACCTCTGCTACGTCAGCATCCGCTGTATCCCCGGTGGAATCCTTCGCTGTATCTGCCGCCGCATCCGTCTTTGTCTGGATCGCCTCAGATCCATTCGACATCATCGACGCTCCGGCCACCACAACGACCAGCACTATGATCGCCGCCAGAAGCACAACCAGCAAAAGCGGCAATGCACTCTTTTTCTTTTTCATCCGCCCTTACTCCTTATCTCCATAATGGCCATAATAGCTGCCATAATACTTGCCATAGTAACTGTTCTTCTTCATATT
Source organism: Ruminococcus bromii (assembly GCA_963603285.1). Taxonomy (GTDB): domain Bacteria; phylum Bacillota; class Clostridia; order Lachnospirales; family Lachnospiraceae; genus UBA11957. The sequence goes on from CAVCMG010000037.1 coordinate 21,978, forward strand.
GACCTTATTCAGCACCGCACCGAGGATATGCACACCAGCCACCTCAAGCTGCCGTTTTACTGAATTGATCATCTGTGCGCTGGCTACGCCCTGTGCAGTAACAAGGATAGCGCCATCGCAATGCTTTCCAATGATCGCCGCATCAATCGCTGCACCGATCGGAGCAGAATCCACCAGAACATAATCAAAATTCTCACGGGCGAAAGCCAGCAGTCTGGCAAAGTACTCCTTTTCCAGGATCTCCGTCGGATTCGGTACAGACGGACCGGAAAAGATCACATACAGATTCGGCACATTCGTCATACAGAATACTCGATCCATATTCTGCTGGCCTGAAAGATAATGGGACAGGCCATAAACCTTCTCATCCGTCGATGCATGCGCTCTCAGACGCCCTACAAGCACCGATTTACGCATATCTGTATCAATGACCAGCACACGTTTTCCTGACTCGGCAATCGATCTTGCCAGATCCACAACAACCGTACTCTTTCCCTCATCCGGCATAGCACTGGTAAAAAGAATTGTCTTAATATCATCCCCACAGAACTGGATATTGCTTCGCAAAGCACGCAGGGATTCTGTCAGCGTATGGCTGTGTCTTTTTAAAGATCCAAGCTCTACCTTATTCATTATCTCTTACCTCCCTGTGCTTTCGATGTACGTTTTTTCTTCTTTTTCTTACTGCTGTGTTTCACCTTGTTCAACTCAGCCTCTTCCAGCGGAATAGAACCGAGGACATTCAGTCCGACCTTCTTCTCCATATCCTCCGGTGTCATAATCGTATCATTAACCAGCATCCGGATCACAACAATCGCCATAACAACCAGTGCACCCAACATACCACCGATCACTGTATTCTTGCCAATACTCGGACTTACCGGCTCGCCATCCGTATAACCATTCTGGATGATCGTCGGCTGATCCTGATCCATCTTTTCCTCAATAAACTCCGCAGCCACTACCGCAATCTCATCTGCGATCGTCTTGGCCATCTTCGGACTTGCATCCCTCACCGTGATCACCAGAATACGGGAATTGGTCGGATTTGTCAGTGTAACCTTGCCTGACAGCTGCTTTGCCGTCGCATCCAGGTTCAGATTCTCAATTACCTTGTCCAGCACCGGACGTCCCGTTACGACCTCTACATAGTCGTTCGTCAGGTTCGTACCCATCTGCAGATCCGCAAGACTCGTGATCGATGTGCTCTTTGTCAGAACATACAGCTCTGCACTGGATTCATACATCGGCGTCATCAGATACTTGCTCACACCGTAAAATGCTGCAGCACTCAGAATCGTCACTACGATCAGGATCTTCCAGTGCTCCAGAATCGCAGCAGCCACTTCGAGAAGATCGATTTCTCTGACTTCCCCTTCTACTCGTTTCTTTTCCATGTCATTCTCCTCTACTTTCTTTGGTATCTATATGTAAAATATGTCTCGCATTCCGATCAAACAGATCAGCTGCATATGCTTTGCCATATTTTTTTTCTATATAAGCCCGGCATTCCATCAGATGATTTGCCCGGTCCGTCTGGTTATGCACATCACTGGCCACTATATCGACCCCGCCATTTTTCAACAGACCATGGCAGAACTTCTTGATCTGCCGTCCGGTCATTCCCAGCACACTGTCCGCATTGATCTGGATCAACGCTCCCATCTCCGACAGCTCCGCGATCCTGTCCGGATCTGCCGTCAGACATTCGTACCGCTCCACATGCGCAATCAGCGGCGTATAACCACTTTGCAAAAGCTCCTGTGTATAATACCGTATAAAGTCGTATTCCGTCAACGGTTTATATTCTGCCAGCACATGATCTCCCAGATTTAACGGGAAACAACGATTCTTTCGCAGATATTCGATCATCGTCTCATTCACATGATACTCACATCCCAGATACAGCGCAAGGCCCAGCGGCCGCGCCGCTTTCTTCAACAAAAGAAAATGCTTCAAAATATCCTCCGTCGGATACGCAAACATCCCCTTCCGGTAATGCGGCGTCAGCACAATATCCGTAATTCCCTGTTCCCCGGCCTCCTCCAAAAGAGCCAGCGACTCCTTCATCGTGCGCGCACCATCGTCCACCCCATACAGGATGTGTGTGTGCAGGTCAAAGGTTCTCTTCATATTTCTTGTACTCCATCTTATTTTATTTATTTCTATAAAAAACGTATTGCTATTTCTCAGAAAGTCGCATATACTAAAGATAAGCTTAACAGCTCAAAAAAGAGACTACCGATAGACGGTCAGCCCTCTAGTTTAGCAGAAATAACCGCCAGCCTGGACAGCATTAGGGCGGTTATTTCTGCGTTTTCTTTCTATCCGTTCCGAGTGAATACCCGATTTCGAAGCACATCATGCCAAAACTGACAACAGCAATAAAATCTACAATACTCATCGTACAGCCCTCCTTCCTTTTGTAAAATCCCATACGGGTTTATCAAAATACAAGAGGGTCACAGTGCCCTCCCATCAAAAAGCAGAGGACTAACCGCCTACCATCAATGGTAGCCTCATATTTATGCTACCATATTCTGTATATTATTACAATACTATTTTTTTAATCTTTTCGTTTGTTCATCAAAGTCACCGTGTATTTCCTGCAAGCCGCCGGTGTATTTAAACTGGTAAACATCCGCGAAAATACTCCCCCGGCTAAAGTCAGCGTCACACCCTTTGCATTTTTCAGCTCAACACCACAGCCCTCTATCGAAAACACCTTACTTTTCCCTTTTAACTCCCCATTGCATCTGGCAGTCTCTTTCTTTGTCATCCAGCGCCAGCTGACATTATCCAGCGTAAAGCTGTCCAGCCACCTTTCAATATCAAGCGTCATGCGGATAACTACTCTGCCCATAACAATATCCATGATCTCACTGTCCGAAAACGGTAACAAGTAAACCGGATACCCCAACGGATCCGCTATACCATCCTGAAGATCCACGATCGGCATCTTAAATCCCAAAGGCTTTGTCCATGCCTCAAACATCTGTGGAAAAGACCGCCTCGTATCATATACACCGATCAGCAGACATCCTTCGATCACACCGGTAGCATATCCCTTTTGTCTGCACTGTTTTAATAGTGCATCCAGCTTCTCACTAAAAGTCGCCAGCTCTATTGTTTCATCCCTCACGGATTTTATCGGCATACCGGTGTACAGATCTTCACCCTCTCCGGTATTGATCGCCGTTGAGACATCTGCTGCCCGCTGCATCTGCTTCAGATCCCTGTGCATCTGTTCTATGTACTTCTGGTTCTTACCACGCAGAGCATTTTCCAGATAATATGGGCACTGTATTTCCAATAATGTATTGATCATCTGGAAAATCTCGTGATTGACCTCGCCCTCTTTCAGCTCTATGATCTGTGGTCCCGTTCTCGAAGTAAGCCGCACCACATCGCCGATCTGGATAAAAGACGTAAGATCACTGATCAAGACAAAATCATCGGGATTATCCTTTAAAATCTGCTCCACATAGCATAACTCCGAATCCAGATTAGAATCCGTAATATCTATCAGCTCCTGGCCATAATATAACCGGCGCAAAACTGTCAGATCATAGCCAAGAATCTGCCATGCCACAGCATCCATAACACGCCGCAGCAAAAGCTCCTGATATCTGGCATGATGCAGATCCGTATTTAATACAGCAACCCGCTCTTTATCCTTCTGCCCCTTTGCCACTTTTAAGTCTGCCTTGATTCTCTTCTGCTCCGTCAAACTCTTTCGTAGCAGCCGGATCACATTATTCTGTGCCAGGAAGAAGCCCTTATGCACCTTTCCCATAAAAAGATCCATCTGCTCCGCATCATGAGCAACCGCATCAAACACCATCTTTTTATCGCAGTGCTGGATACCATAGGCACGTATATAATTGAGCATTGCTTTTAATTCTCGTCCTAAAATGTTGTCCTTCATGATATATGCACCTTTATTCGTAAGTTACTCCCTCATATTTTATCTTTTTCCAAATATTGCTTGTTTAAACTATCATTTTAGTATATAATATGCCATACATCGATGCAACCTTTCACTGGATATATTCTATCCAACATTTCCAGTACTGAAAATCAACGAGTCACTTGCCAACAGATAGCATTTATGCTATCATATTCTATGGATATATGAATCCGGGAGATCATATACTTATGTACACTATATATTTCTACGAGACACCCTCTGGTGAATCTCCTCTGTGGGATTTTATGGAATCACTTCGTATCAAAAGCAGTACAAACAAGTCTGCCAGAATCTTGCACAAACAGTTTTCATTGTATATCCAATTGCTTACAGAAAACGGAACCAACCTTCCTGATATTATAGCTAAGCACCTTGAAGATAACATCTGGGAATTACGCCCCGGTAAACATCGCATCTTATTCTTCAAATACAATGACAACTCCTTCGTTCTTCTGCACCACTTCCGCAAGAAATCTCAAAAGACTCCCCGCAGAGAAATCACCAAAGCCAAACGAGAACAATCTAACTGGCTTGCCAGAAAGGAGACATCAAATGAAAACATGGAATGATTACAAAACTCATGTTAAAACCGTTGATCCAACAATCGCCAAAGATATTGATGAAATCGAAACCATTTCCACAATTGTTACTGCCATGATCCAGCAGAGAAAAAATCTTGGTCTCAGTCAACGTGATCTGGCCAAACTCTGCGATATGCCACAGTCCTCAGTAGCACGCATAGAATCCGGGAAAATAGTCCCAAAGCTTGATACCATTGTACATTTGCTCAAACAGCTTGGTCTAAAGCTCACGGTATCACCACAGAAACCCATTGCTGAATAATCCGGGCCTAAATGAACCACCTGTCCGGTACCAGTGAGCCACCCTTCCGTTTTTCCCTGAGCCACCTTTCCGGTCGTAATGAGCCACTTGCCTTATAATAGAATTATACACAATCATTGTGTAAATCTATTATTAAGGAGGTCACCATTATGACCAAATACCGTGAAATCCTAAGATTATCAAGCTTGGGATTCAGTAATCGGAACATAGCATTGAGTGTTCCGTGCTCAAGAAATACTGTTGCGAAGGTCTTAAAACGGGCACAAGAATTAGATATCTCTTGGCCGTTAGAAGACAGTCAAACAGACATGGCTCTTGAAGGATTGTTTAATCCAAAACAATGCGATCTCTCTCAAAAGCGCATGCCAGACTATGATTACATTCGCAAGGAGCTGCTCCGCAACGGAGTCAGTAAAAAGCTCCTGTGGACAGAATACATGGAGGACTGCCGTGCCAACGGTGATG
>CAVCMG010000038.1:0-27085 GCA_963603285.1 Ruminococcus bromii
ACAGGTAAATCAATACCTGCAGAGATTATTCCTTTATTCAACTGTCAAACTTCCGGGCAGATTGCTTCTATACAGGGCATCTGCCCTGTGATCTTTGTGGGCAAAGTATGCAAAGATATTTGTGCAGAAAAGGGAAAATTTGTGCAGATGACGGAAAAAGCATCTGAAAATCATGGCATTTTGCCCCAATGGACTGATTTTTGTACAAAAGTTGTGTCAGATACGATTGATTCGGCAAACGAGGTTTGGTATAATAACCTAAATTGATAAAATTATGACAACTTTGTGGAGGAAAAGAACATGCACTTGATTCAGGACGAAAACGGACAGATGGTGCATCACGGTCACACGGACGGAGACGCGGGAGAACATCACTGCGGCGGCAACTGCAGCTCCTGTGCATCTGCCGGTGATGAGCGCAAGGAGGCGCTGGCGCTTTTACAGTATATGCAGAAGCATAATGCCCAGCATGCCGCCGAGCTTGACCGTGTGGCAGCCAATCTGGAAAAACTGGATATGAAGGATGTGGCAGACCAGATCCGTGCAGCAGTTTCCGAATTCCAGAAGGGTAATTTACGTCTCAGTCTGGCGGCAACGCTGGCCGGAGAGCATATAAAGGAGGTATGAGGTATGTGTCTTGCAACAGCATACAAAGAGAGTGACAATACCGTGATCTGCAAGAACATCAGCCGTATCGACGTTCAGGAAGACAAGCTGGTGATCCGCGACATTATCGGAGAAGAAACCGTAGTAGTCGGAAAGCTTCTCATGGTCGATCTGGCCAACAGCATTGTCAAGATCCAGTGTGATTAAGGTAATACTTGCAACACAAAATAAATAATGTGGAGGAATGTATCATGAAACTGAGCGAACAGATGAAACAGAAAATGCTTTTATCCTTTGAGGTATTCCCGCCAAAGACAGATAAAGGTATGGAGAATCTTCCAAACACGATCAGCCATCTCTGCGAATACAATCCGGCTTACATTTCCTGTACATACGGTGCAGGCGGTACAAATGTCGGACGCAACATGGATGTCTGTAAGATCATCAAGGATGCCGGTACCACACCGGTAACCCATTTTACATGTATCGGCAACACAAGAGAAGGCATCAAAGACCAGCTGCAGAATTATCTGAACAACGGCGTAGACCATATGCTGGCTCTGCGCGGTGATCTGCCGTTTGGCTGGGAAGGCACAGGCGGAGATTTCAAATACGCTACAGATCTGGTAGCCTATGTACGCAAAGAGTTCGGTGACAAGATCGAGATCGCCGTTGCCGGTTCTCCGGAAGGACATATCAGCTGTCGTTCCCTCGAAGCTGATATCGCCGTCCTGAAACAGAAACAGGACAATGGCGCTGACTATATCATGACACAGCTGTGCTGGGATATGGAACAGTTCAAATACTGGCTGGATGCGATCCGCAAAGCCGGTGTGACACTGCCGGTCGATGTAGGCATCATGCCGATTCTGGATCAGGCAGCCACCATCAATATGGCACTGTCCAGAAATGCCTGCGTAATGCCGCGTAAGCTCTGTGAGCTGATCTCCAACAACTGGATCTTCCCGAATCCGTTCGTAAAGGATCCGTTCGATGCAGACGTAGAAGGCAAGAAAGCCCGCTTCAAAGAGGCTGGTATCGAATACACGATCAACCAGATCGACGAGTACAGAGCACTGGGGGTTAACGGCATCCATCTGTATGCTTTAAACAAATACAAAGATGTTTCCGAGATCATCGACAGAGCAGGATTCTGCACCAGAGTATGATGAACCGGAAATATCTCCTGACTAAACTAAAGTAACCTGGGAGGTGTCATTAATGGCACATGTAATTGCTGTCGCCGGTAAAGGCGGCGTTGGAAAGACGACCCTGTGTGGTCTGTTGATCCAGTATCTTTGTGAAACAAAAAAAGGACCGGTTCTCGCTGTAGACGCCGATGCCAATTCCAACCTGAATGAGGTTCTTGGCGTTGAGGTCGATATGACCCTTGGCGATGTCCGCGAGGAGATCGCCAGAGCTGAGATGGCAGAGCACAATCCGATTCCGGCAGGTATGAGCAAGGCGGATTACGCCGAATGGAAGTTTAATTCTTGCCTGATCGAAGATGATGATTTTGACCTTCTGGTCATGGGACGTACACAGGGCAAAGGCTGCTACTGTTATGTCAATGGCCTGTTACAGAGCCAGCTGCAGAAACGCCAGAACCAGTATCCGTTTATGGTTGTAGATAACGAGGCCGGTATGGAACACATCAGCCGCGGTATCCTGCCGAGTATGCAGACCTGTATTCTGGTCAGTGACTGCTCCCGCCGTGGTGTACAGGCAGCCGGCCGTATCGCCGAGCTGGTCCGTGAGTGTGAGCTCAAACCGCAGCAGATGGGCCTGATCGTTAACCGCGCGCCGAACGGTGTGTTAAATGAGGGTACAAAAGAGGAGATCGAGAAACAGGGTCTTACCTTACTGGGGGTTGTACCACAGGATGAGACGGTATATGAATATGACTGTGACGGTGTTCCGACCGTCAAGCTGCCCGAGGATTCCCCGGTACGCGCAGCACTTGCCGGTATCATCGAAAAGCTGGGTCTGTAGATCCGGCGTACTAACGCATTTTTGGAGGGAGAGGACCTCTGAAAATATATCCAAACGTTAAGGAGGAAAACAAATGAGTGAAGAATTCAAACTGACTTCTGTCGAAGAAATGGAAGCCGCTACCAATCGCCTTCTGGAGACTGGTGCAAAGGTTGGTGCTGATGCATGGCAGTTCCGTGTGAAAAATCAGACACCGCACTGTAAGTTCGGTGAGCAGGGTGTCTGCTGCCGTATCTGTGCCATGGGTCCGTGCCGTATCACACCGAAGGCATCCAGAGGTATCTGCGGATGTGATGCTGCAGGTATCGTAGGACGTAACTTCCTGAAATTTACAGCCGGTGGTGGTGCCACTCACTCCGATCACGGCCGTGAGATCTGCCATACACTGTATCAGGCTAAACCGGAAGGACCATACAAGGTAAAAGATCCGGAGAAGCTGATCCGCATCGCAAAAGAGTGGAATGTTGAGACAGAAGGTAAAGATATCTACGATCTGGCTCATGAGATGGCTGAGAAAGCCCTTATGGAATATGGTAAGCCGTTCGGTACACAGAACTGGCTGAAACGTGCTCCGCAGCATACACAGGATATCTGGGAAAAAGAAGAGATCGCACCGCGTGCTATCGACCGTGAGGTTGCATGTTCCTTGCATATGACACATATGGGATGTTCTTCTGATCCGAAGGCTCTGGTCCGTCAGTCCCTGAGAATGGGCTTGGCTGATGGATGGGGCGGATCCATGTGCGGTACAGAGTTCTCTGATGTATTGTTTGGTACTCCGAAGCCGATCGATACAGAGGCTAACCTGGGTGTTATGGTAGAAGAGAATGTAAATATCGTAGTTCATGGGCATGATCCGTCGCTTTCTGAGATGGTCTGCGAGTACGCTGATGATCCGGAAATGATCGCTTATGCTAAATCAAAAGGTGCCAAGGGCATCACTGTATCCGGTGTCTGCTGTACTTCCAACGAGGTTGCCATGAGACGTGGTATCCCGATGGCCGGTAACTTCCTGCAGCAGGAGAATGTTGTACTGACCGGTGCCTGTGAGGCTATCGTTGTTGATGTTCAGTGTATCTTTCCGGCCCTTGGACCATTAAGCAAGTGCTTCCATACAAAGTTCATCACAACATCGCCGATCACTCAGATTCCTGATTCCGAGTTTGTCCGCTTCGATGCATCTACAGCTGCTGAGAATGCAAAGGCAATCGTCAAAATGGCTATCGATAACTTTGAAAACCGTAAACCGGAGCTGGTACATATCCCCCAGATGAAGCAGAAAGCTACTGTTGGTTATTCTCTGGAAGCTCTGGTTAAAGTGCTGGATGGAGTTGCCAATACCCAGGTAGATGAGATGGGTACAACAAAACCGCTTATCGAGTGTATCACATCCGGTGTTATCCGTGGTGCTGTAGCTATGGTTGGATGTAACAATCCGAAGATCCGCCCGGATTACGCTCATATCGAGCTGATGAAGAAGCTGATCGCCAACGATATCGTTGTTGTTGCTTCCGGCTGTTCCGCACAGGCAGCTGCCAAGGCAGGTCTGATGGACAAACGTGCCAAAGATCTCTGCGGCGACGGTCTGAAACGTGTATGCGAGCTGGCTGATATCCCGCCGGTACTGCATATGGGTTCCTGCGTTGATATCTCCCGTATGATGATCCTGGTTGCCGAGCTGGCCAAGGATTCCGGACTGAACATCTCCCAGCTGCCGGTTGTAGGCTGTGCTCCGGAGTGGATGTCTGAAAAGGCTGTTTCCATCGGTAACTACGTAGTGGCTACAGGTATCGATACCTTCCTTGGTGTAGATCCGTATGTATCCGGTTCCGCTGAGGTTGCCGGTCTTCTGACAGAAGGTGTAAGAGACTGGGTAGAGGCTGCTTATACAGTTGAAACAGATATTGAGAAACTGACCGATCTGATGATCGAAAGAATTGAAGAAAAACGTAAAGCAATTGGTATCTGATGTAGATATTTGTCTGCAAATGATATACAATAGTGTTTATGACCGGGAGGAGTCTCTCCTCCCGGAAATAATAAATGAAGGGATTTGATAGACATGAAAATAGCAGTGACAGGTAAAGGCGGCGTAGGAAAGACCACATTTGCTGCGACGCTCGCCAGATTATATGCAGATGAAGGGAGAAAAGTTCTCGCCGCAGATGTAGATCCGGATGCGAATCTCGGACTGGCGCTTGGTTTTCCAGAGGAAGAGCTGGATGCTATCGTTCCCATCAGCAAAATGCGTAAACTTATTGAAGAGCGTACCGGAGCCGGTGATAACAACCAGTTTTACAAGCTGAATCCCAAGGTGGATGATATCCCGGATACCTACGGCAAGACTTACAACGGCGTCAAGCTGTTGCTTCTCGGCACCGTGGAGACTGGAGGCGGCGGATGCGTTTGTCCGGAGCATGTTATGCTGAAACGCATCATCAATAACCTGATCCTGCATCGTGACGATGTGGTGATCATGGATATGGAGGCCGGCCTTGAACATCTCGGCAGAGGTACGACGCAGAGTGTAGACCAGTTTATCGTCGTGATCGAGCCGGGTTCCCGCAGCGTACAGACATATAAGAATGTCAAACGTCTGGCAGAGGATCTGGGTGTTGCAAAGGTTCGCGTCGTGGCAAACAAGATCCGTTCGGCGGAGGACGAGGAATTTGTGAAATCTAAAATTCCTGCTGAAGATCTTCTTGGGTTTATACATTACAATACTGAGGTTATCGATGCTGACCGTCAGGGAAGCTCCCCGTATGATTTCAGTGAAACTGTGGTAAAAGAGGTTTCTGCCATTAAAGCTATCATTGATGCTGAATAAATGACAGGAAACACAAAAAAGAATTGTTTTGGAGGATAGACAATGACTTTATTTGATGTTATTTTCAAAGGAAACGATGACGTATACGGACTGACCGAGGGCGCCATCAATGATGCTATCGCAAAATATGGTGAAGACAAAGCAGTCAGCTTCCCGGACACAGCTTACTGCCTGCCGTGCTACTATGCTGTTACAGGTGTTAAAGTAACAAACTTAAAAGAGCTGAAGGAAGCTCTTGGCGTTGTTAAAACACTGATGACAAGAGAGCAGAAATTACATGATGCGTTCATGAGCGGTGTTGCCACAGCTCTTTGCGCAGAGTTCATCGAGGTTCTGAAATACATCGACGGTGCTGCACCGTATGCAGAGCCGTATTATGGACATCTTGCAGATGCTATTATCCGTGAGCTGGGTGTTCCGCTTGTAACCGGCGATATCCCGGGCGTAGCTGTTATCCTTGGTGAGGCTCCGACAGCAGAAGATGCTGTAGAGCTGGTTAAATCCTACCAGGCACAGGGTATTCTGGTAACTATGGTCGGCAGATGTATCGAGCAGTGTCTGTCCAAGGGCATGAAGCTTGGCTATGGTGTACGTGTCGTACCGCTGGGTACTGACGTAACAAGCGTTGTCCATGTTGTATCTGTAGCTCTCCGTGCAGCTCTGATCTTCGGTAACGTAGAGCCGGGCGATTCCGCAGCTCTGATGAAATACACCATGGAGCGTGTACCGGCATTCGTCAATGCTTTTGCTCCGTTAAACGAAGTAATCGTTGCCTGTGGCGCCGGTGCTATCGCACTTGGTTTCCCGGTAATCACAAACGAAGAGACCTTCGAAGTACCGAAGAGCCTGATCGTTCAGAAAGATGTCAGCAAGTTCAACGCTACTTCTCTGGAAGCACGCGACATTAAGATCAAGATCACAAAGGTAGATATTCCGGTAGCTTTCGCATCCGCATTCGAGGGCGAGATTATCCGTCGTGGCGATATGCAGGTTGAGTTCGATGGTTCCCGTGTTGACTGTGTCGAGCTGGTACAGACCAAAGAGCTGGGTGAGATCGAAGATCATCACTTCGAGCTGATCGGACCGGACTTTGATGAGTTCCCGGTAGGCAGCAAGCAGAGCATCGCTTACGTTGTAGAGGTAGCCGGTAAGAACATGCATGCAGACTTTGAGCCTGTATTTGAGCGTAAGTTCCACAGCTACATCAACTGTATCGAGGGTGTTATGCATACCGGTCAGCGTGATATGATCCGTATCCGTATCAGCAAAGCAACACATGAAGCTGGCTTCAGAGCCAAAGATCTTGCAGAGGTTCTGTATGCAAAAATTAAAAATGAATTTGACGCAGTAGTTGATAAATGCCAGGTTAAGGTGTATACTGATGCGGCTGAGTGCACACGAATCCGTCATGAAGTAGCTATTCCGCTGTTTGACAAGCGTGATGAGCGTCTGAGCAGTCTGACAGATGAGACTGTAGATGTTTACTACAGCTGTATCATGTGCCAGGCATTCTCCCCGAGCCACGTATGTATCGTAACTCCGGAGAGACTTGGACTTTGCGGTGCTGTTTCATGGTTCGATGCAAAGGCTACACATGAGTTGGATCCGGCTGGTCCGTGCCAGGTTGTTACCAAAGAGAAAGTTATCGATGAGCGTATCGGTGAGTACGAGGATGTTAACGAAGTTGTTCGTAAGCTGTCCCAGGGTGCTCTGGAAGATGTATCCCTGTACTCCATCATGGAGAAACCGATGACATCCTGTGGATGCTTCGAGTGTATCTGTGGTATCGAGCCGTTCTCCAACGGTGTAGTTATCGCCAACCGTGAGTATGCTGGAGAGACTCCGCTGGGTATGACCTTCTCCGAGCTGGCTTCCATGACAGGTGGTGGTGTTCAGACTCCTGGTTTCATGGGTCATGGTAAACACTTCATCTCTTCCAAGAAGTTCATGAAAGCTGAAGGCGGTGTAGAGCGTATCGTATGGATGCCGAAGGATCTGAAAGATCAGGTAGGTGAGAAGCTGAATGCCACAGCCAAAGATCTGTATGGCATTGAGAACTTCACAGACATGATCGGTGATGAGACCATCGCTACAGATCCGGAGACACTGGTTGCTTTCCTGACAGAGAAGGGACATCCGGCACTGGGTCTGGATCCGATGATGTAATGCATTTGGTGTACTGTTATTTTTGCTGAGGGGTTTGTTTTACAATTTCACATATGCACAGCGAATGCTTCGGCATTCGCTGCTACATAGATGATCTATTTTAATTTTTTAAAGGAGGCTAACAACAATGCCGTTTAATCGTAAACCACAGAAGTTTAACGCACAGATCAAAGCAGTAGAGATCGGCGTTGGCGAAAAAGCCATCAAAATCGGCGGTGAGAGCGTTCTGCCGTTCTACACATTTGATGGAGATATGGGAAACACTCCGAAGGTAGGCGTTGAGATCTCTGATATGGGTCTTGAGAATGCTGTACCTGGTCTGGTTTCTTATTATGAAGGATGCAATACTCCGGCTGAGATGGCTAAAAAGGCAGCTCAGATGGAAGGTGCTGATTTCGTAGCTCTGTGTCTGGAAGGCGGAGATCCGAACGGAGCTAACAAATCTACAGAGGAACTCGTAGCTATCGCTAAGGAAGTAGCGGATGCTATCGATCTGCCGTTAGTAGTAGAAGGATGTAAGAATGTAGAGAAGGATTCTGAACTGCTTGTCAAAGTAGCAGAAGCTCTGCAGGGAAAGAACGTCCTGATCCTTGCCGCAAAAGAAGAGAACTACAAGGCTATCGGTGCCGCTGCCGGTCTGGCTTATAACCAGAAGGTAGGTGCTGAGTCTGCTGTAGATATCAACCTTGCAAAACAGTTAAATGTCGTTATGACACAGCTCGGTGTTAAGCCGGAGAGCGTTGTCATGAACGTTGGTACAGCCGCTGTTGGTTATGGTTATGAGTACGTAGTTTCTACTATGGACCGTATCAAAGCTGCTGCACTTTCCCAGGGTGATACCACCCTGCAGATGCCGATTATCACTCCTGTATCTTCAGAGACATGGGGCGTTAAAGAGTCCCTGGCTGAAGAAGCTGATGCTCCGGAATGGGGTTCCCGCGAAGAGAGAGGTATTTCCATGGAGATCCAGACAGCTGCCGCTGACCTGGTATCCGGTTCCAATGCCGTTATCTTGAGACATCCTCAGTCTGTTGCAACAATCGCAAAGATGATCAAAGAATTAGCATAAGCAGGAGGATAACAAAATGGCATTAAATGGTATTCAGATTTTTAAATTAACACCAAAGAAAAACTGTAAAGAATGCGGATGCCCGACCTGTATGGCTTTCTCTATGAAGGTTGCCCAGGGTGCTATGGACATTTCCGCTTGTCCGCATATGTCCGCTGAGGCTCTGGAATCTCTTTCCGCAGCAACAGCTCCGCCGATGAAGAGCATCAAGGTTGGTACCGGCGATGCTGAGTATACACTGGGCGGTGAGACTGTTCTTTACAGACATGAGAAAACATTTGTCAGCAAGACAAGATACGCTGTATCCATCTGCAGTGGTATGGATGATGCTACGATCGATGCAAAGATCGCAGAGGCTGGCAAAGTAGATTACGATCGTATCGGTGAGCAGATGCATGTTGAGATGATGTATGTAAACTGCCAGGAAGGCACAGCTGCCGACAGATACGTTGAGATCGTTAAGAAAGCTGCCGCTACAGGCAAGACACTTGTACTGGGCGTAAAAGACGCAGAAATCGCTAAGGCTGCTCTGGAAGTATGCAAGGACGCCAAGCCGGTATTAAACGGTGCTGACGCTTCCAACTATGCTGAGATGAGCGCTGTAGCCACAGCTGCAGGCGTTGCACTGGGTGTTTCCGGTGCCAACCTGGACGAGCTGTATGATACCGTTGCTGCACTTGAAAAAGCCGGCAATAAAGAGCTGATCATCGACACCACAGGTGCTACCATCAAAGAAACCTTTGAGAACACCGTACAGGTACGTCGTGCTGCCCTGAAGAACGAGGATAGAACCTTTGGTTATCCGTCCATCGTTAATGTATCTGCCCTGACAAAGGACGACAGATACATGGCACAGGCTCTTGCTTCTGTATTCACAATGAAATACGGTTCCATCGTTGTTCTTCCGGAAATGAACTACGCTGACGCACTGCCGCTGTTCGGCCTTCGTCAGAACGTCTTCACAGATCCGCAGAAGCCGATGAAGGTTGCACCGGGCATTTACCCGTTAAACGGTGCAGACGAGAACTCCATCATCATCACCACCGTAGACTTCGCTCTGACATACTTCGTAGTATCCGGCGAGCTGGAGAGATCCGGTGTTCCGATGAACCTGGTTATCAACGATGCAGGCGGACTTTCCGTTCTGACTTCCTGGGCTGCAGGTAAATTCTCCTCAGGATCCATCGCTAAGTTCTTCCAGGAGGAGATCGAACCGAAGCTGAAATGTAGAAAGATGATCATTCCGGGTAAGGTTGCCGTTCTGAAAGGCGATCTGGAAGCCAAACTTCCGGGCTGGGAGATCATTGTTGCTCCGCGTGAGGCAGTTGAGCTGGTTAAGTTCTTCAAGGATATGCAGGCAAACGGCGAACTGTAATTGTACCTTAGACGTATCCGCACAGCTTTTGTGCGGATGCGCTTAAAAC
This sequence comes from Ruminococcus bromii, assembly GCA_963603285.1. Taxonomy (GTDB): domain Bacteria; phylum Bacillota; class Clostridia; order Lachnospirales; family Lachnospiraceae; genus UBA11957. The sequence goes on from CAVCMG010000038.1 coordinate 10,085, forward strand.
AGCAGTCAGCAAATGCGGACCGCTGCAAAAAAAAGATATAAGGAGTACTAAAAAATGAGCAAATTTATCGTAATTGGTGAGAGAATCTCCGTAACCGCTCCGGCCATCAACAGAGCATTCAGTGAGAAAGATCCGGAACCGATCCTGACAAGAGCAAGACAGCAGCTGGAAGCTGGTGCTTACTACCTGGACGTTAATATCGGACCGGCAGAGGGTAACGGTGAAGAGCTGATGAAATGGGCTGTAGAGCTCCTGCAGGGTGAATTCGATAACGTTCCGCTGGCACTGGATACAGCTAACAAGAAAGCTATCGAAGCAGGTATCTCCGTATACAACCGTTCCAAAGGTAAACCGATCGTTAACTCTGCAGATGCTGCAGGACGTATCGAGTACGTTGACCTTGCAGCTGCTAACGATGCTATCGTTATCGCACTGTGCAACGGCGAAGGTATTGCCAAAGACAATGATGAGCGTATGATGTACTGCCAGACTCTTCTTGAGAGAGGTATGGAGCATGGTATGGAAGCTACAGATCTGTGGTTCGATCCGCTGTTCCTGGTAACAAAGGGTATGCAGGACAAACAGATGGATATTCTTGAGTGTATCAAGATGTTCTCTGATATGGGTCTGAACTCTACAGGTGGTCTGTCCAACAACTCCAACGGTATGCCGAAGAACATCAGACCGATCATGGACTCCGCTATGGTAGCCATGGCTATGATGCAGGGTCTGACATCTGCTATCGTTAACCCGAACGACCTGAGACTGATGGAGACCATCAAGTCCTGTGACGTTATCAAGAACAATACTCTGTACGCAGATTCCTATCTGGAGCTGTAATCAGATCCTACATAGTAGTGAAGATGTAAATCTGGCGCAGCGGGTTCTCCCTGCTGCGCCTTTTTTAAAACTGCTGGCATTTCCCGCCAGAAATCAACAGATTGTAAAATCTGTTTCTATGTATACAGAAAAGAGGAACGAGAATCTATGTATAAGGTGACCTTTACGTTCGAAAGTGGAGAAGCAGTAGAGGCGTATGCCACTTCCGGCGAGAATCTTCTCGAAGTAGCGAGAAAAACAAATGTTGCGATTGATGCTCCCTGTTCCGGTAACGCCGTCTGTGGTAAGTGCCGTGTAAAGCTTGTTGGAGGCAGTGTTGCATCCAAAAAGTCATCCCATATTTCTGAGGAAGAATATGCCCAGGGCTGGAGACTGGCCTGTGCCAGTACAGTAGACGCTGACTGTACCGTACTTGTGCCGGATATCGCATCTGCTTATAAGAGCAGAATGAAAGTTGCGGATTTGAGTTCCAATGACGAAATAAAGATATTTGAGACAGCAAAGCAGGAGATCAGTGGCGCAGGTATTGAATTTTCCAATAATCTGTCCAGAATTCATGTAAAAATGAACGTGCCGACGCTGGATGATACCATGCCGGACAATGAGCGCCTGATGCGTGCCATCAAAGCGCAGGAGGGTGTGGAATATGTACAGCTTCCGTACAATGTTATGCGCAAGCTGCCGAATACACTTCGCGAAAGTGATTTTTCCGTACAATGTGTGATCGCAAAGACAGGCAATAGGGTCTATGTCTACGATATTTTCCCGGAAAATGATGAATCAGCAATCTGTGGGCTGGCTATCGATATCGGTACTACGACGGTGTCTGCCCTGATCATAGATATGGAAAACGGTACGATTCTGGGTAAAGCTTCTGCCGGTAACGGTCAGATCCGTTACGGTGCAGACGTTATCAACCGTATCATCGAGTCCCAGAAGGACAACGGTATCAAAAAGCTGCAGGATGCGGTGATCAAGGAGACCATCAACCCGATGATTGTCCAGATGTGCAAGAGTGCCGGTATCAAGACGAAGCAGATCTACCGTATGTGCGTGGCCGGTAACTCCACGATGAACCATCTGTTTGCCGGTATCGATGCGAATCCGTTGCGTATGGAGCCGTATATCCCTACATTTTTCAAGACAAACTCGCTGTATGCCCGTGATCTTGGTATTACTGTACATCCTGACGCCCATATCATCATTGCACCGAATATCGGCAGCTATGTGGGCGGCGATATCACAGCCGGTACGCTGGTCAGCATGATCTGGAACCGTCCGGAATTCTCTCTGTTTATCGACCTTGGTACGAACGGTGAGCTGGTATTTGGTAATTCCGATTTCATGATGAGCTGTGCATGTTCTGCAGGTCCCGCCTTTGAGGGTGGTGACATCAGCTGTGGTATGCGTGCTACAGACGGTGCAGTAGAAGCCTGCAAGATCGATAAAGAGACGATGGAGCCGACACTGACGATTGTCGGTGATCCGGGCACAAAGCCGGTCGGTATCTGTGGTTCCGGTATTATCGATGTGATCTGTGAGCTGTATCTGAACGGCATTATCAACCCGAAAGGCAAATTCGTCCGTGAAGGTAAGCGAATCAAGCATGACAAATATGGTATGGGTAGCTACGTGCTGGCCTTTGAAGAAGAGGCAGGTTCGATCAAGGACGTCGAGATCACAGAGGTAGATATCGACAACTTTATACGTGCCAAGGGTGCGATTTTCTCCGCGATCCGTACGATGCTGACCGCGCTGGATTTCGATATTTCGATGATCGATGATGTGTATGTTGCCGGTGGTATCGGCAGCGGTATCAATATGCGCAATGCGGTCAATATCGGTATGTTCCCGGATATTCCGATCGAAAAGTTCCATTATATCGGTAACTCTTCCCTGTCCGGTGCCTACACCATGCTGCTTTCCAAAGAAGCAGAAAAGAAAACTTATGAATTAGCGCAGAATATGACATACATGGAGCTGAGTACAGTGCCGGGCTATATGGATGAATTTGTAGCCTGCTGTTTCCTGCCACATACCGATGCAGGTCTGTTCCCGTCTGTCGAGCTTCGCTAGATTGGAGCAATATGGAATTAAATTACGAAAAAGACAATCTCGAACGTATGCCCATGGAGCATTACATGGAAAAGTATGCCGCCATGGATCCGGAGGCTGCTGCAGCCCGCTGTAATATTCCCTATGACAGTGAGAAGCAGCTGTTTACAATCCACATGATGGGATATAAGTATACCGTCAGCTGGCCGGCGTTTGAGGTAACACCGCTGACCCCGGACAAGAAGTACTATGTGCTTCGCGACATGGGTAAGGCAAAGATCCTGGTGATGCGTTATCTGCTCGAAGGCAGTGCAGCGCCTTCTACCGGCAAATTCCTGACTTACCGGGAGATACCGTGGTGTGAGGTCTATTATAAGCAGTTTTCGGGCCGCTGCCTGAGCCGTCTGGCGTTTGGCTTTGGTTTCAAGCTGGATGCCTTTAATAAAGCGATGGAGGAAGTGGGTGGTAAAGCCTTAAATTATGGCGATGCCGGTTACGAATTTGAGCTTTTGAACGGTCTGTATATGCGTTTTGCATTGTGGGCCGGAGATGATGAGTTCCCGCCGTCCTCCCAGATTCTGTTTTCCGATAATTTCCCGGTGGCTTTCCATGGGGAAGATATGACAGTCTGTGGGGATGTGTCCATCGGCACAGCCAAGGCCGTTGTCTGAAAAACCACAGAAAAACACAGAATTACATAGGAAGAGACATGGAAAAACAGTGGATTTTCCAAATGTACTATATGTGACAAAAAAATAATGATTTTTGAGGAGGTTGTACAAATTACAGCCTCCTTTTTTGTATACTATAACGAACATAACAGAGGGTATATGTTGATATTTACATAATTGACAGATGGATTTTGGTAGGTTATGATAGTACAAGCTTGTGAAAAATTTCATAAAATATATTAAGTCATACATGAGGAGGACACTATGAGTTTTTCTGAAAAATCCTGTAGAGAGTTTGTCGAAGTACTGGCTTCCAAAGCCCCGGTTCCGGGCGGCGGCGGTGCAAGTGCCCTGACCGGAGCCCTTGCAGCAGCCCTTGCCAATATGGTCGGCAGTCTGACAGTAGGTAAGAAAAAATATGCCGCAGTCGAAGAAGAGATGATCGAACTGCAGCGCAAGATGACAAAGATCCAGAACGATTTCCTGCAGCTGATCGAGCGTGATGCCGAGGTCTTCAAACCGCTGGCCAAGGCCTATGGTATGCCGACCAACACAGAAGAGGAGATTGCGGAGAAGGAGCATGTCATGCAGCATGTCCTCTGGGAGGCATGTCAGGTGCCGATGGAGATCATGGAGAAATGCTGTGAGGCCATGGTCATGATCCGTGAGTTCGCCGATAAGGGTTCCGTTATGGTGCTCAGTGATGCCGGTGTAGCCGCTGCATTATGTAAGGCAGCTTTACAGGGTGCCAGCTTAAACGTTTATGTCAATACGAAGTCAATGAAGGATCAGCTGCAGGCCGGTGTGCTGAATGCCAAGGCCGATGCCATGCTGGTTAAGTACAGCGCCCTTGCTGACGCGATCTATTACGATACGATGTGCCGCTTAAAATAAGCCGTACAGGATCGTTTTGTCCGCACAGCGGAGGAAGGCAGGGGAGGAAACCTGCATATATTAAATAAGAAAGAATGGGAAATACATATGGCAAAACAGTTTTTAGGAAAAGAAGTAGTAGCTGCATTAAATGAGCGGATCATGGCAGATGCTGCCGCATTAAAGGAAAAGGGTGTGACACCGACACTGGGTATCGTACGTGTCGGCGAGCGTGAGGATGATCTTTCCTATGAGAGAGGAGCCACCAAGCGCTGTGAAAAGCTGGGTGTGGCTTTTGAAAAGTTCCTGCTCCCGGCAGACTGCACACAGGAAGAGCTGATGGCCGTGATCGACAAGGTCAATAAAGACGATCATATCCATGGTGTGCTGATGTTCAGACCGCTGCCGAAGCATCTCGATGAGGCCGCAGTGATCAAAGCGCTGGATCCGGAGAAGGATGTAGACGGCATCACCGACGGTTCCATGGTCGGCGTATTTGCCGGTACAGACCAGGGCTTCCCGCCGTGTACACCGCAGGCCTGCATGGAGATCCTGGATCATTACGGCGTTGACTGTACAGGCAAAAAGGCCGTTGTTGTCGGCCGTAGCCTTGTTGTCGGCAAACCGGCCGCTATGATGCTGATCAAAAAGAATGCTACCGTGACCGTATGCCACACCAGAACGGTGGATATGCCGTCCGTAGTCAAAGAGGCTGATATTGTGATCGTAGCCGCCGGCCGTGCCGGTGTTGTGGATGCCAGCTATGTACGCGAGGGCCAGATCATTATTGACGTCGGTATCAATGTCAATGCAGAAGGTAAGCTCTGTGGTGATGTGGATTATGCCAGCGTAGAGCCGATCGTAGAAGCGATCACCCCGGTGCCGGGCGGTGTTGGCAGTGTGACGACCTCCGTACTGGTCGGCCATGTCGTAGAGGCAGCCAAACGCAGATGTAAATGATAAGAAAAGCCGGAGCCTGTTTTTGCAGGTGATGGCAAAGTACAGAGAAAAACTTCGCAGTTCTTCAGAATCAGCGGGAAAATGTCACATTTTTCCGCTGATTTATTACATAGTTATTAAAAAAATATTGCGCAAATGCAGGGTCTGTACTATAATAGGACATAGATTTATAAAAAATGTTCACACTTTAGTTGAGGTACAGGATATGAGAGTAAGAAAACGGCTTTTGAGCCTTGTTCTGGCGCTTCTGATGGTTTGTGGGATCGCAGTGCCGCAGACAGCAGCGCCGGTAGAGGCAGGTGTTATCGCATCGGTTACACGCAACAGCAATGAACAGAAAATCTACAGCTTCCTGACAGAAAAAATGGGGCTGAACAGCGCAGCTGCCTGTGGTATTCTGGCCAATATGTACAGAGAATGCCGTTTCGTAGAGACAGCTACCAATCCGGCCGGACCAAGCTACGGCATCTGTCAGTGGTACAGCAGCAATTATTATCGTCTGACCAGCTGGTGCGAGGCCAATGGCATGGATTACCGTACGCTGGCTGCACAGCTTTATTTCTTAAAATACGATCTGGAAAGTCGCTTCAGAGGTACGGTACTGGCTACCTTAAAGTCCGTTCCGGATACCGTTGATGGCGCTTATCTGGCAGGCTATACGTTCTGCTATAATTATGAGAGACCAAAGAATTACAAGACCACAGCCAGTCCGTCCCGCGGTGATCTGGCCCGGACAAGCTTCTGGCCGGTATACGGCGGACAACGCCTGATCGTAGAGCTGGAGGCATCCTCCCATACCCATGAGTATACCCAGTCCGTTACACCGTCGACCATGATGGCAGCCGGCAGTGTCGTGGAGAGCTGCACAGTCTGCGGAGATATCAAGAGCTCCACACCGATCGCCCAGATCGCTGCCGTTAAGCTTTCAAAGACGAGCTTCGTTTACAATGGCAAGGTGAATTATCCGAAGGTCAGCGTGACAGATACAAACGGCAATGTGATTTCGCCGTCTTACTATACCGTGACCTATGCCAACAAAAAGAGTAAGACTGTCGGCGTATATAAAGTCAATGTTACCTTCAAAGGCAAATACGACGGCAACGTGACCCAGACCTATACGATCACCCCGAAGGGCACCACGATCAACCGTCGCACGGCAAAATCCAAAGGCATGCAGCTTCGCTGGAAAAAGATCACCCAGCAGACCAGCGGCTACGAGCTGCAGTATGCTGTGACAAAGAACTTTACCGGCGATACAGCTAAGACGGTGACAGTATCCGGTGTAAAGACAACCTCCAAAACGATCAGCAAGCTGGCAGCAAAGCAGAAATACTATGTGCGCATCCGTACCTTTAAGACCGTGAAGGTGGATGGCAAGTCACAGAAGGTATATTCCGCGTGGTCCAAGGCTTCCTGTGTGACAACCAAAAAATAAGTACATAACGAACAGAGATGTCTGCAGTAAGATGCTGCGTTGACATCTCTGTTTTTTACGGTCGTCTGTATTTATTCGAAACTGGTATTTTTTGTGGTGAAAACATCGATCACTTTGTACATTCCCATCGCGATCAGACAGAGGATCAGGATTGCCAGCAGTACCCAGTCCAGCTTAAATACCTGACTGCCGTAGATGATCAGATAGCCCAGTCCCCGCCGGGCGGCAAGAAATTCACCGATCACCACGCCCACCAGACAGAGCCCGATATTGACCTTCATCCCCGAAAGGATCACCTGTTTGGATCCCGGCAGGAGAATGTAGCACAGTACGTGCCGTCGGCTTCCGCCAAGGGTATAGATCAGTTTGTAAAGCTCCGGATCCGTGTGCAGAAAATACTGGTACAGCTGCAGGATCGAGCCAAAGATCGCTACGGAGATCCCGGCGATCACGATCGTCTTAAAGCCTGTGCCAAACCAGACAATGAAAAGAGGTGCCAGCGCTGACTTCGGCAGACTGTTCAAGACGACAAGATACGGCTCGGCAACATCCGCGGCAAACGTAAAGTACCAGAGGATGGATGCCGCAAAAAGAGTAACCAGCGTGACCAGAGCGAAGGAAACCAGTGTTTCCAGAAGCGTTACGCCGATGTGCAGGAACAGATCGCCGCTTTTTACCATGGAGCAAAAGGTCAGAAAGATCCGGGAGGGACTGCTGAAAATAAAGCTGTTTACGAGATGAAATCTCGTCGTGAGTTCCCACTGCAGCAGAAAAAGAAAGAAAAGAGCGACCTTGACAAAGGTCACCCTGCGGCAGCGTAGCGCATGTGCTTTGAGAAAGTCTGTCTGCCTTTTCGAAGGCGGTGAAGATTCAGGCGTCTGTTTCATGTAGCTGCCTCCATAAAAGATCAAAATACATCTGGAATTTCGGATCGCTCCGCCTTTGCAGCGGCGACAGCTCATCCGCAAAGTCCAGCGGCTGATCCAGAACCATATGTGCCGGTGAAGCCGAAAGCACCAGTACCCGGTCAGCCAGAGAAATGGCTTCGGCGATATCATGGGTGACCAAAAGTGCGGACTGCTTTTCGTTCCGGATGATCTGACCGATATCGCTGCTGACATCCAGTCGTGTCTGGGAATCCAGAGCGGAGAATGGCTCATCCAGCAGAAGCAGGGAGGGGGACAGAAGCATCGTCCGGATCAGTGCCGCCCGCTGACGCATGCCACCGGAAAGCTGCGAGGGATAGCTGTGGGCAAAGTCGGCCAGCTGATACTTTTCCAGCATATTTTCGGCGAAGCGCCGCGCCTGCAAAAGATCCCGCCCCTGGATACGTGCGCCGAGAAGAATATTGTCCATGACGGTCAGCCAGTCGAGCAGATGATCCTTCTGCAGCATATAGCCGACCAGAGAAAACGGCGTTTTGGGAGATTTTCCCTCGCAGAGAATCTGCCCGCTGTCCGGAACAAGAAGTCCTGCAGCCAGATTTAAGATCGTTGATTTCCCGCAGCCGCTCGGACCGATTACGGCAAGAAATTCCTCCCGGTGAAGAGAAAAAGTGATATTTTGGATTGCAGGAATCTCCCCGGTGAGTGTATGATAAGAAAAGCAGACATCCTGAAAGGATAAAAAAGACTGCATACTACTACCTCATGTTACAGATTTCGCAGAAGGACTGGGAGGCATCCGGCAGACTATTGTCCAAAACGCCGGAGCTTAAAAATCCTCTGTTTATATACTATATGTGCATCCGGTAGATTTGATATGGAGAAAACAAGAGAATGCAAAATATCAATTATCAGCGGGAGCTGGAAAAGCTTCTGGACAGCTTTACAAAAGAGAGAAGAGTACCGACGCTTCTGTTACATGCCTGCTGTGCACCCTGCAGCAGCTATGTGCTGGAGTATCTGGCGTCCCATTTCCACATTACCGTATTCTTTTATAACCCGAATATTTCCCCGGCGGAGGAATATGAAAAGCGCGTGGCCGAGCTGCACCGTCTGGTCGATGAACTGCCGGCAAAATATCCGGTGCAGGTGATTGACGGTGTGTATGAGCCGGAGAAATTTTATGCCATGGCAAAGGGAATGGAGGATATTCCCGAGGGCGGCGAGCGCTGTTTTGCCTGCTATCGCCTGCGCCTTAACGAGGCGGCCAGAATTGCGAAAGAGGGCAGCTTTGACTATTTCACCACGACGCTTTCAATCAGTCCGTTAAAAAATGCCCGGAAGCTGAACGAGATCGGAGAGGAGCTGGCCGGGATCTATGAAACGCCGTACCTGTTGTCGGATTTCAAAAAGAAAAACGGCTACAAGCGGTCGATCGAACTGTCCCACGAATACGGTCTGTACCGGCAGGATTACTGCGGCTGCGTCTTTTCAAAACAGGAAAGAGAGCGGCAGAAAGCGCAAAAGGAAGCGGAAAACAGCAGATAAGCGATATGGCAGAGAAGATTTTGTGAAAATGTACAGCCTAAATTTTATACGGAAAAGTATCAAAAAAGCGTAACTTAACCAGTGAATTACACTTGCAATATAGTTGTAGCGATGGTAGTATATAAAAGACTTTTTACAAGGAAAAGAGGATAAGAGAAGTGGCACAGTTATGGGGCGGACGCTTTACCAAAGAGACCGATAAGCTGGTCTATAATTTCAATGCGTCCATAGGATTTGACCAGAAATTTTTTGCCCAGGATATCCGCGGCAGCAAGGCACATGTAACGATGCTGGCCAAGCAGGGTATTCTGACCATGGAAGAAAAGCTCGAGATCATCGGCGGCCTTGACAGCATCGTGCGCGATGTCGAGAACGGCAGCCTACAGATCACCGAGGAATACGAAGATATACACAGCTTTGTAGAAGCCAACCTCATCGACCGGATCGGCGATGTCGGCAAGAAGCTGCATACCGGCCGCAGCCGCAACGACCAGGTAGCCTTGGATATGCGTCTGTATGTCCGTGATGAGATCCATGAGATCGATGCAGAGCTTAAGGAGCTTCTGACCGTGATCAACCGTATCATGGAAGAAAATCTCGAGACCTATATGCCGGGCTTTACCCATTTACAGAAAGCACAGCCGGTCACACTGGCGCATCATTTCGGCGCATATTTTGAGATGTTCAAAAGAGACAGAAGCCGTATGAGCGACATTTTCGAGCGTATGAACTACTGTCCGCTGGGCAGCGGTGCTCTGGCCGGTACGACATATCCGCTGGACCGTGAATATTCCGCCAATATCATGGGATTTTACGGACCGACGATGAACAGCATGGACGGCGTATCCGACCGCGATTACGTGATCGAGTTCCTGTCTGCACTGTCCACGATCATGATGCATCTGAGCCGTTTTTCCGAGGAGATCATCATCTGGAACTCCAACGAATACCGTTTCGTCGAGATCGACGACGCCTACAGCACCGGTTCCAGCATCATGCCGCAGAAGAAAAACCCGGATATCGCCGAGCTTGTCAGAGGCAAGACCGGCCGTGTCTATGGTGCGCTGATGCAGATCCTGACTACGATGAAAGGACTGCCGTTAGCTTATAATAAGGATATGCAGGAGGACAAGGAGTTTACCTTCGACGCGATCGATACCGTCAAAGGCTGCGTCCGTCTGTTCACCGGCATGATCGATACCATGCAGTTTAATAAAGACCGCATGGAAGCCAGCGCGAAACAGGGCTTTACCAATGCCACGGATGCTGCAGACTATCTTGTAAAGAATGGCATACCGTTCAGAGATGCCCACGGTATCGTAGGACAGCTGGTACTGTACTGTATCGATAAAAATATTGCCCTGGACGATATGACACTCGAAGAGTACCAGAAGATCAGTCCGGTATTCAAAGAGGATATTTACGAGGCCATCAGCCTGAAAACATGTGTTGAAAAACGTACAACCATCGGCGCACCGGGATCAAGTGTGATGAAAACGGTTGTCGAAGCTAATAAAAAGTATTTAAACGAAGGAGAAGAAGCATGAGCGAGAAATTACGTGTCGGAATTTTAGGTGCAACAGGTATGGTTGGACAGAGATTTATCTCTCTTCTGGAAAATCATCCGTGGTTTGAGGTGACAACGGTAGCTGCCAGCCCGAGAAGTACAGGCAAGACCTACGAAGAAGCCATCGGTGGCAGATGGAAAATGGATACCCCGATGCCGGAAGGCGTTAAAAAGCTGATCGTTAAAAACGTCAACGAAGTAGAAGCCGTAGCCAGCGAAGTAGATTTCGTATTCTCCGCTGTAGATATGTCAAAGGACGAGATCAAAGCCATCGAGGAAGCCTACGCAAAGACTGAGACACCGGTTGTTTCGAATAACAGCGCTCACCGCTGGACACCGGACGTACCGATGGTCGTGCCGGAAATCAACCCGCAGCACTTTGACATCATCGAATTCCAGAAAAAACGTCTCGGAACCAAGAGCGGTTTCGTAGCTGTTAAGCCGAACTGCTCCATCCAGAGCTACGCTCCGGTACTGACCGCATGGAAAGAGTTTGAGCCGTACGAAGTCGTAGCCACGACATATCAGGCAATTTCCGGTGCAGGCAAGACCTTCAAAGACTGGCCGGAAATGGAAGGCAACATCATCCCGTACATCGGCGGTGAAGAAGAAAAATCCGAGATGGAGCCGCTGCGTATCTGGGGCGAGATCAAAGACGGCGTGATCGTACCGGCCACCACACCGGTCATCACCTGCCAGTGCATCCGTGTACCGGTATTAAACGGCCACACTGCAGCAGTTTTCGTTAAATTTAAGAAAAAACCGACCAAAGAACAGCTGATCGAAAAACTCGTCAACTTCAAAGGTCTTCCGCAGGAGCTTGAACTCCCGAGCGCCCCGAAACAGTTCATCCAGTACCTCGAAGAGGACAATCGTCCGCAGGTAAGCCTGGATGTCAACTACGAAAACGGCATGGGAATCTCCGTAGGCCGTATCCGTGAAGACAAAGTTTACGACTGGAAATTCGTCGGCCTCTCCCACAACACCGTCCGCGGTGCCGCCGGTGGAGCCGTACTCTGCGCCGAGACCCTCAAAGCTAAGGGATATATTCAGGCAAAGTAAATATAAAATAATGTAGTATTATTCGATAACGTAAATTACGGATTGTCGAGTTCTGGTGGGATGAGGGTGCTGCTCTTAGCCCAAACGATTAAAAGTGCGCTTTTAGCCCTGACGAGATCCAATGCTTACGGAAACTTGCACGCGAAGGCATTCCTGAGCGGGTTAGTTGGAGTTAGCATTTAGCTCGGCAGGGCGTTGCACTTGTTTGGGAAAAGAGCAGCACCCTCATCCCGCCAGAACTCGACAATCCGTTCACTACCTACAAGAAAGCGATTTTTTATGTCAAAATCCTTATTCATTGCCGAAAAACCAAGCGTAGCCCAGGAATTTTCGAAGGCATTAAAACAATCCTTCTCCCGCCGCGACGGCTATCTGGAAAGTGAACAGTCCGTAGTCACCTGGTGCGTCGGCCACCTCATCACCATGAGCTACCCGGAAAAATACGACGAACGCTTCAAACGCTGGAGCCTCGAAACCCTCCCGTTTCTTCCCGAAACCTTCAAATACGAAGTCATTTCCGACGTAGAAAAACAGTTTCGCATCGTATCCGGCCTTTTAAACCGCGAAGACGTCACGACCATCTATATCTGCACCGACTCCGGACGCGAAGGAGAGTACATCTACCGCCTCGTAGAAATGATGGCCGGTGTCAAAGGCAAAGAACGCCGCCGCGTCTGGATCGACTCCCAGACCGAAGAAGAAATCCTGCGCGGTATCCGCGAAGCCAAAGACGCCTCCGCCTACGACAACCTTGCAGACGCCGCCTTTCTGCGCGCCAAAGAAGATTACCTCATGGGTATCAACTTTTCCCGTCTTCTGACCCTGCGTTACGGCAACTCCGTAGCCAATTATCTCGGCAACCGCTATCAGGTCATTTCCGTAGGCCGCGTCATGACCTGCGTTCTCGGCATGGTTGTGAAAAGAGAGCGGGAGATCCGTACCTTTGTCAAGACCCCGTTTTACCGTGTACTGGCCGGATTACAGCTGCCCGAAGGCAAAAAGCTTGACGCAGAGTGGCGAGTGACGCCAAAGAGCGCCTACCACGGTCATCCGGCACTGTATAAGGAAAACGGCTTTAAAGAGAAAAAAGAAGCCCAGCACCTGATCGATACCCTGAAAGGCATCGAACCGCAGGAGGCCGAGATCGTATCGCTTGAGAAAAAGCAGGAAAAGAAAAATCCACCCCTGCTGTACAACCTGGCCGAGCTGCAAAACGACTGTTCCCGTATGTTTAAGATCAGTCCGGACGAGACGTTAAAGACTGTGCAGGAGCTGTATGAAAAGAAGCTCGTCACCTATCCGCGTACCGATGCCCGTGTGCTGTCCAGCGCTGTGGCCAAGGAAATCCACAGAAACCTGCAGGGACTGACCCGCTTTGTCCCGTGCCAGGCGTTTGCAGCAGAAATACTGGAAAAGGGCAGCTACAAAGGCATTGGCAAGACCCGGTATACCAACGACAAACAGATCACCGACCATTATGCGATCATTCCGACCGGTCAGGGCCTTGCGGCACTGCGCAGCGTATCGGAAAGAAACCAGAAGGTATACGAGGTTATTGTTCGACGCTTTTTAAGCATTTTTTATGGCCCGGCAGTATATCAGAAGATATCCATGACGGCGCAGATCGGACAGGAATCCTTTTTTGCTGGCAGCCGTGTGCTGATCGAGAAAGGGTATCTGGCGGTGGCTGTCAAGGAAAAGGCACAGAGTAAGAACGAAGAACCGCAGCTGGATGTGCATTTGCTGGCCGGGCTGAAAAAGGGCGTGCGCCTGCCGGTGGGCGGCTATGAGATCAAGGAGGGCGAGACCTCCCCGCCGAAGCGTTACAATTCCGGTTCGATGATCCTGGCCATGGAAAATGCAGGACAACTGATTGAGGATGAGGAGCTGCGTGAACAGATCAAGGGTAGCGGTATCGGCACGAGCGCGACCCGCGCTGAGATTTTGAAAAAGCTGGTCAATATCAAATATATCGACCTGAATAAAAAGACCCAGATCATCACACCGACGCTGCTGGGTGAGATGATCCATGATGTTGTGGCTTCTTCGATCCGTTCGCTGCTAAACCCGGAGCTGACGGCCAGCTGGGAAAAGGGGCTGACGTATGTGGCGGAAGGGACGATCCGGCAGGAAGAATATATGACGAAGCTGGAAAACTTTATCAGAAGCCGCACGGACGGTGTGCTAAAGCTGCATAACCAGTACAGTCTCAGACAGTATTACGACTATTGTGCGCAGTTTTATAAAGCAAAGCCGAAAACAGCGACGAAAAAGACAGCGGCGAAGACCTCTGCAAAGGCAAAAGAAAATGCATAAGCTATTGTAAGAAGCAGCGAAGAAGATATACAATAAAAAAGTAAAAAAAGTGCTCACAGCACAGGTCAGAAGAAATGATGATCTGACCGGAAAGGAGCAAAAATATGGAAAGTGTAAAGATTGCGGATCTGTATGATCTGACACAGACGATGGCCGGGGAGGCACTGGCAAAGCTGACGTATCCGTGGGAGATGCTGCTGGGGATCGGGGATCTGATCATGGAGCTTGGAAAGACGCTGGATCCTGAGGTTTATGAGCAGCGCGGTGAGAATATCTGGATCGCGCGTTCGGCAAAGATCGCTCCGACGGCTTCAATCACAGGACCGGTGATCATCGGCGAGGATACGGAGGTACGTCCGGGGGCGTTTATCCGTGGCAAGGCGCTGGTGGGATGCCATTGTGTGGTTGGTAATTCTACGGAGCTGAAAAATGTGATCCTGTTCAATAATGTGCAGGTGCCGCATTATAATTATGTGGGGGATTCTATTCTGGGATACAAGTCACATATGGGTGCGGGATCGATTACTTCGAATGTGAAGTCGGATAAGAAGCTGGTGATTGTAAAGGGATCTGCGGATCGCTGGGAGACCGGGTTGAAGAAGTTTGGCGCTATGCTGGGGGACCATGTGGAGGTTGGTTGCAACAGTGTGCTGAATCCGGGGACGGTGATTGGGAGAAATACGAATGTTTATCCGTTGACTTCGGTTCGGGGGGTTGTGCCGTCGGATTCGATTGTGAAAGCTATGGATAATATTGTAGGAAAAGAATGAGTGACGGACAGGTCATAGCGTGAAATAGGCCCGTGGCCTGTGTATGCATGGATTTCCGGACGCTTAGGCGATGGTTCTAAGTGTGCAGCCGGCCGGAATGTAAAGGATCAGTCGCATTCGTCGTGTTTTTTGATAAAAACACGACTCAAAGCGACTTCAGATGGTGCTTTGGAGAGCACCATCTGCCTTTACATTCCGGCCAGCTGCACACTAAGAACCATTACGCCTTCGCTTTACGGAAATCCCCGCATACACAGGCCACGGGCCTATTTCACGCTATGACCTGTCCTGGGTGTTGGCTAGAAAGACAGGTGAAGGAGTAGTTGTTCAAGGGCGTAGAGTGCCAGCAGGTGTACGGGGTAGAACCAGTAGAAGAGGTTCTTGGGGGAACTGCCTTTCTGGTCGTTGTAGAGGGCCAAGGGGACTGTGGCGAAGATGGCGGCGGGTTCCCAGTAGAAGGCTATGGCGGTGGCGAGGAGGGTGAGGTTGCGGTTGTAGCGGAAGATGTACAGGAGGGCGAGGGCGAGGATGCCTTTGTAGCTGTAGTCGGTTTTGAGGAGGAACGCGATATAGGCGACGGCGGCGATTATGAGGAGGGAGAGGCATAAGCGCAGGGTCGGGTGTATCGTGGTCTGGTCTAGTTTTTCGAGGGCACACATCATGAGGAAGCCAAGAAGCAGGGTCCACATGACATTCTGGTAGTTGGCGCTGAGTACGGACTGGCCGACGGTGAGGTTGAAGGGGATTTCGGACAGGAGGGCGAAGATCAGCAGGTGTCTGCCATAGGCTTTCCGGTCGTGGGTATACTTAAAGCCCTGTACGAGCATGAAGAGGTACAGGGGGAAGGCGATGCGGCCGATGGAGCGCATAGAGCGGTAGAGGCTGTAGAGGGCGGCGCTGTGGGTGGCGGCGAAGGTGCTGGGGCCACAGAGGATGCCGTAGTAGAGGACGACAAGGGCGGTGTGGTCGATCAGCATGGAGAGCAGGGCGATCCATTTTAAGGCGGCCCGGTCAAATACGCGGAAACGGGATGGGATGCATGATGGCTGCATAAAAAATTCCTCCAAATAAAACATATAAAATGAGTATAGCGAATGTGGATTGCAGTGTAAAGAAAAAGAAGTGGAGATACATGATAAACAGAAAACTTTTCAAATGGAAGGAAAGAAAATATGGAAAGAAAGGCCGGAGCGTGTGTGGATGCCAGAAAAGCAATATGGCATTTTGGCATGTGTCAGGTTTGCATTTATGGAAAAAACACGGTATAATGTATCCAAATGCATGCCTGTCCGTATGACAGCGGTTGTAGCTACGCTGGTGATATTGGACGGATGAAGAGTGACAGGAGGATACAGTATGATCGTTATTTATGCAGAATGTCTGGTCAATCCGCAGAAGACGGATGAGTTTGTCAAGCTTGCCGGACAGCTGGTGGCAGAATCAAAGAAGGAGCAGGGAAACGTCAGCTATGAGCTGATCCATTGCCGTGAGGGCAGAAATATCTATGCGTTCCTGGAAAAATGGCAGGATCAGGATATTCTGGATTGCCATATGCGTTCCAGACATTTCACGACGATCTTTCCGCAGATCGAAAAGATGCTGATCTGCCCGGCAAAGCTGAATTCCTATACCGTCGAAGCGTAGATGTCTGTAAAAGGTTGGTCACGGATTATTACTTTTGTACAGATTTCCGGCCACAGAGCTGTAAATCTTGTATGCAAAACTTGTCCCGGATCGTAACTTTTGGCTGGACGAAAAGCCGTTTGTATGCGATAATAATTGCGGTATGCAAAGAAATGCCTGTCTTTGCTGCCTGAGATTGTTATTTCAATATTTAATACATAGTTGAAAGGAGTTTAACAATGATCTACACAAAAGAAGTTGAACTGATGTGTCCTGTAGCAAAGGGCGCAAAACATGAGCCGGCTCCTATTCCGGAAGAGGGCAAATGGGTCCATGCAAAGAAAATCGAAGATATTTCCGGTTTCACACATGGTGTGGGCTGGTGCGCACCGCAGCA
>CAVCMG010000039.1:0-25698 GCA_963603285.1 Ruminococcus bromii
ATATTACTGTAAAGGTTTCACATTCAATAAAATTTTCCAGTAATGCGCCATCTACTGTAAGTGCTGGTTATTATGCAAATAAAAAATATAATAAAAAATTTTCTGGTAATGGCACAAAAAATATGTCCGCATCTTATAGTGTTCCGAAGAAAACTTATTTTAAACTCTATATCTACAATGGTAGTTCAGACAAAATGACTGTTTCTAAAATGACTGTAACATTCTAAACCACCAAATTTTTTATAAAATCATGTGCAATACCCGGATATCTTCCGGGCATTGCACATGAATATTCTGGGAGGTTTCTATGTCTCTATTCAAACAGCTTCGACTAACTCTATCCCGGCGCTATGTGCGCACCTTGCTTTTACTCCTTGTTTTCTGTCTTACATTTATTGGCAATCTTAGTTGTCAACTCCTCATGACTTCCGCTGAAGCAACAAAAGACCGCATTATACAGCAGATTGGCACTACGATCACTCTGGATTATGCCTCCGATGAAGATACCTCGCCGCTTTTTACCCCGGAAATACGGTCACAGTTACTCTCTGTGCCACATGTTATCGGGTGTAACCAGCATTATTCTGATTATGCGACTCCTGTAAATTTTAAAAACTGTCGTCTTTTCACTGGTATAGATCCATCACAGCAGGAGAACGAAATCGAAGATAACGCAAACGCAGAAAACTATGTCGTTATCGATGGCAATACAGATGTTTCCTTTATTGAAGCATTTCGCACTGGCACTGCGACACTTCTCGAAGGACATTTTCCGGATGAAGGAACTTCTGAAGCCATTATCTCTCGTCAGCTTGCCTCGCAGGAAAACCTGCAGCTTAAGGATAATCTGTGCTGCTTAGTCAATGGAACCACGTACACTTTCACTGTCTGTGGCATTTATGACACCACTGCCGGCTTTGAAATTACCGAAGATAATATTGTCGGAACCGCTGTATTTTCTTTCAGCCCGTACAACCGCATATATACCGATTTTTCAGTCACTTGCCAGATCTTTGGGATTTCCCCTGAAAGTCGTTATATTGACATCTTTATCGATCAGCCCGACAATCTGCAGACAACTGGCCAGGTAATTAAGGATCTGCCATTTGACTGGTCTGCTTATCGTCTTATCAATACAACACAAACCGAATACAACACGGAAGCGTCCTCTACAGAAGCTACACTTTCTGCAACACGGCTACTGATGCAGTTTTTTTCCGTTTTTTCTATACTTATACTGATTTTCATTACCTGTTTCTGGGCGGAATCGACATGGTATGAAAGTGGTATTTTTATGGCACTTGGCACTTCCAGATGGTATGCCCTTTTACAATATGTTCTGACTATGCTCTGCATTGCGCTTCCTGCATACTTTATTTCGGCAATACTTTGTACTCCTGTAGCCAACTTTCTGCTGCAAAGTATAACAAAGCTCCAAGCCGTCGCCGTGGATTCTGTCTATGATCAGTTTCTCACCGGCACGGAACTTGATGTCAGTATACAGTTGATGCCATTACCACTGTCCTCTCTCCTGAAGTTTTTGTTACAGGTACTTCTGACCGTATGTTTTTCCTGTATGATTCCTGCTTACAGTATCCTGAAAATGAAGCCACGACAGATTCTTGCCAGCAAAAAGGAGTGATCTATTATGTTATCTATGCATCATGTTTACTATTCTTATCATAAACACAAGAAAACATCCGATGTTATTATCGATATGTCAGCCGATTTTGAGCCGGGAAAAGTGTATGCCATTTACGGTCCTTCCGGTGCCGGAAAGACTACCTGTCTTTCTCTGCTGGGTGGCCTGGAAGCTCCAACCAGCGGCTCCATTCTGTTAGATGGCAAAAATATAAAAGACATTGGTTACAGTAATCTTCGAAAGCATGAGGTATCTTATGTTTTTCAGGATTATCACTTATTTCCCTATATGACGGGCATTGAAAATGTACAGTTGGCTGCTTCTATTTCTTCTGTACCTAAACAGGCGCAACAGGAAGAAATTGTTCCGCTTTTGCACCTGCTTGGTATTGACGATGCCACCATGCATCGGAAAGTTTCTGAAATATCCGGTGGTCAGCAGCAGCGAATTGCTCTGGCCCGCGCTCTGATCAGTAAACCAACCTATTTACTGGCGGATGAACCTACCGGCAATCTGGACGCAGACAATGCAACTCATGTGACAGATTTGCTGATTCAACTTGCACATGAGCAGAGAAAGGCTGTCATTATAGCTACGCATGCAGAGGCCATCAGAAATCGTGCCGATGTCAGACTGGAAATCGTTGACGGGGCATTTCGCCAGGTAGATGCCGTATGAGTTATATCCACATACTGTTTACTACAACCATCCGACGTTCCAGACATGCACTGTATCTTTTCTTTCTTACTTTTGTCTGTGCCATTCTTGGAACAACCGGTGTGTATTTCAGACATATTATCACGGCATATAATGACAGTATTATTGCTGATACAGGATATGTGCTCTCGCTTTCCCATGATGACGGTACTGTTATACCAGAGACTATATTGCAACAACTGGAAGCTCTTCCTGACGTAGATGGGCTGAATATGATGGATTCTGCACTTTTGCAGCCAGTAAATTTTCACAACTCCGTACCTCAAAATACAGCCGATGTATTTTCTACACAGGAGGCAAAAGAAATACGGATTCTGGGAAATTATGACATTACAATGAATCTGACGTTTAAACAGCACTGTCAACTCGTATCCGGTCATATTCCCGACGCTTCCCATCCGGGTATCCTTATCGATGCCTGGCTGGCCAGACAAAACTCTCTTTCCATTGGTGATGCCCTAACATTGTCAGATGGCGAAAAACAATATACGTTTACCATACAGGGGATTTATACCACAACCTCTTCCATCATAGAGGAACAGGATACAGGGGAATATACGGAATATGCAGTTACACCCTACAGCTATATTTTCTGTGATCTGGACAGCTATAACCAGATACAAAGCATTGCCCTTGATAAAGATTCTGTATCCCTGTATGGAAAAGACTTTGCAAGTCTTTCTACAATTACAGAAGAGATTCGTTCCATGGGACTTCTGGACTCTGAATATTCTCTTTTTAATGTAACCGCATACAAAACGAACTTTTCAACGGTTGCCTTTCGTTCCATGAAAACAATGGCTTCCTTAATGTCAGCGATTTCAATTTCTGTAGCCGGTCTGGTTCTGTTTCTTGTCATTTTACTCTGGCTTCGAACAAACTATCACGATATTGCCATACTGCTTACTCTTGGCCAAAACAGAGCTTCTATTATCTGGCAGTATTTTTTAAGCACTACGTTTGTCGTAGGTGCTGCTCTGCTGGTTGCGGCTCCACTATGTATGCTGCTGGCATATTGGTTTGGTCCTGCCCTTGCACAGACGGCCTTTTCCATCACCGTAGCTGCCAGTGGAAATGGCGCCATTGTGGAAATTGATTCACATATGCTTGCTGTTTTACAGACTTCTCTTTCACTTGGAGATTGTCTTAAGGCGAATCTGGTCTATCTTATAATTTCCTGGGCGGGTGTTTTACTTGCTTCAGTAGAAATTATAAAATGCAGGCCACGGATATTGTTCCATTTAAAATAAAAAATTGCTGATGCTACGTTGGATAAGGTATCTTCTGTCTCACGTTTGTTCACTTGACAAATATATTGCAAAGCCTATAATAATCTAAAAACAGGACATTTTTTGATATAATATTCTGTCATTTAAAAAGAGGTGTATAGCATATGAGCAAACAGGAAGTTGCCAAATATGATGAGGCGTACAAGGTAGATATCCATCCTTACGAGCATCAGGTACGATATTACGAAACAGACCGGTCCGGCGCAGTCAGTCAGACAAATTATGCAAGATGGCTGGAAAATGCCCGGATGGAGCTTCTGGATCAGGTGGGCTTTGGCTGTGAACAGCAGGAAAAGCTGCAGGTGATCTGTCCGTTACTGTCGGAAAGCATTGATTTTATCAGCCCATTTCATTATCAGGATACCGTCGTTGTAGCGGCCCGGATGGTCAGCTATGACGGACGAAAGATGGCGCTGGAATACCGACTGTATGAGAAAAAAACAAAGGAGCTTAAAGCCACGGCCAAGAGTCTGCACTGCTTTGTCAACTGGTCCGGTAACCGGATTTCCCTCAAGAATGTATATCCGGAGCTGGAAACGACATTTTTTGAGATGCACTGAGAGCTGAAATCAACGGATTCAACTATTTCACAATATTATTCACAAAATCACTGCTGCTATTTATGTATGTAAACAGCAGAAAAAGTACCGGCTACTGCCCCAAAATTGCAGTGCCGGTACTTTTTCATATGTTTTTCAAAGTGTTTTCTGTTACATCGCTTTCCGATACAGCATCTCAATATCTTCCAGCTTTGAGCTTCGCGGATTAACCGCGATATTTCCACTCTTCATCGCATCTGCGGCCATGGCCGGGATGGCTTCTGCCTTAACACCGACTTCGCCCAGCGTTGCCGGAATACCGAGGATATCGTTCAGATCCCGGATCTCATCAGCCAGCATAAAGCTTTCAAATTCATCTTTACCCAGCGGAATTTCAGCAATATAATTATAGATTTTTCTGTACTTTCCATGGTCAGCCAGTGCATTGTAATCCACGACCGTCGGAAGCAGGATCGCATTCGCTACACCGTGAGCCACGTTAAAATGCGCACTCACCGGATGGCTCATCGCATGTACATTGCCCAGTCTGGCAAAGGAAAAGGCAATTCCGGCAAACAGGGAACCTACAAGCATCGCCTGAGCTGCCTCCAGATCACCACGGTTGGCAACATAACGGCGGATATGACCGCCGATCAACTCCATCGCTTTCTCTGCCATGGCATCGGAAAACGGGGAAGCCGCTGTAGAAATATAAGCCTCCAGTGCGTGGATCAGGGCATCCATACCGCACGCAGCAGCCACACCGGCCGGTACAGTCGTAATCAGATCCGCATCCAGGATCGCATAGGTCGGCAGGATCTTGTAGCTGAATACGGTCAGCTTGTACTGACGGCTGTGATCGGTAATAACGGAAAAGGCCGTGACCTCCGAACCTGTTCCTGCCGTCGTCGGAATAGCGATCAACGGGATGATATCGCCCGGTACTTTATGCGCACCCTCATAGTCTGTGATGCTACCGCCATATTTAGCGACAACACCAACAGCCTTGGCCACATCCATCGGAGAGCCGCCACCGTAGGCTACGATGAAATCTGCGCCACTCTCCTTGAACATAGCCGTTGCCTTTTCTACCGTCTCCACACTCGGATTGCCCTCACAGTCTGTGAACGCCGCAGACTCTATCCCTGCTTTTTTCAGCAGCGCCTCACAGGCGGCAACAGCTCCGATCTTGCTTAAATGGGGGCCGGATATGATAAAGGCTTTTTTGCCGCCCAGCTTTGCGGCGATCTCCGGTAATTTTTCAATCGTTTTTCTGCCTGCCACAATATTCTGTGGCACAGAGAATGAAAATTCTTCCATAATATATGTACTCCTTATGCTGCATATTTCTTCAAAACACGCTCAATAGCTTCATCAATCACTTTGTCAAGCTCGGCATCGTCTGCCTCCGGCATCAGCGTAGCGGCATCCTCATCAGAGATGATCTCCACCAGCATACCGAAGTTTTCTTTGTATTTTCTCTTACAAACGACATAGAATACAACGCCCAGCAGACACCAGCTGCCGACAGCAATCCATTCCTGTGTAACCAGCGTTGCACCTGAGCCCGGAATACAGTACATCGCAACCATCAGCGCTGACATCAGGATTGCCATGACACCGACAAATTTATAGCACGGCACCTTGTACGGTCTGACCATATCCGGTGCTTTCTTTCGCAGCATCACGAAGGAGATGGCAACCATACAGTATGCCATACAGCAGCCAAAGTTACCGGCGTCGCTGATCCAGACTAACATCTTTCTGCCTGCCAGCGGAGCGATCATGGTCACTGCACCGATCAAAATCAGAGAGTTGATCGGTGTTTTATATTTTGGATGCAGTTTGGCAAAGAACTTCGGGATCATATAGGATTCTGCCATGGAGTACATCGCACGGGAACCACCGATCAGGAAAGAGTTCCATGATGTGATGATACCGCACATACCACCGACAATAATAACCTTTGCCATAACAGGCGTTTTGAATGCTGCTGCCATCGCATCCGCCGTAACAAGTCCCGTACCGGCCTGGGAAGCGAGAATATCTTCCGGATTCATTACACGGCCGACAGCAACAATCACAAGCGCATAGAATGCAACTGCCAGAACAACCGAAAGGATCATCATCTTACCAATCTTTTTCAGTGGTACATTGATCTCCTCTGCTGCCTGCGGGATAACGTCAAAGCCGATGAAATAAAACGGTGTGACAACAGCCACGCTAATCACGTTCTTTACAACAGAACCTGTGGAGTCACCGATAAACGTCTGTCCGATCATATTGGCATTATCGCCGTTGATCACGCTGGCCACGATCAGCAGAATGCCAGCACCGCCGATGATCACTGTCAGTACAGTCTGCAGCACAGCGGCTGTCTTGGCACCAATAATATTGATCATGGTAATCAGAAATGCAACCACAATCGCTACAGCCAGCCAGGATGCATAGATATCAAATCCGGCCACCGTATACAGATAACCCTTTAAAAAGCCCGGCCACAGATACGTTAAGATCGTTGGCAGTGCACAGGCCTCGAAACAGGCTACACTAACGTATCCCAGAACGATCATCCAGGTACAGATAAAAGAACCTGTAGCTCCCATCGCACGATAACTGAAGACATGTTCACCACCGCACTGCGGCATGGCTGCTGTCAGCTCTGCATATGTCAGACCTACGAAGAAGATCATGATACCACCGATCACAAAACCGATCGCAGCACCAACAACACCTCCCTTTTCGATCCAACCGCCACTTGATACTACCCAGCCCCAGCCGATCATGGCACCAAAGGCAATCACAAGTATATCCCAGGCACCTAATACTTTATCGAATTCCGACTTTTTCTGGTTCATACTGCTGCCTCCTTACTCTTGAAACATTTTTTTGCCAGATCGACGATATATTCTGCTGTACCCTCGATACCCAGAAGGCTCGAATCAATCAGCATATCCCTGTTATGACGGTCACCACGGTTGCTGCCCGTCAGGGTCTTATGCCGCATATGATACCGTTTATCTTTCTCTGTAATCAGAAGTTTTGCATCCGCTTCTGAAAGGTTGTGACTTTCCATCACATTCTTAATCCGCTTTTCATCCGGTGAATAGATAAAGATACGGAGCACATCGTCTCTGTCGTTCAGAATATAATCTGCAGAACGGCCGATGATGACGCAGGAATCCTTTTGTGCCAGCTTGCGGATGATCTGTTTCTGTACGTGGATCGCACGGTCTGTCAGATCCGCATATTTTGAAAAGTTGCCTCGTTCTTCACCCTTGGCACCTTTACCGGCGATTACGACACCGGCTTCTACTTTTTCCATGATATCTCTGGGTACGCCGACTTCATCAATAATGCTGTCGACCAGTTCTCTGTCATAAAATTTGATCCCCAACAACGCGGCTACCCTTTTTCCTATGGCGTTGCCCTTTGCACCATATTCACATCCTATAGTGATGACCTGATGTTTCATCCTTCTCCCTTTCTTTTCCAAAAAGCCCTACGCATTCGCTTTCTGGAATGCAAATGGCAAAAAAGAGACCGATACAATGTTACGCATCTGTAATCGGCCCCTTTGCCTTTGCTTCATTATAGTATATAATTCAACACTTATTTTACTGCTGCCGGTACGGCTTCCTTCAGAATTGCCACAGCTTTATCACAATCCTCCTCTGTGATAATCAGCGGCGGCACCATACGGATCGTGCTGGAACCGATCGCTGTAATCAGCAGATGTCTGTGCAGAGCCTCATGTTTGACCTCTACAGCATTAACACAGTCTTCAAATTCAACGCCGACCAAAAGACCCTGATGACGAACCTCTTTGACATGCGGAAGCTCTTTTAATTTCTCACTGAAGTAATCTCCCATCTTCTTTGCATTGCCGGCAAGATCACGGCTGAGCAGCTCGCCGACCTCAGCCAGTGCAGCTGCACAGCTGACCGGATGACCACCAAATGTAGTACCATGAGAACCTGCTGTGAATGCTTTGGCGACCTCCTCTGTCGCGCAGATCGCACCGATTGGCATACCGCCACCAAGAGCCTTTGCCATGGAAACGATATCCGGTTTGATACCATAATTCATATAGGACATCACAGCACCTGTTCTGCACCATCCTGTCTGTACCTCATCGAGAAGAAGCAGCATACCCTGCTCATCACAGAACTCACGCAGTCCGCAGAGGAATTCTTTTGTTGCCGGATGTACGCCGCCTTCGCCCTGTACCGGTTCAACCATGATAGCGATCGTGTTCTCTGTACAGGCATCCTTAAATGCCTGCAGATCATTGTACGGTGCGTAGGAGAAACCGTAGGTCATCGGTCCGAAGCCAACCTGGCATCCGTTGCCTGGCTGACCGGTAGCGGACATCGCACCAAAGGTACGGCCATGGAAGCCCATCTTTGCTGTAACAATGTGATATTTATTCGGACCGTATTTTTCAATACCATATTTACGTGCCATCTTGATCATAGCCTCGTTGGCCTCTGTACCGGAATTCTGGAAAAAGATCTTGTCCATACCGATGGTTGTACAAACCTTCTCAGCAAGAAGTGCCTGCGGAATCGTATACGGATAATTAAAGGTGTGCATGATATCGTCCACCTGATCCTTTACAGCCGCTACAACCTTCTCGTTACAGTTGCCAGCACTGTTTACAGCGATACCTGCGTAAAAATCCAGATACGCTTCACCGTTCTCGTCATAGATGTACTGATCCTTCGCTGTTTCTGCCAGGAAATCCATACGCTCATATGTCTCGATCATATATTTGTCTACAAGTCCCTTGATCTGGTCTTTGGTAAGGCCTGTGTCTTTCAGCTTCATATCATGTCTCCTTTTAGCTCCCCGAAAATCAAAAAAGGCGCTCTCCCGTTAAAGGAAAGCGCCTTTGCTTTTCGTGTATTATTTTGTACGAGTTGAATAATAACACTTTAGGTTATCGCTGTCAACAATAAATTGTGTTTTTTACAACAATTATTTCAGCATATTTTTTCTCTCATACATCTGTATATATTTTCAATACAGTGACCTGTAAATAGCCACAATCTGTTCTCTGTCAAGCGGTACAAAATTATTTGCCAGCAGACGTCCCTGGTTTTCCAGTACTGAATCCGCAAAGCTCTCAATCTCTTCTGTTTTCATTCCGTACGTATGCAGCGGCTTCTTCTGGATCAGTACATTCAGAAGCTTCTCCAGCTCCTCGTAGACTCTTTTTGTCTCACATCCCAGAATATCCGCAATAAACCGGTTCAGCCCAGCAATCTCTCCGTCCGACTTTATCTCCATATACTTTTTCATCACACCGGTGAACATCGCATAATTCGACTCCCCGTGCGCTACATGATACGTCGCTCCCAGCGGATAACTCAGCGCATGCACTGCTCCACATCCGGCATTACCGAAAGCAATCCCCGCATAGTTTGACGCCGTGAGAAAATCTCCCAGAAGCTCCTGTCTTGCTGCCATACCCTTATCCCGGATCACCATATATCCCTTCAGGATCATTTCGATTGCCTTATAGCCAAACATCCGCGTGTACCCATTCGCCTTCGGTGAAAGACTCGACTCCACCGCATGCACCAGCGCATCAATAGAACTCGTTGCAAACACACTGTCCGGCATATCCTCTAAAAGCTCCGGGATCAGCACCGCCCGGTCTGCATACAGTGTCTCATGCGCCAGCCCCTTCTTCGTCCCCCGGCTGTTAAGCGCCAGAATCGAAATATTCGTCACCTCCGATCCCGTACCACAGGTCGTTGGCACCAAAATCAGCTCCTTATCCTTCACCGGCTCAATCTTCCCGTCAAACAGCTCCACCACCGGAGACATCTCCCGCAAAGCAAACAGCTTTGCCAGATCCAGAATCGTACCGCCTCCCACAGCCACGATACGCTTATGCTCCCCACAAATATCCGCACAGATCGCCTCCGCCATCTCATCCGTAGGCTCCCCCTTACCATACCTCTGCCGCAGAATCACATCACACCCCAGATCCAGCTCCTTAAAATACCTTTCAAACGTCCTATCCCCCGTCAGCAACAAATCACCCTTTCCAAGAGAAATTTCCTCACAAAACGTCTTCACTGTATCATACTTATATATCGTAGGCTTAATCATCAACTCCAACATAACCATCCGTCTCCTTCATCTTTTCAATACACAGCCAGGGGCAGATCCCGGTTCGGCATATCCTGTATGGGCTCCAAGCGAATTTAGCGAGTAAGTGTCCGAGACTACAGGCTCGGACCGACGGAGCCTGAGCGCAGAGCCCATACAGGATATGCCGAACCGGGATCTACCCCTGGCGTCCGTCCATCACACTACATACATTTTACCAAAGCCTTCTCCATAATTTCAAGCCCCGCCTCCAGCTGCTCATCCGTAATCACCAACGGTGCCAGAAAACGAATCACATTTCCATACGTCCCCGCATTCTCAATCATCAGTCCATTCTGCACACACTCCTGGATCAGAGCTGCAGTAAGCTCCGGCGCCGGTTCCTTCGTCTTCTGATCCTTCACAAGCTCCAGGCCGATCATACCGCCAAGCCCTCTGACATCACCTATTACCGGATATTTTACCTTCCACTCATTATAGCGGTCTGTCACCTTCTTGCCGATCTCCAGCGAACGGTCTGCCAGATGATCTCTCTCCATAATCTCAATGGTCTTTAATGATGCTGCACAAGCCAACGCATTACCGCAGTATGTACCTCCGATCGTGCCCCTGGCCGGAGCCTCCATGATCTCTTCTCTCGCAATGATCGCAGACAGCGGCACACCTGCAGCAATGGATTTTGCTGTGGCAATGATATCCGGCTGTACGCCAGCTTCCTTCCAGTACTCTGAAGCAAACATACGCCCCGTACGGCAGAAACCTGACTGTACCTCATCAGCTACCAGCATAATACCATGATCGTCACAGATCTGGCGTACAGCCTTGATCCACTCGATCGGAGCAGGGATAAAACCACCTTCACCCTGCAGTGGCTCTACTACGATTGCTGCAATCGTATCTGCCGGTGCACACTGCTCAAAAACAGCATAGATCGAGTCCAGATAATACTGGCAGGCCTTCTCCTGCGGCATTCCCTCCGGATTCCGGTAATAATACGGGAACTGTGCTCTGTAGATGCCATCCGGGAAAGGTCCCATGCCTACGGCATATGCTTTCTTTGACGTCATTGACATTGTCAGCAATGTACGGCCATGGAACGCACCGGAAAAGACAATGATGTTGTTTCTCTTTGTAAAAGCCTTGGCTACCTTAACAGCGTTTTCATCGGCCTCTGCACCGCTGTTGGCAAAGAATACCTTTTTCCTGTCCCCCTTTACCGGAGCGATCGCAGCCAGCTTTTCAGCCAGCGCTACATAGCCTTCATGCGTCACGATATTGAACATGCCATGGAAATATTTGTCTGCCTGTGCTTTGACAGCCTCCACAACCTCAGGCTGGGAAAAGCCGATATTCAACACACCGACACCGCCGATCCAGTCGAGGAATTTGTTACCATCCACATCCTCGATCATGGCTCCCTCTCCTCTTTCTATAACCACCGGATAGGCACAGCCGATGGCTGTCGGCGTCGCATTTTTTCTTCTCTCGATCACAGCGGCCGCTTTCGGGCCCGGTACAGTTTCTGTGATGATTTCTGGCAGATCATTTCTTAACATAATAACTTCCTCCTCTTTGTCTGCATTCATTTTCTCTTAAATACAAAAAGACAAAGACATTCGAATTTCGCTGAACGTCTTTGTTCCTGTCTGCAAAGAGTATCTCATATATACGTCCCAAAATCCAGATTCCACCGGCACACTTGTTTCTCTGCCCAATATGCTGACAGCACATTATTTTTATACAATCCACTTGTTTTTTTCCTGTTTTTCCGTTATACTCACCCATATACAGGATTATTTCTGTGTCATCACAATATTAATTAAACTATAAGCACATTTACAGAGGAAACCCTATGTCTGTTCTTTTACAAAACCTGTATGATGAAACCCATGCCACATATGGCCTGAAGCTGCTGGCTGGTGCCTCCGGTCTTGAAAATCCTATCAGCTGGATCTACATTGCAGAATCGCTGGCCGGTCCCGGCTACTTAAATGGCGGTGAGCTCATCATCACCACCGGCATCCTCTGTCAGGAGGATCCCGACTGGCTGTATCATCTGGTTGAAGGTCTGCTTAATGAACACAGCTGCGGTCTGATCCTGAATATCGGCAAATACATACAACCGGAACACATCACGAGAGAACTTCTTACCCTCTGCAATGATGCCGGTTTTCCCCTGTTTACCATGCCCTGGGAAACGGCCATCACCGCTGTGACCCATGATTACTACAGCCGCTTATTTTTTGACAGCCAGCATACCGAAAAGATCGACCAGGCACTGCTGCAGCTGATCCACAGGCGGCAGGATGCTTCCATCCTTCTGCCGCAGCTGGAGGAATACGGTTTTCCCGTATACCAGCCGTATGGCCTTATCTATGTACATACACCGCAATCCACAGTCTCTCCGGCTGCACCCTTTGCCAGACAAACAGCCATAAGCCGACATATCCGCCGACATATCCGCCACATGTCAGTCCAGCATCATCTGTGCTGCACTGACAGCTACTGCCTGCTGGTACTTCCACAGCAGGAGCTGTACCGTATGAATACGATTGCCTACACATTGGGAGATTTTTTCACGAAGCATTTTGCAGATATTCCTGTTACAGTCGGCGTTGGAAGCACCGCCGCCACCTTGGCCAATCTGTCACGTGCCTTCTTTCACGCCCGCACTAGTGCTCTGATCGCCCTTTTCCGCCACCAGAGCGTTCTGGCCTTTGATGACCTCGGTGTCTACCAGATCCTGCTCTCTGTCAGCGACCGCGGCGTCCTGGCCGACTATGTCCGCCGCAGACTGCAGCCTGTACTCGACTACGACAAGAAGACAGACAGTAACTGTACCGAAATCCTCCGCCACTACCTCGCAACCGACTGCAGCATCCAGCATGTAGCCGATACGCTCTACTGCCACCGCAACACCGTAAATAAAAAAGTCCGCCTTTTAAAAGACGAACTTCATTATGATCTCGAAGATCCCCAGACCCGTTTTGAACTGCTCCTGGCCTTTTATATCCGGGAGTATCTGCAGTTTTCCCTTTGAAAGTACGATGTAACATCTGCTGACTACTGCAAAATATACGCTTTCAGCTGCTCATAGATCTCCTGCTCCGTCGGCGGACATCCTTTCACGAAGAAATCAAACCTTGCTGTGCAGTTTCCTACGCCCAGCTGTCCGGTCTTTCCGCGGTAACCCTGTCCGATGCAGATCTTCTCCTGCAGCTTATCAAACACCCCCTCTTCCTTCAGCATATCCAGTGCCGGAAGCAGATAGCCATAACAGGCACTGCAGGAATCGACCTCCTCCACAGCATCCTTCAGCTCTACCACCTTCGTGGAATACGGTAAATCCAGTTCATTCCACTTTGTCTTTAAACCGATCACGGTCACCTTTGCCTGCTTTACATCCGGGCTTCCAACACCAAGTGCTGCGCTCAGGCCAATATACGGCACTTCTTCCACAGGAATATGCAGCAGTCCACAGCAACAGGCATCCATCAGCACCGGATCGCAGCCAGCCATGAGACAATTTCTCGTCACCGGATTTCCACCGTCCTCAAAATCCAGATCGCCGCAGATATGATCTACCACGATAAAGTCCTGATGCAGATATGCATTCAGATGGGCAATGGGTTCATGCAGACCGCAGGCATGGAAATGGCGCTTCTCTGTATTTGGAATCAGACCTTTCATGTTTTTGAGCGCACAGGTCATCTTCGTCTGGCAGTGCCCCTTTAAGACCGGCACATTGATCAAAAAATCAACAGTTTCCACCGTATCGCAGATATGAAGTGCCATGCCTGCACAGTCTTTTTCTGTGTGGCTGTCTTTTTGTAGATCAATAAATGGCACATGGTACTTCTCGATCAGCTTGTCGTATCCACACACCTCGATGGATTCTGAGGTCTTATCCCCAACCCATGAGCCTTCCAGCATGATCAGGTTGTAAAATCCATGTTTCTGCAGGTATTCGATAATACCAGCCACAACCTCGGGATGCGTCGTCGCGCCCCAAGAAGCTTCCGACGGTGCTACCAGATTCGGCTTGATACCAACGCGCACCGATGTATCCGGGATCTGCTCTGCCAGCTTACAATACTCCAACAGCTCAATGGTCATGTCCTTATAGGATTCACCGTAAATTTTGACGATATCACATCTATCCATAGTCTTAATTTTCCCCATAAGCTCAGAATAAAGACAGCACCCGTAGGCACTATCTTTTCAATATTTACAGTTTATCTCGCAATCAGTCTGGTAGCCTCTCTCAGCCATTCGAGTTCTTCGCCCTCGAAATACGGAGAGATCTTATCGTACACATTCTGATGATAAGCGTTCAATCTCTCGATATCCAACTCATTCAGCAGCGTCACATCTATACCATCCAGATCAAACGGCACCATCGTCAGATTCTCAAAATACATAAACTGCCCGAATTCGGTCTGTTTCCCCTTGCGGCACAGCACCAGATTCTCATGACGGATACCGAATTTATCGGTCAGATACAGTCCCGGCTCATTGGATACGACCATTCCCTCTTCAAAAGGAACCATCTTTACATTCTGAGCAATCCGCCAGTGGATCCGCTGCGGCCCCTCATGCACATTCATGATATACCCTACGCCATGCCCTGTACCATGGTTGTAATCCAGTCCATTGGCCCACAGCGGCTCTCTGGCCAGATAGTCGAGATTCTGTCCGCAGCAACCGTATTTAAACTGTGCAGCACCCAGGTTCAGATGACCCTTCAGTACCAGTGTGAACATCTTTTTTTCTTCATCTGTCAGCTCACCCAGCGCAAAGGTACGGGTAATATCCGTCGTACCCTCCTGATAATGTCCACCGGTATCGGCAAGACATAATCCCCTGGCTTTGATCTCAATATCCGTGTCTTCTGTGGCCTTGTAATGCACGATCGCACCATGCTCCGCATAGCCGATGATGGAATCAAAACTCTGCTCGATAAAGCCGTCCATCTCCTTACGGAACTCCTCCAACCGGTCAGCCGCACTGATTTCGGTAATCTTTTCTTTGCCGACATGTGTTTTCAGCCAGCGCATAAACCGCGTGACAGCCACACCGTCCTTAATATGTGCTTCTCGGATATTTTTCGCCTCGCAGGCGTTTTTCATAGCCTTCATCAGGATCACCGGACTGTCCTTAGTGATCACGCCGCTATGTGTTCCCGTGGCTTCATACAGACGATAATTGGTGCTTTCCTTATCGATCCATACGGATTTCTCTGCCGGAATCCGCTCTGCCAGCGCATAGATGACATCATACGGCTGAACCTCTACACCGTCAGCTTTCAGTCCGGCGCGGATCTCCTCTGACAGCACCTGCTCCTGAATACACAGCGTTGCCTTGTGCTTTTCTACGATCATATAGGACAGGAATACCGGTGTATACGCCACATCGTGTCCACGCAGATTCAGAAGCCATGCAATCTCATCCAGAGCAGACAGAAGCAGTACATCTGCACCTTCCTCCTGCATCTTTTCACGTACTCTGGTCAGTTTGCTCTGTCTCGATTCGCCGGTATATTTCTCATCCAGCATCCATACCGGCTCTGCGGACATTGCCGGACGTTCCTTCCAGATCTCATCGCCCAGATCCTTTGTTCCGGCAAAGGTCATCTCCTTTGCATCTGTCTTTTCCCGGATCTCCTCGACAAAGGCCGTGGTCATCGTACGACCGTCACAGCCGATCCGTGCCCGCATGGGCAGCTTCTCTGCCAGATACTCCGCAATCGTCAGCACGCCCGGCTCTCCCATCTTCATCAGCTCGATCGTACTGCCCTCCAGCTGTCTTGCAGCCTGCAGAAAATACCGGCCGTCTGTCCACAGTCCGGCCCAGTCCGGCGTTACCACCAGCGTACCTGCAGAACCGGTAAAGCCGGACAGAAACTTTCTCGTCTTAAAAAAATCACCCACATACTCCGATCCGTGAAAATCATCCGTCGGGACAATATATGCCTGCATATCCTGTGCTTTCATCAGACCGCGCAGTGCATCCAGTCTCTCCAAAATCGTCATAACAAACATCTCCTGTTTCAAATATTTAACGCTACGCCTATTCTATCATCCTGCTCCGTCTTCGTCAAACAGCTCTCCCTGCATGAAAAAAAAGGTGTAAAAAGGGAGTGGGACCTTTCGTCCCACTCCCTCAAAAAAGCGCAATCTTAACTTTTGCTCTTAAACCTCAAAGATCAGATCACTGTAAGCCGGCATCGGCCAGTCTTTCTTATCTACGAGAACCTCCATGGCATCTACCGGTGTACGCAATGCTGTCATGGCCGGCATAACCTCATCATGGTATGCTCTTGCTGCTGTCGGCATATCCTCGATAGCAGCAGCCTTGGCTGTGATCACTTCCAGTTCCACCAGAGCCTTCTGAGCCTCTTTCAGATGACCACTGATCTTCTGCAGCAGTTCCGTCTGTACCTCCGGCTCTACACCGCAGGCTTTTACAGAAATAATAGAATCTGCCAGAGATGTTGTGTATTTGATAACAGCCGGAATGATCGTCTTCTTAGCCATATCGATCATTGTCTTAGCCTCAATATTGATAGCCTTTACATAAGCCTCATACTGGATCTCCGCACGGGATTCAAGCTCAGCCTTTGTGAATACGCCAAACTCTTCGAACAGCTTGACAGCCTTTTCTGTGGTCA
The DNA here is from genome assembly GCA_963603285.1 of Ruminococcus bromii. Taxonomy (GTDB): domain Bacteria; phylum Bacillota; class Clostridia; order Lachnospirales; family Lachnospiraceae; genus UBA11957. Next base: position 16,981 of record CAVCMG010000039.1, read on the forward strand.
GTGCCGGGATAGCGTCCACCATGGAACGGATATTCGGCAGACCTCTCTTCTCAGCCTCAGCTACCCACTCGTCTGTGTAGCCATTGCCGTTGAAGACGATTCTCTGATGCTCTGTCAGATATTTGCATACCAGAGCCTTTACTTCTTTCTCGAAATCATCGGCTTTTTCCAATATATCGCAGGCTTCTTTGAAAGCTTCTGCAACGATTGTGTTCAGTACAACATTCGGTCCGGAAATAGAATCTTTAGAACCTACCATACGGAACTCAAACTTATTGCCGGTGAAAGCAAACGGTGACGTACGGTTACGGTCTGTAGCATCCTTGCGGAAATCCGGAAGGGTATCTACACCTGTGGTCAGGCTCTCACCCTTTAAGCTGTGATCAGCAGAACCAGTCTTGATAATCTGCTGTACAACATCATCCAGCTGCTCTCCAAGGTAGATGGAGATAATAGCCGGCGGTGCCTCGTTTGCACCCAGACGATGATCGTTACCAACATCTGCAGCGGACTCACGCAAAAGATCAGCATGTTCATCAACAGCCTTCAGAATACAGGACAAAACAAGCTGGAACTGCAGGTTTTCATGCGGTTTCTTAGTCGGATCCAGCAGATTGATACCATCATCTGTTGTAATAGACCAGTTGTTATGCTTACCGGAACCATTAACACCGGCAAACGGCTTCTCATGCAACAGACAGTAAAGGCCATGCTGGCATGCTACCTTCTTTAATGTAGTCATAACAAGATGGTTATGGTCTACAGCCACATTACACTCAGCATAGATCGGTGCCAGCTCATGCTGTGCCGGAGCCACCTCGTTATGCTGTGTCTTGGCCGGAACACCCAGTTTCCAGAGTTCTTCATTGACATCCTTCATAAAGGAAGCAATTCTCTGACGGATTGTACCGAAGTAATGGTCCTCCAGCTCCTGGCCTTTCGGCGGCATAGCGCCAAACAGTGTACGTCCAGCGAAAATCAGATCCTCACGCTGTAAATATTTCTGACGGTCTACCAGAAAGTACTCCTGCTCCGGTCCTACACTCGGAGTGACCTTTTTAGATGTTGTGTTGCCAAACAGTCTCAATACACGCAGCGCCTGTTTATTAATTGCCTGCATGGAACGAAGTAACGGTGTTTTCTGATCCAGGGCCTCACCCTTGTAGGAGCAGAAAGCTGTCGGGATACAGAGGATAGCACCAGCAGCATCATAACGAACAAATGCCGGAGATGTACAATCCCATGCAGTATAGCCTCTGGCTTCAAATGTAGCACGTAAGCCACCGGACGGGAAGGAAGATGCATCCGGTTCGCCCTTGATCAGCTCTTTACCGGAAAAGCTCATCAAAACCTTGCCATTCGGCATCGGTGCTGTGATAAAGGAATCATGCTTTTCTGCAGTAACACCTGTCAGCGGCTGGAACCAGTGTGTGTAATGGGTCGCACCCTTTTCAATAGCCCATTCTTTCATCTCATGGGCAATGACATCAGCGATGGCAGGATCCAGATCCTTGCCCTCTTCGATGGTTTTCTTTAATTCTGCATACACCTTTTTCGGAAGGCGCTCTCTCATGACAGAATCATTGAAGACATTCTCTCCGAAGATTTCGGAAACTTTTACGTATTCGCTCATAATATCCTCCTTCTTTCACAGACATGCGCTTATCTCTCGCAATCACATCCATTATGTTGTACAAAAAAGGGCACTCCACCACAGTGGAACGCCCTTGTTCTCAACACCATTGGAAACTATCCAACTAAAATGAAGATACAACATCCTGCACAAAAATGCAAGCACAAATTACATTGTATTCATTTCAGTACAAACCACACCTGCCACAGGCAGCTTTTTGCGGCTGCACAGTAACTCAGGCTTTACCTACAGATCCAAACAGCTCCATCTTTTCCTTAACGCATGCTGTTATAGCTTCAGCACCCGGTTTAAGCAGCTTACGCGGATCATAGCCCTTGCCCTGCAGATCCTTTCCTTCTTCGATATATTTACGTGTAGCTTCGGCAAATGCCAGCTGACACTCTGTATTTACATTGATCTTAGATACGCCAAGGCTGATAGCTTTCTTGATCTGATCAGCCGGGATACCTGTACCACCGTGCAGTACTAACGGCATATCACCGGTCTTTTCCTGTATGGCTGCCAGTGTATCAAAGCTTAAGCCCGCCCAGTTAGCCGGATATTTGCCATGGATATTACCGATACCAGCTGCCAGCATATCAACGCCCAGATCAGCAATTCTCTTGCACTCATCCGGATCAGCGCACTCACCGTTGGAAACAACGCCGTCTTCTTCGCCGCCGATACCGCCGACCTCAGCCTCGATGGACATGCCTTTGCCATGTGTCAGGGCAACCAGCTCTTTTGTCTTGGTTTCATTCTCATCGATCGGATAATGGGAACCGTCAAACATAACAGAAGAGAAACCTGCCTCTACACATTTCAGGCAGCCTTCGTAGCTACCGTGATCCAGATGCAGAGCAACCGGAACAGAAATATTCATCTCCTCCAGCATACCGTTTACCATACCGGCTACGGTCTTGTAACCTGTCATATATTTACCAGCACCCTCAGATACCTGCAGGATCACCGGAGACTTGCACTCCTGTGCTGCTGTCAGAATGGCCTTACACCACTCCAGATCATTGATATTGAAAGCACCTACAGCATAATGTTCTGCTTTTGCTTTATCCAGCATTGCTTTAGCTGATACTAACATCACATATACCTCCTTGAAAATAAACTCTTGGATTACTTTTGTTGTGTCTCTGAGACACCGCTAACATTATATCTCATCTTCCTCGAAAAATAAAGATAAATCAGCCAAGCAGCGGAATTTCCTTTTCTTTTACAGGATTCAGGACCAAAGGCAAAACTTTTTGGTGGTTTTCAATAATAAGATGGTCGACAGCGCCACCAAATTCACCGTCCAGCGTCCAGCCAATCTTCTCATCACTTTCCACCGTAAGCTTTCTGGTCTTAAAGGTATCGATCAGATTGGTCGTATCCTCCTGACTCATCAGGCAGGCAACGATCTCGGCCAGCTCCAGAGGATTCTTCGGCGTATGGATCAGCGTAACCTCAAAATAACCGTCATCCATCTCGACATTCTTACCGGTAAGATTCTTCATACCGCCTACGGATTTGGAATTTGTTACCATACCGTAGATAAAATCGCCCTCATATGTCTCTACGTCCGAGGTGAATTTCATGCGATATGACTTGATATCAAAAATCTCCTTGGCTCCTTGCAATACATAGGCCAGATAGCCCATCGTGTTTTTCAGTTGTTGATCTGTCTGATAGGATGTCTCCGTAAACAAACCAAAAGCCGCTATATATACAAAATAGTCCTCATTAAAAGAACCGATATCCAGATATCTGGCACTACCGTCCACGATCTGCTGTGCTGCCACATGCATTTCGCGGGAGATCTGCAGACTGGAAGCAAAATCATTCGTACTGCCTGCAGGAATATAGCCCATAGGCACCTTGCGTTCTGCTTCCATAAAGCCCTTGACAGCCTCGTCCATCGTACCGTCACCACCACAGCATACGATCAGATCGGCCCATTCGCTGGCAGCCTTTACCTGCGCAGCAGCATCTCTTCTTTCCTGTGTCGGATGTACCTGTACCTCGTATCCGCCCTTTACAAACACATCCACTACATCCAGCAGTTTGGAACGAATCATTGCTTTCCCGGCATGAGGATTAAATACAAAAAACAGTTTCTTTTTCATCGTTATCCCTCACATTTCACAGTATTTTCACAGAATATGGAGATTTTACACCATTTTTACAGCAGATACAACTCATTAAGACTAAAAAGAATATAAAAAAAGAGTGAACAGCCTAAGCTATTCACCCTTCTCTTATCTGAAATTAAACCAGCTCAAGAACTACTTCCATAGCTGCGTCGCCCTTACGCGGTCCGATCTTGATGATACGTGTGTAACCACCGTTACGATCTGCGTATTTCGGAGCGATCTCTGTAAACAGTTTGTCTACCAGATCAACCTGTTTTGTATTTTTCTTCTTACCAGCGTTCTTGGTCGGAACCTCAACTACCGGGTAAAGAACTTTCAGCATCTGTCTTCTGGCATGCAGTCTGGACGGAGCATCCTTTGTTACCTCTTTCTGAACTTCATCAAAAACAGTAACTTTCTTGCCGTCAACAACCTCTTTTACTCTCTTGCCGTCAGCATCTTTACGAGCTACTTTAGCAGTAACAGTAACAGTCTCGAAGTTGTCTTTCTCTTTGATTGCCATAGTGATCAGCGGCTCAACCATTTTACGAACTTCCTTGGCACGAGCCTCGGTAGTAACGATCTTTCCGTGATGGATCAGGTTTGTAGCCTGGTTTCTTAACAGAGCTTTTCTCTGATCAGATGTTTTGCTGAGTTTTCTGTACATAGCCATAATTATTTTCCTCCATTTGTGGAACAGCAGTCACGCTCTTTCGGTCTTACTGGCTGTTGCTTTTTGTCCATAAATTTCTAACGACATCTCTCGCTTTGAAAGACCCCGACAGGATATGCTTTTTAGAGCTCCCGCTTACTCTTCACCGGGATTCAGCTGAAGTCCCAGCTCTTTTAACTTGGACAGAACCTCTTCCAGGGACTTACGACCAAGGTTACGAACCTTCATCATATCCTCAGATGTTCTGTTGCAAAGTTCTTCTACTGTATTGATACCGGCACGTTTCAGACAGTTGTAGGAACGAACAGAGAGCTCAAGCTCATCAATATTCATTTCCAGAACCTTTTCTTTCTCATCGTTAACCGTTTCAATCATAACTTCTGCAGTCTTTGCATTCTCAGAAAGGTCGATGAACAGCTTCAGATGCTCACTTAAAACCTTAGCTGCAAGGCTGACCGCTTCGTCCGGCTCCAGTGTACCCTTGGTGTAGACATCCAGTGTCAGCTTGTCAAAGTCAGTGATCTGACCAACACGGGTATTCTCTACCGTCAGGTTTACACGCTCTACCGGTGTATAGATTGCATCTACAGCGATCACACCGATCGGCAGATCGTCGCTCTTGCCTTTATCTGCGCTGATGTAGCCACGGCCCTTGGTAATGGTGATCTCCATATACAGCTTACTGTCAGCGCCACCGTTTAATGTGGCGATAACCTGATCCGGATTCATGATCTCGATATCCTGATCCACCTGAATATCGGAAGCGTGTACAACACCCTCTCCATCATATTCAATGTAAGCGACCTTCGGCTCATTGGATTCGCTGTTGTTTTTGATTGCCAGACTCTTGAGGTTCATGATGATCTCAGTTACGTCTTCCTTAACACCCGGAATAGAACTGAACTCATGCAGAACGCCCTCGATCTTAACCTGGCTTACGGCAGCACCCGGAAGGGAGGACAGCATGATTCTTCTCAGGGAGTTACCCAGAGTGGTACCGTATCCTCTTTCCAACGGTTCTACAACAAAACGACCGTATTTTTTATCTTCGGAAATCTCTGTGATCTCAATTTTCGGCTTGTTAAAATCAAACACGCAAAGTCCCTCCTTTAAATGGGTTTTGTTACCTTCGGTTACAATCTATTATTTGGAGTACAGCTCGACGATAAGCATCTCGTCAACCGGAACATCGATCATGGATCTCTGCGGAAGTTCTTTAACAGTACCTTTCAGTGCTTCCTGATCTGCTTCCAGCCACTCCGGAACCAGTCTGCCAGCAGTAACATCCAGGATGTCTTTGTATCTCTGGCTGGACTTCTTGTTTTCTTTGATCTCTACAACATCACCGGCTTTAACCAGGTAAGACGGGATATTAACCAGCTTACCATTTACCAGTACATGCTTGTGGTCAACGATCTGTCTTGCTTCTTTTCTTGTTCTGGCAAGACCAAGACGGAAAACAACGTTGTCAAGACGGCTCTCCAGCATGATCATCAGGTTCGGACCTGTCATGCCCGGCATCTTGTCTGCCTTCTTGTAATAGTTGCGGAACGGTTTCTCCAGAACGCCGTAAATGAATTTGGCTTTCTGTTTTTCACGCAGCTGCAGACCATACTCAGAAATTTTTCTGCTGGATCTTTTCAGCTGTCTTGTGGATTTCTTGTCAATTCCTAAATATACCGGATCCATACCTAAAGATCTGCATCTTTTCAGTACAGGTGTTCTATCTACTGCCATCTCTATTTGTCCTCCTAATTAAACTCTTCTGCGCTTCGGCGGGCGGCAACCATTGTGCGGTACCGGAGTAACGTCTTTGATACTTGTAACTTCAAGACCAGCTGCTGCGAGTGCACGGATAGCTGCCTCACGACCTGAACCCGGTCCCTTTACAAATACATCTACAGTCTTCAGACCGTGGATCAGAGCAGCCTTTGTAGCTGTCTCAGCTGCAACCTGAGCTGCATAAGGAGTAGATTTTCTTGAACCTCTAAAACCAAGACCACCAGCACTTGCCCAGGAAAGAGCATTTCCTTCTGTATCAGTCAGAGTAACGATTGTGTTGTTAAAGGAAGACTGAATGTGTGCCTGTCCGCGTTCAACGTTTTTCTTAACACGACGCTTGTTGGAAGCAGTCGTTTTCTTTGTCACTTTAGCCATTTTAAAAACTAACCTACTTTCTTCTTATTTAAGAGTTTACTTGTTATTATTTCTTCTTGTTTGCTACAGTTCTCTTCGGACCTTTTCTTGTTCTGGCATTGTTCTTTGTGTTCTGGCCACGAACCGGAAGGCTCTTTCTATGACGGATACCTCTGTAGCATCCGATCTCCTGCAGACGTTTGATGTTCAGAGCGATTTCTCTTCTCAGATCACCCTCTACAGTCTGTGTTTCGTCGATAACGACACTGATTGCCTTAACCTCTTCGTCAGTTAAGTCTCTGCAACGTGTGTCCGGATTAACATTAGCCTCTTTCAGAATACGGGTAGCGCTTGTTCTGCCGATTCCGTAAATATAGGTTAATCCGATCTCTACACGTTTGTCTCTTGGTAAATCTACACCAGCTATACGAGCCATGTAATTTTTCCTCCATTTCTTTGACCGTTTAACGCAGCTCATGGTCTCCCATGCCTGAAATGTGTGCGCCGGCCTGTTAATATTTTCTTAAATGGGATGCCGGTATGATGCATCCAGCCAGATTTCTCTGGCCTTTCCGGCTATGCCGGTTTCAAGCAATATTATGATACTGGATCGAACCACTACATAATATTTCCAGAAGTCCAAACGGTACATGCCGTCTGGGTTTGACAGAATACCTTACGCTCCTTTCGCAGCCGCACGAAAAAAGGATCAGCATTCGTCGGATCCAGAGTTGTTTGACGGATCAACCCTGTCTCTGTTTGTGCTTTGGATTCTCACAGATAATTCTGATACTTCCTTTTCTCTTGATGACTTTGCATTTGTCACAAATCGGTTTAACAGATGATCTTACCTTCATTGGAATCCTCCTTTCACGTATTACCTCTCTTGGGCATTATAATTTGAGACCCACTGCCACCCGGGCAGAAAAGTCCGATAATTAGTATAGCAGAAGGTCTCTCATTATGCAAGTAATTTTTGTTAATTTTTCACGATTTTTCCGAATTATTTTTTACTTAATTTCCACCGCAAAGTGTGAACGTAATATATCCGGAAGCTCATTTTCTGAAAATTCACGGACAGTCTTTCCATTTTTGTCACGAATCGACAGGATATTATCTTCGATTCCGATATTTCCGTCCGCTGTACGAAGATTTACAGTACGGCGCGTGCGGAAAATACACTCCGGGTTCAGAAGCATTGCCGTACAGAACGCTGCAAAATCATTCGGCACCAGCACTGCCGTATGAAAAAGGATCGTCGTCTTACGCTCTCCCGCCACATCCAGACGACAGATCAGATGCCACCCTCCCGGCGCATCCTCGATCCAGTACGTCTCGCCATGCCCGGACTGTTTCTCTCCGGAAAGCTCCACGGCAAAAGCCGCCATCGGCCCGCCAAAGCCGACGTCCACCAAATACTGCCTGTCATCCAGGGTTACAAGCGTGGCTCTGTGGGAAATGTTGCGAAGCTCCGTCGCATTTGCCACTACACGGCACATCACAGAGTACGCATCAAAGCCAAGCCCCCGCAGCAGCAGGCAGAACAGGCCGTTTAACTCAAAGCAGAAGCCTCCGCGGTGTCTCGTCACGATCTTGTCATAGAGACTGTCCTTATCCAGCGGGATCATCACATCTGTATGATACGTGTCCAGACATTCGAACGGTACATGACACTGGTGTAGATAAATCAGCTCATCCAGACAGTCCTTCGACACCTTGGGCGTACCGGTAAAACCGATGCGACCCAGATAATTTCTGATTTCATCTGACGATAACTCTTCATATATAATGTCGTACATATTTCCCTTTCTCCCCCTAAACTTTTTTCATACTTTTAATCTGTATGATATTCTAATGTATCAGGATCAATATCGTATTCCATATGTTTTACATCAATGTCCCACCTATCCACTTTACAAATCTTCGCAAACGACTCTTTTGTTCCACCATAGAAAATAGTATCAATTGCTTGTAGTCTTTGCCAAAATTTGTCTGGCACATTTTTCAATGTTGTGGGCAAATACAAATATTTAGTGTCTGCTGATTAAATAAAAATCAACTTATAATCGTTGGTTTTACAGCATTTTCTGCCTAGAAGTGGTATAATAAAGTGCACGGTTTTAATAGATATCAAATCTTTTTTCGTGCAG
>CAVCMG010000040.1:0-24877 GCA_963603285.1 Ruminococcus bromii
AATGTAGTAAAACGCTTGCATCTAGCAAAATGATGCAGGCGTTGTTATATGGCTAACGCCGGAATATTGAGCGCTTACAAAACTTCCATAAGTGAAGTGGGCCGCTAGAGTAATCTGGCGGCATTTTTATGTAAAGGAAGCAGTATGAACTACAGAAGTCTGCGCAATTATGAAAACTTGGAAAAGAGAATATATGATGGTGCTGGTTTATACAACATACCAATCATACAGCCTGTACAATTTGAAGGCGAATGCGAGTTCATCCCTTTTAGTTCGGCAGCAGGATGCAAGAGCCGTTCAAACAAAGGCGTTCATTTCTTCATAGATGATTATCGGTTTAACCGGCTATGGTCAGCACCGGATGTTTATCTGCCCATGCTGCAGCAGTTCAGGTATGTCATGACGCCGGATTTTAGCATGTATACAGATTTTCCAAAGGCCATACAGATCTATAACCATTACAGAAAGCACTGGATAGGTGCGTATTTGCAGGAGAACGGTATAGAGGTGATCCCAACAATTGGCTGGAGTGATGAAAACAGCTATGCGTGGTGCTTTGACGGAGAACCTGCACATAGCACGGTGGCAGTATCCAGTGTTGGAACACAGCAGAGCCGGAAGACAAAAGAACTGTTCTTGAACGGATATAAAGAGATGGTCAGACGGCTGGAGCCGGAGACGATCATCTTTTATGGCAATGTTCCGGAGGAATGCATGGGTAATATTGTGCGGATCCGGGCATTTCAGGAAAAATTCAAAGAAGCAAAGTGCAATGGGTGGTAGATGCACATTCTTGACGAGATCCAGAAATGGGTCTCTTTTTATATGCAGAAATGGAGGAATATATGGGAGGAAGAGGTGGCAGCAGTTCATTCTCTGGAGGAAAAACCACGGGAATGGATGTTACACATAATGGAGAGACCACGAGATACTATTTTAGTAAGCATGGCGAAACGAATTACTATCAGCGTGGCATAGATGGAAATGCAGAGCCAACACCATTGAATATGACTGCAGCTGAATTTAAGCAGCGTGTGGAATCCAATGGAGCCACAGTTAAACCAGTAACGGCAGCAGCTATGAAAAACGAAAGGAAAAACTATGAAGCCTATAGAAAAGCGGCAGATGCATTTCTGGATCAGCAGACAGCTTCGAACCGTGAACTGAGCAGAGGATCTAAGATGGCAGCAAAGGGAAATCGTGCTACACGAAGATCCAGAGGCAGATAAAATGATAAGGAGGTGGCCAGGTGGCAGCAGTAAAGACGGTCGGACGGCCGCCGAAGTATAAAAGCAAAGAGGAAATAGAAGAAAAGATTGACGCCTATTTCAAAGAATGTGAAGGAGAAATCCTGAAAGACGATGACGGAAAGCCGATTTTGAATAAATTTGGCGATCCGATCCATATAAATCAGAGGCCGCCGACGGTGACAGGACTGGCGCTTGCACTGGGCTTTACCACCCGGCTTTCCCTGTTGAATTACCAGGGCAAAAAGGAATTTATGAACACGATAACGCGCGCAAAGACAATGATCGAAGCGTACACCGAGGAAAGGCTGTTTGACAGGGATGGATCGAACGGCGCACAGTTCAGCTTGAGAAATAATTTTAAAGGCTGGAATGACCAGCAGCGGACGGATCTGGACGTAGAAGAACAGCAGGCCCGTATCGAACAGATCAAGGCCCAGACAGAGAGCCTGAAAGCAAAGCTGCAGCCTGATGATGGATCAGAAGCCGTTGACGATGGCTTTATCAAAGCTCTGAGTGGTGTAGCTGCGGAGGATTGGAATGAGACTGAGGAAGAGAAGGAAGAATAAGATCTTCCAGTTTCAGCCATTTTCGAAGCAGCAGCGTAAGATCCTGAACTGGTGGACAGAGGACAGCCCGGTAAGAGACAGCGATGGAATCATAGCCGATGGTGCGATCCGATCCGGAAAGACTTTGAGTATGTCACTGTCCTATGTGATGTGGGCAATGGCGAGTTTTGACGGTGAGAATTTTGGTATGGCCGGTAAGACCATCGGATCTTTCCGGAGAAACGTGCTGAATCCGCTGATGCCGATGCTGAAATCCAGAGGTTACCAGGCAGACTACAGCCGATCCGACAATATGCTCACTGTCACATGGGGAGATAAAGAGAATTATTTCTATGTGTTCGGCGGCAAGGACGAACGAAGCCAAGATCTGATACAGGGTATTACGCTGGCCGGCATGTTCTTTGATGAAGTGGCTCTGATGCCACAATCGTTCGTGAACCAGGCCACGGGCCGATGTTCCGTGGATGGGTCAAAGTTCTTTTTTAACTGCAATCCGGATGGACCATATCACTGGTTTAAAACAGACTGGATCGACAAGGCAAAGGAAAAGAACCTGCTGTATCTCCATTTCACCATGGATGATAACCTCTCCCTTGCTGAGAAGGTGCGGGAAAGATACCGCGGAATGTATTCCGGTGTATTCTACAAACGCTATATTCTGGGCCTGTGGTGTATGGCCGAGGGCATTATCTATGATATGTTCGACAAGAAGATCCATACGAAGCCGCTGGAAGAGATAAAACCGAAACTGATAAACGGAAACCGCTACGTTTCCTGCGACTACGGTACGCAGAACGCAACGGTTTTTCTATTGTGGAACAAAGGCATAGACGGGGTATGGTACTGCATCCGTGAGTACTACTATTCCGGCCGGGATAACAATAAACAGAAGACAGATGCAGAATTTGCGGATGATTTTATAGAGTGGATAGGCGACACGAAGATCCGTGCTATGATCGTGGATCCGGCTGCCGCCTCTTTTATTGCTGAATTGCGAAAACGGGGAATCAAGGTACTGAAAGCCAGAAATGACGTACTTGACGGTATCCGGCAGGTGGCTACATGGCTGAATCTGAAAAAGCTGTGCTTTGCTACAGAGTGTGTAAACACGATCAAAGAATTTGGCTCCTACATCTGGGATGCCAAGGCAGCAGAACACGGCGAGGATAAACCAGTAAAGACCGCAGATCACGCCATGGATGGAATACGGTATTTTGTATACACCATATTCGGCAAGACAGCAAGGATAAAAGACATGAAAAGGAGTGGTATCGGATGATTGAATACACCATGCCCGCAGAAAAGTGGGACGAGAATAACCCAAGTAAAGAGATGATCCGTCATCTGATCCTGAAACATGTGGACGAAGCCATGCATTTGCATGAGCTGAAAGCCTACTATGATGGACAGCATAAGATCCTGAATGACACCAAGAAAGAAAATAAGCTGGTGTGCAACCATGCAAAGGACATCGCAGATACTGCCAGTGCCTATTTCATCGGTAACCCGGTAGCTTATACGTCTGACGAAGATATCCAGCCTCTTCTGGATCTGCTGGATGCCAGTGGAGCGGATGAGGCAGATGGAGATAATGGCCTGTGTGGATCCATATACGGAAAAGCATATGAGTATATCTATGCTGGAGAGGACGAGGCGGAGCTTCATATCCGCAATATCCCCTCCGAGCATACCTTTAAGGTCACAGACGACACGATCGAACGGCGGGAATTGTTTTACGTGTATTATTACAAAAAAGAGGATGCAACAGACACTCGTGTACCGATATTTGCGGCAACTGTGATTACACAGAACTATATCTGGGAGATCAACATCCTGGATCAGGACGGTCCACAGATGATCGGTGAAGTGCCACGGCCGCACTACATGGAGAGCATCCCTGTAGTAGAATACGACAATAACAAGGACTGCATCGGGGATTTTGAACTGCAGATCAGCCTGATTGATGCCTATAATGCGCTGATGAGCGACCGCATCACAGACAAGGAGCAGTTCATCGATGCCATTCTTGCCATATATGGCACACTCATCACGGATGAGGACGCCACGATAAACAGCGGAAAAGATGGTGATACTGGCGGGGACGTTATGGAAACACTCAAAAAGAAAAGGGTAATCGAAGTTCCGGACGGTGCAAAAGCCGAGTATCTGACCCGAACGTTTGATGAGAACGGCGTGGAAGTGCTGAAAAAGGCACTGGAGCAGGACATCCATAAGTTTTCAAACATCCCCTGTATGACAGACGAAGCTTTCGGTGGTAATGTGTCAGGCGTGGCTATGGAGTTTAAATTGCTGGGCATGGAGAACATCACCAAAGTAAAAAGCCGGTATTACAGAAAGGGCCTCCGGAAGCGCCTGAAGATCCTGTGCGGATGGTTAAAGCTGAAAAACGTTGCCAACATCGATCCGAACAAGATCCGTATCGACTTCACCCGGGGTTTACCGAAAAACAATCTGGAAATCTCACAGATCGTATCAAACCTGTGGGGAAAAGTCTCGCAGAAAACCCTGCTGGCCCAGATCCCGTGGGTGGATAATCCGGATGAGGAGATCGCCGCCGTGGAGGAAGAGAACCAGAAGAGCCTGGAACGGCAGCAGCAGATGTTTGGCATGACGCCGAACACACCGCCGGAAGATACCCCGGACGATCAGGACGGCAAAAAGAAGCCGGGAGAATCCGGGGATAAAAACGGTGATAAAGCGGATACAGGGCAGCAGGACAAAGGTAAGAAGTAATGAGCTACTGGAAGAACCGGTCTGTACAGCAGATCTACGAGGCCATGAAGGACGCTGAAAGCATAGCCGACCAGATGTCCAGAACGTATATGAAAGCCTCTGTATGGCTTAATGAGCAGGGCAGGGACATATTCGAACGGTTCCGGAAAAAGTGGGATCTGTCAGAAGAGGAAGCCCGAAAGCTGATCGAAGCAGCGGGTAACGGTGCGACGGCACAGCAGCTCGTCCAGGCCTACATGGCCTCCGGAGGAAAGGATAAAACCCTGATCCGGGAGATGGAGTCGTATGCATTCCGTGCCAGACTGGAACGGCTGGCAGATATCAGCCTGCAGCTGGATCGCATCATGCAGGATGTGTATCAGCAGGAAGTAAAGAAAACCACAGCGTTTTACAAGAGTCTGGCAGACGATCAGTACTATAAAACCATATTCAACCTGCAGCAGCGGGCCGGGTATGGTTTTTCGTTTTCTCATGTAAGTGAGAAACAGATCGACCGTATGCTACAGATGAAGTGGTACGGCCAGAACTACAGCCAGAGGATATGGAAAAACACCAGAGCGCTGACCGAAGATCTGAAAACAGAAATGCTGGTATCTCTGATCACGGGCAGAACGGACCGTGAGACAGCCGAGATCTTCAACCAGAAATATGGAGCCGGTGCGATTAAAAGCCGCCGCCTGATCCGTACAGAAGCCGCCTGGGTATCCTCCCAGATGGTGCTGGCCGGATACAAGGATGCCAAGATCAAAGAATACATGTATCTGGCGACGCTGGACCTTCGGACATCCCAGATGTGCCGGGACATGGACGGTAAGATCTTCCCCGTGGAGGAATACACCATAGGCAAGACAGCCCCGCCGCTGCATCCGTGGTGTCGGTCAACGACGATCGCTGTGATTCACCGGGAATGGCTGGCGGATATGAAGCGAACCGCCAAGGATGCAAACGGCAAAGTTATCCGGATACCGGCCAATATGACGTATCAGGAATGGTACGATACATACATCAAGGATAACCCGGCAGGACAGGCCGATGAGTCAAAAGAAATGGAAAAGGACAAACAAACTGAAGCTCTGCAGAATGTTACTTCACAATGGATTGCAAATGCAGAGAATCCAGGACAGGTGACAGATTTGACAGAGTATACCGTAGACGGTGTCAAGTATGAAGTTAATGGAAAAACCATACTACTGGATTATTCCAAACACGAAAGAGATGTTGCTGATGTTTTGGCAAAATCATACGGTAAAAATGTGGAAATGGTTCCGAGAGTTACATATCCGCAGGGAATATCTACACCAGATTTTAAAATAGATGGAGTAGGATGGGATTTAAAGACCATAAGCACAGAAGGAAAAAATGTACTGTACAATGCAGTGAAGAAGAAAAAAAGACAAGCAAGTTGCTTTATGTTTGATATTACAGATTGCACTTTGGAATCAAGTGAAATTCAAAAACAGGTAAATGATCTTTTTAGATCCACACACACAACTTTTATTGATAGTGTGGGATTATATAAAGACGGGCAAATTGTAGGAATATTTAAGAGAAAAGAAAAATAAGAGCCATTCGGCTGTACAATCCTTACGGATTATGGGTACTGTGAATGGCTCTTATAAGATATCTTATGTATATTCTACAATAACATACCAAATGTTTCAAGAAGAAATTTGATAGGATGTGCTTTGAAGATTATGATAAGAACACCACCAGTCAGAAATGACCGGTGGTATTTTTATACCGTGATGCAAGTAGTTGGATAAGCAGGTCGAAAAAATCGACCTGCTTAAACGAACTAAGGGTAATAAGGTATCAATTTGATACCTTGCTCAAATTCAAAAAGTGGTTAAAATACTGCTTGACTTCTTGTGGCTCAATAAGTATACTCTAATTGTGGCACAAAAAGAGAGGTGAAGAACATGAGCCCACGGACTGGAAGACCAAAAGTAGATAAACCAAAGACAATAGAGGTTAAAGCAAGGATCGACGAAGAAACAAACGAGAAATTGATTAAGTATTGTAAAGAAAACCAGTTAAGCAGAACTGATGTTGTTAGAAGGGGAATCGAAATAGTCATTGCCAAAAAAGAATAGAACGTTGCCACCGCTACCAACGAAAACAACGTTCTAATCCAGCGAGGAATAATCCTCTGAAAATATTATAGCATTCACAGGACGTTCCTTGCAATCAAAAGATTGGAGGAAAGAAACGTGCAATTACCAAAGATAATAGAAGCTAAGGGAATACGGGTTTTAACAACAAAACAGCTGGCAGAAGCTTATGATACAACAACAGACAGAATAAAACAGAATTTTAGAGAGAATCGTAAACGCTTTATTGATGGCAAGCATTATATTTCTCTCACAGGAGGAGAACTTAAAGCATTTAAGAACCAGGTGGAGCAGGGGGATGACCAGGTAGGAAAAAACGCCCTGGTCGCAAGCAGAGCAGCGCACCTGTATCTCTGGACAGAAAAAGGTGCATTACTCCATGCTAAATCCTTAAACACAGACAAGGCATGGCAGGTATACGACTATCTGGTAGACTTCTACTTCCGGGCAAAGGAAAATAAACCGGAGCCACAAACAAGGCCTGTACCGGCTGCCAGACCGTCGATCCGGCAAGTCGTAGACGTCCCGGAGAATCCGGCGATCCTGAATGCGATCCAGAAAATAAAGGATGATCTTACCTGCATGAACGTGCTGCTGGATAACTGCAAGATGTACGTCAGTGAAGACGAGTATAGAGAACGCCGGAAAAATGCAGAAAATGTAGTACCAATCCTTATCACAGATTGGACAAACCTGCAGACGCTGAAGCCGGGGATTATACAGAAACAGTATTAAAATATCGAATATTAAGAGAGCTTGGAAACAGGCTCTCTTTTTATATCCATTTTTACAAAGTTGCACCGGTGCAACGCCGGAGAAAGAGAGGTGATACGAAATGAAAGTCAAGGTAATCAAACGCTACAACGATATGGTGCTGCATAAGATCCAGGAAGTTGGTACGACCTTTGAGGTCGCAGAGGCCAGAGGTAAATACCTGATCGGTCAGGGCATGGTCGAAGAGGTAAAAGCAAAGAAAACAGAGGGAAAGGCTGGTGATCCGGTTATCTCCCAGTAGGCCGAGGGTAAGAAGCCTGTGTCCGGAATGACGTAAAACTATGCCTGCTGAATGCACCGGGCAGATGAACGATGCGGGCAGCAGGCAGTAACCATAAAAACAGTGTACGGAATGCGGTGGGCGATGAGAATGCCGTGGGACGTAAGGAAGGAGCAAACGATGAGATACAGAGTAGCAAGAGCCATGTTCGGCCCGATGATGGCGCCGGACGGTGGAGCTGATGGCGGCGCCGGTGGAGACGGTGGCACAGATGGTGGAGAAGGTGATGATAAAGGCATGTCCTTTGATGATTTTCTCAAAAGCGGAAGCAATCAGGCAGAATTTGACCGCCGGATCAACAAGGCTGTAAACAAAGCTGTGACTGCAGCAAAAGAAAAATGGGATCTGCTGGCCGATGAGAAAGCATCTGAAGCTGATAAGCTGGCCAAGATGACCGAGGCAGAGAAAGCAGCCTATAAGATCAGCCAGAAAGAAAAAGAGCTGGCTGCCAGGGAGAAAAATATCGCCAGAAGTGAGCTGAAAGCCGAAGCACTCAAGAACCTCACAGAACAGAACCTGCCGGCGGTTCTGGCGGATATGCTGGACTATACGGATGCTGAAACATGTTCGGCTTCCATCAAAACGATGGGCAAAGCTTTCAATGATGCCGTACAGGCAGCAGTAGAAGAAAAACTCAAAGGTGGTAAGCCGCCGAAAAAGCCGACAGATGGCGCAGAAACAGATCTTGAAAAACAGATCATGAGTTGGATGAAAGGAAGGTAATAACATATGGCAATCAACACTTTAGAAATGGCCACTCTGTTTCAGAGAAATCTGGACAAACTGGCTGTGCAGGAAATGATGACAGGATGGATGGATGCGAATGCGGGGCAGGTTATCTATCATGGTGGTAATGAAGTAAAAATCCCGAAAATGTCCATTGTCGGCATGGCAGACTATGACAGGGATAAAGGATATGTACAGGGCGGTCTGACGCTGGCATACGAGACCTTTAAAATGACACAGGATCGTGGCCGTAAGTTCCAGATCGATGAGATGGATGTGGATGAGTCAAACTTCATCGCAACAGCATCCGCAGCTATGGGAGAGTTTCAGCGTACACAGGTGGTTCCGGAGATCGATGCATTCAGAATCTCCAAACTTGCCGCAGTCGCTATCGGAGCAAGCAGAACCGGTACAAAGAAAGATACGGTAACACAGTCTTTCAAAGAAGGCATCAAGGCGGTACGTGAAGACGGATTTACCGGGCCGTTGGTAATCCATGCAACTTATGATGTGGCTATGGAGTTTGAACTGGAAATGGCTGGTAAACTTACCGCACAGACCTTTTCTGTGGGTGGTGTAAATACGACAGTTCCGTCTATTGATGGTGTACCGATTATCAAAACGTCCAGCAATCGTATGGTATCTGCCATTAAGATCAATGATGGCAAGACTGCAGGTCAGGAAGCTGGTGGTTTCGTAAAAGGAGATTCCGCAAAGGATATCGACTTCTTCGTATCTGCCACTAATGTCCCGCTGGCTATCACAAAACAGGATAAGATGAGAATCTTCGATCCGAATACAAACCAGGCAGCAGATGCATGGGCTATGGATTACAGACGTTATCATGACCTGTGGGTAATGGAGAACAAGAAGAATGGCCTGTATTTCCAGTTAGGAGCGTAATATGATTCTGAAAAAAGATAATGTGGAGAAAGAAGCTGTCAATGCATCTGTCATCGCACGGCTGAAAGCAGAAGGTTTTATCGAGGTTCCAAAGAAACGTAAGACTAAACCGAAGGAAGAGCAGGAAACTACCGATGGGCAGTGACATGGATATCCTCTGTAAACTGACAGGGGAAAAGGATACAGAATTACTTCAGATCCTGCTGGATGATGCGGAAAGTTTCGTCCTTGCCTATACGAACAGAACCAAGATCCCGGAACAGATGAAAAAGACTGTCCGGGATCTTGCCGTTATTGCATACCACAGGCGAGGCACAGAGGGCGAAAAAGGACGGAGCGAGGGCGGTGAGTCCTATACGTTCGATGATGCGCCGAAACAGATCTATGACGTCCTGAACCGTTACAGGCTGGCAAGGGTAGGCGGTCACGTATTCGAAAAGGAGTAGATATGCAGCTGAGAATGGACCGGCTGACAACGCTGGGGCACAGAAAGCGCAGCGTTGGCAAAAACAAAGAGGGTACGCCGGAAGTCACCTATGCAGAGACTACAGCGGTGACCGGTTACAGCTGGCCGGGCGGCGGACAGGTACAGGCTTCCCAGTATGGCAAAGAGCTGCCATATGTCCGGAACATCCGCTTGGCCGCAGAATATACGGCAGTAGTACAGGATGGTGTACGTCACTATCATCTGGACGGTGGGCCGGACATTGTGGAGCTGGATCGGATGGTTATTGATGGTTTGGAATATGAGATCCGGACGATCAAACCGTACCGGTATCTGGAACTGGAGGCGGTGCAGGTATGATCGTTGGGGCAAAGAAGCTTCTGGCAGATCTGGACAGCCTGTCACAGGTTGATATACAGGATGCTATGGAAAAGTCTATACAGCATGTCAGAAGCGAGGCTGTAAGCCGTGTGAGAACGGACACGGGCGAACTCAAAGGAAGTATTTATGCCGAAACGAAAATGTTCGGTAATAAAGCCCGAGGTACATGCTGGACAAATAAACCATATGCTGCCTACGTGGAATTTGGTACCGGAAAGAAAGGCCAGGAGAATCACGCCGGGATATCCCCGGAAGTATCCCCGATGTATTCCATGCGCCCGTGGTGGATCCATGAGGGCTATGGCCCGAATGAAGTGGACAGAGCTACGGCCGAAAAATACGGCTGGTTCTATATCGACACGCCGGAGGGACGCTTTTATCAGTGCACCGGACAGGCAGCCCACCCCTTTATGTACCCGGCCCTGCAGGACAGCACAGAGTTTATCGAAAAGATTTTTACAGAAAAAATAAATGAGGCGATGAAATGATCAATGTAAAAGACCAGGTGTATGCTGCACTCTGCAGCGTACTTGAAAATGTGTCTGACGGCTACCCACAGGACTGGAAAAAGATGCCGGCGGTGCAGTACATGGAGGAAGACAACAAGGTATATGAGCGTACCAGTGAGGGCGAGGCAAAGTCCTATATCAGATACCGTATTGATATCTGGGACGAGGGCAGCACATCAGCCTGTGCCTGTATCGTGGACAAGGCACTGTCAGAGCTTGGACTGGAAAGAACACTCTGTACCGATGTAGACGAGCCTCAGAGCCGCTACAGACACAAAACAATGCGCTATGAAGCCGTTATCGACATACAGACGCAAATGACATACAGCGCAAGATAAGGAGGGAAAAGTATATGTTAGCGAATGGAGCTACGCTTGAGTATAAAGAAAAAGGCAAAGCGGACGATACGTTTAAAAAACTTGCCGGATTAAAGGAGATTCCGGAACTTGGCGTGGAAGCTGAGAAAGTAGAAAACAGCCCGATCGATGCGAAACACAAGATGTATGAGATGGGTGTCGGTGATCTGCCGGATATGGTCTACAAATTTATGTATGACAATTCCTCGGCTGACAGCCCGTACAGAATCATGAGGGCATATGCGGAGGCAGGCACGGTTCTGACGTTTAAAGAGACTCTGAAAGATGGCACGATCACCCAGTTTGACGCACAGGTATCCGTGAAGAGAACCGGCGGTGCATTAAACGGTGTGCTGGAGAGTGAAGTGACCATGGCCGTACAGTCGGAATTTGATTATACAGATCCGGCCTAAGTAACCAGAAAATTAAATATTTCGGGACGCAGGGGATGCTCTGCGTCTTTTTCGATGAAAGGAGCAAATTATGGCGGGAATGGATGACATTTTCGAAGAGATGCAGGAGGAGAAGAAACAGGAAAAGGTAGTGGAAATGCCGAAGCGTAAAGCATTCCACATCTGGACTGTTGGTGGTGTGGATTACAAGATGAAGCTGAAAACCAGCATTATCAGCCGACTGGAAGAAAAATTTGGCGGTGTAAACCTTATGCTGATCGTCAGTGACCTGCCGTCACTGAAAAATATGCTGACAATCGCACAGGCAGCTATCGCACCGTGGCATCACGGTATGAAGTATTCCGATATCGAGGATCTGTTCGATAAGTATGTGGAAGAGGGCGGCTCCCAGATGGATTTCTTCAAGGATCACATCATGGGATGCATGAACATATCCGGTTTTTTTACAGAAAAACAGTCGGACAGCGTACAGAGAGCGATGGAGGAAGCGGACCTGCTTTAATCACGGATCTGATCGCTATGCTGTATGATCCGGCCATGGAAGCGGGAATGACACCACAGGAGTTCTGGGACGCTTCTCTGGCCGAGGTAGAGATCCGGATAGAGAATTATGCAAAAAAGCGGCAGATGGAGCAGAAAGAGACCGTCGGTGAGCTTTTCTTACTGGCCCAGCTGTTTGCAGAGCGGCATCCTCCGATACCGTTTGTGAAATATCCGTCAGATCAGAAGTGGACAATGCCCTGGGATATCTTCCCGGAGCTGTACACAGAAGAAAAGAGACTGGCAGAAGAGGCACAGAAGCGGGAAGAGTTTGAACGCTTCAAGGAATCCAGACAACGCTATTTTGCGTTACATAATCAGAGAATGAGAGGAGGTGAGATAAGTGGGTGAGATCAAAAAGCTGCAGGTTGTCCTTGACGCAGATAAAAGACCTCTGAAACAGAAGCTGGACTCTGCAAAAAAGGACGTCAAGGATTTCAGCGATTCTGCAGACAAATCTGTGGAAGCGGTGGATTTTTCGCCTATGCAGCTGAAACTGCAGAAAACCATGGAGGGCATGAAAAAGATCACCAGTGCTATCGGTAAAGCGATCAGTCTTGATGGCCAGGGATACGACATGAAGGGTGTGAAACGTGCTATCCGGGAAACTACAGCAGACGCCAAAAAGTATGTGAAAGAGGCCCAGCTGGCCAGCGGTATCCGGGTATATAACGAGGATTACCTGCGGATGCAGAAAGAAAGCACCCAGCTTGCCGAAGCTCTCAAAAAGGTCAGGGCTTCTATGCTCGAGATGAAAAAGAACGGTACAGATAAGCAGGTATCTGAACAGTACCAGAAAGATGCACAGTATCTGGAAACTCTGAATGCAAAGTATGAGAAAGTCAGCAAGAGCATGGGTGCTCTGGAAGGTAAGAAACTGACCAGAGGGCAGCAGAACCGGTACAAGTCCATGGAGGAAGAACTTCAGAGGCTGACAGGCCTTATTACTGCAACAGAAAAACGTATGCAGGAGATGGAAAGTACCGGAAAGAACATGGAGTTCACAGCCGCATTCAGTAAGGCGAGAGAGGAAGCCAGCCAGTTAAAGAACCAGATCGAGTATCTGAAACAAAGTACAGCCAGTATGGAAAGAACAGGAGCAGATACTAAATTTGTGGATCGTGGGATGTCAACAGGATCATATGTGGATACTGGAATCGCCACAGCCCAAAAGGCTGCAAGCGACATAAAAGCGTCTATTTCAGAAGCAGTGTCTGGTGCAAAACAGAAAGTACAGGAATTTGTGAAAAGTATTCCTGGTATTGGACGGGCAGCAACAGAGGCTTCTGCACTTGTAAAAAAAAGCTTTGGCGGTATGCGTGCCGTGATGGATAAAGTCACACCGTCGATCAAACGTGCCGGTGGTGCTGCAGCTTCACTCATCAAACGGTTTGCCAGCGGTATCCCCGGTGTAAAGCGGTTCATGCATACAGCTTCCGGAAATGATTCTGGCGGTGGCCTGCAGCTGGGGCTGAAAAATCTGCTGAAGTATGGCATCGGCATACGAAGCCTGTTTGCACTGGTCAATAAACTCCGATCTGCTATGCAGACCGGTTTGCAGAATGTGGCCGGTGCAAGCAAGACCACGAAGGGATCTTTGAACTCCCTGAATAATGCTTTCACATCCCTGCAGAATGCAGCCGGTGCGGCAGCAGCTCCGTTGGTCAATGCGTTTGCCCCGGCAATAACCACGATCATCGGATATGTGGTGGATGCGATCAATGCTGTGGGAATGTTTATTGCGGCTCTCACGGGTGCAAGCACGTACACAGCGGCGAAATTTAATAAATCCACATCATCTGCAGCCAGCGGACTGGATAAGACCGGTAACGCGGCACAGGGAGCCAAGAAGGATGTTGATAATCTGAAACGGTCCCTCATGGGATTTGATGAGATCAACAAGCTGGATGATAACTCAAGTTCCGGATCCGGGAGCGGTTCGGGCGGCTCTGGTGGATCTGCAGGCGGCGGTTTTACTACAGAGCAGGTGAGCACAGATGCCCAGAATATGGCAGCCAAGGTAAAAGAAATCTGGTCAACGATCTTTGATCCGATGAAAGAAGCCTGGGATGTCAAGGGCGCGGATGTGATCATTGCATGGAAAAGTGCACTGTCCTCTGTTAAGGATCTGGCGCTGGATATTGGCAAGACCTTCCTGCAGGTATGGTCAGATGGTGCAGGTTACGAAACCACCTATAATATCCTGACGAATGTGGAACTGATCGGAAAGGCGCTCGATGGCGTGGCGACGGCATTCAAGAATGCCTGGGATGATGGAAACACGGGATATAATTATGTCTCATCCATCTTCAATTCGTTTAATGCCATTATGTCACTGATCAATGAGATCGGGAAAGCCCTGGTCAATGTATGGAACAATGGAACCGGTGAAAAGGCAATTGGTAGTATTCTAAAGATATTTACGGATATCAATGGGACGATCACCAATATCGCAAACAATCTGAAGAAAGCATTCACCAAGGACAATATGGGTGAGAAGATCATCCAGGGTGTTGCGGATATCTTCAACAACCTTCTGTCTCATGTGAACAATATCACCAGCGGCCTGAAAAGCTGGTCGAGCAAACTGGATTTCGGCCCGATCACCAAGTCAATCAACAATCTGGTCAAAGCTCTGCAACCTCTGGGCGATAAAGTCGGCACCGGACTGGAATGGCTGTTCAAAAACGTGCTGCAGCCTCTGGCAAAGTGGGCGATCGAGTCTGCAATACCAAAGGCTATAGATGCAATAGCAGCGGCGCTCAATGCGATAGATGCGGTAATAGAGGCTGTGTCTCCGGCGTTGTCCTGGCTTTGGAAGAATTTCTTCGAACCATTGGCAAAATGGACAGGCGGCGTGATTACTTCCGTCCTGGAGGGTATCTCGAACGCTCTAAAGAAAATCTCCGATCTGGCAAATGGCGCAGGTAGCTGGCTGGCCAATCTGTTCGGTGGCAGTAACGCCAAGTATGATGCAGAAGTAAACCTTCATGGCAATATCGTGGATGCAACAGATAAGACAGATGGAAAGACGCCTATTGCAGGCCGTGGTTCTGTAAATTCGGCCTATGACAATACCGGTGGTGGTACGTGGGTAACGACAAAAGGTAGTGTAAAAAGTGGTACCGATAATACTGGCGGATCTACATGGGTCGCAACCAAAGGCCGGGTAAACAATGCCACTGATAATACCGGTGGCAGAACAGTGATCGGTAACAGTACGGCGCGGGCAACAAAATTTAACGAGGCTATTCCGGGCAACGAAAAGGTTGTGCGAAATGGTACGTTTAATGTAAGCCACGCAAATGTACCGAGTAACCTTGCTGCAACCGGTACATATAAAGTCAGAGGTAACGTCAACAAAACGACGGCTAATAAAAATGTAACAGCACAGGGTGAGTTCAAGGCGACAAAGGTTACCGGTCTTACGGCAAAACTCAAAAAGTTCTTTGGACTGAAAACTGGTGGTGCGTTCCATGGTGGATCCTGGCACAGTATACCGCAGTTCAAAAACGGCGGCGTGCTGACAACACGCAGTATCCAGCGGTTTGCAGACGGCGGATCACCGGCTGGTCATGGAAGCGTCTTTATCGCCGGGGAGGCCGGGCCGGAAGTGGTTGGTCATGTAGGCGGCAGAACGGAAGTACTGAACGCTTCACAGTTGGCCAGCACGATGTACTCGGCTGTAGTAGCTGCCATGATGGCAGTATACGGTAAGGGCAATAATACACAGGTCAATGTTACATTGCAGGGAACTGCCAGAACCTTATTTAAGGTTATGCAGCAGGAAGCAAGAAATTATACAGAGCAGACCGGGAAACCGGCGTTTTCGTAGGGCGCACTTTATTGTGCGTCCTTTTGAATGGGGTAAAGGTAAATGGCTAAATTGTGGTTAGATGGCGTGGAGATGCCAAAAATCAAAATGGATGGAATCGTCTACGGATATAACAGAGAATGGTCTACAAATACCGGTCGAGTAAACTCTGGTGATATGGAAGGCACAGTTAAAGCACTAAAACGAAAGATCACAGTAAAGTTTGTCCCTTTGAAATTTGCAGAAAAGGAACTGGTCGTGAATACGGTATTCACGCTAAAGGCGTTCATCCCGTTTAAACTCATAACAAACAGCGGGGAAAACATTTCTTTCACTGCATATACGGGTGATTTTGAAGTAACGCAAGGGTGGGATGTTGGAGATGGCAGATATGATGGAATGTCCATAAGTATAATACAGAAGTAGGTAATGAAAATGACGTATGATGAGATTTTAAATGATAATCATGGCATATTCCACAAATCGCGGCTGACGATGGACGGGAAAGTCCTGGATGATTATCCGGAGAATGTGGAATTTAATAATATGGCCAATGATTCCTCTGGAATTGAGCTGGGAACGACATATGCGTCAGCACTTACGCTGGAGATCAGAAACGTATCTGCAGAGATCCTGAACCAGGAAGTATTTGTTGAGGACGGCGCGCGGGATCCGGATGGTAATTTCATCTGGAAACCGCTGGGCTATTTTATGGCGGTGTCCAGTTTTCATGACAGAGGGATTACGAAGTATACCATGTATGACCGGATGGCCTATAAGCTGGCCGGACAGTATGTGACATCACTCACATTTCCAACGACAGACAAAGCGGTCATTGAAGAAATCTGCACCCGTTGCGGTGTAAAGCTGATCGGAACATTGACGGCACATACCATAGATACAGCACCCAGCGGAACAAACAAAGATGTGCTGGGATATATGCTGCAGCTGCAGGGCAAAAATGCTGTTTTTAATGAAAATGGAGATCTTGAACTGAAATGGTATGAGGACAAAGGCTATACCATCGATGATTCGCAGATCTACATGGAAGGTGATGCCTCTACAACCGCTGCATTTACGATCGGCTATATCAAAAATACAAGGTCTGTAAAAAAGACGGAAACGAAGTACGAAGAACAGACCGAGTACGATGACGAGGGAAATGCAAGTGTAAAAAATGTTCCATATACCGAAGAAAGTACAGAGGAACAGACATATGTGGCCGGTGACGGCCTGCAGGGAATCGTATTTGCGAATCCCTACATGACACAGGCCATTGTGAATGAGCTGTATGAAAAACTGAAGAATTTTTCGTATACCCCGGCAACGTTCCACTTTGTCGGGGATTATCGTATCCGGGCTATGGACATCGTGACTGTAACGACGGATGGTGGAAAAGAGTATAAAGTGCCGGTCATGGCGATTGATCACAGTAGTGATGGCGGTCTGGCCAGCACAGTATACAGTTACGGCGTGTCAGAATCCTCAGGCTCCATGGATAGCGGCAGCAGCAATTCCAGAGCAATGGAGAGATACGACGCTGATCTGGCGTATCTGAAAGCTGTGTATGCAAATACCATGAATGCTGAAAGAGCTAAGATCCTGTTTTTGCAGACGAAAGAACTGCAGGCAGAGGTCGGTAAGTTCGGGTATGTTAAATCAGACAAACTGGAAGCAACTGTGGCAGATCTTGGGTATGTTAAAACCAAGGAATTGGATGCGGAAGTGGCAGAACTTGGCTATACCAAAACGAAAGAACTGGAAGCAGAAGTATCCAAATTTGGTTATGCCAAAGCGGATGAGTTGGATGTTGTAAGTGAAAATGTTGAAAAACTCACAGGTGACTACAGTTCGTTCAAGGAATCTGCAGTGGAACATTTCACGGCAAACGATGCTGAAATTGAGGATCTGAAAACAAAGAAACTCGACGCAGTAGATGCTGATCTGAAATATGCAAATATTGATTTTTCTAATATCGGCAAAGCGGCAATGGAGTATTTCTACTCCCAGTCCGGCTTGATCAAGAATGTTACGATTGGCGATGCCACGATTACTGGCGAGATTGTCGGTGTTACGTTCCGCGGCGATCTGATCATTGGAAATACGATTGTCGCGGACAAGCTGGTAATCAAAGGTGAGGACGGTCTGTACTATAAGCTCAATACAGATGGTGTAGTCACTGAGAAAGATCAGACAGATTATAACAGTCTGAATGGTCAGATTATACGAGCAAAATCTGTTACAGCCGAAAAGATCGCGGTTGATGATCTCGTGGCTTTTGGTGCTACGATTGGTGGATTCCATATCACGCTGCATTCTATCTTTTCTGGAGTCAAGGAATCGGCTACGAATACTACCCGCGGCATCTTCCTAGGCGATGACGGTCAGTTCGCTTTTGGGGATGGTAACGATTATGTGAAGTATTACCGAGATCAAAATGGAACGTACAAGCTTGCCATTTCTGCATCTGAAATCACGATCAGCGCCGGTAAGAATCTGGCTGACGCTGTCGATGATCTGGAAAAGAAGATGGACGATGTACGCTATGTCACGGGAACGGAAGTACGATATCAGGCAGGAACCTCTGGTACGACTGCACCTACCGGAACATGGCAGATCAGCGTACCCGTTGTCCCGGCCGGTCAATATCTCTGGACTCGAACCACAACGAAATACAATTTCGGTGATGATGTTGTATCGTACTCAGTTGGTGCTACAGGCAGCAAAGGTGAGAAAGGTGATCCCGGTGGAACTGGTGATACTGGCAATGGCATAAGTAGCATTATTGAGTATTATGCCGTATCGTCATCGAACACCACAGCACCGACATCGTGGGTTACTACCCCTCCGCAGATGACAGATGTAAATAAGTATTTGTGGAGCTATCGGGTATATTCATATACCAACGGCACAACAACGGAAACTCGAAAATGTGTAATTGGTGTATATGGTGATAGCGGTACCGTTGGAGCAGGTGGAAATCTTGTAAAGAATGGTTTCGGTGAATATCTTGACAATACGAATTTTTCTGATGGTGGCGGTGTCTTTACAAGAGGCGACTGCCCGGATGGTTGTTATGGTTATTTCACCAACGGCGTAACAGGGTATATGCCGTTCGACCCAACAAAAGTATATGACCTGGAATTTTGGATAAGAGCCAGCAAAGAAGCAACAGCGGGCTCAAGAAATTATTTTTCAATAGTGCCGTATGATGTTGACGGTAATCTGATAGGTTATTACAACGTGACAAATTATAATCTTAATTTGTTTTATTTATCCGAAGATCTTAATCCGGGTGATGCAGTTGTACATTTCACCGATTTATCGAAATGGTTTACTGGGACATCTGCTACATGGCAACGTTCAATGTTGTTCTTCGGATATACAGACAATACTGGTTATACTTATCCAGATGGAACATATTCACGATATGTATATTTAAACGTTTATGCTAATGATTCATCGGTAGATAAAACAAATAATACAATAGCGCTGTCGAAGGTATGGGCTGGCCGATCTTATAAAAAAGGAACATGTGTTGCCCAGACAACAGATGAATCGACATATTGTTATTACGGCCAAGTAGGTAATATATATGGTGTAAACGAGTGGTCTAAAAGAAAAGCCCAAGTATATGCTGGGACAAAAGAAAAACCGGCAGATAGACGTTTACTGTACACAAAGAAGATCAAAATTTTCCTTTACAACAATGCGGCTGATTATGCCGGGATTTCTTTAAAAGAACAAACAGGCGTTGGCATTGTCAAAACTGAGGTGACATATGCAGTGTCCACATCAGGCACAACCGCTCCCACCTCTGGCTGGCAGACGAATCCGCCTACAGCGGTAGCCGATCAGTACATGTGGACTCGTACCGTATATACCTACACTGACAGTACGACCTCTACGTCGTATTCTGTGGCAAAGAACGGATCGGATGGAGCAACAGGTAAAGACGGATCTAAAACCGTTATTGCAAAGGTATCATACTCTGGAAATGATTACTATGCCGGTTATTCAGAAGCAGCGATATCTAACAAAATTGCTAATTCAATGTCTGATCATTTTGCAGTAAGTTCATCTGATAATATTAGTATCGGAGATATTGCCCTTTGTAAATGTATTGCATCAGATACGAAGCGAGTCACATATATGATGCTCAAGGTTACATCAAAAAGCAGCACAGCTATTGATGGAACAGTCATCGGTCAGACTAATGGTTTAACAGGTGCAGCCGGTCGTGGTATCCAATCTACGGCAGTAACCTATCAGGCTGGGGCATCCGGAACGACTGTACCGACAGGTACATGGGTATCATCGCCGCCAGCCACTACAGCGGCTATGCCGTACATGTGGACTCGTATCGTATATACCTATACTGACAGTACGACCTCTACGTCGTATTCTGTCGGCGCTACACCAGAGGGTATCGAGGTTGGCGGAAGGAATTTGTTGCAGAAATATATAAATGCTGCAGGTCGATGTACTAAGATAAGCGATACATCTGTGAAAATTGGAACCGAAGTAGGCGATACATACTTCAAATTAAAAGCGTATTCCGATTTGAAAAAAGGCGAGATCTATACCATATCGTGTGATGCTGCGAATGTTCCGGATGGATGTAACTGGTCATTTGGTGTAACAACCCAAGCTGCGGCATGGCAGCTTTACCTCAACAAAAATGGAAGATGTTACGCTACTGGAACTCCGGCAAGTGATGTAACCGCCGGTTCAGAATTTATTGTAGATGATCTTAATGGACGACCAGCAACAGCACCGAATATTGTTTTATCAAATTTCAAACTCGAAAAAGGCAACAAAGCCACTGACTGGACACCCGCACCGGAAGATGTGGACAGTGCCATCGACAGCGCGCAGAACACCGCGGACAGTGCTCAAAGCTCCGCCAATGCGGCACAGAGCACGGCAAATAATGCTCAATCTACAGCTGATGATGCAAAAAAGAAGATTGAGTTCATCGTAGCATCTGGATCATCATCTTCCTCTATCACTCTTACGGATGCCGCTGTAGCGGCCATTACCAAACAATTCAAAGTAACTGGTTCAGATGGATCTACGACAATTATCGAGGGCGGTAAGCTGAAGGTGGATGATTTATCGGCTATCACCGGTAAGTTTACTGGTACCGTTTATGCCAATGCTATAAAAGTAAAAGAAAAAGTCGTTGAATATACAAATGTGGGTGCTCATTATCTAATAATAGAGCAAGAGCATTCAACGTCTTATGGACGAATAAGACTAGGTGGAAAGTATGAGGGAAGTTCGTCATATTACTATGGATTGGAATGCTACATAAATACAGGAACTGCTTCTGATGTTGAATCGTCAACGGTAATATTAAGCGGTGATGATGTTTACATCGGTAAGTCAAGCTCAGAAGCATATGTTTTGGTTCAGCCATCATTTGGTGGTGTAACAATACATGGCGATTTGGATGCGGAATATGTTTCGCTGTCCGGATCTCTCCATTTAGCTAACAATACATGGAATCTTATTGGTGATGACGTCTATATCGGGGATCATAATGTAGGAGGTTGTTTGTGCATTAAATCAGCCTATGCAAATGCTGCTACTGGTATACAATTTTACAACAACCAGGAAACCCACGCAGCTTCTATCACATACAATTCTGCAAACTGGGAATTCAAATCGAATACAGGAATAACCGCGTATCTTGGTGGAACGCAGTACGGTCAGTTTAGAGCAGCGGGGAATGGTAAAAGTGTTATTCATCGATGGGACGGATCGCAATACTATATACTATTCAGCGATAGTGAAACCGGTGGATGGAATAGTGTTCGGCCATTAACGATTAACACCGGTGGCGGTGTATCGTTTGGACATGACATTTGGGTGGGCGGACAATTATATCTGTCAGGAAACTATTACCTAAAATGTCCGGATGGTAAGTCCAGAATTATAGCGTGCGTTACCAGTGTTGGAAATTTCCATTTTGGAAGTGATGGCTACGATGGTAGTTATGGTGCCACTTATTATAGTGGAAATACACTGTACGTACGAGCAAAAACTCATCTGTATCGAAATCTTAGCTGGGAGCAGGGATCAGATGCGCGACTGAAACACGGTATCTGTGAAATCCCGGATCGGTATCTGGATGCGTATATGGACATTGAGCCTGTGCAATTCTTATGGAATGATAAACCAACATTGGGACGGCAGTCCGGTGTCATTGCCCAGCAGGTATTGGAAGCGTTATGTAAGAACGGCGTATCAAACGAAGAAGTAAATATCGTTTCGATGACCGAAGATACCGAAATGTATGGTTTTCGGACGTATATGGTGAATTATGAATTCTTAAATGTATTAACTATGGCTGCAGTTCAAAGACAAGAAAAAAAGATTAAGGAACTGGAAGACCAATTATCAAAACTCAAAGCATAAGGAGGTAAATGCTATGTTAGTAAACACAAGAGGAAATTTAAACGCAACAATCAGACTGGAAGAGGACGGCCCGGATATCGCGGCACTGTCCGGCACACTGGAGGCAGACGGCAGATATTCCGTAAACCGCTATATCTATGATCGCAATCTGTACAAGAAGAATCGGGCGGCAGTACTTGATGATGAGGAAGAGTTTGAAGCTGCCCTTATCGGAACAGTTCTCGCAGCAACAGAAGAAAAAGAGTAAATGATCTGAAAGGAGAAACGAATCATGAAAGTGAGTGAATTACTCAGTGTTTATGAGGCATTCAAAGCCTTGTCTGAAAAAGAGCTTCCGTTCTCAGCTGCATTAACTGTGGCTGAGAATATGGATATCCTCAAGCTCCCATTTGCTGTAGCGGATAAGAAGAAAAATGCCATCATATCGGATTCCATCGAAAAAGATGAAAATGGGCAGCCCATTTCTACAGGTAACAATACATACAAGCTTCGTACTGGTAACACTTTTGAGATGGATATGTCTGCTCTAATGGAGGAAGAGGTAGATATCAATGAGCTTAAGAATCTGGAGCGTACTCAGCTGGAGGCTATCTCTATTGAGCCTAAAACGCTTTTGCCGATTAGGGAATACATTATGTAAAGAAGAAAGTTTAATCCAAAAGGAAGGGCTATGTATAAGAGTAAAAAGAAAAAGTTTATGGATTGCATGGTAATTCTGTCTGCAGCAATGATCGTTCTGTTCACAATAGCGGCTATTGTTCTTCAGTTTGTCACATCCGTGGAGCTGTCTGGTACGCTCATCACCTGCTGGTATGCGTTCTGGACGGCTGAGATCTTTAGCCTGGTATCTATCAAAAACACAAACACAAAGCACAAGAGCCGGGATGAGCCGGAAGAAGATGGGGAGGGATGAGGATGTCATTTGAAAAATATATAGGCATTGTTACTGCCGTATTTATGGCTGTAGCTGCCACTGGTACTATCGTGTTCACAGCTCTCTTCGTAGAGCTTTTATAGGAGAAAAGGAAAATGGAATTTTTATATCAGTTATTTGTGATCAGCATTTTATCATCGCTGTTCACGGAAGCATTAAAACAGTGCTTCCAGCTGCCTGCGGCTAAACAGCTGCCAAATTTTGTGGTCGGAATTATAGCAATTGTGATTACTGCAGCGATTGGTGTTATTGCCCTGATTACACAGCAGGCAGTACTTTGTCCGCAGTTTGCGTTATATTTGATTATTCTGGCGGCATTTGCCTGGGCGAGTGCAATGCTTGGTTATGACAAAGTGAAGCAGTGCATTTTACAGATTATGAGTAAGAAGGAGGAGACAGCAGATGGCAGTAAAGATCGGATCGGCACGGATCTCTGAAGACGGAACTATTAACGGAAAAGTAGGCGATCAGAAAAATGGTGCCGAGGTAAGCACCCAGAACTGGTACCCACATTCGAAAGGGTGGTATATTGCCCGGGCGAAAGATCCGAAGAAACGGGAACTCATTGCTAAGGATATGGAGTATCTTTGTGCAAATGATCATTTTGGTTATGGGCAGTCCAACCGCTCAACCGGATATACAGCCTGTAAGGCTGTCGGCTGGGATGCATCCAAGGTGAAAAAAGATGTCAATGTGGACTGCAGCAAGGCCGTACAGATCTGCTGCCTGTTTGCTGGTATTGAGGTTGGATCTTTCAGCACCCTTACAGAGCTGAAAACACTGGAAAAGACAGGCGAGTTTGAAATCATCAAAGATGATGAAATCTGCAGCAATTCGGATTACTGGATGCGTGGTGATATCGGTGTGACGAGGACAAAAGGTCATACTGTCGTGGCACTGACAAACGGTGCAAAAGCAACAGCGAAAAAGAAGCTCACAGTGAAGACTACTACTGGTGCATCGCTTCGTCTGAGAAAAGAACCAGTGAGCGGGGCTACATTGGCTTATATTCCAAACGGTGAAACGGTAGAGCTGACCGGCCAGACAAAAAATGTAAGCGGTACGGTCTGGTATGAGGTTACATACAAAAGCAAGAAAGGCTGGTCATCGGGGAAGTTCCTGGTATGATACAGGATACCAGGACAAGAGGTAGAAGATGAATGATTTTGTAACAGCCGTGCAGGTCCTTCTCGCCTGCATGGGTGGCTTGACAGTAATTGCCGGAGGGGTTAAGGTCATTGTGGGGGTGTTATCTCCTTTTAAAGAGATCCAGAAGAAGCTGAAACAGCATGATGAGTATTTCAAAAATGATCTTGAGAGAATTACGGCGCTGGAAAAGAAAGCGGAAAATTCGAACAATGATACCAATATGCTGTACAAGACCTTGCTGGCCATGACAGACCATATGATCACCGGCAATGGCGTGGACAAACTGAAAGAGACCAAGGAAGAATTGCAGGATTATTTGGTTAAGCGGTCATGATCTGAGGTCAAGTCCGAGGTCAAGTCCCTGTCAAAAACAGTGTATTTCGATCAAAAATCAGAGATTGTAATACATATCCTTAAACCGCTGAAAGCCGCATAAATACTGGGAAAACCGGCAATCCCAGTAAATATGCGACTTCCGCGAAAAGAGACCTATTCGGGTTCGATTCCCGCCTGGTCCATAGGAAAAGCCCTTGCATTTGCAAGGGCTTT
>CAVCMG010000041.1:0-24852 GCA_963603285.1 Ruminococcus bromii
TTATTTGCTATGCCCTTTATTTCTTGGTTGAATTCTACTAATTTGTTTCAAACTTTTACCTCAAATTTATAGCCGATACCCCATACGGTAGCGATCGACCAGACATCGCTGTCTTTGATCTTTTCACGCAGACGCTTGATATGGACATCGACGGTGCGGGTATCACCGATGTATTCGTAGCCCCAGATATGGTCCAGCAGCTGCTCACGGGTGAAGACCTGATTCGGTGAGGAGGCCAGAAAGTATAAAAGCTCCAGCTCCTTCGGCGGCATATCCACGGAATGACCTTTATAGGTTACGGAATAGTTAGTCTGGTTGATAACCAGATCCGGGTATTCCACGTATTTGGTATTGGCGTCCAGCGCCGGTTTGTTTGGCTTGAAACGGCGCAGCACAGCTTTAACACGTGCCACCAGCTCCTTGGAGTCAAAGGGCTTGATCATATAATCGTCGGCACCAAGCTCAAGCCCCAGTACCTTGTCAAAGATTTCGCCCTTGGCGGAGAGCATGATGATCGGTACATCAGAGGTATGGCGGATTTCCCGGCATACCTGATAGCCGTCGATGCCCGGCAGCATCAGATCCAGAAGGATCAGGTTCGGCTGCCAGCTTTCAAAGGCTTTTAAGGCGGATTCCCCGTCGTTTTCAATGCGGGTATCATAACATTCCTTCATCAGATAGAGGGAAATCAGCTCCGCAATATTGTTGTCATCATCCACGATCAGGATTTTCGGTTTGCTTGTCATCGCATCTTCCCCCTATTTCTTAAATTCTACGATAGTTACACCGGCGTCACCCTCGCCGAAGGCTGCCAGATGGAAATTGTCAACGATTTTCAGACGGCGCAGATAATTGTGTACGCCCTTTCTTAAAGCGCCGGTACCTTTGCCGTGTACGATGCGCACACTCGGCAGATGGGCAATATAGGCGTCGTCCAGATACTTGTCCAGCTCGGCGATGGCTTCATCTACGGTCTTGCCGAGCAGATTGATCTCGATGCCGACGGAAGCGGATTTGTTCATCTTGATCTTGCCGTGGCTGGTGCGGGAGAGCTTTTCGGACTGGATGACCGGCTCATCGATCAGCCGCAGGTCGGAAATATTGACCTTGGAGCGGATAATACCCATCTGAACGAACAGATTGCCCTTCTGGTCGGGCATGGAGCTTACCGTACCCTTTAAATTCATGCTGAGTACCTTGACCATATCGCCAAGATGCAGCTTTTTCGGATCGGGCGCCTGTCCCGGAGCCGGAGCGGCATTTTTCATGCTCATGCCCTTTTCGGCTTTGTTCATCTTCTGGCGCAGGGCGGTACGTTTCTGTTCCATTTCCCGGGTGGAGATGGCTTCCTTGCCAAATTTCTGAAAATCCTTCATGGTCTGATCGGCGTACTCCTTGGCCTCCCGCAGGATGGCATGGGCCTGTTCGTTGGCCTCGCGGATGATGCGGTCCTTCTGGGTATCGAGACGATCCTGACGGTTTTCCAGCTTCTCCTTTAACTCCTGCACCTCGCGGCGGGTCTGCTCCAGCTCCTGTTTTTCCTTTTCGACAGCGATACGTCTGGCTTCCAGCGTTGAGATGACATCCTCGAAGGATTCTGCTTCGGCACTGATCTGCTCCTTCGCCTTGTCGATGATATAGTCCGGCACGCCCAGCTTGGAAGAGATTGCAAAGGCGTTACTCTTGCCGGGAACACCGATCAGCAGGCGGTAAGTCGGCTGCAGCGTTTCCACGCTGAATTCGCAGCTGGCATTTTCTACACCCGGCGTCTGCAGGGCATAGACCTTCAATTCGCTGTAATGGGTCGTGGCCATCGAGCGGATGCCCTTTTCGTGTAAGAAGGACAGGATCGCGATCGCCAGTGCAGCGCCCTCGGTCGGATCCGTACCGGCGCCAAGCTCATCGAACAGGACAAGGGATTTCCGGTCGGCCTTTTCCAGGAATGTGACGATATTGGTCATATGGGAGGAGAAGGTACTTAACGACTGTTCAATACTCTGTTCATCGCCGATATCGGCGTAAACCTCTTCAAATACAGATAATTCGCTGCGGTCCAGCGTCGGGATATGTAAGCCCGACTGGCCCATCAGGGTGAGCAGACCGACGGTTTTTAAGGAGACGGTCTTACCACCGGTATTCGGACCGGTGACGATCAGCAGGTCGAATGTATCGCCCAGCTCAATATCAATGGGAACCACCTTTTTCTTATCAATCAGCGGATGGCGGGCGCTGCGCAGACGGATGCGGCCTTCTGTATTAAAGACCGGTTCGGTAGCGTTTTGCTTCATCGCCAGAGAGGCGCGGGCAAAGATAAAATCGAGCTCGGCCATAACGGTCAGATCGTCGAGGATCTCGTCGAGATGCTGCGCTGTCTCGTTGGAAAGACGGGCAAGGATGGCTTCAATCTCTGCCTGCTCCTTTAATTCCAGCTCACGAAGCTCGTTATTGAGCTTGACAACGGCGGACGGCTCGACAAACAGCGTGGAACCGGTGGCGGACTGATCGTGGATCATGCCGGGCACCTGGCTCTTGTATTCGGCCTTGACCGGTACGCAGTAGCGGCCGTTACGCATGGTGACAACGGCGTCCTGCAGATAGGTGCGCAGCCCGGAATTGACCAGCGTATTTAAGTGGCTGTGTACCTTTTCATTGGTCAGCTTCATCTGGCGGCGGATGTCCTTTAAAGCGGCGGATGCGTCGTCGCTGATCTCTTCTTCGGAAATAATGCAGCGGTCGATCTCACCGGACAAAAGCGTCAGTGGTTCGAGACGGTCAAAGAAATCGTCAAGGGAATCCTTCGGTGTATCCGCAGTGTCGTGACGGCCAAAGGCTTTGACGTAGGCGGTATTTCGGAGAAGCTTGGCTACACTTAAAAGCTCGCCTGTGCCAAGCACACTGCCGATTTCCAGACGCTTTAAGGAAGCGCGGATATCGACAACGCCGGAGAAGGACAGATTGCCCTTTTTAAACAGGCGTGAAAGGGCGTCCCTGGTCTGTGTCTGCTTGTGACGGATCGTTTCCAGATCGGTAAAAGGCCGTAACTGCTTACAGGCCTGCTTCCCCAGAACAGAACCGGCCTCCGCCGTCAGCTGCTCCAGGATCTTATCAAATTCCAGTGTATGGATTGCTTTTTTGTTCATGTAATTCCTCCCGTGGGAAGCCTCCCACATATTCTTTATCTGTACCTGAGAATAAAGAATAAATTTCCAGACCATTATACAGGAAATGGCCGGTATTTGCCAGCCACA
Source organism: Ruminococcus bromii (assembly GCA_963603285.1). Taxonomy (GTDB): domain Bacteria; phylum Bacillota; class Clostridia; order Lachnospirales; family Lachnospiraceae; genus UBA11957. The sequence goes on from CAVCMG010000041.1 coordinate 3,249, forward strand.
TTCTGTACATCGTTATCTGAAAGTGTAAAATACAGGCTGCATCGGATACCTGGACAGATTCAGTTTTTCTGCCGGAATTCGGACGGTGTCATGCCATAGTATTTTTTTATTAAGCTGTAGAAGTTGCAGGGCTGTTTGAAACCGAGGACCTCTGAGATCTCAGAAACAGACATACTGCTGTTGAGCAGATAATTTGTAGCATGACTCAGTTTGATCTGTTCCAGAACATAGCGGAAGCTCTTACCGGTATGCTTTTTTATATATGCGGACAGATAATTTGGTGTAAAGTGTAAATAGTCAGCCGTAGATTCTAAGGTTGCTGTAGCATAATGGATACTCATGTACTGATAAAATGCGATCAGCTTGGCATCTACTTTGTTTTTAAAGATATCTGTAGAGCGGATTTTTTCATTTTCCCTGTTGGTCAGTGAAAAAAGAATGATCAGCAGACTGACGATCACGGTTTCATGGTAGTTTTCTTTGCCCATGTATTCGTTAATGATTCTGTATACGGTGTCTTTTATGGCGGAGTGAGGTCCGACAGGAAAAATCTGATAATTACTTTCCAGATCCTGGGACAGCATGTAATTCATAAAAAAACCGGTCATATTCTGTTCCGAACTCAGCAGTGTTAAAAAGGTAGAGTAGAACAGATTGTTTTTAATGAGGATGTTGACGATATAGTTGTCGTCATTTTCGATAGTCAGGCTGTGCTTGACCATGGGGTTCATAATACACATATCGCCTTCGTTCAGTACGACGGTGTGAAGATTGTTGATATTCTGTGTACATTTGCCCTTCATGACATAATTGATTTCAAAAAAATTGTGACGGTGCAGCCGGGTAATGGCTGTGTTGGCTGAGTACACATGCCGGTTAACAAAAATATTGGAGCCTTTATCGAAAATATTCTCCGTCAGAAAATCAAAGTCCGCACAGTGAACGAGGACAGAGTTATCCAGGGGTCTGGAAGTCGTGTATTTTTTTAACTCATATAATACCTGATCAATGTTTAAGCCATCGGTAGTGTCAGTCTGTTGCATTTGGCTATCCTTTCTATGGTATTTTGAAAATCGTAAGTTTCGATAGTAAATATATCATAAATTGATATTTTTATCAAACCAATGGGATGCTATATTGACAATAGTTGATGCATCAAAAAGAAACGTAACAATAAAAAAGCAATGTAATTGGAGGAAAGTGAAATGCCAAAGCGAAAAATAGTGGGGTATGGTGTCAGCTCCCTGGGAAAAGACTTATGCAACATCGTAATCAGCACGTATCTGATGTTATTCTACACAAATATTTTAGGAATCTCTGCTTTTGCAGGTGGAATGATCATGATGGGAACCAAAATCTGGGATGCCATCAATGATCCGATGATGGGTGTTATTGCGGATAATACTCGTACGAGATGGGGAAAATACCGTCCGTATATCTTATTCGTTCCGCCGCTTCTGGCAATCTTTGGTGTTCTTGTATTTATTCCGGTGAACTTTTCAAACGTAGGAAAGGTAACCTGGGCAGCTGTAACTTATGTCATTATGAGTATGCTTTCTACTGCGTTTAATATTCCGGTTCTTAGCTTAATGCCGACACTGACCAAAGACCCGAAAGAAAGAGGCGAGCTTGCAACCTGCCAGACATTCTTTACAACAATGGCTGTAGTTCTGGGAAGTACTTTTGTATATCCGGTAATCAAACTGCTGGGCGGTGGAAGCGAGACATCTAATCTTGCAAAAGGTTATCCGTGGGCAATGGTAATTGCCGGACTGATCCTGATCGTAACAGGATGGACGACCTTTGCTTCCACAAAAGAGGTCATAGATACAACAGTCAGAGAAAATCTTACGTTTGGCGAGAGATGTAAGGCATTACTCCATAAGCCATTTTTAGCAGTTGAAGGAATCAACCTGCTGTTTACTCTCGGTATGTCTGTTGGAAATGCAATGGGCAGCTACTATGTGCTTTATGTGCTGGGTAATGAAAGCCTGATGTCTGTTTATATGTTTGTTATGACAATTGCCATGACAGCCGTTACACTGATAATTCCTTCCGTGCTCAAGTTTATGTCGCGGGAAAAAGCCCTGGTTCTTTTCCTTGGTTTATCGTCAGCTGCAAACCTGATCATGTATTTCTTTGGCGGAAACAATGTGATCCTGATTTTGGTTCTTACCTTTATTTCCAGCGCCAGCGCATTTGCTCCGGCAGTCATCGTTACCATTATGCTTACTGATGTTTCGGACTACACCGTATACAGGAGCGGTCAGAGAGTAGATGGTCTGATGTATGCCATGAATAATCTTACGGCAAAGATCGCACAGGCTGTAAACAGTGGTTTATTAGGTGTTCTTCTTTCTGTATGCGGATTTGATGCGGCTCTTGGCTTACAGCAGTCAGCCGCTACGGTATCCGGACTGAATTTCATGCGTTACATCTATCCGATCATTCCGTTTGTCGGAGCTATCATCTGCGCTTTGATCTATCCGTTGAAGGGCAAGGCACTGGATGACATGAGAAAGTCTGTGCAGATCAAAGAAAATTAAAAAATATGCTCGATTTGAAGAGAGGACGTAAAAATATGAGCATTTATGCAAAAAACTTACAATGTGAATATAAAAAAGAACCGGTTATAGACACAAAAAGTGTCCGTTTTAACTGGCAGGTAGCCGTTGAAAATGAAGAGGAGACCATGGCGGTCTTTCAAAAGGCCTACCAGATAACAATTTCTGAGATTTCCTCGGGGAAAAAGATCTTTGATTCCGGTATAGTGGAAAGCTCTGATGTCTGGTGTGATACGGAGGATCTTGACGTAAAGAGTGACAGGGATTATTCGTGGAGCATCCGGCTGTGGGATCACAGTGGCAAACAGGGAAGAGCAGAAAACAGTATATTCTCGACGGGTATACTGTACAGAGAAGACTGGCATGCAAAGTGGATCGAACCGGAGCAGAAGCCCGCGCAGAACTGCCTGGATATCAGCATGGAGGAAATGTTTGAACAGGCTTCGAATGGCGGCGTAAAATTTGACTATACCAGGATCAATCCGTGTAAATTTTTAAGAAAAGAATTTACAATAGAAAAATCAGTAAAACGAGCCCGGGTCTATGCTACGGCCCATGGTTTGTACCGGCTGGAAATCAATGGACACTGTCTTAATCCGGATGAACTGGCACCTGGAAATTCCACCTATGAAAAGATGCTTCCATACCAGACATATGATGTTTCTGGCTTCCTTAAAGCCGGTGTCAATGGTATCGGTATCGTGTTAGCGGACGGGTGGTATGCAGGCCATATAGGGTGTACCGGCGACAGTTGTCAGTATGGGGATATGCTTGCGGCTTTTCTGCAGCTTAATATTACCTATGAAGATGGAGCAGAAGACTGTATCTGTACCGATGATACGTTCCGGTCTTCTGAGGGGCCGCTTGTGTATTCGGATATTTTTCTGGGAGAAAAATATGATGCCGGAGCAGAGATCAACGGCTGGAGTGAAGCCGGTTACCCGGATACAGACTGGGAAAAGGTACATGTCGTTGATTATTCTTTGGAGAATTTAACCGCACAAAGCGATGAGAAGGCAGGATGTATTGCAGAAATACCGGCTGTTTCTGTACTGAAAACACCAAAAGGGGAAACTGTGGTGGACTTTGGTCAGGTTATTGCGGGCCGCGTAGCTCTGAAGGTTTCCGGTGAGGCCGGAACCGAGATTACATTGGAACATTCAGAAACACTTGACGAAAATGGTAATTTTTTTATCAATATTACCGGAATATTTAAAGACCAGACAGACCATTACATTTTAAAAGGAACAGGTGTTGAACACTATGAGCCCTGGTTTACGTACCATGGATTCCGGTATGTCAGGATCACAGGTTATCCGGGGGCAGTACAGCCGGAAAACTTTACAGCCAGAGTTCTCAGTACAAAAATGGAGCAGGCCGGCAGTTTCTCCTGCTCAAATGAAAAATTAAACCGTTTGCAGAAAAATATATACTGGAGTCTGCGGGGAAATACATTGTCCATTCCCACCGACTGCCCACAGAGAGAACGTGCGGGCTGGACGGGAGATGTGCAGGTCATAGCGCCTACCGCCTGCTATAACCTCAATGCGGTGTCTTTCTTCAGAAAGTATCTGAAAATGATTGCCGATGAACAGCGGGATACCGGAGCCGTTCCTATTGTTATTCCGTTTATAAAAGCGTATCAAAAGGCTGCAACCACGGGACTTGGAGAACAGATTCTGCCGGACAATGTTACGTCTGCCGGCTGGGGGGATGTATGTACCTTTTTACCCTGGTATTTATATGAAGCCTATGGAGACGTAAGAATACTGAAGGAAAGCTATCCGACAATGAAGAAATGGCTGGCGTATATAGCTTCCATAGCAGAAAACTTTATTCCGCAGGATGTCAGGGATCCTTCACCGGAGGAGAAAGAACGGCAGAAATATCTCTGGAACACAAATTTCCATTTTGGAGACTGGGTAACACCAAGTGTATGTATAGATCCGGAAACAGGAAATACAGATATGGAGCGCAGTGCCCGGATGACCAATAGATATATTCCGACATTATTTTATGTTGCGTCTGCGGATATAACGGCAAGGGCGGCAAAGATCCTTGGAAATGATGCGGACTGCCAGTATTATGAGCAGCTTGCAGATAAGATAAGGAAAGCTTTTAATGAGGAATACATTGACAGCGAAGCTCATATGCCGGAACCTCTGCAGGGAATGTACGTCCTGGGACTCAAATTCAGGATGTTCACCCCTGAACAGGAAGAAAAGGCCGTGAAACATCTGACGGATCTGATCGTTCAAAACGATTATAAGCTGGATACAGGTTTTATGAGTGTGCCGCATCTGCTGGATATACTGTGTGCGTATGGCCGCGAGGATCTGGCGCTCAGGATCTTATATCAGGAGCAGTGTCCTTCCTGGCTTTATGAGGTAAATCACGGTGCAACAACGATCTGGGAGACCTGGGAAACGATCCATCCGGATGGAAGAGTTGAGAAGGATTCCATGAACCATTACGCTTTCGGCTGTGTGGGCAAGTGGATGTATGAGCAGCTGGCAGGAATCAGGGCCGTCACTCCGGGATTTAAAAAAATCCAGATAAAGCCGTTGAAAAATACGGGACTGGATTTTGTGAACGGCGCATATACATGTATTTATGGAAAAATCGTGGCGCAGACGGATTTTGTAAAGCAGGAAATGAACGTCGAGATTCCCTGCAATACGGAGGCAGTGGTATATGTCCCAGGACAGGATGTAAAGATTAATGGACTGCAGAAAACGGCATCGTATGAAGATGGCTATTCAGCAGTAAAGCTGCCCGGTGGCAGGTATAAGATTACGTTTTGTTAAAGACAGCCGTCTGCAGGCAGGAAATCTCCGACAAAAGGTAAAGTTCGTGCTTCATTCATAAAAAGTTCATATATGTCTGGTAGACTATTGCCATGAATGACAAGTACGATTTCCTGAAAGAACAGGTAAAAAAACAAAAACCGTATATGAAATGGCTGCGCCGTGCAGGCGTGGCGGCCTTTTCCGGTGTGATTATCGGTGTGGTCGTGCTGCTGATCCTTGTGTTTGTCTATCCGAAGCTTGATGCAGCGGTAAATCCCAAGGATACGCCGCGGGTGGACCTGGGTACGGCAAACCAGAAAAGGGACAGCGAGGTCACGGTATCGGATGCTGATGCAGATATTCCGGTTACAGAATCCTCCCTTGTGGCTTCGACAGCGGATACGGAGGAAAGTACCGTACCGGAGCCTTCGGCTGAGGAAAAGCAGGAGGAAGAGGAGCAGCCCGTGACGGTGCCGGAAAAGACGACGGCAGAGTCACTGACGCAGGTGTCGGACGATATCATGAAGATCAGCGATACCGTCAGCCGTTCTATGGTGACGGTGATTGGTGTGACGGAGGATAAGGACTGGTTCAACGAGACATATGAGAATCAGGGACAGTTGAGCGGTCTGATCGTGGCGCTGGAGAGCAAGGCGTATTATATTCTGACGGAATACCGTGTGGTACAGGATGTCAACCGGATCATGGTGACGTTTTCGGATGGCGAGAGTGCGGACGCCCGCTTTGTCAAGAGCGATGAGGCAACCTCGCTGGCGATCATAAAGGTCAATCAGGAGGATGTGCCGAAAACAACTCGCGAAAAGATCAGTCCGATCGAGCTGAAACGGTATACATCTGTCCGGCAGGGCGAGGCTGTGATCGCGCTGGGAAGTCCCATGGGCTACAGCGATGCGGTGACAACAGGTATGGTAACATCCACAACCAACCTTTTAAGTATTACAGACAATGCGTATCATATCGTCTGCACGGATATTCCGGTCAGTTCGGATGGCAGCGGTGTGCTGGTGGATATGGACGGCAATGTGGTCGGTATCATGGCGCAGCAGCTTCTGGATACGAAGGAGCTGGATCTGATGGCCTGCCTGCCGCTGTCGGAGATCCTGGAGACGATCGAGACGCTGTGCAATAACAAGCAGCTGGCGTACGTGGGGATTCACGGACAGGAGGTCAGTAGCTCGATCTCGGAGCGGACCGGTATTCCGAAGGGAATCTGGATCGACAGTGTAGAGACGGATTCTCCGGCGATGGAGACGGGGATCCAGTCGGGAGATGTGATCTACAAGCTGGAGGATGCCGAGGTTACGAATATGAAGACGTTCCATGCGCTGATCAATCAGAAGAAGCCGGGGGATACGGTGGAGATTCATGTGATGCGCAGGAGTGTGGAAGGGTATGTGGATGTGGCCTTTAAGGTGGAGATTAAGGGTCGATAGTATTTATAGGACGGACGGTTCCGCAACAGACAAAGACAGGGTGTATATCTCATGCGAAACAAGTGCAACGCTTCGCTGAGCTACGTGCCAACTACAACTAATGCGCTCGCGTAAGCGAGCTCGCGCATAAGTTTCCGTAGGCACGGGATCTCATCGAAGCTAAGGGCGCACTTTGGATCGTTTCGCATGAGATATACACCCTGTCTTTGTCTGTTGCGGAACCTGTTTTTTGAATGAATCGTAAAATTTCTAACGGAAATCGTAAAAAATCTAACCTTTAAGAGAAAAACGATAAAATGCGTGAAATATTCAACGACTTTCAAAGGCTGTTTCTTTCGGGAAAGTGGAGGGGACTGGTAGAATGGTGTTAGTTGTAAACGTATTTTGGGTACGGTATAATGGTGATCAGATATCTGCCGGTGAGTGGTGTGGCGGATGGTTTTGGAGGGGTTGAGATGATCAAGGTTTTTCTGGTGGAGGACGAGTTTACGATACGGGAGAGTATTAAGAAGGCGGTTCACTGGGAGAGTGAGGGTTTTGAGCTGGTTGGTGAAGCGAGCGACGGGGAGCTGGCGTATCCGGTGATTCTGGCGAGTCAGCCGGATATTCTTCTGACGGATATACGGATGCCATTTATGGATGGGCTGGAGCTTTCGAAGCTGGTGAAAAAGGAACTGCCGGGGATCAAGATTCTGATTTTGAGCGGGTATGATGATTTCTGCTATGCGCAGGATGCGATCCGGGTCGGGGTGGAGGATTATCTTCTGAAGCCGCTGACGGCGGAGGCTCTTTTGAAGAAACTGCATGAGGTGGCGGCTTCGATCCGGGCGAAGCAGAATGAGCAGGAGACGCTTTTATATTACCAGCGGGAGCTGGAAGAGGCGAAGGAGCTGGAAAAGCAGAAGTTTCTGAAAGATATGCTGGATGGGCGGATTTCGGTGATGGATGTGGTGAACCGGGGACGCGGACTGGGAATCGACATGACCGGGGTGTGCTATGGGGCCATGCTTCTGGAGATACGCTGCCGGGAGCAGGAGGAGGCGCTGGAAAGCTATTCTGCGGTGCGTGAGGAGATTTTTGAAAAGATCCAGCAGCAGTATGCAGCGAATGAACGGGTCTATATATATGTACAGAGTGGTAATACGCTGTGTTTTCTGGCAAAGGCAGAAAGTCAGGAGAATCTGGCTGCGTTGGAAACGGTCTGTGTGCAGGATATGAAGGAGCTTCTGGGGGCATATCCGGAGATGCTGTATTATATGTCGGTCGGCAAACCGGTGGAGCGTGTGCGGGATCTGCATAAATCCTATGAGTCGGCGAATAAAAAATTTGCTATGCGCTATATGTGGGAGGAAAGCCACATTTTCAGCTATAAGGATCCGGACGATATGGAGATCCGTATGCAGCAGGAGGCCAGTATCGATTACCGAAAGATGGATATTACCAAGATGTCCCAGAAATATCTGTCCAATTATCTGCGCAACGGTTCGCTTGCAGAGGTGGAGGATTTTGTGGAGGATTACTTTGCCAGCATGGGCAACGAGGCGGTGGCGTCCTATATGCTGCGGCAGTATGTGGTGATGGGCGCTATTTTCTGTATGCTTTCTTTTCTGGAATCCTTAAATATTTCCAAGGAAGAGATCTATGATAGCTTTGGCGATATCCAGGAGGGCATGAAGTATATCGGAACGCAGGAAGAGACGAAGGCGTATATCACAAACCTGCTGGTGCAGTCGCTGACGATCCGCAACAATGTGTCGAGCAAGCGCTATATCTCCCTGATCAACGATGCGATCACCTATATGCAGGAGAATTTTGACAAAGAGGATATGTCGCTGCAGATGGTGGCATCGAGTGTAAATGTGAGTCCGAGCCATTTCAGTGCGGTGTTCAAGCAGGAAACGGGCCAGAATTTTGTGGATTATCTGACGGATATCCGCATTGCAAAGGCCAGGGAGCTTCTGACCTGTACGTCGATGCGTACATCAGATATCGGATTTGCCGTGGGTTACCGGGATCCGCATTATTTCAGCTATAAATTCAAAAAGGCGCAGGGCATGTCACCGAAGGAATACCGGCAGCAGCAGAAAGAATCCGGGAACACGGAAAAGAAAGTAGACACACCATGAAAAAACATCTGCTACAGAGAAAAACAAGTATCCGGGCACAGCTGATCAAGTATATCTGGATCTGTATTGTGCCCTTTGTGCTCATGATCGGGGTCACGATGGTCAGCTTTTACCGGTATTATCGGCAGTATGACCAGCTGGTTTCCAATATCACCAGTGCCAACGAATATAATATTACGTTCAAGGAAGACATGGACGAGATGATGTACCGGATCATCATCGGTTCTGCCAACTGGTCCAATCCGGAGGAAAAGCTGGAGGGGGATGATCCGAAAGAGATGATCGCCGAGGCGAAGGAGCATTTCACACAGCTTCGGGAGCAGACGCAGGGTACGAGAGTACGGGCTGATCTGGATGCGTTGATCAAGTTGTTAGGCATACTGGATAACCGCGTGGATGATATTTTGCAAAATGTGGCCGAGGGTGGCCATTACGATGAAAATATGGAAATGCTGGATATGAATATCCGCACGCTGACCGATCTGATCCAGAATGATATCCATGTCTATATCAATGATGAGGTCGGCAATATGGAGCTAGTGCGGCAGTCTGTGGCCGACAATCTGCGTCTGTCGATGAAGATTCTGCTGTCGATGCTACTGATTTTAATTGCCTTTATCTATCTGATCTCCAAGAACATCGCGGGCCGCGTCACCCGTCCGGTCACGGAGCTGTGTGAGATGACGGAAAAGTTTGCTGGTGGTGATTTCAGTGTTTCCTGCCATGCCCAGGACAATCTGGAAATGGAGCAGCTGACAGAGAGCTTTAACAGCATGGTTGGCGAGATCGCCCATCTGGTCGAGGACATCCATACGGAACAGAAAAATGCCCGGGATGCAGAGCTCAGGCTTTTGCAGGAGCAGATCAATCCGCATTTTCTGTACAACACGCTGGATACGATCATCTGGCTGACGGAGGCCGGTGACTCTGCCCAGGCTGTGCAGATGATCCAGTATCTGTCCCGCTTTTTCCGCACGACGCTGAGTAAAGGCCGGGACATGGTCACTGTGCGGGAGGAACAGGAGCATATCGAGAGCTATCTCAATATCCAGCGATTCCGGTATCAGGATATTCTGGACTACCGGATTGATTTTGCCCCGGAGATCGCAGAGTACCAGATCCAGAAGCTGACGCTGCAGCCGATCGTGGAAAATGCGCTGTATCACGGGATTAAAAACAAGCGTGGCAAGGGTCTGATCACCGTCAGCGGACGGCAGGAGGGCGATGTTCTCGTCTTTACCGTGGAGGATAACGGTATCGGTATGACAGAAGCAGAGCTTTGCCATCTGCGGGAGCTGATCAGTGGAAAACAGGAGCCGGAGTCGCAAAATGGATTTGGTATGTCAAATGTGCAAAAGCGCATACAGATGCAGTATGGTGTCGCATACGGTATTACGGCGGCCAGCATCTACGGAGAAGGAACGGTGATTGAAGTCCGTATCCCGGCAATGAGTCCGAAAGCAGAGACAGAAAAGTAGTTACCATTTGCAGGAAATCTGTGAATGGTAACGAAAGAGAAGGATATACAATGGAAGAAAAAAAGAGAAAACCTATAGGAAAAAGCCTGCTGGCTGCAGGTCTGGCAATCCTGCTGGCTGGCTGTGGCAGTGTGCAACCAGATGAAAGTACCGTGGAAACAGACCAGAAGCTGATCACGATTGGTTTTTCCCAACTGGGATCCGAATCGGACTGGCGGGTGGCTAATACAGAAAATATGAAAACCGTCTTTTCCATCGAAAACGGCTATGACCTGTTGATTGATGATGCCCAGCAGAAGCAGGAAAAGCAGATCACGGCGATCCGCAATTATATCCAGCAGGAGGTCGATTATATCGTGGTGGCTCCGGTGATGGAAACCGGCTGGGATACGGTATTGCAGGAGGCAAAGGATGCTGGTATCCCGGTAATTATCGTGGATCGTATGGTAAAGGTGGAGGATGACAGCCTGTATACGGCCTGGGTCGGTTCGGATTTTGAACAGGAAGGAAAAAAGGCCTGCGCGTGGTTATCTTCTTATATAAAAGAGCAGCAGCTGGAAGCTTCGGATATCCATATTGTCGGTATTCAGGGTACGCTGGGGGCTTCGGCGCAGATTGGCCGTTCCAATGCGCTGACAGATGCCGTGGCCGAAAACGGCTGGGATCTGGTCACGATGGAAGAAGGCGATTATACACAGGCAAAAAGCCATGAGGTCATGGAACGTCTGATCGACGAACATCCCAAGATCAATGTGGTCTACTGTGAAAATGATAATGAAGCTTTCGGTGCGATAGAAGCGCTGGAAGAGGCCGGATACACGGTGGGCCGTGATCTGAAAAACGGTGAGGTCATGATCCTGTCGTTTGATTCCACCCATATGGGTCTGCAATATGTCAAAGATGGCAAAATTGCGCTGGATACGGAATGCAATCCGCTGCAGGCCACACAGGTTGAGGATATCATACAGAAGCTGGAAAATAACCAGACGGTGGAAAAACAGACCTATGTGGAGGAACAGCTTTTCTGCACAGATCTGACGATTCCAAAGGTGCAGGTTGGTGACATTACATACGATGTAACAGAGGTCACAGATGCCCTGCTGGAGGAACGGCAGTATTAAAACGGCGAAGATGAGGAGGCGTAGCAGCCTCCTTTTCTATGCTCTGAAGAAGAATCTCCTTTAAAAATTCCAACTCTTTCCGTAAAATATCATACGCATATTTTCCCCTTCCGCAGATTTCGAAACTTCTCCGAAAAATCCTCCGTATAAACTTTTTCCCTTACGAGATACAATCGTATCATCAAAAAGAACCTGTGAGAGCGAACAAAAGCACAGGATATAAGGGAGGAAAAACCAAATGAAGAAAAAAGTAGTCGTAACCATGTTAACAGCAGTTATGGTCGTAGCCTCTTTTGCAGGATGCGGTAATTCATCCAGCACAGCACAGAGTGCAGCACCGGCTTCCGGCGGTACAGAAAGCGCAGCACCGGAGAGCAGTGCACCGACAGAGAGCGCAGGCAGCGAGACAGCTGATGCTCCGGCAGCTTCCGGTGAGCTGATCAAGGTCGGCATCATCAACAACGACCCGAACGAATCCGGTTACCGTACAGCCAACGATGCAGATCTGAAAGCCATGTTTACCGAAGAAAACGGTTATGACGCATCCTTCGCTTACAGCTTAAAGAACGATGAGCAGATCACAGCAGCACAGAAATTCATTCAGGATGGTGTAGATTACCTGCTGTTATCCGCAGCCGATACTTCCGGTTGGGACAGCGTACTGCAGGATGCTAAAGATGCCGGTATTGAGGTTATCCTCTTTGACCGTACCATCGATGCTGATCCGAGCCTTTACTCCGCATCCATCGTATCCGACATGGATAAAGAAGGTGAAACAGCTGTCAACTGGCTGGAGAGCCAGGGACTTGACGAATACAACGTAATCCATATCCAGGGTGTTATGGGTTCCGCAGCACAGCAGGGACGTACCGGTGCGCTGCAGGCCAAGGTAGACGCTAACGATAATTGGAATCTCGTAACACAGCAGACCGCAGAGTGGAATGCTGAGAAAGCAACACAGATCGTACAGTCCGTTATCGACTCCGGTACAAAGTTCAACGTTATCTACGCTGAAAACGACGATATGGCCAAAGGTGCCGTAGCCGCGCTGGACAAGGCAAACATCTCCCACGGTGTTGGCAAAGATGTCATCGTTATGGGCTTTGACTGCAACAAATGGGCACTCGAAGAGCTGCTGAACCAGAACTGGAACTATGACGGACAGTGCAACCCGTTCCAGGCTTCCTACATCGCAGACGTTATCCAGACTCTGGAAAGTGGACAGGAACCGGCAGAAAAGACCATCATCATGGAAGAAAAAGGCTTCGATGCCACAACGATCACTCAGGAAGATGTTGACAGCTACGGTATCTGATCCGGGAGATAAAGGCAGCACAAACTGATTGAGCCATATGAGCGCGATACAGCTGGCTGTACCGCGCTCATGTTTTACGCTCCGGCACAGCCGGAAATTGAAAGAAAAGGAGTGAATATATAAGATGCAGGACAACGTTGTATTAACCATGCGAAATATTCACAAGAGCTTTCCGGGTGTGAAAGCTCTGGACAGCGTTGATTTTACCCTGTGCGAGGGTGAGGTCCATGCGCTGATGGGAGAAAATGGTGCCGGAAAATCCACACTGATCAAGGTTCTGACCGGTGTATATACAAAGGACGAGGGCGACATCTTTTTAAAGGGTGCGGGCAGCGTACAGATCCGCTCGCCGCAGGATGCCCAGAACGTCGGTATCAGTACCGTATATCAGGAAATTACCCTCTGTCCGAACCTTTCCGTGGCAGAAAATATCTACATAGGCCGTGGCAAAGAACATGTGCGCAACTGGAAAAAGATGAATGCCGATGCCGATAAGATCCTGAAAAATCTGGATATCCCGGCAAAGGCCACACAGCAGCTGGGCAGTTGTTCTCTGGCTGTACAGCAGATGGTAGCGATCGCCCGTGCCGTGGATATGGACTGTAAGGTACTGATCCTCGACGAGCCGACATCCTCTCTGGATGAGCAGGAGGTGGAAAAGCTGTTTCATATGATGCGGGAGCTGAAGGGCAGAGGTGTAGGTATTATCTTTGTTACCCATTTCCTTGATCAGGTATATGAGATCTGTGACAAGATCACGGTGCTCAGGGACGGCTGTCTCGTAGGCCAGTATGAGATCAAGGATCTGCCCCGCGTACAGCTGGTAGCCAAGATGCTGGGTAAAAATCTGGATGATATGTCCGATATCAAGGGTGAACAGGAGGTTTACCACGATACGGACGGCACACCGGTATACGAGGCCGAGGGCCTGCAGAGCAATGCCGGTATCAAGTCCTTTGATTTTGCGATCCACAAGGGCGAGGTCAATGGCTTTATCGGACTTTTGGGTTCCGGTCGAAGCGAATGTGTCCGGGCTATCTTTGGTGCTGACCGCATCCTTTCCGGTAAGGTAAAGATGCACGGCAAAGAGGTAAAGATTACAAAGCCACTGGATGCCATGAAACATGGTATCGCGTATCTGCCGGAGGACAGAAAAGGTGACGGCATCGTCGGCGATCTTTCCGTAAGGGAAAATATCATTCTGGCCCATCAGGTACTGCGCGGCTTCTTCCACCCGCTGTCCAAGGCAGAAACCTATAAATTTGCCGAGGAATATATCAAGCTTCTCGATATCAAGACAGCATCTGCAGATACACCGATCAAATCGCTGTCCGGTGGTAACCAGCAGAAGGTTATCCTGGCCCGCTGGCTTCTGATGCATCCGGAATATCTGATTCTGGATGAGCCGACCCGTGGTATCGATATCGGTACAAAGGTCGATATCCAGAAGCTGGTGCTGAAGCTGGCCAGCGAAGGTATGAGCATTACCTTTATTTCTTCAGAGACAGATGAGATGCTGCGTACCTGTTCCCGTCTGATCGTCATGCGCGACCGCAAGGTTGTCGGTGAGTTAAACGGCGAGGAGCTGACGCAGGCAGGCATCATGAATACGATCGCAGGAGGTGAAGCAAAGTAATGGGCGCTAAGAAATCGTTTCTGAAATCAAAAATATTCGGGCAGCAGATCTTTATCCCTGTTGCTGCACTGATCCTTCTGACACTGTTTAACCTGATCGTGGATCCGAGCTTTTTCAAGATCACACTGGGATATAACAGCGCAGGTGATCCGGTACTTTCCGGCTATCTGATCACGATCCTGGATTACGGCTCAGAGCTGGCAATCCTGGCGATCGGTATGACGCTGGTTACCGCAGCCTCCGGCGGACAGGATATCTCTGTTGGCGCTGGTATTGCGATCGCGGGCAGTGTGATCCTGCGCGTGCTCTGTGGCGGCAATTCCCGTCCGGATCAGCTGCAGGCGCCGATCATCGTAGCTTTTCTGATCGCGTGTCTGGCATCTATGGCATTTGGCGCATTTAACGGTGTGCTGGTGGCCTATTTCCGGATCCAGCCGATGGTGGCAACGCTGATTTTGTATACAGCGGGCCGCTCCATTGCCGCATGGATCAATAACAACGAGCTTCCGGTACTCAGCGACAAGACCTTTACCTACTTTGGCGGATTTATCCCGGGCGTGCCGATCCCGACACCGTTCTTTATCGCCATGGCCTGCGTGATCGTCGCCGCTCTGGTACTGAAATTTACAAATCTCGGTCTGTACACCCAGACCGTAGGTATCAATGAAAACTCTGCCAGACTGAACGGTCTGAACCCGGAATTTATCAAATTCCTGTCCTTCGTGATCCTCGGCCTGTGCGTGGCTGTAGCCGGACTGATCAAGGTCAGCCGTCTGTCCTCCATCAACTATTCCGTTATCGCAAAGGATATCGAGATGGACGCCATTCTGGCGGTTGCTCTGGGTGGCAATGCCCTTTCCGGTGGTAAGTTCAATATGTGGGCTTCGATTTTGGGCGCGTATGTCATCCAGTATCTGACCACAACACTGTATAAGATGAATATCCAGTCCGATGCGCTGCCGGCCTACAAGGCGGTTGTCGTTATCCTTCTGGTTGTCATGAGTGCACCGAGTGTCCGTGCACGGTTAAGTAAGCTGGGCAAGAAAAAAGCCGCAGTGAAAAAGGAGGCTGCCTGATCATGAAAAAGAAAACCGGATTCTTCCGTAATTTAACAGATACACAGCTGCTTCTTTTGATCACCATCGTTGTATTCTTCGGTATGTATATCGGTGCCATCGTATTTCAGGGAGCAGGATTCTTAAAACCACAGACCTTTTTTAACATCTTAAATGCCAATGCGGCGCTGATCATTACCTCCTGCGGTATGAGTATTGTCATGATCACCGGCGGGATCGATATTTCCATCGGTGGTGTCGTAGCCCTGGTCAGTATGAGCTGTGCGGTCTATCTGGACCGTATGAACGGCAATGTGCCGATGGCGCTGCTTCTGGCACTGGCGATCGGTCTGGCCTTCGGTATTGTACAGGGTATTCTGGTCGCATACTTTGACATCCAGCCGTTTATCGTTTCCCTGGCCGGTATGTTCTTTGCCAGAGGTATGACAACGATCGTTAATACAGAGCCATTCAACGTAGCCAACGAAGCCTTTGTGGCTCTGAAAAATACCCGTATCATCGTTCCGGGACTGGGAACGATCAACAAAAAGGGCGTCTATGTCAATGCCTATGTGGAGATCGGTGTGATCGTGGCGCTGCTCGTTGTAGTGGTTATGTTTCTTTTACTCCGCTATGCCCGGTTTGGACGTAATCTGTACGCCGTAGGCGGCAACAGCCAGAGCGCCCTGATGCTTGGTATTGACGTAAAACGGACAAAATTCTTCTCCCATCTGCTGTGCAGCTTTCTGGCAGGACTTGGCGGCTTTATCTACTTTATGCATGTAGGTTCCGGTTCCGCCTCCCATGCCTCAGGTATGGAGATGAATGCGATCGCATCCTCCATCATCGGCGGTACGATGCTGACCGGCGGTGTTGGTAATATCATCGGTACACTGTTCGGCGTACTTTCCTTAAGTACGATCCAGAATATCGTATCCTCCGCAGGTCTGGATCAGGCATGGTGGACCGGTATCACGACAGCCGCTATGCTGTGCGTATTCCTGATCGTACAGAGTATTGTTATTGCCCGTAAAAAGAGACAGAATGCAAAGTAATTGAGGTGACGTTATGGAAAAACTGTATTTTATCGTAGGTTCGCAGGATCTGTACGGCGAGGAGTGCTTAAAACAGGTGGCCGTGGATGCTGCCGAAATGGTTGAATTTTTAAATGAACAGCTGAAAAATACGATCGAGATCGAGCTGTTGCCTGTAGTTCAGACATCGAAAAGCTGTCTGGAGGATATGCGAAAAGCCCAGACCGATGACAGCTGTGTCGGCGTGATTACGTGGATGCACACGTTTTCACCGGCAAAGATGTGGATCAAGGGTCTGCAGGAGCTTCACAAACCGCTGCTGCACCTGCATACCCAGGCCAACGAGAAGCTGCCCTACGATGCGATCGACATGGATTTTATGAACCTGAACCAGTCGGCGCATGGTGACCGTGAATATGGCTATATTCTGGCAAGACTGAACATTCCACATGAGGTTGTGGCCGGATATTATAAGCATACGCATGTAGTAGAAAAGATCCGCCAGTTTGCCCAGGTGGCCAAGGCCATCGCTGTTTCAAAAAACACCTGCATCGCCACCTTTGGTAACAATATGCGTGACGTTGCCGTAACCGACGGCAACCGTCTGGAATGTGAAATCAAATATGGCTGGGAAGTCAAATATTACGGCATCGGTGAGCTGGCAGAGCTGGCCGCAGAGGCAACCGAGGCGGAAGTTGATGCCAAGATGGCAGAATATACGGAAAAATATACGATGGCCACGGACAATGTGGCTGCCGTCAGAGAACAGGCCCGCTATGAGGTGGCAATCGAGAAATTTATCGCAGCCAATGGCGTGAATGCCTTTACCGATACCTTCCAGGATCTGCACGGACTGGCACAGCTGCCGGGCATTGCCGCCCAGAATCTGATGGAAAAGGGCATCGGTTTCGGCCCGGAGGGCGATTATAAGATCAGCGCATTTTCTGCCGTGCTGATGAAGATGGCCGAAGGGCGTGACGGTGCGACCGGCTTTATCGAGGACTACACCTACGATCTGACCGAGGGCAAGGAGCTGGAGCTTGCGTCCCATATGCTTGAAGTACCGGCATCCTTTGCAGCCAACAAGCCGGAGATCCAGGTACATCCGCTGGGCATCGGCGGCAAGGCGGATCCAGCCCGTCTGGTATTTGACGGTGTGACCGGTGACGGCATCCAGGTGACACTGGTGGATATGGGCGACCATTTCCGGATCATCTGTGCGGATATTGAGCTGGTGAAGCAGCCGGAGCCTATGCCGAAGCTTCCGGTAGCACGGATCATGTACCGGCATAAACCGGATTTCCGAATCGGTACAGCCGCATGGTGTTATGCGGGCGGCGCCCATCATTCCGTGGTTTCCACAGCACTGACCAGACAGGATATCGCCATGTTTGCCAGACTGACTCAGACAGAGCTGATCACGATCGGTGAAGATACGACCGAAGCGGATCTGCAAAAGTTTTTCATGTAAATCTTTCCTATACTATACTTTTTCACCAGACCGGTTTTTCTGCTTGCAGAAGAGCCGGTCTTTTTGTATCATGGTAGGAAGCGGGAGGATGCCATTCCCGGAAGTTAAGAAAAAACAGCACAGCTGTAGGAAAGAGGATAAATCTGTGAAATATATTAAGGAATTAAGAGACGGCGAAAGAGTAGCCTGTATTTATCTGTGCAAGCACAGACAGTCGGCAATGACAAAGAACGGAAAGCCGTACGATAATGTAACCCTGCAGGACAAGACAGGTATTCTGGACGGTAAGATCTGGGATCCGAATTCCGGCGGAATCGATGATTTTGACGATCTGGACTATGTAGAGGTTGTCGGCGATATCGTGACATTTGCCGGGGCTTTGCAGCTGAACATCAAGCGCGTGCGCCGGGTGTCCGAGGGCGAATACGATCCGGCGGATTATCTGCCGGTGTCCTCCCGGGATATCGAGGAGATGTATGCGGAGCTGATGCAGTATATCGGTTCCGTGCAGAATTCGTATCTGAACAAGATGCTGCATATGTATTTTGATAATGAAAAGTTCGCCAAGGCGTTCAAATTCAGCTCTGCGGCAAAGACGGTGCACCATGGCTTTGTCGGCGGTCTGCTGGAGCATACGCTGAGTGTTACGAAGCTGTGCGAATATTACACAAAAGCATACCCGATGCTGAATTATGATCTGCTGATCACCGCATCTATTATGCATGATATGGGCAAGACCAGAGAAATCTCGGCCTTCCCGATGAACGATTATACCGACGATGGACAGCTTCTCGGCCATATCATGATCGGTGCGGAGATGGTGCACGATGCGGCGATCCGTATCGAGGGCTTCCCGAAAAAGCTGGAAAGTGAGTTAAAGCACTGTATTCTGGCACACCACGGCGAATACGAGTACGGTTCCCCGAAAAAACCGGCGCTGGCAGAGGCCATGGCGTTAAATCTGGCAGATAATACGGATGCCAGAATGGAGACGATGAAAGAGCTGTTAAACAATGCCGGGGAAGAGACCGGATGGCTGGGATATAACCGGATCTTTGAATCCAATATCCGGAAGACGAGTTTACAGTAAGGAGTCCGTCAGACCGGGTATAGAAGAAATAACAGTGTACAGGTGCAGATCTGCATATTATACACAAAAGTAAAAAGAACAGCTTTGTGCAGGCTAAAAGGAGTGGATAAAGATGGCAGAGTATCAGAAAAATCAGGAGCTTGAGCTGATGATCACAGCGCTTGGCAACGAGGGCGAGGGTATCGGTCATACCGAGGATGGGTATACCGTTTTTGTCAAAGATGCCCTGCCGGGCGATCAGATCTGTACAAAGCTGATGAAATGCAAGAAACAGTATGCTTTTGGGCGGTTGATGGAGATTGTATCCCCGTCTGTTGACCGCGTAGAACCGCGCTGCCCCAAGGCCAGAGTCTGTGGTGGCTGCCAGATCCAGGAGCTTTCCTATGCAAAACAGCTGGCGTTTAAAGCGGACAAGGTCAGAAACAATCTGATCCGTATCGGAGGCATAGAGAATCCGCCCATGGAACCGATCATCGGCATGGAGGATCCCTGGCGCTACCGCAACAAAGCACAGTTTCCGGTCGGCCGGAACAAAGAGGGAAAGATCATTGCCGGATTTTATGCCGGCCGCACCCATGCGATCATTCCGGTGGAAGATAACGACTGTCTGCTGGGTAAGGAAGTTAATGCGCAGATTCTGGGTATCGTGATCTCCCATATGGAACAGTACGATATCGAGCCGTACGATGAGGCTACCGGTACAGGTCTGGTGCGCCATGTGCTGATCCGCTGTGGCTTTACGAGCGGACAGATCATGGTCTGTCTCGTATTAAACGGAAGAAAGCTGCCGGGAGAAGAGATGCTGGCCGACCGGCTGATGGAGATTCCGGGCATGACGAGCATTATGGTCAATGTCAATATGGAAAATACCAACGTAATCCTTGGTGATCAGGTGCGCACAGTCCGCGGCCAGAGCTATATCACCGACAGTATCGGGGATGTATCTTTCCAGATTTCCCCGCTGTCCTTCTATCAGGTGAATCCCGTACAGACCGAAAAGCTGTACGGCAAGGCCCTCGAATATGCCGGTCTGACCGGTGAGGAAACGGTATGGGATATGTACTGTGGTATCGGTACGATCTCCCTGTTTCTGGCCAGGAAGGCGAAAAAGGTCTACGGCGTGGAGATCGTACCGGATGCGATCGAGGATGCCAGACGAAATGCAAAGCTGAACGGTATCGAAAATGCCGAATTTTTCGTGGGAAAAGCCGAAGATGTACTGCCAGAGCAGTATGAAAAGCATCAGATCAAAGCCGATGTGATCGTCGTCGATCCGCCGAGAAAAGGCTGTGACAAAGCGGTGCTTGACACCATGTTAAAGATGCAGCCGGAGCGTATCGTCTACGTCAGCTGCGACAGCGCTACCCTCGCCCGGGATGTAAAGATCCTGACCGAAGGCGGCTACCACCTGGACAGGGCGGTGGCTGTGGATCAGTTTTGCCATTCGAGCCACGTGGAGACGGTAGCCTTACTTTCCAAGGGAATGGTCGACAGTAGGAAAGTGAAGGTGGACTTCTCCCTAGAGGATATGGATTTATCTGAATTTAAGGGAAAAGCAACTTATGAGCAGATAAAGACTTATGTATTGGAGCAGACAGGACTTAAGGTTTCATCACTGTATATTGCACAGATTAAGAAGAAGTGTGGATTGGATGTCGGTGAGAATTTTAATTTGCCTAAATCTGAGAATGCAAGACAGCCACAGTGTACACCGGAGAAGGAAGCTGCAATTATGCAGGCATTTAGACATTTTGGAATCATATAGCTTGTTGATAAGCAGCATTGTGTGTTAAAAATATAGTGAAGTATGGAAAAAAGGACATTCCGGAACTGTAGATTTTACAGGTCAGGGGATGTCCTTTTTGCTGATATGGAAGTGTTCAAGGGACAAGGTAATGATACTGAAATATTAAAACTGATATGAATAATATCTATCTTATCTGATCTATATGCAGATTATACGATCTGGAATTTGCGAAGTTCATATTGAATAAATAACTAAGAGTTTATATCATTCGTAAAGGATATGTGATTCATAATCTTTATAATCAGTTCAGCCATATAGCGGTTACTCTGCTTCATACTGTTGTCTAACCATTCATAGATTGCAGACAGATATCCGGCGGCAAGAAAATTTCTTGTATAAAGAGATATTTTATCTTTGCTGCTGTCATATGGAAATGATTCGCGAAATAGAAGATACATCTCGTTTACCATATGGGCATCTCTCATCATAAGGAAAAAATCATGGTTTTCTCTGATGAATGAGAAAAGAAGCTCCACATGTGAAGATAGGTATCCAGATGGACGGAGAATTTTTTATTCACAAGGTAATTTATCATCTTGTTCTTTAAAGTGGATTTTTTCAGTTCCGGCTTCAATAGCTGTTTCATAATACCAGCATTTATGATTAATGAAATCTAAAGTTTCCTGTAATTCAGCCATTTGTGCTTCAACAATGCGTTTTCTTT
>CAVCMG010000042.1:0-24071 GCA_963603285.1 Ruminococcus bromii
TTATTTGCTATGCCCTTTATTTCTTGGTTGAATTCTACTAATTTGTTTCAAACTTTCATCCTCCTGAAATCTTATATATGTCATGCCGCTACAGTAAGCTGCAAAACACTTCTTCCCTGTCGGTAAAGACGCTGATACACATCCTTACACTTCTTGTACCGGGCAAATGTCCGTACGGCCTCACATTCATTGACATACACCTTCCAGCATCCACAGCACTTGCTGTTATGCCCAGCATTCTCAATAAAGCCGATCACATCCCCCAGTGGATAACTCAAAAACAGACCGATCTCGTGCGGAAATCCCGTCTGATCCTGTACACGCTCCTTCAGCTTTGCCAGCGCGCTGCGCACATCCGTTTTCTCATATCCATAACTATGAAGGAACTCCGCTACACCCGGCTTTTTCAGATCCTCAGCCAGCCGTTCCAGCCGACACACATAGATCAGTGCCGCCGTGTCCGTTTTTCGAAGAAGCATCAGCGTAATCCCTTTATCCGCCAACAGCTCATTTAACGCTCCGATCTGCTTTTCCAGATCCTCCTCCCGCGCAAACGAACAGCTGAACAGATTCGCCGTCTTGATCGATGCCAGCGTAGGCGAACAATGTTCTATCAGATATCGATCCAGCATGGCTTCTTCCTCCTTTGATTCTCCTGTTACATAGTATGTTAGTTTTTGCTAATCTTATACCAAAATTTTTAGCGCATGATGTTACCTTGCACTAATTTTGATTAGTTTTTGCTAACTATAAGCACTATACAATATTTACGGCAACATGTCAACATAAAAAAGACAGAGCTTTCGCAAATATATGCTTACACTCTGTCCATTCATATTCTCTTATTTTTTGTGTTTTTTCTTTCTGGCTTTTCCTTTTGCAACAGCTACTACAATCCTGTGCACGATCCAGGCACTCAAAACACCCACAATCGCCCCGGCGATCACATCCGTCGGATAATGTACCCCCAGATACAGCCGTGATGCCCCGATCAGAGCGGCAAACACATACAGAAACCGCCCCATCTTCCGGTAGCCCGCCATGTAAATCGCCGCTGCCACCGCAAAAGAAGCCGCCGTATGGCCCGAAGGAAACGAAGCATCCCCCGGAATCTTTGTCAGTACCGTCAGCTCCGGGAACCGCACAAATGGCCGAACTCTGTCCACCACCCGCTTTAGCCACAGATTTGTCAGCACGGCATTCAGCGCCATAGCCCCTGAAGCCGGGATACCTGCTTTCACTCTCGTTTTCGGTATACACAGTAATACGATGCATGTGGCAATCCAGAACGCCCCATAGTCCCCAAACATCGTAATAATCCGCATGACCGGCGTCAGCCAGTCCTGTCGGAGATTATTCTGTATCCATATCAGTATCTGCCCCTCAATCTGCCATAATGGCTGCATAAGCCGTCCTCCATTACCACTTTACTTTCTTCTCGAAATAAACGCCTCACCCTCGATGGCTTCTTCATCCAGCTCCTGCCCGATGACTACAAACAACCCACGCTTGATCTCGCAGGGGCGTATATTCATCACATCCGGCGAACAGTTGATCTCATACCACTGACCCTCCTGACTTCGGATATGGCCCTTGATCCGCATGACGATGCCATATTTCCGGTTCGTCATCAGATCCTCAATCCTGCGTTTCAGATCCTCTTCATTCTCACAACGGGAGGCAAACATGCCCGACTGGAACACAGCACCATGGTCGATAATCTCCTTCTGATGATCCACCAGATGACTGCCACTGTTCATCAGTGCTTTAAAATCCTCGTCCGTAAAATCATCCCAGTTTTTGACCACTACATCGTCGCCCAGTACCCGGTCACTGCCATGCTCCCGGATCAGGGCATTCAGCTGATCCAGCGTCTCCTGCCGCTGCTTTTCGTCAAACAGCTGGGTCTTGCTCATAATGATACTGCCCGCTGCCAGAAGCTGTGCAAAGACAAGATACCGGGAAGCATCCGTCACAGCCGCATCCATCTTCGTATCAATCAGCGTGAGTATCGAGCCAATCTCACAATGGCTTTTCACCGGCTCGTGCAGCATCACATCAAAAAATTCATCCACATCATAGATACCCGACGGTTCTACGATCACCCGGTCGATCCCCTGATGTGCAGCACTCACCAGCATCTGCTTAAACGTATCCTTACCTGTACAGCACATGCACTGCCCCGCCAGACTGCTGATCTCGCAGCCCTCGTCCTTTAACAGTGTACTGTCCACGTCCACACCACTAAACTCATTCTCGATGATGCTGGCCGTCATGCCCTGACTTTTCAGATACTGTAGATACCGATGGATAAACGTTGTCTTACCAACACCAAGAAACCCTGTTACAAGATCTACTTTCGTCATGTTTTTGTACCTCTTTGTCTGTGAAACTTTTCATTATTTCTGAAACTGCTTCTCAATCTGGATCGATTCTTCTGTCATCCGCATACAGCTGGCCATAAACCGGCCCCGCGTGTATCCTGCTGCTGTAAAGATCGCATCATAGCGATCCCAGAGCGCTGCTGCCGTGGCACGGCTTAAGATTCTCCGCTGGTTGCGCAGCTTCTCCCGGATAGCCTCCGGACGGCCCGCATTGAGCTTTCCAAGCGTTATGGACTGCAATACAATATGATACCGCTCATCGTGCAGCATCTGGGCACAGATCGTCTTTAACAGCTGACAGTTGGTCACTCTGGCCAGCGCCTCATAATACGTCATGGCAACCATCTGGGCAGCCACAAGCACGGCTACCTCACATTCGATCCCGGCCCGGCGGCGCAGGAAGCGGAAAACGGTGTCCAGTCCGCTGTTGATGCCCGGACGGATCTGGTAGCTGGCCATAAAGACCTTGAGCAGACGGCTGTGGTAATTCTCCTCGGCGATCAGACCGTCCATGATCTTTGCATAGTCCGTCCAGCCACTTTTTACCGCATACATCTGGGCGCACATGGACAGATGATGTCCCTCGGACGCTTCTCCGATGGAAAAGGCCCGCATCGACGGTGCGATTATGGTTCTGTCAGCTCTTGACAGCGTATCCAGATGGATCAGATCCAGCTTCTTTCTGTGTTTTTTATTAGTTTCAAAATAGGCGATCCAGTCAAAATTTTCCAGATCATGTATTCCTGTTTTTTCCAGTAATCTGTTTTTCATAAGGCTTGTCCTCGTATCAAAAATATCCGGGTATGCTTATGTACATACCCGGATATTATTATACCCTAACCACCGGCGGGAATCAATTCTGCATTTATTATAGCTTATCGCCATTCTTCAAAAATATATTCCCGTCCGCATCATGATTTACGCCTCCGCTTTCTGGTGCATCTTTTCTTTATAATGATGCGTATCCTCAAGCATCATATCTTTGACCTTCATCAGACGGATCTGGGTCGATCTCTCGTTCTCATCCAGCTTCATCGTAATATACTTGATATTGGCCTGCGCCTCCGGGATGATGACATGCTCCAGAGCGTTTACACGGCGTCTGGTCTTTTCGATCTCATCACTCATCAGCTGGCAGGATTTCTCGATCTCCGCCAGTTTCAGCATGTCCGGCAGCACATCCGCCAGTGACTTGACTGCATCGTCCAGATCGCAGGATGTGAATGCAAAGCCGTAGGAATAGATATCGTTGGCGTCCGCTGTCTTGGTACGATAGGAGAAATCCGGGATATCTACGCTCATGACGTTTTTCTTATCCGCTTCGAGGTAGACCTCCTGCTTCGGTGCCAAAAGCGCTGTCTTTAAGGCAGCCTCCGACATACCGGCCTTTGCAATGACAAAATCCGTGTTGGCCCGTTTGATATTCTCTTCTACTTTCAGACGCAGCTCCATATTTTCCCTGACCAGATCCAGAAACTGCCGCATCAGCTCATCCCGCTTGTCTTTGAGGAGTTTGTGCCCGCGCACAGCAGTCTGCAGCTTCTTTTTCTGTCTGGTAAGCTCCATTCGGGTAGGATTTACCTGTGTTGATGCCAAGCTGTTTCACCTTCTTTCCTACTCTTTGCCGTAGTACTGGTCGAGATATTTGTCATCGATACGTTTCAGCTCGCTCCTCGGCAGGATGGACAGTAGTTTCCAGCCGATCGACAGGGTCTCTTCAATATCACGGTTTGCCTGATAGCCCTGGGATACATACTCTTTCTCAAAAGCATCCGCAAATTTCGCATAGATCAGGTCGATATCGGACAGAGCGGCTTCACCCAGGATGGTCAGCAGCTCCTTGGCCTCTTTACCACGGGCATAGGCAGAAAACAGCTGGTTCATCGTATTGGCATGGTCAGCTCTTGTCTTGCTCTCGCCGATACCCTTATCCTTCAGACGGGAAAGGCTTGGCAGTACATCGATCGGCGGCGTAATACCACGGCGGTACAGATCACGACTCAGGATAATCTGGCCCTCGGTGATGTAACCGGTCAGGTCCGGGATCGGATGGGTCTTGTCATCCTCCGGCATGGTCAGGATCGGGATCATAGTGATACTTCCCTTCTTACCCTTCTGACGGCCGGCACGCTCATACAGGGATGCCAGGTCGGTGTACATGTAACCCGGATAACCACGGCGGCCCGGAACCTCCTTACGTGCGGCAGATACCTCACGCAGGGCGTCGGCGTAGTTGGTGATATCCGTCAGGATAACTAAAACGTGCATATCCTTTTCAAAAGCCAGATACTCGGCAGCGGTCAGCGCCACACGCGGTGTGGAAATACGCTCTACAGCCGGGTCATTGGCCAGATTGACAAACAGTACGGTACGGTCGATCGCACCGGTCTCTTTAAAGCTCTCTACGAAGAAGTTGGATTCCTCGAAGGTAATACCCATGGCGGCAAATACAACGGCGAACTGCTCATCCTTACCTCTTACCTTTGCCTGTCTGGCAATCTGGGCAGCCAGCTGGGCATGGGGCAGACCGGAAGCCGAGAAGATCGGCAGCTTCTGGCCTCGAACCAGTGTATTCAGACCGTCAATAGCCGATACACCGGTCTGGATAAACTCCTCCGGGTAGCTTCTGGCCGCCGGGTTCATCGGCAGACCGTTGATATCTCTTCTTTCTTCCGGGAGGATCTCCGGGCCGCCGTCGATCGGGCGTCCCATACCGTCAAATACACGGCCCAGCATATCGCCGGATACGCCAAGCTCCATGCTGTGTCCCAAAAATCTTACTTTGCTGTTGGAAAGGTTGATACCTGTGGAGCTTTCAAACAGCTGTACCAGTGCGTCACTGCCGTTGATCTCCAGTACCTTGCATCGTCTGGTCTCTCCGGAGGCAAGCTCGATCTCGCCAAGCTCATCGTACGCCACGTTTTCCACGCCCTGTACCAGCATCAGCGGTCCGGCGACTTCCTGTATGGTTCTGTATTCCTTTGGCATCTTACTCCTCCTCCTTTCCTATGGTATTGGCAATCTCTGTATGCAGTTCCTCGACGATATCGTCCATTTCCTGTTTCAGATTGTCTTCATGTACATATTTGTAACGGCCGATCTTTTCACGAACCGGTATTTTTAACAGATCGTTGATGCTGGCTCCCTTGTCCAGCGCATCCTGGGATTCCTTGTAGAAGGCCAGAACCAGCTCCATCATATTGTGCTGTTTTTCCAGAGAGGTATAAGTATCGATCTCATGGAAGGAGTTCTGGTGCAAAAAGTCCTCACGGATCGAGCGGGCGGCTTCCATTTTCAGACGGTCAGAGGAAGAAAGGGCATCCATACCAACCATCTTTACGATCTCGTCCAGCTCTGCCTCATCCTGCAGAAGACTCATCATTTCCTGGCGAAGCTCCATCCAGTCCGGCGCCACATGGCTGTTGAACCACGGTCCCATATCGTCCAGATACAGGGAGTAACTGGTCAGCCAGTTGATGGCCGGGAAATGACGCTTGTACGCCAGATTGGCATCCAGTCCCCAGAATACCTTGACGATACGAAGGGTTGCCTGGGAAACCGGCTCGGAAATATCACCACCCGGCGGGGATACAGCGCCGATAGCACTAAGCGCACCCTCTCTGCCGTCCTTACCAAGCGCGATAACATGTCCGGCTCTCTCATAGAACTGTGCCAGACGGCTGCCCAGATATGCCGGGTAACCTTCCTCACCGGGCATCTCTTCCAGACGTCCGGACATCTCTCGAAGCGCCTCTGCCCAACGGGAGGTGGAGTCTGCCATCAGAGCTACGGAGTAACCCATATCGCGGAAATACTCAGCGATCGTGATACCGGTATAGATGGAAGCCTCACGGGCTGCAACCGGCATATCGGAGGTATTGGCAATCAGAACGGTTCTCTCCATCAGGGATTTACCGGTCTTCGGGTCTTTCAGCTCCGGAAACTCATTCAGAACGTCGGTCATCTCGTTGCCACGCTCGCCGCAACCAATGTAAACAACGATATCTGCCTCGGCCCATTTAGCCAGCTGATGCTGGGTAACAGTCTTACCGCTGCCGAACGGTCCCGGAATCGCAGCGACACCGCCTTTGGCGATCGGGAACATACAGTCGATAACACGCTGTCCTGTGACAAGCGGCATCTTCGGCGGCAGTTTCTTTTTATACGGACGGCCTTTTCGTACCGGCCATTTCTGCATCAGGGTCAGCTCTTTTTCACCATCTTTGGTATCCAGCACGCAGACAACCTCGTCTACCGTGAAGGAACCGGAGCGGATCTCTTTGATTGTACCTTTCATTTCCGGCGGTACCATGATCTTCTGGGTCACAACCATTGTTTCCTGTACCGTACCTAAAATATCGCCGCCCTCTACTTCATCACCGACAGCGGCTGTCGGAACAAATTCCCATTTCTTATCACGTTTCAGCGCCGGTACCTCAACGCCTCGTTTCAGGCTGTTGCCACCGGTGACACGTAAGATATCATCCAGCGGTCTCTGGATACCATCATAGATACTGGTGATCAGACCAGGTCCCAGCTCTACGGAAAGGGGTACATCTGTAGACTCTACCGGTTCGCCCGGGCGAAGTCCTGATGTCTCCTCGTATACCTGCACGGATGCCTCATCTCCGTGCATCTCGATGATCTCGCCGATCAGACGCTGCTCGCTGACACGTACCACATCATACATATTGGCGTCGCGCATGCCCTCGGCGATAACCAGCGGGCCGGCTACTTTTTTTATCGTTCCTCTACTCATTTGGACAAATCACTCACTTTCTTATGCCGTAGCTGTCCGGTACATCTGAAAGCATACCGGGCGACTACCTTATTTCTGTGAAAACAGGATATCGCTGCCGACCGCCGTCTCCACGAATTTCTTGACGTTCTCCACACCCTTGCCCGTGTTGCCGAAGGCTCCGGGGATCTGCACGATGCAGGGAAGCATCTCTTCTTTGTATTTGTCTATCACATGGCCGATCTGCTCTGCCATATTCTCTGTAATATAAATGACCGCATATCCGGTGATAGCCAACTGCTGTACGATCTTTTCAGCTTCCTTTGGCTCTGTTACGGAAAATGTGTCAAGACCTACAGCCTTAAACCCGTATATGCTGTCGTAATCTCCCACAACTGCAATCCTATACATACATTTCCCTTATCCTTTCCCGGATCTTCTCATCCGGCATGTTGTTGGCTTTGCCGGACAGAATAATGCGTACTGTCTTGATCTCATTTTCTCTGGCCAGCACATAGGCGACCAGCGGGCCAATGGATGAGGCCTCATATTTCTGCGGGCGGATCGTAGCGATCACCCGGTTGTCACACCAGCATTCAAAAGCGGACGGGGACTGTCTTAATGCCTCGGCACATTCACCATAGCCAAAGGTTGTCAGACATTCACAGATTGCCTCAAAGCCGGATACCACTGCTTTGGCCAGTGCCTCCACACTGATCGTCTTGCAGGGTGCCATGGCTCTTCTGGCAAAATCCTCGCTTTTTCCCGTTTTCTGGGCACGTACGGCGATCTTGATATTGGCGATCGCCACGGTGCTTTCGGCATATTCCCGGATCAGCGGGGCTTCTGCCTTTTCACCGGCCCGTAAGATGGCTTCCAGACACGCTCTGTCGACGATCACATCACACAGCTGGCCGTCTCTCGTATGCAGAAGCGTCTCATAGGCTTCCTTTGCCACCGCCTGCATATGATCCGGCAGCCGGTAATATTCCTTTTCCCGGAGAATCGTTTCCATCTCCTCGCCGGAAATCGCCGCCTTTTCCATATAAATGCCGGGGTGGTGTCCCTCGCGGCAGATCTCCTTGATCGCTGCCTTGAGGTTATGGTACAAATCCGGATACCTGAGAACATCAAACACTGACATATCCACATGCATGCTGTCCATCGTCTCCCAGATCTTTTCTGTCTCCCGCATCAGCATATGATCTGCGTTCAGCTCCTGCTGCGGATCGCCCCAGCCCTTTTCGGCCAGAAGCTGCAGGCAGCTTTCTTCCGAATCGCAGGCCATCAGCTGGTCAATACTTGCCGCAGATAACAGATGCACCTCCAACGCTCTCAGCCGGGCTACCGCATAGGTATATTTCATATCAAACATCATGTTTCCTCCTTACCTTGATCAGGGGAACAAAAGTTTTGAAACCCGGTCATTCAGTTCATCTTTTTTATCTGCAAATAACGCCTTGAAGGAACAGTTTTCTTCGATACCGCCATAGCTTAGGATAAAGCCCTTGTCCAGCTTATCCTGCGTCTGGGCGATGGTCAGGCTGCCTCCGGCCTGTCTGGCCGCATCGGCAATTTTTTCAGCAAAGCCCTCCGGCATACCGGCGTAATCTGCTGCCGACAGAAGCATCTGCCCATCTTCCGGACGGGCAAACTTGCGGACCATATCTTCCAGCACGGCGTAATAAGCGATGCCTTCTACATTACAGAACGTATCGTACGCCTTTTGCACCGTCTCCTGGATCAGCTCCTGTTTCGCTTTCAGGATCTCGGTTCTTCGCATCAGGTCGATGGCTGAAAGGCTTCTCTCCTCCAGCGCACGCACATCAGCTGCCGATTTCTGTTTAATCTTATCGCAACCGGCTTTCGCCTCTTTTTCAGCAGATTCCTTAATGGCAGCGGCCTGAGATGCAGCGTCTTTTCTCTTTGTATCGGCGGCACTTTTCGCTTCGTCCAAAATACGTGCCACCATCTTATCCAATCCAGTCATTCTCAAGCTCTCCTTACATCTTTTCTGCTTATACCGGTACGTTTGTGATAACAAGTACAGAGGTCAGAAGAGCAAGGATCGCATATGTCTCAACCATGGCCGGGAACAGCATGGCTTTACCGAACTGATCTTCACGTTTGGCGATGATGCCGATGGCTGCTGCGGATGTCATACCCTGATATTTACCGGAAACAAGACCTACGATACCGATCGGCAGACAGCCGCCCAGGATCATCAGACCCGTTACCCAGTCAAGACCTGCAAGACCACCACCTAAAAGGCCGATCTTTGACAATGTGATAAATCCAACCAGCAGACCGTAGATACCCTGTGTACCCGGAAGCAGCTGCATGATCAGAACCTTTGCGAACTTATTCGGATCCTCCGTAACGACACCGGAAGCTGCCTGACCGGCAACACCAACACCGATAGCGGAACCCATACCTGCCAGAAATACTGCACTTGCTGCACCTAATAATGCGAAAACAACACCTAAACTCATGAGTAGTTATTCCTCCTTAATATCTACATATTTTGTATTTTCTTTAAATGGGGTAAAGGGACTTCCTCCGCCCTCGTAAAATTTTCCGAAGAACTCGACATACTGCAGACGGTTCGTATGCACGTAAGCGCCCAGCAGATTGATCGCAAGGCTTAACGTATGTCCGACCAGGAAAACTAAAATGAACATGATCACGCCGACAACACTTCTGCCGCCCATACTGCCGATCTGGTTGATGACCTGGGCGATAACGCCGGTGGCAAGGCCAAGTGCCAGCAGACGGGAATAGGAAAGTACGTCAGACAGCCAGCTCGTCACACCGTACAGCTCGTACGCACCAAGGGCGATCCGAAGACCCGGATTCTTCTTGTCCCTTGCCGAGAAAAGAAGCAGTCCCAGCGCACCCACGATGGTGAGAACCTTTGCCAGCAGATTAACGGCTGCCGGGAATACGATCTGCACGCCCGCGATACCTGCAAAAATGCTGGACGGGATCAGAAGCATCAACAGACCGATCAGGAATAAGAACCAGCATCCCGTATCGATCACTGCACCCATCACATCGCCGTTTTTGATGCTCTGGTATCCTTTGAGGAAAAGTCCTGTAAACAGATGGACAAGACCAACACCCAGCGAGAATAACAGAAGCTTCATCGGGTCATTGAGCGGTGCGAACCACAGCGGCGGTATGCCAACCTCGTGTCCGAAGAATACTCTCGAAACCACGTTGATCGCATCGCCGAAGAATCCGCCAAACAGGATACCCCAGACGATGGTGGAAATACCACAGTACATAAACAGCTTCAACGTCTGTTTCATGCTCTCAGCCATGCGCGGGAACTTTTTCACCGCCCAGAAGCATCCGAGGGCGATCACCAGTCCGTAGCCTGCATCGGAAAGCATCATACCGAACAGGAAAATATAAAACATCGACATCAGCTTTGTCGGATCGATCTCTCCCTTTTTCGGAAGTCCGAAGGATGCCAGGATACCTTCCGTGGTGGACGATACCGGACCGTTGTGCAGAAGCACCGGCGGATGTTCGTCCTCCGGTATCTCCTCTACATCGATCCTGCAATCGTAGATATCACCGATCTTTGCCTGTAACAGCTGCAGCTTTTCTGCCGGGACATAGCCACTGACAAAAAATGTATGTTCTGACTGGGGCAGCTGGCCCAGTACCTCGTATTTGTCTGCACGGATCCGGTAATAATCCGCGATCTCCTGCAGATCCTTTCTGCGTCCTGCATTACCTTCGATCTTTTTGACCGTTTCATGGATCATCTTTTTCAGGTCTTCGATCTGGATCTCGCACTCTTTCTTTTCCTCCTGCGGGATCTTTGGCGAAGCCTGCGATGGTCTGGAAAAGCCGTGCTGACGTAAGATATCTTCCAGCACACCGGCCTCCGCCTTTAAGACCGTAACGGCCAGATATGTGGTATCCCTGTCAGCCGACAGGATCTGTACCTCATACGCTTCCGGTGCATCCTCTGTTTCGGCCACCATGCCATAGACCGCATCCGCTGTCCACGCACCGGACATCGTACCCACGATACAGACACTCTGCTTTGTGGTGCTGCCACCAAGCGGTACATCCAGCTTCAGCCACGGCGTCAGCGCCTCGATCTGATTCTCCAGCTTGACGATGGCGGCTTCGTTCTCCGCAATCTGACGGCTCCAGTCGGTCAGCTGCTTTGCATCCTGCAGGATCTGGATCTTTCGCTCCACGCAGCTTTCGTATTCCGGCTTGCCGACCAGCGGCTTTCCTTCCAGAGAGGACAGCATGGACTTTTTCTCCGGTGCGTACCGGTCCAGCACTTCCAGTGCCTGATCCGCTGCCACAGCCTGTTTTTCAAATACCTGACGGCTCTTGGCCGTATCCATTTTGTGCAGATCCTCGTCCTGCAGCATCGATACATCGACCTGCATGACGCCCAGAGCCTGCAGCTTTTCCAATATGGCTTTTCGATCCTCTTTCAGCGCGCAGATACTGATTCTGTGCATCTGCAATACTGCCATCCGGACATCCCTCCTTTATCTCCTGATTTTCCGGCAGTTAATACAGCAAATGTATCACGGTATCCACTGCATCTGCCTGTCGGGAAGCAGCCTGCGCTTTCATGGCGTCCACCTCAGCCTGTATCTGCTGTCTGGCTTCCTCCAGCTTTGTCTCCTGGGCTTTCTTTGCCGCCTCAAGATCCTGTGCCGCTGCCTGCTTTGCTTCCTTCAGTACCTGTTCCTGCTGCTGTTTTGCTTCCTGTCTGGCATCTTGCACGATCTTTTCGCTGTCGGCATCGCCGTCTTTGATGATCTTCGCTGCCTGTAACTCCGCTTCACGGACAGCATTCAGGGTTTCCTGCACCATCGGACCACCTCCTCTTTCAAAATCCTTGTTATTATCTTAACACATAGAGTTCAAAATGGAAGTCTAAATGTTAATTTTGTTATTTTATTATCATTTTTTGATGGTAATTTTGTACAATTTGACGTTTGATTTTTTGTTTTTTATACACATTACGTCTATACTATTTCATTTCTTCTTCTTTTTCATTTGTGCATTGTATACAATATATTGTGTTTTCCTTTGGCAGCCACATTTTTCTGCAAATGAATTTTTTATTCTTTGTTCCGTCATTTTCTTAGTGTGCACAAATCACTTTCCTTAGTTTCTGCCCGTTACCTCCGTTCTATACCTTTTCGCACCGGGCGCAGAAATACGTCGTATTTTTTCAGCCCGTCCGGCATATCGGCAATATACGCTCCTCCCCGGACAAAAAGAAACAGTCAATCCCGGAGAAATGTCTGATATGACACACTTTTCCTGAAATTGACTGTTTTTTATGATTTCTTTTTCTATTGTCAGTATGGCAGCTTAGATTTCGATCTGGCGCTCCTTGCTGCTTAAGGTTTCATTCATGCTTCCGGTACGGTAGCCGAGAAGATCCATGGTGACATACGTAAAGCCGTAGGATCTGAACGCATCATAGACCCGCTCTCTGTTCTCCAGAAGCTTTCCAAACTCCTCCGGCGATATCTCGATGCGGGCGATCTTGCCGTGGATGCGCACACGCACCTGGGTAAAGCCAAGATCCAACAGCTGCTGCTCGGCCTTGTCGACCATGCCCAGCTTTTCCTCGGTAATTGTCTCGCCGTACGGGAAACGGGAGGACAGGCAGGCAAAGGACTGCTTTTTCCATGTCGGCAGTCCCAGCTCATGGGAAATCGCACGGATATCGTCCTTGTACAGCTCGCTGTGACGCAGCGGGCTCTTGACGCCCAGCTCTTTGATCGCCATAAGTCCCGGACGGTAATCTCCGTTATCGTCCATATTAGAACCTTCGACGATGGCGGCTACGCCCTGTTCTTTTGCCAGATTGCCCATCTTGGTAAACAGCTCCTTCTTGCACAGATAGCAGCGGTTTTTCGGATTCTGGGCAAAGCCCTCGATGGATAACTCCTCGGACTCACAGATCAGATGACGGATGCCCTCTTTTTCACAGAACGCCTTTGCCTCGCCAAGCTCACGCTTCGGGAAGGAGCAGGATACAGCTGTGACCGCAATACACTTGTCGCCCAGCACATCGTGGGCCACCTTTAACAGAAATGTGGAATCCACGCCGCCGGAAAAGGCAACGGCCACCGAACCAAGCTCTTTCAGATAGTTTTTCAGTTTCTCATATTTTTCCTGCTGCGGGGTCGTCAGTGCACTCATGCTTCGTCCTCCTTACTGTTTTCAGTCTCACGCTTCGGGTCATCGTAGGTATCCAGAAAATGGTGGCGCACGCCATCCTGTTTATAGGCGATCACGGTACTTAAATTGACATTCTCCACGCTCTTGAAAATATTGCTCTCCACGAACGGATTGACCTCCTTCAGCCGCCGAATCAGCTCCTTGATCTCCATACGCTTGGAACGGCTCTCTTCATTATTACAGGTGGTGCAGGTATCGGTAAACTTGCAGGCACACTGGATAAAATGCAGATTGTTGTAATCGCGCCATGCCTTGATATCGTCCTCCCGGACAAGATACAGCGGGCGGATCAGCTCCATGCCTTCAAAATTCGTACTGTGCAGCTTCGGCATCATGGTCTGCACCTGGGCGCCGTAGAGCATGCCCATCAGGATCGTCTCGATCACATCGTCGTAGTGATGGCCGAGGGCGATCTTGTTACAGCCCATCTCTTTGGCGAAATTATATAAATACCCGCGGCGCATACGGGCGCAGAGGTAACACGGTGACTTTTCGATCGTGTACACGGCATCAAAGATCTGGGATTCAAAGATTGTGATCGGCACATTGAGCCGTCTGGCGTTTTCTTCGATAATGCCGCGGTTGGCCGGACTGTAGCCCGGATCCATGACGATAAATTTCACTTCAAAATTAAATTTATTATGGCGTTTCAGCTCCTGAAAGCACTTTGCCATCAGCATAGAATCCTTGCCGCCGGAAATACAGACGGCGATCCGGTCGCCCTCCTTGACCAGCTCGTAATTGTTGATGGCTTTGGTGAATTTACACCAGATGGATTTGCGGAACTTTTTCTGGAGACTCTTCTCCACATCCCCGGCGAAATCCTCGGCCATGTCCTTTTTCATGTGATCCAGAAGCCAGGAGGCAAAACCGCCCTCAAGACTGTAGGCATTATAGCCACTGGCCGCCAGCTCTTCTGCTACACCCACCGAAATCCGGCCACGGCTGCAGCAGACGATCTGCTGCTTTTCCTTATCCAGTCCCGGTGTGTCCAGAATATGATCCTTATCTGCATGGATCGACCCCGGAATCTTACCAGAAGCCATCTGCTCCGGGTTCCGGATATCCAGGATCTGGTATCTGTCCGGGTTTAAATCCAGCATGTCTTTTACTGTTATCTTCATATGCTCTGTCCTCTTATTTTGCTGCAATATCCTTGATCACTTCGCCCGCAATGATCAGACCGGCCACGGACGGCACGAAAGCCACACTGCCCGGAATGTCCCGGCGTTCGGTACACTTGTGCTTCGCTCCCGGCGGGCAGATACAGTGGTTTCTGCAGCTGATCGACATATCCTCGATCGGACGGGTCGGCTTTTCTTCGGAATATACGACCTTCAGCTTCTTGACACCGCGCTTTTTCATTTCATGGCGCATGACCTTGGCCAGCGGACACATCTTTGTCTTGTAGATATCCGCAACTCTGAACTGTGTCGGGTCAAGCTTATTGCCGGCCCCCATGCAGCTGATCACCGGTACGCCGGCCTCTTTCGCCTGCATGATGATCTGGATCTTTGCCGTCACGGTATCCACAGCATCTACCACATAATCGTATTTTGAAAAATCAAACTCATCCGCTGTCTCCGGCAGGAAGAAGCACTGATGTGTCACGACCTCGGCCTGCGGATTGATCTCCAGAATGCGTTCTTTCATAACCTCTGTCTTGTATTTCCCCACGGTCTTTCTGGTCGCAATGATCTGGCGGTTCAGATTGGTCAGACAAACCTTGTCGTCATCGACCAGCTCCAGTGCACCGACACCGCTTCTGACCAGCGCCTCACAGACATAGCCGCCAACACCGCCGATACCAAACACAGCCACTCTGGCGCCTGCCAGTTTATCCATGGCCTCATGTCCAAACAAAAGCTCCGTTCTTGAAAACTGATTCAGCATATATTTCTCCTTACTCTCGCTGTATACCCGGCGGCCTGCCGCCTGTCACCTTATCCTGCTGCCGTTGCTTTTGCAGCTTACATTTCTTTTTAAACACCGGTAAAAAGGCGGATGTCATACACCCGCCCTTGTTTTTCCTACCGCATTAGTAGGCTTATTTTATCTTGCTTTTATGGTTTTGTCAACCTTTTATACCTCTCAGTAATACAGCTATATAATCTGCCATATAGTCAAACATTCTTTTTTCCGAACTATTCTCTCTATACACAGGAGGTCAGCCGCCAGGTTCCCCGACATGATCCCGACTCTGCAAAATCCTTAAAGTAAGGGCTGCTGGTTCTTGGTGCGCAGCTGACCAGAAGACAGAGGCATCTGCCGCCACACCCGGCGGCAGATGAGAGGGGCCTGAGCTGTGTTTTCATCAGAAAACACGGCGAATCCCCTCGGTCCTCTGTCTGGCGGGAAGCTGCACACCTAGAACCAGCGTCCCGAGCGTCAGGATTTTGCAGAGGCGGGAACATGCCGGGGAACCTGGCAGCTGGCCTCCGTCCGTCTCTTCTTTTTTCTTCTAATTAAACTCTTCCAACGTTTCCAGTCGTTCCTGATACTTCGTATCCACACTCTCCTCGAACGTAGCTTCCTTCATCATCTTCTGCAGCGCCACCGCCGTCTTTTTCGGATCCTGAATCGTACCCGCACCGGCGATACATCCGCCCGGACAGGCCATGCCTTCCAGCAGATACCCGTTATATTTTCCCGCTTTCGCCAGCTGCAGCATCTTCTTACAGTTTGCCAGACCGTCCGCACTGACGATCTTCACCTCACGAGACGGTTCCAGACGCTTAATAGCCTTAACTACGGCCGCGGCCACACCACCGCTGGCCGCAAATCCACGCCCGTCAGAGCTGGCACGAAACAGCGGTTCCTCCTCCGGAATCGTGGAGAAATCCACCCCCTTCGCATCAAACATACCGGCCACTTCTTCAAACGTCAGCACAAAATCCACATGACTGCGGATCGTACGGCGGCTGGCCTCCAGCTTCTTGGCTGCACACGGGCCGACAAATACGATCTTTGCCTCCGGCTCCCGCTGCTTGATCAGACGGGCCGTTAAGACCATCGGCGTCAGCGCCATCGAAATACAGTTGGCATACTGCGGGAACAGCTTCTTTGCCATCATCGACCATGCCGGACAGCAGGACGTTGCCATAAACGGCAGCTTCTCCGGTACTTCCTCCATGAAATCCTTGGCCTCCTCGATCGTACACAGATCGGCACCGATCGCCACCTCACGGACATCCGTAAAGCCTAAAGCCTTAAATGCACCGCGGATCTGGGTGTTTTTCAGCCCATCAAACTGCCCTGCAATAGCCGGTGCCACGATCGCATAGACCGGCGCTTCACTCTTTAAAGCCATGATCGTCTGATAGATCTGTCCCTTATCTACAATGGCGCTGAACGGACAGCTGACCAGGCACATACCGCAGGATACACATTTATCCTGATTGATCTCGGCACGGCCATACTCGTCAGATCCGATGGCGTTCATGCCACACGCCTTGCTGCACGGACGCTCCTGCTTAATGATCGCATTGTACGGACAGCTCTGGACACATTTACCACATTTGATGCATTTTTCTTCGTCGATATGGGACTTGCCGTTC
Source organism: Ruminococcus bromii (assembly GCA_963603285.1). Taxonomy (GTDB): domain Bacteria; phylum Bacillota; class Clostridia; order Lachnospirales; family Lachnospiraceae; genus UBA11957. The sequence goes on from CAVCMG010000042.1 coordinate 16,923, forward strand.
ACCATGGTGATCGCGCCCTTAGGACAGACCTCCTTGCAGGGATGCTCCAGACAGCCCTGGCATCCTTCCGTTACAAATACCTTTTTCTCCGGACAAACATTGCAGGCAAACTTGATCACATTGATCAGCGGCGGTTCATAATATTTTTCACTGATTACGCTGGCTTCTACGCCCTGGGCAATCGGCGCATGCTCGGATACCGGACGAAGCGACATGCCCATAGCCACACGCAGGCGCTCACCTACGACAGCCCTCTCCAGAAAAATACTCTCACGATAGCTGGCCATCTCGCCGGGTACGATCTTATATGGTAACGTTTCCATGACCGACGGATCACTGCCCTCATAAGCCATGCGGGCAATTTCCGTAAAAATCTTGTGTCGGATAACGGTTTTTGACGAATATAATCCTCTCATATTTCCTCCTGTCTGTGTTTTAGTCCTTTCTAACATACAAAAAGAACCCTGCCGTCCCCCGGCAGGATCCTTATCTTTTTCCTTTTTCGGCCGAGGCCGGTATTTCTGTCTATTGTATACATTGTACCGTGACAACATTCCGAAGTCAATAAGAGTTAATTATATAACAACTTCCATTCCGGCATATATCCGACAGACTTTTAACCATCCGCTCCGACACATTTTCTCTACACATACATAGCCCACAGATTCCGGATCTGTCCCTTCAGCTGCTCATATGTCCAGTGTTTCCCGCTGTTTGCGCGGCTATTGGGATCGTTGAGCGTAAAGCCCTCACTGTCGTATCCGGTGATCGTCATAAAATGCCCTGAATCCGTAAAATCCCCCGGGCCGACGTTGACAATGATCGGACAGCCCGCATCCAGCTTCGCCCTGATCCTGTCCTCGGCCATCGGCACTTCCGTCGCATGAACGCCATAATGCTCGCAGCCTTCACTGATCAGCGTCCAGCTGCTGCCCGAACCCGGGACACTGTAACCGGCACTCTCCGCATATGCTGCCACAGAAGCCGGATTCACGCTCTTGTCCCCGGTAAGATATAAGACCACCATGGCCAGATTCGTCGGGCCACAGCCGGTATACCCTAAAAATCCTCCGCTGTACAGCTCATATCCCCAGCGTTCATCCCACTGCATCAACAACGGCACGGTATCCAATTTGGCTTCCTTTGAAAGGTCAATCTTTTGCTTCTTATTCTTCATCTCCGGATAATCATAGACAAAATCGATCGTCTCACTGTTTTTTTCTGCCATTTCCTTGAACTGATCTGGGTATTCGTCGCTGTCTTCGATCTCCTGCAGCTTATCCTCCTGTGTGAGATTATTTCCCGAAAGCAGTCCTTTTCTGTGCTTTTTACTGTCTGTCGTCTGGCCGCTGCCACCCTGTCCGCTGCAGGCCGTTACCATCTCTTCGCTTCCACGCTCCTGCCATGCTTCAACCAGCGCCGCCGCTCCCCGTATTACACCGGCACATCCAAGAAGTAACACCAGTATGCAGGTGCAGATCTTCAGGCGTTTTTTACGTCTTCTTTTCTTTCTCCGCATATAGATCTGTCTTTTTCTTACTTCTGTCATTGGTTCATTCATAAAAAACGCCTCCTGCCATACTGTATGTTCACAGTATAGCAGGAGGTTTTCACCGGCCTGTCACAAAGATGTGTCAAAGTTGTCAAATCATTACCAATTGCCCGCATCGAAACACCAAAAACTGTACTTTCAGGGCGAACGTAACTACAGGCGATTTCTAATACAACCAGACATATACGTCAAAGTACGTGTCTGCCAGCTTTGCTTGCCTGCCATCATAGTAGCACTGCATTTCCAGATGCAGCGCCTGATCCTCAGTCTCACAGCCAAAGCCATACCAGGCCGCCGCGCCCGCGCTGACCATATTCTGCCCAATATGCACCTCATCCAGCACTTCCGGATAGGTAAACTGAAAATTCTCTCCATACAGCTTTGTGTAGGTGTCTGCCAGAGCCTCACACCATGACTCCTCCACACTCACGCCCACCGTATTGTAATTGATAACAACAGGAATCCCCGTCACGGCATCCACGACAATCTGCAGATCGCACGAACCCAGATGGGCATAACAGAACCACAGCGACAGCTGCTGGTCATCCGGGGAAACTAAAAACTCTGCATCCGCATCAACGGTCGGCGCGCCATCGAAATTTTCCCCGCTGTCCGTGGGCCATCCGTCATCTGCCTGCACATTAGCCGCTACACCATTTGCGTAGGACATATCCACCATACTGAGCGTTATACCCAGCTCTTCCAGCCGGGAGGCATAGACCTCAACAAATTTTATTACCTTTTTCTTTGCCTGCTCTACGGACAGCTCTGTATCCAGTGGTTCGCGGATATTTAAGTACCGGTCTTCACCAAACACATTCATCTGCTCGGTGAGAGCTGCCAGCTTCGGAATCCTCGTTTCCGTATCCATCGTGTAGGTATACGGTGATACATCGCCGTTTTCCACCGTTCCCGTACCGGCCGCCAGCCTGCCCGCCTTTGCCTCCAGTAAAAGCTGCGGAACCAGCGTACCGGTCAGTGCGATCAGAAGTGCGACCGTCAGCGTCAGCAGGGCGTATAAAAATTTAATCCGTCTCTTCTTCATCGTCCGCCTCCTTCTGCAACAAAAACGTCACACCGGTTCCCCTGTCCGGCTGGCTTGCATAGGAAAGTGTGGTATGGTGCAGCTGGGCGATCTTTACCGCCAGCGCCAGCCCAAGCCCTGCACCATGCTCCTTCCGTGATCTGGATTTATCTACCATATAAAATGCTTCGGTAATCTTTTCCAGATCCTCCGCCGGAATACCGCGTCCCCGGTCCGTGATCGTGATCCGATACTGGTCGTTCTCGCAGACGCCCTGTAAAAGCACAAGATCCGTACCGGACTTTAACGCATTGTCCATCAGATTCAGAAGCAATGTCTTAAACAGATCATATTCCAGACGTACCCAGGCCTCTTCTGCCTGCACGCTGATCCGGATCTGCCGCTTTTCGGCCGCCGGTGTGATCGTTTCCACCGCATCGGCCATAACCTCGTCAATCCTGGCTTCCTCCAGCTGAAAATCCGACCGGGACAGCGTAACCAGCTCCATCAGCTTAAACGAAAGCGCTTCCAGACGCATCCCCTCATTCATGATGATCCCCGCCAGCTGGTGTACCTCCTCCGGGGGCAATGTTTTCTGATACAACGTGTCGGCATAGCCAATGATCGACGTCATCGGCGTTTTCAGCTCATGGGCAAAATTGGCAGTAAAGTCCTCCTGCCGTCTGGCCGCGTCCTCCAGCTCTGCAATCTTATTTTCTATCGTCCGGGCCATATAGTTAAAGGTCCTGGCCAGCTCCCCCACCTCATCCCGGCTGCCGGTTTTTGCCCGCACATCGTATTCTCCGGCGGCAAATTTCCGGGTCGTATTGCGCAGCTGCCCGAGCGGTCTTGTAATCGTCAGTGTCAGGATCAGCACAAGGAGAGATCCCGCACCAAGGATACACCAGTAGAAGATTTCACAGCGCTTCTGCAGATGTCTGGCATCGTTAAACAGCTCCTCCACATTTTTCTCTGTCACCAGCACATAGCTGCTGTTTTTCAGCGTAAAGCTGCTTCTGACCTGCAGGTACCGGTTTTCATCCTTTGTCTCGATTTCATACTGGATCTGTCCGTTTTCCACCGTTTTCTTTGACGGGTCGATCCTGCAGGAGTTGTAATACGCTTCACTGCTGCTGTTTTTTTCTGTATCCTCCGCGGCAAAATACAGACCGCTCTGGTTACCAAGCGGTGCCTCAGCGGATCTGGCAATCTCTGTCATATTCACACTTGTGTAGCTGTCGGTAATACTTAAAAGCACCGTCTGGATCGAATACTTCACCATCTGGTGCTGGGAAAAGGCTGTATTTTCCTCCCGCTGCAGGGCATGCTCCAGACTGTAGGATACCGTCAGATACTCCACAGTCGCCAGCGAAACGGTCAGTACAAACAGCATGCTTAAGAATATCTTGTAGAAAAATTTCACTTATGGACCTCCAGCCGGTAGCCGATGCGGAATACCGTCACAATGCGCTCGTTCCAGTCGAGCTTTTTACGCAGACGCTGGATATGGGAATCCAGTGTCCTCGTCTCTCCGCTGTATTCCTCTTCCCAGACCGCCTCATACAGTCTGGCCCGGCTGAGAGCCACATTTTTATTGCGCACCAGCTCCATCAGAAGATCAAACTCCTTGACCGTCAGATCCACCTGCTGTCCGCCCTTATATACCAGACGCGAAACCGGATCGATCGTCACATCGCCGATGGTGATCTTGTCCTGGATCTGCTTTGTCCGGCGAAGAACGGTCTCCACCCGGGCCAGAAGCTCGCCGATCTGGAACGGCTTGCTTAAGTAATCATCCGCTCCCATGCGCAGGCCACGGATGCGGTCTTTGACCTGCCCCATGGCCGAAATGATAATCACCGGTGTCCCCACAGATACGATATATTCCAGCAGCTCGTAACCGCTGATCTTTGGCAGCATAAGATCCAGAAGGATCAGATCGTAATGCTTCTCCTCGATACAGTCTGCCCCGACCTGCCCGTCCAGCGCACATTCGCAGTGGTAGCCCTCCGCTGTCAGCGTGGAATCGATCAGATGGCTGATCTGTGTATCGTCTTCTATGATCAATATAGACGTCATATTTTCCCCTCTTTTGTCCTTTCCTGTGTCAGTCTTGTGTCTATTGTATCATAAAGATGTGTCGGACTTGTAAAAATTCGCAGGGACAAAGCATTGGGCACGTTTCCAGGCCAAATACTTCATCTCTGCGACACTTAAAGACTGTTTTTACTTTGCAAACTTCTCCGCATCCAGCATCCGAATCAGCTTCGCCGGATTTCCGGCTACAACAGCATTAGCCGGTACATCCTTGGTCACGACACTTGCGGCACCAACAACGGCGTTTTCCCCGATCGTCACACCGGGTAAGATCGTAGCTCCGGCACCGATCCAGGCATTCCTGCCAATATGCACATCCTTCACTGTCAACACGTCCCGCTCATAGAAATCATGGTTATTGGTAATCACGGAAACATTCATCGCAATGCGGGCATCATCCTCGATCGTTACCTGTCCGGCGGACATGCAGCGGAAATATGGCATGATCACCACACGGTTTCCGATATGCACATTTGCCGCCAGATTGACATATAACGGAGCCAGCACCCGGCTGTTATCCCCAAGACCGCCGCAGAAAATCTCTTTCATCAACAATTCTGCCTCGGCAGTGTGGGGTTCTGCCTGATTATAACGGTACAAAAGCCGCTCTGTGCGAAGTCCTTCCTTTTTACGGTCGGGATTTGGGATTCTTAAATCTACTCTTCTTTCTTCCATCTTTTGTATACTCCTCGTTTCTTATCCTGTCTCGAAAATAACTTCTTTGTTTTCTGGATAAATGGCCATCATCATTTTCCGGTGACATGGTAACTCCATCCATTTTTCCAGAAAATGCTTAGATCCATTTATAATCCCCGCCTGTAATGGCCAGTGATAACAGCGTGTCCATTTTTTCCACCTCTTCGGCTCCACGGATCACTTCCAGCAGCCTGGCCGATTCCACGACCTTTGGCATCTCTTCATCCGGCCCGATCTCCATATCCGGTGCTTCACCGCAGGACGGGCAGACGATCTTCGGCCCGATCTGCAGAGACAGAAATCTCTCGCCACAATCTTCACATTCATAATATCCGCACATTTCTGTGCCGTCGGGTACATAATACATCTTTATCCTCTTTTCTCATGCCAGAATACATGAGCTTGCAATCTGGCATTATTTTTCATTTTCTTACGGGCAATATTATATGCCTGACGGCTTTGAGGGTCAAATATTTTATCTGCAAATCATGAAGAAGCCCCCAGTATTCGCCGTACTGGGGACTTCACTCTTTTTGTCCACGTGGACTCATCTAGTCACAATTTTCAGCACCACACCGCCGGACATAATACAAAACCAGATTTCCCGTACCTGCTGTGTCCTGGCAATCGCTGCAATCACGATCAGCACTGCACCTATACATCCCACGATCGTAGGAATGCTGACCAGTGAAAACAGCCCCGGCGCACAACTGCCGTCTATGGCATGCTGAATCGTCTTGTCTAAACCATTGACGCAATCATTGCGCTTTTTCATCTCGTCAGACAGTTTTTTAGTAACTGCTTGAAGTAGAGCTGCCTTAGCATCATCATATCCCTGATACAGCCACGCATTGAATTCCAAAAACAGATATCTCTGCTTTTCATCGTCTTTTTTTTCAAGTTCCTTGCCTATCATTTTGACCATTAAGGATTTTCCTGATCCCCAATTGCCAGATATTCCAATGGAAATAGGATTATCGCCAGCAACCTGTATCATCCCATAATCCAAATAGCTGCGATGCACCATCGCATTGATAATCAGCTCACGGATGGCATCCGGCGGAATCTCATAGACATCCTGTCGATAAATTCCCTCAAATGTTGCTCCGAGATGAATGTTCCGAAGGACAAACTGGTACGCTTCTTCAATCTGCTCCCACAACGGTCCGTCATACTCTCGACGATCCACAAAAACCTCTTTTGTCGTGCCTTTGAATACACCGCACTGTGTTGCAACATGCAGTCCACCGCAGCCTGTCAAAATGGCAAAGGTCATATTTTTCAAACTCCTGCAAGAAAGCATTGTCCACCAGCTCGCCACGGCCCAGGCCGGTCTCTCTTTCGCCTTCGGCGAAATTCACCTTGTCCATTTCATCTTACCCCCGTCAGTGTTTTAACCATAATTTCAAGATTGTGGTCACAGAGCCAGTGTTCGAATGCAGGATCAAGAATCGGCTTCAAAATTTTTCTGGTGCTGTTTGCACGATTGCTTTCCAGAATCCCAGCTTCATAAAGCTGTGTCTTATAGCAGGACCCAAGACGCTTAAGTGTATACTCCTGAAAGGAAGCCACTTTCTCGCTCTGCTCCTGCTTATTTTTGAAAAAGATTCGAATGTCCGCATCTGTCAGTTCATTAGAGCCAAGAATTATCTTTTCACGCACAACCTCGTACATAAAATCAAAAAACAATGTGTCATGTACAAGAGCCGCAGTCAGTGCAAATAATTTCTGTGTTGAAAGATCACTGCTCAGGAAGATAGGATAAAAGCTCTCATCGAGC
>CAVCMG010000043.1:0-22781 GCA_963603285.1 Ruminococcus bromii
TCCTCGAAGATCTCGCAGTTTACCAGCACCAGCTTATTCAGCTTATAAATCGCGCCGGCATCTCTGGCCATATCTTCAAACTTCGACTGGCACATGGAGTACAGTTTTGCTCCCTCTTTGTACCGAACAAATTTCTTATCATCTACTTTTTTCATTGCTGCCATAATCCTTGTCCTCCTTGATTCATCACTTGTGGTTTCTTAGTTCTATGACTCTTTTGAAGCTTTGCGGCGAAGCTGCTTAGACCGGATCCCTTAGACACGAAAAAAGGCCTCTTTCCTAAGATTCATTTCTTAGAAAAGAGGTCTAAATAAGTACAAACTATTCGGTTTTCTTTTTACTCAATGGTACTTGCTGTATTTTGAAGTCAGTATTTACGGCGTTTATACAGCTTGCAGCAGTAGCTGTTTGCTGTACTTCCGCTGTACCCCTTCTTCTCAATACCGTAGAATCCCTTGAAATAAGGCATTATTTGTCCAAAGACTTCATCGTCGGGAACAGTAATACGTCGCGGATGGCCTGGCTGTCGGTCAGCAGCATAACCAGACGGTCGATACCGTAACCGATACCACCTGTCGGCGGCATACCGATTTCCAGAGCATTCAGGAAGTCTTCGTCTGTATGGTTGGCTTCTTCATCACCGGCGTCAGCTGCAGCATCCTGCAGTTTGAAACGCTCTCTCTGGTCGATCGGGTCGTTTAACTCGGAGTAGGCGTTGCACATTTCCCATGTATTGATGAACAGCTCGAAACGCTCTACCTTTTCCGGATCAGACGGTTTCTTCTTGGTCAGCGGAGAGATAGCGATCGGATGATCCATGACAAATGTCGGCTGGATCAGGTTCTTCTCGCAGAACTCCTCGAAGAACAGGTTGACGATGTCACCCTTGGTATGACGCTCCTCGTACTCAATCTTATGCTCATCGGCCAGCTTCTTGGCCTCTTCGTCTGTCTTTACTTCATCAAAATCGATACCTGTGTATTTCTTGATACAGTCTACCATGGTGATACGCTCAAACGGCTTGCCAAAGTCGATCTCGATACCGTTGTAGGTAAACTTGCTGCTACCGATAACCTTTTCAGCCAAGTAACGGAACATGCTCTCTGTCAGCTCCATCATACCCTCGTAATCGGTATATGCCTGATACAGCTCCATCAGGGTAAATTCCGGATTGTGACGGGTATCGACACCCTCGTTACGGAATACACGGCCGATCTCGTATACACGCTCCAGACCGCCGACGATCAGACGTTTCAGATACAGCTCCAGGGAGATACGCAGCTTGACATCCTCATTCAGTGCATTGTAATGGGTCTCGAAGGGTCTTGCGGCTGCACCGCCGGCATTGGATACCAGCATCGGTGTCTCTACCTCGATGAAATGTCGTCCGTCGAGGAAGTTGCGGATCTCTTTGATGATCTGGGAACGTTTGATAAAGGTCTGTTTTACCTCCGGATTCATGATCAGATCCACGTACCGCTGACGGTAACGGGTATCTGTATCGGTCAGTCCGTGGAACTTCTCCGGCAGAGTCTGCAGGCTCTTGGATAAGAGCACAACATTCTGTGCATGAATGGAGATCTCTCCGGTCTTTGTCTTGAATACCTCACCGGTTACACCGATGATATCGCCGATATCGTATTTCTTGAAATCGGCATAGGACTCCTCGCCGATGGCGTCTCTGGCTACATAGCACTGAATCTTGCCCTGCAGGTCCTGGATGTTACAGAAGGATGCTTTTCCCATGACGCGCTTGAACATCATACGTCCGGCCAGTGTTACCTGTTTGCCTTCGAATTCCTCATAGTTGTTTAAAATATCTGTGGTGTGGTTTGTCACATCGTACTTTGTGATCTGGAACGGATCCTTGCCTCTGCTCTGGAGATCCGCAAGCTTGTCACGGCGCGCCTGTAAAAGCTGGTTCAAATCCTGACTTTTCTGCTGTCCAGCCATTTTCTCTCCTCCTGTTTTTCTATGTTATCAGATGTTTCTTTCGATCTTTAATACTTTGTATTCCATCATGCCTGCCGGAGCTTCAACGGATACGTTGTCACCGACTTTTGCACCGATCAGTGCCTTGCCCAGCGGGGACTCATTGGAAATCTTGCCCTGCAGACTATTGGCCTCTGTAGAACCTACGATCTTGAACTCTACTTCCTCGTCAAACTCCTCGTCATATACGAGAACCTTGCAGCCCAGATTGATGCGCTCTGTATCGGCTTCGTCCTCTACAACAACCTCGGCGTTTTTCAGGATCGCTTCGAGTTCCTCGATACGGGCCTCGATATCTCTCTGCTCATCCTTAGCAGCATCGTACTCGGCGTTCTCGGAAAGGTCGCCCTGCTCTCTGGCCTCTTTGATCTTTTCTGCTACTTCTTTACGACGAACAACTTTCAGGTCATGCAGCTCGTCTTCCAGTTTCTTTAAACCTGCATAGGTCATTAAATTCTTTTTTTCCATGATTTGTATACCCTTCTTTCATCGTGCCTTCTGCGGCATCATGCTATTATAATATGAACTTGTACCTCTGTCAAGAATCAGGATCGCCGAAAATCCTTGATTTTACGCTATTTTCAGCGTGTTAGTCTTATTTAACGCGTGCCCTTTTCGTCCATTCTCCGGAAGCGGACATTCCACTGCTGCGTGAACACAGGTGGATCAGTTTTCCAGAAGTGCCACCAGCTCTTCCATCGTGGATATTTCATTGGTTCTGGCTCGTAGTCTGGCAGAATGCGGGAAGCCCGCCGTATACCAGGCAACATGCTTTCGCATCTCGCGCAGGGCCGTATATTCGCCCTTGACCTCCACCTGCATCCGGGCGTGCTTCAGGATCATCGCTTTTACTTCCTCGATCGTCGGACGGGCTTTATGCTGTCCGGTCTCCATATAGTAGAGGATCTCGGAAAACAGCCACGGATTACCACGGACGGCCCGGCCGATCATCACGCCGTCACAGCCGGTCTGCTCCATCAGGGCCACGGCTGTTTCAGGCGACGTCACATCGCCGTTTCCAATGACCGGGATCTGTACGGCCTCCTTGACCTGCCGGATGATGTCCCAGTCGGCTTTGCCGCTGTAATACTGTTCCCGTGTGCGGCCATGTACTGCTACAGCGGCAGCTCCGCAGTCCTCGATAATCTTTGCGATCTCCACAGCATTGATATGGTCATCGTCAAAGCCGCGGCGGATCTTGACCGTCACCGGCTTGTCGATCGCCTGCACCACGGCGGTCACGATCTTTCGCACCAGCTCCGGATCCTTTAAAAGGGCAGAGCCTTCGCCGTTATTGACGACCTTTGGCACCGGACAGCCCATATTGATATCGAGGATATCAAAGGGGCGGTCTTCAATCTGGTGCGCCATCTGTGCCATAATCTCCGGATCGGAACCGAACAGCTGTAATGATACCGGCTTTTCCCGCGAATTGATCTCGAGCAGGCTTTCTGTATTTTTGTTCTTATAATAAATGGCTTTGGCGCTGACCATCTCCATGCAGATCAGACCGGCTCCCTGCTCCTTGCACAGCAGCCTGAACGGCAAATCTGTGACACCGGCCATCGGGGCCAGCACCAGCGGATTGTCCATCACCACATTGCCGATTTTTAACTGTTTCATTCCAAATCCACTTTCTGTTTCAGGATCACAACCTTGTAAAAGAGTTCCAGCTCCTCCAGAAGCTCCTGTTTGGATTTCTGGATTTCCTTGATCATCAGAGCGCTGCCGATCTCGTCGTACATATAATCGGAGTCCTTCGCCTCTGTCGTAAACTGCAGATTCCCCTCTGCATCAAAGGATATCGTAAAAACGCCGCCGATCTCCTCGGTAAACAGCACACAGATAATGTGCAGTTCGTCCTGAATGGATCTGGGCAGCTTGTCAAAAGCCTTGTTAAAATAATATTTCTGCTCATAGGCGCTGGCACCGCAGAGTACCATGTTTTCTTTTTCCATTCTGTCTCCTTATTCTCACATATATTCCGTTTCAGACATAGCTGTATAATCCGCGGATCGACACTTCACCGGCAAAGACCTGTTCCCTCTCTCCGGTATCCTTGCGGATCACTAAAAGATTCCCCATCGCATCGATGCCCTCTGCCACGCCCTCGTGCTCATCGCCGGGCTGCAGTACACGCACTTCCTTGCCGCGGTTCAGCAGAAAGCTGTGGTATTTGTCAATCAATCCGGTCAGATCCTGTGTCTGTAAAAACGTGTGATAATTTTCCTCAAAAAGTTCCAGAACCTTTACCACGACATCGGCCCGTTTGACCGGTTTTCCGAGAATATTCCGCAGGGACGTTGCCTTATCCTTCAGCTCCTCCGGAAAATCCTGCATATTGGCATTGATGCCGGTGCCGATGATCACGGAATCGATATATTCTGCCTGCATCGTCATTTCTGTAAGGATGCCGCAGATCTTTTTCCCGTTCACCACAACATCGTTCGGCCATTTGATCCCGACGTCCATGCCATACAGCTGTTCCATGGCCTCTGCCACGCAAAGCCCCATAACCAGCGTCAGCATCGACGCTCTCTCGGGACGGATATCCGGGCGCAGAAGGATGGAGAACGGGATCGATGTACCAAAGGGCGTCACCCAGACACGACCCCGGCGGCCCTTTCCACGGCTCTGCATATCAGCGATCGTCACGCTGCCGTCCGGCGCGCCCTCTTCGGCCAGCCGTTTGAGCCAGGAATTGGTGGAATCGATCTCTGACTGATAATAGACCTCTTTGCCGATCCGTTCTGTATGCAGACGGCTTTTGAGCTCGCTGGCATTCAAAACGTCCGCGGCCTCCACGATCCGGTAGCCCCGGTTCCGGACAGCCTCAATCTCGTAGCCTTCCTCTTTTAACTGATTGATAACCTTCCAGACGGCGGTCCGGGATACGCCCAGCGTGTCGCAGAGCTGCTGCCCGGACACATAGCCGTCGGTATTTCTTAAAATGTGCAGGATTTCTGTTTTCATTTTTTACTCCTACGTTATGGATTCAGCCGTAAACGGCAGCTGTATCTGCATACGGCTGCCGTTTCATTATGCTACCTGTTTGTATATTTTAGTGTTCCGGTACGCCCAGTGTCGCTGCCATCACGGCTTTGATCGTATGCATACGGTTCTCTGCCTCGTCAAAAACAACGGACTGTGCAGATTCAAAGACTTCGTCCGTAACTTCCATTTCGGTCAGGCCGAATTTTTCCTGAATCTGACGGCCTACGGTGGTGTTCAGATCGTGGAATGCCGGCAGACAGTGCATAAAGATCGCTGTGTCCTTGGCATTGGCCATGGCTGCTGCATTGACCTGGTACGGTTTTAACGTCTCAATACGCTCTGCCCAGACGCTGTCCGGCTCGCCCATGGATACCCATACGTCGGTGTAGATCACATCGGCGTCGGTTGTACCGGCCTTGACATCCTCTATCAGCGTAACGCTGCCGCCGCTTTCTTTGGCGTAGCCTTTGCACAGCTCGACAAGCTCTTCATTCGGGAAGTAGGCTTTATTGGTACATGCGGTAAAGTGCATTCCCATCTTGGCGCAGGCAATCATCAGGGAATTACCCATGTTGTAACGGGCGTCGCCCATATAAGTCATATGGATACCTTCGAGATGACCAAACTTCTCACGGATGGTCAGAAGATCAGCCAGCATCTGTGTCGGATGGTACTCGTTGGTCAGGCCGTTCCATACCGGTACACCGGCGTATTTGGCCAGCTCTTCTACGATAGCCTGTCCATATCCACGGTATTCGATACCATCGTACATACGGCCAAGGACTCTGGCGGTGTCGGCGATGCTCTCTTTCTTACCGATCTGGGATCCGGACGGATCGAGGTAGGTTACATGCATACCCAGATCATGGGCTGCCACCTCAAAGGAACAGCGGGTACGGGTACTGGTCTTTTCAAAAATCAGGGCAATATTTTTACCGGTGTGCCACAGGGTCGGCTCGCCGTTTTTCTTTTTTGCCTTTAATTCGGCGGACAGATCGAGAAGGTAACGGATCTCATCCGGTGTATAATCTTTCAGGGTCAGGAAATTTCTGTTTTTCAGGTTCACTTTTTCATCCTCCTCATACGGGTTATGCCTCTAAACTGTGTATCATCATACCATCGTTTGCCGGTTTCTTCAATAATAAAGCGGTAATTTACCGTTTTTTTATTCATTTATACATATTTTATACGTTATTTTTGCATTTTTATAAATTAAAAAAGGAAGAACGCCTCCTGTACACGTTCTTCCCTCTGCTTTATGGCTTATTTACTTTCCGGTGTATCTACATTGATGATCTCTTTCAGAGAGGTTGCCAGTCCGGCCAGTCCCTGCAGGTCACTGGGAACAACGATCTTGGTGGCCTTGCCCTCTGACATCTTGCCCAGGGCTTCGAGACTCTTCATGGTCAGGACAGCCTGATCGGCTCCGGCCTCTTTGATCAGACGGATACCTTCGGCGTTGGCTTTCTGTACTTTCAGAATGGCCTCTGCCTCACCTTCTGCCTCGCGGATCATCTTTTCCTTCTCGGCCTCAGCGCGCAGGATAGCGGCCTGTTTCTCGGCCTCGGCATCCAGAATAGCGGATTCCTTTTTACCTTCGGCTACGAGGACGGTGGATTTCTTTTCACCTTCGGCGATCAGGATAGCTTCTCGACGTTCACGCTCTGCCTTCATCTGCTTCTCCATGGCTTCCTGGATGGCAGCCGGCGGCATGATGTTTTTCAGTTCGACACGGTTAACCTTGATACCCCACGGATCGGTAGCAATGTCCAGTGCGGAACGCATCTTGGTGTTGATAATCTCACGGGAGGTCAGGGTTTCGTCGAGTTCCATATCACCGATGATATTACGGAGTGTGGTGGCTGTCAGGTTTTCGATCGCCATAATCGGATTCTCGACACCGTAGGAAAAAAGCTTCGGATCGGTGATCTGGAAGAATACAACGGTATCGATCCGCATCGTTACGTTATCCTTGGTGATAACGGGCTGCGGCGGGAAATCTACAACCTGCTCTTTTAAATTAACTCTTTTGGCTACGCGTTCGATGATCGGCACTTTGAAGTGAAGACCGGTGGACCATGTGGCCTGATAAGCGCCGAGACGCTCTACAACGTAGGCTTTAGCCTGCGGAACGACTTTCACACAGGATGTAACAACGATCAGTAAGATGATCGCCAGTACGATAACTAAGATGAAACCTTCCATTTGTTATTCTCCTTTTTCTACGATAACTTTAACACCTTCAATACGCAGTACGCGGATGATGCTGCCTTTTTCGATGGTCACGGTGGGATCTGCTGTTCTTGCAGTCCACTCGATGCCGTTCAGCATGACTTTTCCGGTTGCTTTGAGGTTGTTGATCTGTTCACAGACCATAGCTTCCTGCCCGATCAGGCGGTCTGCGTTGGTGTGCTCCTGTCTTTTGTATATGTACTTTTTGGCAATGGGTCTTGTCAGTACCAGAAGCAGGATGGAAACCACCAGCCACAGGATCTGCTGCACGTAGATGCTGGCACCGAGCAGTGCGGCCACAAAGGCGATGAGGGCACCTCCGGCGAACCAGATGGTGGTCAGGCCCATGGTGAATGCTTCGATGGCGAGCAGTACGGCGAACAGGATCAGCCAGTAATATGCCTGCATGAATGTCTTCTCCTTTCTCGCGGGGTGTGTGCGATTTTGCTTTTATCTTACAATAAGTTGGGGGAAAACTCAATCATTTTGAATTAGAAAATATGTGAAGGAATATGAAGGGCGGACGGACGAAAGACGGACGAAAAAGAGCAGTCCCTATGTGATTCAACTGTTCTGTGCATCCTGCGCTCCGCCTGCGCCGGTCCGAGCCTAAGGTCTCGGACTCTTGCTGCCTGAGCATGGAACCGAAAGCTCCAGTGGAGGTTTCAGTTGCTCGGTAAAGTCGCTTGGATTGCACAGAACAGTTGAATCACATAGGGACTGCTCTTTTTCTGGTTTTCTATGGCTGTTAAGACTTGGAAAACCAGAATATATAGAAGTATCTCCCCACGAAATCTTCTCTTATGTATTTATATCTGGTATTTCTGGTTTAGAAGAAATACTGGTTGCCGATCTGGGTGCCTTTTTTGCTGTGGCCGGCGCGGAAGCTTTTGGCATTTCCTACCGGGCTTTCACCGGAGAGGGCGGCTTTGGCGGCTTTGTAGCAGGAGCTTCGGGCGCCTTTTTTCAGGACTTTGGCAAAGCGGCCGCTGCGGACAGGAGAGAACTGGCTCTTCTGTTTGATAACGGACTCTACGCTGTTCGGGTAACGGCTGCTCTTTACGCGGTTGACTACGACGGCACCTACAGCTACCTGGCCTTTATAGCTCTCCCCGCCGGCCTCGCACTGGATGATGGCTGCGAGCATATCCAGTTCGCTGTCGCTGCATTTGATCACGTAATCACCGTTACCTGATTTGCTGTCATCGCTCTTCTCTGTTTTGGAAGAGGATTCTTTTTTATCGAATGTTTTTGTTGTTTTTTCTGACTTTGTTTCTTCTTTATCGGCAGAGCTGCCAGTCATTTTGTCATACTCTGCTTTTGTAATTGCACCCTTCGGGCTGCTCTCTTTGATGTATTTGCCGAGGACATAACCGCTGTAATCCTGAAAGCTTACTTTATACCAGCCATTCTCTACGGATTTGAGAGACAGGGCTGAGGCTTCGGATACAGCTGTGACTTTTGCGGCATCTGTGCTGGCGGATTCCCGGATGACGAGGGCAGATGCACCGCTGACTCTTCCGGTTGCGCCTGCATTCTCGATGTATTCTTTTCTTGCATCATCACCGCTCTTGGTGTATTTTGTCAGGACGTAGCCTGTGATATCACCGGATTTAACCTTTGTCCAGCTGCCTTCTACATCTACTACAGTAGCGACACGCCCCGGAAGCAGGACACCGCTGATATCAGCGTCTGCATCGGCCTCGCTGCGGATATTTAAAAAGTCGTTAACATCGGCCGCCACTTTGTTATCCCAGTCAATGCTGCCCAGTACCTTGTCCGGCGTTGCGGCAGATACCGGATGCTGTGTCAGTGTCAGGGCTGCCATCAGACATCCGAAAACAATTGCTGTTGTATTGAATTTATGAAACATGGTCCCTCCTGTTAAGTTTCTGTTTTTCATTTATTACAAATTTGTTACAACTTGTTACAAAGAGATTCTAACAGGGTTAAGTCTTTTTGTCAACACTAATTTCTCGACTTTTTCTCTATCTCCCACTTATATGGGTTATTTCAGGCATAATTAACTCATTTTCCGACATGAAAATGTCGTTATGCAGGTATTTTCACCCACATAACGACATTTATTAATATTTTTCCGTATAATTTTTCTGTAACAATTATTCCCGGAAGCCTTTCGAACTCCCGGGAATCTCTGTACGATTTGTTTTATTGTCTTAGCATGTAAAAGGAAACTCCGGTGGAGGTTTCTTTTACTGCCTTAGCATGTAAAAGAAAGCTCCGGTGGAGGTTTCTGTTACTCGCTTCGCAGAGCGTCGATCGGATTTAAGTTGGCTGCCTTTCTGGCGGGCAGGAAACCGAAGATCAGACCGATACACATGGAGAAGAGTACGGCTACAACCATAGCCGGTACACTCAAGCCGGTCGGGATACCCATGATCTTCGAAAGGATCTTGGCTGTGATAATACCGAAGATCACACCGAGGATACCACCAAGGCTTGTCAGTACGGCGGCCTCTGTCAGAAACTGACCGAGGATGATCCGCTTTCTGGCGCCGATGGCCTTTTTCAGACCGATCTCCTGTGTACGCTCAGATACGGTTACCAGCATGATATTCATAACGCCGATACCGCCGACCAGCAGGGAAATACCGGCAATCCATAACAGCTGCTGGTTCGTGGAATTACTCATGGACTGCAGCTTTTCTGCCTGCTCCAGAAGGTCTTTGCTCTTGAAATAGGTATCGCTCTCGCTGGTGCGGCCAAATTTCTTGTTGATCGCGTCGGCTACGGACTGTCCGGCCTTTGTCATGGCGTCTGTGCTCACAGCCTTGACTGCCACATTCTGGATTTCATCAAAGCGGAAGAGCATCGGCCATACAGCACTGCTGACAAACATCTTGCCGCTGGAGCTCTGGGAATAGGTGTAGTAATCGGATACACTGTTGATATTTAAGTTGGCCGATTTCTGCTGGCTGACCACACCGATCACGGTGAATGGCTCGCCGGAGATCTCAACAACCTTACCGATCGGATCCGTATTCTGGAACAGCGAAGATACGGCTGTATCATCCAGGATCACGTTTTTGCGGAAATTGTCGTAATCAGACTGGATAAAATCACGACCTCTTGTCACCTTATAGTTGTAAACATCCATGTAGTCGGAGTCGATACCGTAAATACCGCCGTTAAAGGCTGTCTCCAGATAATAGATATTGTTGTCACTGCTCTCACGGCTGTTGTAGAAAGAAATCTTGTCTACAGCATCCAGATCTGTCAGCTCGGCTTTGAAGCTGTCGTCCATCGGCATCAGACCGTCCGGATTGCCATTGTACTGCATATCGTAGGTCCAGTCGCCCTGATACAGCTGTACATCCACCACGTTATTGTTAGAACCGATCAGGCTCTCTTTAATCATCTCGCTGTTGCCCTTGATTGTGGAGACAATGGCAATGATGGAAGCGATACCGATAATGATACCCAGCATGGTCAGCACGGAGCGCATCTTATGGCTCCAGATACCCTGCAGGGATAATTTTATGTTTTCGCGCATGCCCTTTCCTCCTTAATAGTTGTACAGTTCATCTGTGGTGGATTCTCTGGTTGCCGCACCGTCTTTGACCTGCTTGCCGTAGGGGAAAGCGATCCAGTCGGTATTGCGGTCGAGACCACTGAGCACCTGTGTTGAACCGTAGGAAATGACACCCGTTTTGATCTGGCGTTTTTCCAGTTTATTGTTTTCATCGCGGACGTAGACGTAACTCTTGCCGTTTTCGCTGAGGATATACATATTATCCAGATAGAAGCCCTCACCGGAGGTTGTTCCGGCCGACTCCCGCTGTACGGAAACGTATTCGTTATCGGAAAGATCGGCATTGGCGTCTACCACAACGGTCATCGGATAGAAGGAGGTATTTGTCGATACGCCCCAGTAGTCTACATTGTCAGTCGTCGGCATATCGCCAATACTCTTGATCGTACCTGTGTACTGGCCACCGCTCTCATAGGACGTTACCTGTACCTCCTCACCGATCTTGACATCATCTCTGGCCAGCTCGCCGATAGAGCAGGTAATCTTGTAACCGCCGGTACCGGTAACCTTGATCATCGGTGTACCGTCTGCACGGGCACTGTCGGCATCGATCACGGAAGCGATCTTACCACTGACGCTGGCTACGACCTGTCCGTTATCCTTCTCTTCCTGCATCTGCTTCAGCTCGTTTTCAGCCACACGGATTGACAGATCCGTCTCTTTGATCTTGGATTTGAGATCAGC
The DNA here is from genome assembly GCA_963603285.1 of Ruminococcus bromii. GTDB lineage: Bacteria > Bacillota > Clostridia > Lachnospirales > Lachnospiraceae > UBA11957. The sequence continues at coordinate 11,456 of CAVCMG010000043.1, forward strand.
GATCTCTGCCGGAGTCAGCTTGTCACTGATACCTCCGCCTCCTCCATCTGGAATGACAATACCGCCTCCTCCACCGTTATTACTGTCCTTTTTATAAGTAAAAGCGGAAGCATCAAAGAAGCTGTACTGGTACTTGCTGTTTTTCTGCTCGTCGATGGTATTGGTGCAGACCATACCGTATTTGGTCAGGATATCGCCGTCAACCTTATTATCTTGTGTCGTTACAAAAATCAGATAGTTCTGGCCCTCTTTCAGATTTAACTTGGAAAGAAGTCCTGTGCTGACCTCCTGGGTATCGGCAAGAATGACAAATTTCGGTTTTTCTGCTGTGCCTTCACCCTGCACGATATAATAGTTTTTGACAACACCGTTTTCCACATCACTGTCGGATACTTCGTCCGGCATCAGGGAAATCAGCTGCTTTGTCAACTCATCGATGGTCTGCTGCTTTTCTGCAATCTGCTCATCATATTTCTGATCGTCAATCTCCTGCAGCTTCTTTTCCAACTCTGCCTTTTCATCTTCTGCATCTTTGAGCTGGTCTTTCAGCTTATCCAGATCCTTTCCGGCTGAACTGCTGCTGTCTTCCATCTTTTTGACCTGATCCTGCAGATCCTTGATCTTGTCCTGCAGATCTTTGATCTGCTTATCTTTATCGTCACTGCCTGTTGAACCGCCGGTATTGTCTCCGCCGGACGGAACCTGTGAACCCGAACCATCCTCGCTCTGGGTGGCTACGCCATCCTGCGGCGGCGCGGCATCCAGACGTTTTCTCGTGCTGACCTGCTTCTGCATCTTCTCCAGCTCAAGCTTCTGCTTCTGGATATCAAGCTCCTTACGGGTCAGCTCGATATCGGTCAGTGTCGTATCGTAGGACATCAGGACGTCGCCCTTCTTCACGGTCTGGCCTTCCTGTACGAAAACCTGCGTTACGGTCTGGGTATCGGAAACATATACGGTCTGTACCTCATCGGCCGATACTGTACCGCTCATCTCAGAGCTCATCCCCATATTGTCGGCATCCGTAGACAGACCGGACAGCTCATATACGCCGACAGCACTGCTGCCACCTCTGGCTGCGCGTACGCCCAGCACCGTACCCGTGACAACAGCCACGGCCAGCACACCGGCACCCACGCGGACAACCATCTTGTTTTTTGCTTTTTTCATCTATACTCCCACTCCTATCTGTCTGCCGTGAGCACACCATCACGGATGTGATACATCTTCTTTGCACAGGCTGCAATGGACGGCTCATGGGTGATCATAACGATCGTAATTCCCTGTTCGTTTAATGTGGAGAAAATCTCCATAACCTGTTCACCGGACGCTGTATCGAGCGCACCAGTCGGCTCATCTGCCAGCAGAAGCTTTGGCTTTCCTACCACGGCTCTGGCAATAGCCACACGCTGACACTGTCCACCGGACAGCTGGTTGGGTTTGAAATGCATACGCTCTTCCAGTCCCACCATCTTTAAGGCTTCCTCTGCACGCTGTCTGCGCTCCTTTAACGGAACTCCGGCATACAGAAGCGGCAGCGCCACATTGTCTCTCGCATCCATCTCTGGAAGCAGATGAAACTGCTGGAATACGAAACCGATGAAACGGTTTCGCAAAGCCGCCATCTGATCCTCGCTCTGGGTGGCGACATCCACACCATTTAAGTAAAGCGTACCGGATGTCGGAACATCCAGACAGCCCACCATATTCATCAGGGTCGTCTTACCGGAACCGGAAGGCCCCATGATCGCAATGTACTCCCCCTCGTCTACCTGCAGATTGATATTTTTCAATACAGGTACCGGGATCTTACCACGGGAATACTCTTTGCATACATCTTTCATTTCCAGAATCATCTATGCCGTCCTCCCGTCTTACTGTGCATTGGCAGCATCTTCTACAACGCTCTCGCCCTGCAGTACACCGTCGCTGTAAACCTCTGTATCATCTGCCATGTCCTCATCATATGTTGTGCCATCGTCCGTAACCGTGCTGTCTGCACCTTCGTCGGTATAAACGCCGTCATCCACGGCTGCACTCTCATTTACAGAGCTGCCATCGGCACCGTCATTCGTTATCTCGCCGTCATTTACACCGGTATCGGTGCCGCCATTCTCACCATCGTTTCCGGCCTCATCCACATGCTCTGTCTTTTCACCGGCCTTGCAGTCTTCAGACGGGAAGGCGATATAATCCGTCAGCTCCAGTCCGGAAATTACCGGATATTCATCGGTCTCCTCATTATAATCGCCAAGCGTTACGCTCTTCTTTTCAAGCTTGCTGCCTTTTTCGGCCCATACATACGGAGAATCCGTATCAGCGTCTACAATGTAGTAGGACGGCAGGGAGAAGGCTGCCTGGTCAGAAGTATCGCTGTCATCCACATTTGTCTCAATATATACATGCTGTCCCAGAATCAGACCGTCCTCGGAATCCAGAGATACATAGAACGGATATTTGGTCGATGTCGTAGAGGAATCCGAAGAATCCGAAGAAACATAGGAAGAATTACCGCTGGATGTCGATCCCTTTTCCCAGTCGATCCGGTTTAATGTACCGGTCCATGTCTGGGAGCTGTCTGTACGGGAGCGGATCAGAAGCGGCATGCCCTCGGATACCGTTTTGGCACTCAGTTCATTTAATGTACCCTTGATCTCCAGAGAATCCGACTTGGTCAGTACAATAAATGCACTGCTTGTACCGCTGCTGCCGTCGCTGCTGTCATCGCCGGAGCCATCATCATCGCTGGAAAATGCATCACTGCCGCTGCCATCTTGGTTGTTGGAAGCGATACTCTTGACCGTACCGTCGATTGGGCTGGTCACATTGACGTCATCGATGGACTTCTTTGTCTCCTCGATCTCTTTTTCTTTAAGCTTGGAATTGTACTCGGCTTCCTTGATGTCCGCTTCATTGGACTGGATCTGTACCGTGTATTCCAGCTTTGTACTGCCCTTGGAGCCTTTGGCGTCCTTCTGCAGCTGCTTATTTTCTTTTGTCTTATTCTCGATCGTCGACTGTAACTGTTCCAGCTCCAGCTGCTGCTTTTCGAGCGTCAGCTGCAGGGAATCTGTATCATAGGTAAATAAAACCTGACCGGTCTTGACGATATCGCCTTCTTTAACCTTGACATCCTTTACAGAAAGATTGCTGTTTTTGTTGACCTTGACCTCTTCCTCAGATACGACCATACCACTGAATTTGTCTGTGATACCGACACTGCCGAGGCCTGTGATATTTCCTACAGAATCTACCGATATTGTTGTACTGCTGGCACTGTTACCGCCACAGCCGGCAAGCATAGCCGCTGAAAGGCCGATGGCCAGTGCTGAAACCCATTTTCTCATATTTATCCTCCCACATAGTAGTTTGTGATAACATAATGTTCTGCTTATACTTTACCGAATATGGAAAATTATTCAACAGAAAAATTATGATAAATTATTAAGATTTGTTCCCGCTTATACCTGCTGTCTCCGCTGTCTGTAGGCTTCATAGAGCAGAATGGACGCTGCCACGGAGGCATTCAGGGATTCCAGCTTTCCCTCCATGGGGATCCGTACCTTTAAGGACGCAGCCTTTGCAGCTTCTTCTGTCAGTCCGTTGCCCTCATTTCCGATCATAAAGGCACAGCCCTTCGTATAGTCCTCTTTATCATAGGTATGTTCTCCTTTAAGGTGTGCCGCACAGGTGGCAATCCCTTTTTGCTGCAAAAGCTCCAGCACCGGCAGCATTTCTCCCTCTTTCAGACACACAAAAGGCATCCGGTAGATCGAACCCATCGTGGAACGGATCGTCTTCGGATTATAGATATCCACGCAGTCCGCCGTCATGATGATACCGTCTGCACCGGCCCCCTCTGCGGTACGGAAGATCGTGCCCATATTGCCGGGATCCTGCAGATTTTCCAGAAAGACCAGAAGCGGCTTTTCTTTTTTCAGAAGATCTTCCATGGTATAGGAAGGCTGCCGGAGCACACACAGAACGCCCTGTGGCGTCATGGTGGCACTCATTTTGTCAAAAACACTGTCCTCAACCAGCTCCCAGTCCATCCCCTCCAGCACAGACCTGTCCTCCATACTGTTGTAAAACCGTTCGGACAGATAGCTTTTTTTGATCTGGGCTTTTGGTGCTTCATAAAACATACGGGGTCCCTCTACCAGAAAAAACCCGTCTTCTCTTCTTGTTCTGGCCTTTTTTGCCAGCTGCTGTATATATTTGAGCTGTGCATTGCTGCTGCTTGTAATCATATGCTGCCTCTTTCTTCCATGACTATGTTATCCCCTTCTCTTTCCAAGATCGGGGCCTTTTTCCACAATGCGGATATTTTCATCCCCATACATATCTTTTAACCGGTCAGTAAGATTTGTATCGATCTGCACTGTCCGGCTGGCCGGAAGACGTTTGATCGCCTTTTCCGCCTTCAGATACAGCACGACATGATCCTGTCCGTCCGAGGACCGCAGGACATCGTACAGACCGGCTACCTTATGGTCATATTCCGCCCGGTCGGCAAACTGGATCCAGAGCTCCCGGCGGCTGTTTTCAAAAGGATTAACCTGCTCACAGATCAGCTTGCTCGGCTTGTCATCCTCCGCAGACACGCGACCACTGACAAAGACCTTGGCATCTTTTTCCATCAGCTTATTATATCTTTCATAGGTGCGCGGAAATACAACGACCTCCACACTGCCCACGAGATCCTCGATGGTTAAAAACGCCATGACCTGATTATTCTTTGTATATTTGATCGTTTTTTCAGAAACCAGACCACCGATCACCTGCGTAGAGCCGTCTTCGACCAGCGGTGCACCTGTCTCTTCGTCCGGCATGAACTTTGTGGATACCGTTGTGATGGTCTTTTTCCACAGATCCTCGTATTCCTCCAGCGGATGTCCACTGACATAAATACCGAGAACCTCCTTTTCACAGGCCAGAAGCTCCTCTTTATCGTATTCTGCCACATCCGGCAACGGAATATTGACCGTCTCCTCCGCCGCATCACCGAGCCAGTCAAACAGGCTCATCTGTCCGGTCAGGGAATTTTTCTTTTCCTGATTCACCTGATCCAGGATCTGGGCATAGCACAGCATATACTGGTGGCGGTTGCCACCGAAGCCATCGAACGCACCGGCCTTGATAAAGTTTTCCACGGTTCTTTTGTTGATCTCTTTTCCGCTTAAACGGTCAGCCAGATCCCGGATTGATGTAAACGGGCCGTTGGCCTCACGTTCCGCTACGATAACCTCCTGCACCGGCTTACCGATACCCTTGATCGCGGTCAGACCATAACGGATCGCCTTGCCCTCTACGGAAAAATCACCCGCGCTGCGGTTGATATCCGGCGGCAGGATCTGGATGCCCATCTGGCGGCAGGTCAGGATATATTCGGAGATTTTGGTCGGATGATCCACTACCGAAGTCATCAGTGCGGCCATAAATTCTACCGGATAGTAATATTTCAGCCATGCGGTCTGGTAGGAAACCACGGCATACGCCGCCGCATGGGACTTGTTGAATGCATATTTGGCGAAATCAGTCATGTCGTCGTAGATCTTATTGGCGACCTGCTCGGAAATACCGTTGCTAATACAGCCGGGAACACCCTCTTCTTCATTACCATAAACAAAGTTCTGGCGCTCCTTTGCCATGACAGCGGCCTTTTTCTTGGACATTGCACGGCGTACCAGATCGCTTCGACCCAGCGTATAGCCGCCCAGATCCCGGACGATCTGCATAACCTGCTCCTGATATACGATACAGCCGTAGGTCGGCTCCAGGATCGGTTCGAGCTGCGGACAGTCATAGGTGATCTGATCCGGATGATTTTTGCCCTTGATGTACTGCGGAATAAAATCCATCGGGCCCGGACGGTACAGGGAAATACCCGCGATGATATCCTCCAGACTCTTTGGTTTCAGCTCTTTCATGAAGGATTTCATACCCGCACTCTCGAGCTGGAACACGCCCTCGCAGATGCCTTTTCCGATCATGTCCAGCACCTGCGGATCGTTGTAATCGATGGTGTCCATGTCGATCACTTTACCTGTGCTGTGCTCGATATTGCGCACAGCATTCTGGATGACCGTCAGGGTACGAAGACCCAGAAAATCCATTTTTAACAGGCCCAGCTCTTCCAGTGTGGTCATGGTAAACTGTGTGGTGATCGAACCGTCGGAGGCTCTCGACAGCGGCACATACTCCTCGACCGCTTTCTGGGAGATCACGACACCGGCGGCATGCATCGACGTATGGCGGGGCAGTCCTTCCAGACGGCGCGCCATATCAATCAGGTAATGCACCTGCTCGTCGGTCTCGTAGGTCTTTTTCAGCTCCGGGTTCATGGTCAGCGCTTTGTCGATCGTAATATTCAGCTCGTTCGGGATCATCTTGGAGATCGTATCGCACTGGGCATACGGCATGTCCAGCACACGGCCCACATCACGAATGACACCGCGGGCCGCCATCGTACCGAAGGTGACGATCTGTACGACACGGTCTTTGCCATATTTACGCACAACGTAATCAATGACTTCCTGCCGTCTCTCGTAGCAGAAGTCAACGTCAATATCGGGCATGGAAACTCGTTCCGGGTTCAGGAAACGCTCAAACAGCAGATTGTAACGGATCGGGTCCAGCTTTGTGATACCCAGCGTATAGGAAACGAGACTTCCAGCGGCGGAACCACGGCCGGGACCTACGCTGATGCCCTGGGAACGGGCGTAATGGATAAAGTCCCATACAATAAGGAAGTAATCGACGTAGCCCATCTGTTTGATCGTCGAAAGCTCGTAGGTCAGACGATCTTTCAAGTCCTGCGTCACCGGCTGGTACCGTTTTTCAAGACCTTCCCAGCAGAGCTTGTTTAAGTATTCCCAGGAGGTATAGCCATCGGGAACGTCGTATTTTGGCAGCTTGGTCACGCCAAATTCGATCTCAACCTCACAGCGCTCGGCAATCTTCTGGGTATTTTCCAGCGCCTGCAGGGCATAGGGAAACAATTGTGCCATCTCCTCGGGGGACTTGACATAGTACTGGCCGCCCTCGTAGCGCATACGGTCCTCATCGTTGACCTTTTTGCCGGTCTGGATACACAGAAGGATATCGTGGGCCTTGGCGTCGTCGGCATAAGTATAATGGACATCGTTGGTGCAGACCAGCTCGATCCCGGTTTCCTGACTCATGCGAAGCAGCGCCTGATTGACCTGCTGCTGGTCGGGGATGCCGTGATCCTGCAGTTCGAGAAAGAAATTGCCTTTGCCAAAGATCTTTTCATAAGAAAGGGCAGCTTCTTTGGATGCTTCGTAACGGCCACGGGTGATCTCTCTGGCTACCTCACCGGCAAGGCACGCGCTCAGGGCAATAATGCCTTCGTGGTATTTTTCAAGGACTTCCTTGTCTACACGGGGTTTATAATAGTACCCTTCTGTAAAGCCCTTGGAAACGATCTTCATCAGATTGCTGTAGCCGGTATTATTCTCAGCCAGCAAAACAAGGTGATAATATCTGTCCTCGCCGCCGGTGCTTTCTTTGTCGTACATGGATCCCGGCGCTACATATACCTCACAGCCGAGGATCGGGCGGATCCCGGCGGCTTTGGCGGCGCGGTAAAAGTCGATCACGCCGTACATGACGCCATGGTCTGTGATGGCGGCGCTGTCCATGCCGAGCTCTTTGACACGGTTGACGTACTCGGTGATTTTATTGGAGCCATCGAGAAGGCTGTATTCTGTATGCACATGTAAATGGGCAAAACGCATGGTGTTCTCCTCTCGTTGCTGTCCTCACCGCATAAAAGCTGTCATGTGGCGGGGAAGCGGTTTTCTCTTGCCTTAGAAACTCGCGAAGCGTGTTTCTTATGGTTTACAGACGGTAGATACGTCCGTCCCGGATGGCTATTTTTTCTTCTTTTAACAGACGGCCTACGGCACGTTTGAAGGCGGCTTTGCTGATACCAAATTCTCTTTTTATGACTTCCGGTGATACTTTGTCATCGAAGGGCAGGACACCGGCAAATTCTTCAAGTACCTGCATGATATTGGCGGCGTCGACGTCCATCTGGAGGTAGGCTTTCTGGTGCGGGGAAACGGTCAGTTTGCCATCGTCGCGGACTTTGACAACACGGACGGTCACTTCGTCTCCGGGTTTGTACTGCCCCTGGGCTTCTTTTTTCGGAATCAGTGCGCTGTACATATGGTCTACGGCGAGGAATACGCCGAAGTTGTCGCTGATTTCGTAGACGCGGCCTTTGACGGTGTCGCCTTCTTTATAGGGGGAGTCGGTGCGCAGGCTGTGATAGATTTTCATTGTGGCGCACAGGCGGTCGGATTTATCGGTATAGAGGGATACGAGATATTCTTCGCCTTCGCGGACTTTTTTGGTCTGTTCTTTGAAGGGGAGGAAGAGGTCTTTTTCCAGACCCCAGTCAAGGAAAGCACCGATTTTACCGACACTGACTACACGAAGGAGGGCGATCTGACCCAGTTCGAGGAGCGGCTGTCTTGTGGTGGCGATGGGGCGGTCCTGGGAGTCTTTATAGATAAATACGTTGATGCAGTCGCCTTTTTTTGCGGTTTCGGGAACCTGTTTGGCTGGGAGAAGTACTTTTTCTCCGGCGGCGGCTGCTTCTTCAGATTCGGCAAGGTATACGCCGAAGTCTACGGTTTTTACGATGGTCAGGGGTTGTTTTTTTCCTAATTCTATCAAGTCTTTCGTCCTCTCTTTTCTGTTTGTGGGCCCCAAAAGGGCGTATTAAGCCACGATACTGATATTCTAACTGTTTATGGGGGAGTGTGCAAGTGGGGAAATGTGAATTTGTGGCACAGGACGGCTTCGCCTGCTGTGCGCATGGGGATGTGGGGACGACCGTAAAGTGGCCGGGGCGAGGGATGGCGGTGGCGGGGATGGCCGACGCTCGGGCAGTGGGTCTAAGTGTGCAGATGACCGCCATCCCTCACCCCGGCCACTTCACGGTCTGTCTTTGAGGTACGGAGGGGCGATTGACAGACGCATCGCTGCGCTCGCTGGCAACGAACAGCGCGCTTTGCGCGCGTACGTCGACCACCGTTTGAAATACTTTATATAGATTACAAAGCACGATTAACAGCGAACGCAGTGATGCGTCCCCCGCACTCCCTTGTATCAGGTTTTGTGCGAACATGGGCAGAGGGTGTGTCTGTATCGGTTCCAAACGATTCAAAGTGCGGTTTTAGCTTTGATGAGATCCACGGCTTACGTAATCTTATGCGCGAGCCCGCTTTAGCGAGCGCATTAGATGAAGTTAGCCGTTAGCTCAGCAAAGCGTTGCACTTGTTTGGAAACGATACAGACACACCCTCTGTCCATGTTTGTGCAAAACCGTCCGTCCTCACCAAACGTCCCGTCTCACACCATCTATCGTCTCAGCCAACCAACTGATTTCCAGCTGTCTACTGCTCTTCCAGATGTTTCATACTCATTTCTTCCAGCAGATCACTCTTGATCTTATACAGCTTCTCGGAAAGATCTACATACACCTCATGCGGATTCACAAGACGTCTGGTCTCATCCCACAGCGTCTCCTGCTCTTTCTTGCAGATTGCCTGGATCTCCATAACACTCGGAGACTCGTAGCACGGCTCGCCCTTGTCGATAACCTTGACAAGGAGCTCACGCAATGTATAGGTTCCCGCTTTCAGCTTGGTCTTTTTCCATGTCTCGATCGGATCGAAAATGATCAGATCCTTGTTCTCATCGTAGGTCTCACCGTCCAGACAGATCAGGTCGGCACGGATCTTGCCCGTCTTTTTGTCATAGATACGGTAGATGATCTTGTTGCCCGGGTTCGTTACCTTTTCAGTGTTTTCGGACAGCTTGATCTTCGGTGTAAACTCCTTCTCCTCCGGTGTCTTGACCCCGGCCAGTTTGTAAACACCACCGAACGCCGGGCAGTCCTTGGAGGTGATCATATTCGTACCGACACCCCAGGAATTAATCTTGGCACCCTGGGCCTTTAGGCTGTCGATCAGATACTCGTCCAGATCACTGGAAGCCGAAATAATCGCATCACCAAAGCCAGCCTCATTAAGCATCTCATATGCCTTCTTGGACAGATAAGCCAGATCGCCGCTGTCGATACGGATACCGTAACCCTTCATCGGCAGACCGGCTGCCCTCATCTCCTTAAACACACGGATCGCATTCGGCACACCAGAATCCAGTACGTCATAGGTATCCACCAGCAGAATGCAGGCATCCGGATACATATCCGCATACGCCTTAAACGCCGTATACTCATCCGGGAAACTCATGATCCAGCTGTGCGCATGCGTACCCTTCACCGGCACCCCAAACATCTGGCCCGTCAAAACATTCGACGTACCCACACAACCAGCGATCACAGCCGCTCTCGCACCATAAATACCCGCATCCGGCCCCTGCGCACGACGCAGACCAAATTCCATGATACCGTCGCCCTTCGCCGCATACACAACACGCGCCGCCTTCGTAGCGATCAGACTCTGATGGTTCAGCATATTCAAAATCGCCGTCTCCACCAGCTGCGCCTCCATCACCGGCGCAATAACCTTAACAAGCGGCTCCCGCGGGAACACCACCGTACCCTCCGGAATCGCATAAATATCCCCCGTAAAATGGAATCCCCGCAAATACTCCAGAAACTCCGGATCAAACATATTCAGACCACGCAGATAGCAGATATCATCCGGCGTAAAATGCAGATCCCTGATATACTCAATAATCTGCTCCAGACCAGCCGCAATCGCAAACCCACCATCACACGGATTCTTCCTGTAAAACGCATCAAAGACCACAATCTGGTCCGTAGGATTCTTAAAATAACCCTGCATCATCGTCAACTCATACAAGTCCGTCAGCAGAGTAAGATTCATTGCTCTCATCAAAAAGCTCCTTTCAAATAACCACATATACCCTTTGTGTCTTGTCACAAAGTTTTCCCTATTATACCACCAATCCCCAAAAAAGCACTAAAAAAGCATCAAAAAGTAAAGATTTTTTTTGAATATCTTTACAAAAGTAAAGATCTCCAAATTTTTTCAAAAAACTCAAAATTAACTCTTGACTTTTCCCTCCCACTCCCCTATAATACATTGTGTTGCGACACAAAACAACGCATTGGGCTATCGCCAAATGGTAAGGCAACGGACTCTGACTCCGTCATTTTCAAGGTTCGAATCCTTGTAGCCCAGTTTATAAACTAAATATCGTCCAAGTGCTTAAGGCACATATTATTGGGCTATCGCCAAATGGTAAGGCAACGGACTCTGACTCCGTCATTTTCAAGGTTCGAATCCTTGTAGCCCAGCTA
>CAVCMG010000044.1:0-21295 GCA_963603285.1 Ruminococcus bromii
AAAACAGCTTTCCACAGGTCTGGCATTTCCAGTAGGCTTCATACCCTGCTTCTGTGCAGCTCGGCGCTTTTGCTTCGTAATGCACCAGATTGTGCGGCAGTTTGTCCACCTTATCACCGTTGTAGCTATGGTTGCAGGCGGAACAGGTATAAGTCGTATAACCTTCCTCCGTACAGGTGGGCTGAGTTACTCCCTGCTTCTGGTATGAATGAGGCTCCAAATTTCCACCCGTTACTACGGTTTGGCATTCATCGCAGGATACGCGGATTTTGTGCGAAGACGGTTTATAATATACATATTCAACAAAACTCACTGACGTAAATTTTTGGCATACATCACAGTAAACATAATACCCCCCCCGCCATCACCGGCATTAATGGCGAAAACATAAGCATACTACACATAAGCAGCATACCCAAGACTATCTTCTTCATTGTCATCTCCTCCTGTTTTTTAACATATTCGAGATAAGATTATGATAATAATTTTTTTCAACTTTTCTTACCCTAATTTATAAAAAATTGATTCTTCAGATTTCGGTTTTTCTTTATAATTCAAAACAAGACCATAATAATATAATGCCTCATTACTCTTACCACGATCCCAATCATGCCAGCGTGTCATAAACTCATCTCTCTCGATATAAGTATATCCGCCTGCTGTTGATGGATCCATGAAAATAATATAGGCTTTATTATCCGAATCATGTGCTGTCCCAACCGCAATGACATAATGTCCGTCATCATTTTCCTCTGCAGCATATGATGCTGGGTCACCCCATGCCTGAATAATGCATATGACCGATTTAGCAAATTCACCGGATAAAGTTTCCCAAAGTTCATTGAATGGGGCAATCTCCCGATCATACGTCCCACCATTGAAAGATTTCCATTCCAAGTCATTGAAAATACGTGAATCTTCCTCCGAATCATCCTCGGAATAAGTTACATTGTTTAAAAATTCTTTTATCTTTGCACGATTTGTTCCGTTTGTAGGCGTTGACTCAAGAATTTTTAATAATTTGTCTTCCCTTGTGTCAAGGTCGTATCCCACGTAGCGAAGGGCAGACTGTACACAGGCTACACCACAGGTAAAATTATGTGCCTGTCGATATATGGACATTTTCATGAGATTCACAACAGATAAACTCATTGTTTCGGGTTTTGTTTTAACAAATGCTTCTGATTGTACATAAAGTTTATCGTAATACTCTGACATTTCATTCGCAAGTTCTAAAGCTTCTTCGTTTGCCATACTATATCCTCACTTTCCTCTACATATTTAGGTGTTTGCGAAATGCCGTTCCCCCTTTTCTTTATTTTATCAATGTTTTTATATTTTATATTTGTATTGTAATTCATCCCGAAAAGCATTACAATACTCTTAGCAGATTTCACTTGTAATCATACAAAAATAACTTATTTTGTCTTTTAGGAGAAGTACCATGACCGTTGAAGAGATTACAAAGCTCAGCACAGACATTTTAATCCATTATTATGACAATAATATCCAGCCATTTCTTGACCACTGTCATGGAGATATTCTCTGGATGGGACCTGCGAAGCCACAGATGATTCGTACAAAAAAAGCACTTGTGGATTCTTTTGCCAGAGAAGATAATCAACTGCAATTTAAGGTGTATGATCTGACTGCCATGCCCTTTCATATTTCCGCCAACTGTACAGAGGTTCTTCTGACATTTGTTGTAGATACCTTTTGGCCCGATGGCAAGAACTTCCGTGTTTACCAGCGCATTACCCTTACATGGGAAATCAAGAGGAATATTCCCCGCATCCGTGTCTGCCACATTTCTAACCCTATTGATTATGACAGCAGGGACTCCATTTATCCGATTCACTATCCGGAAAGTCACTCCTACATGATTTTGTATAGAGAATCCTCGGAGAAATTAGCCTTTAAAGGGAAAAATCAATCCATCCTTTATACCAGTCCAGAGCAGATTCTCTATATGGAAAGTATCGGAAATCACACGTTAATTCACATGTTCTCCAAGGTTTTTGAATGCATCGACCGCTTGTCTGCCATTGATGAAAGGCTAAAAGATGACTTTGGTTTTCTCCGCTGCCATGCCAGTTATCTGGTAAATCCTTTATATGTAGAGTCTATTGAGCGATTTGCCCTAACAATGGCAGATGGTAAAAAACTCCCGGTACCAGAGAAAAAATATACTGCTGTAAAAGCATCATTACTACAAAAATAAGTTGAAAATATCTACAGATAAAAGGTTGGTAAAAAATTACTCCTGTGAATAGCAAACATTCGCAGGAGTTTCTTTTTGGCACCGTTTTGGCACCGCTAGTCTGATTCTTCAATTTTAAATTTATCCATATTTCATCTTACTGATAAATATTTCGCTGTTTCTAATCTGATAAATTCACGAACAATTCTTTTCTTAGAGTACAGAAAAACCCCAGAAACACAAGGTTTCTGGGGTATCTTACGTTTGGACACACGTTATCTTGCGATAACAAATCTATATTCAGATTGTATTACTCAAGGATGGAAGCAACACGACCTGAACCTACAGTACGTCCACCTTCACGGATAGCGAATGTAAGACCCTGGCTCATAGCCATCGGGTGAATCAGCTCGATTGTCATCTCTACGTTATCGCCCGGCATACACATCTCTGTACCTTCCGGCAGAGTGATAACACCTGTAACGTCAGATGTACGGAAATAGAACTGCGGTCTGTAGTTGTTGAAGAACGGAGTATGACGACCACCCTCGTCTTTGCTCAGAACGTAAACCTGAGCTGTGAATTTTGTATGGCAGGTAATTGTACCCGGTTTAGCCAGAACCTGTCCACGCTCGATCTCGTCTCTCTGAACACCACGAAGCAGAGCACCGATGTTATCACCAGCCTGAGCCTCATCCAGAAGCTTACGGAACATCTCGATACCGGTTACAACTACGGTTCTGTTCTCTTCCTTGATACCTACGATCTCAACGGAATCGTTCAGATGCAGAGTACCTCTCTCTACTCTACCGGTAGCAACAGTACCACGACCGGTGATGGAGAATACGTCCTCAACTGGCATCAGGAATGGCTTATCGGTATCACGAACCGGATCCGGAACGTAGCTATCAACAGCTTCCATTAACTCAAGGATCTTGTCTCCCCACTCTCCCTGCGGATCGTTCAGAGCCTGAAGTGCAGAACCTCTGATAACCGGAATGTCATCACCCGGGAACTCATACTCGTTCAGCAGCTCGCGGATCTCCATCTCAACCAGCTCAAGCAGCTCCTCATCGTCTACCATATCACACTTGTTCATGAATACAACGATATACGGAACGCCTACCTGACGGGACAGAAGGATGTGCTCTCTAGTCTGAGCCATAACACCATCGGTAGCAGCTACAACAAGGATAGCACCATCCATCTGTGCAGCACCGGTGATCATGTTCTTAACGTAGTCAGCATGTCCTGGGCAGTCAACGTGAGCATAGTGACGATGTGGAGTCTCATACTCAACGTGAGCGGTAGAGATAGTGATTCCTCTCTCTCTCTCTTCTGGAGCCTTATCGATATTCTCGAATGCAACGGCCTCACCAGTACCATATCTCTCGTGAAGAGTCTTGGTAATAGCAGCAGTTAAAGTAGTCTTACCATGGTCAACGTGTCCGATGGTACCAATGTTACAATGCGGTTTCGTTCTTTCAAATTTAGCCTTTGCCATGATTGAAATTCCTCCTTAAATATTGCCCAGAGGGCATGAATGTCTTGTCTTAGACTGACACTGCTCTCAGTATATTACATAATGAAAACTTTTTCAAGTCTAATTTTGGAAATAATGAAATTTTATTATCATAGTCGCTGCACAACATATGCTGTGCAGCATTACGATTTGACTTTATTTATTCTTTGCGCTCAGAACCTTATCCTGAACATTCTTCGGAACTGGCTCATACTTCTCAAAGAACATAGAATAGTTACCACGACCCTGGGTCTTGGAACGCAGGTCTGTGGAATAGCCGAACATCTCAGCCAACGGAACAAAACCTCTAACGATCTTGCCGCCGCCCAGGTCATCCATACCCTCGATACGGCCACGACGGGAGTTGATATCACCGATAACATCACCCATGTAATCTTCCGGAGTAGTAACCTCAACCTTCATGATCGGCTCAAGAAGAACCGGAGCTGCTTTCTGCATAGCCTCTTTGAATGCAAGAGAACCAGCGATATGGAAAGCCATCTCAGAAGAATCGACCTCATGGTAGGACCCATCGTATACATTAGCATGAACGCCAACTACCTGGAATCCACCAAGGATACCAGACTTCATAGCCTCTTCGATACCTTCGCCTACAGCCGGGATGTACTCCTTCGGAATAGCACCGCCGACAACAGTGGACTCGAACTTGTACAGTTCCTCACCGTTGGCATCCATTGGCTCGAATTTAACTTTACAGTGACCGTACTGACCACGACCACCGGACTGCTTAGCGTATTTGCTGTCGATATCAACAGCTTTTGTAATGGTCTCTTTGTAAGCAACCTGCGGAGCACCTACGTTTGCTTCTACCTTGAACTCACGAAGCAGACGGTCAACGATGATCTCCAGATGAAGCTCACCCATACCAGCGATAATTGTCTGACCAGTTTCCTGATCTGTATGAGCACGGAATGTCGGATCCTCCTCAGCCAGTTTGGCAAGGGATTCACCCAGCTTGCCCTGACCTGCTTTGGTCTTCGGCTCAATAGCCAGCTCGATAACCGGCTCCGGGAACTCCATGGATTCCAGGATTACCGGATGCTGCTCGTCACAGATGGTATCACCTGTAGTGGTGTTCTTGAAGCCGATAGCAGCTGCGATATCACCGGAGTAAACCTTATCCAGCTCCATACGCTTATTGGCATGCATCTGAAGGATACGTCCAACGCGCTCTTTTTTACCTTTTGTTGCATTCAGTACATAGGAACCTGAGTTCATGGTACCGGAGTATACACGGAAGTATGCCAGTTTACCAACGAACGGGTCAGTCATGATCTTGAATGCCAGTGCAGCGAACGGCTCTTCATCAGAAGATTTACGAGTAATCTCATTGCCGTCCAGGTCGGTACCTTTGATATCCGGGATATCAGTCGGTGCCGGCATGTAATCAATGATAGCGTCCAGAAGCTTCTGAACACCTTTATTTCTGTATGCAGTACCGCAGCATACCGGAACGGCGCGGCACTCACATGTAGCTTTACGCAGAGCAGCTTTCATCTCATCCACAGACGGAATCTCGTCCTCAAGATACTGCATCATCAGATCATCATCCAGCTCACAGATCTTCTCGATCAGTTCTGTATGGTACAGCTCTGCATCGTCAACCATATCTTCCGGAATATCAAGAATGGAGATATCATCACCCTTCTCATCATTGTAGATATAAGCTTTCATCTCGAACAGGTCGATGATTCCCTTGAACTCATCTTCCTTACCGATCGGCAGCTGAAGAACGATAGCATTCTTACCAAGTCTTGTTCTGATCTGGTCTACAGCTCTGTAGAAATCTGCACCCAGGATGTCCATCTTGTTGATGAATGCCATACGCGGTACATTGTAGGTATCAGCCTGTCTCCAGACGTTCTCGGACTGCGGCTCTACACCACCCTTTGCGCAGAATACACCAACAGCACCATCCAGTACACGAAGAGAACGCTCTACCTCAACGGTAAAGTCTACGTGTCCGGGAGTATCGATGATATTGATACGATGCTCTAAAGCACCTGGCTCCGGCTTATTATTTAACTGATGTGTCCAGTGACACGTTGTAGCTGCAGATGTGATTGTGATACCACGCTCCTGCTCCTGCTCCATCCAGTCCATGGTAGCAGTACCTTCGTGGGTATCACCGATTTTGTAGTTAACACCGGTATAATACAGGATACGCTCTGTCAGAGTGGTCTTACCTGCATCGATATGAGCCATAATACCGATATTTCTGGTTCTCTCTAATGGATATTCTCTACCAGCCAATGGGTTTTCCTCCTTTAGAATCTGTAATGAGCAAATGCCTTATTAGCCTCTGCCATCTTATGCATATCTTCTTTCTTCTTTACAGATGCGCCTGTGTTGTTAGCTGCATCCAGAATCTCTTTTGCAAGTCTCTCTTCCTGAGTCTTCTCGCCTCTCTTACGGGAGTAGAGAGTGATCCAGCGAAGTGCAAGAGCCTGTCTTCTTTCCGGCTTAACCTCGATCGGTACCTGATATGTAGCACCACCGATACGTTTTGCCTTAACTTCCAGAACCGGCATGATGTTGTTCATTGCCTCTTCGAAAACCTCTACAGCTTCCTTACCGGATTCTGCAGCGACACGATCAAACGCGCCGTATACGATCTTCTGAGCAACGCCCTTTTTGCCGTCCAGCATGATGTTGTTGATTAATTTTGTAACAACCTTGTTGTTGTACAGCGGATCCGCTAATACGTCTCTTTTCTGAGTATGTCCTTTACGTGGCACGTTACTTCCCTCCTTAATCATTGTGATTAAATCATCGGTACTCACGCAGATAACTATTGCATGTTCGCACTGGTAAGGTCCTATATTTAACCCGCAACCGGCAGGGTATATGGAATACCGTACAAATTCATAGTTCTAGTCTTCCGTGAATTTTCGATTGATTAATTCCTGCTGTCCCAAACAATGGGATCAGTTTAAAATTTTATGAAACCTTCCTCGAATTATTTCTTTTTAGGTCTCTTAGCACCGTATTTGGAACGAGCCTGTTTTCTGTTAGCAACACCTGCAGTATCAAGAGTACCTCTGATGATGTGGTATCTTGTACCAGGTAAGTCCTTAACCCTTCCACCACGGATAAGAACAACGCTATGCTCCTGAAGGTTGTGACCTTCTCCTGGGATGTAGCTTGTTACTTCGATTCCGTTGGAAAGACGAACTCTGGCGATTTTTCTAAGAGCTGAGTTCGGCTTTTTCGGTGTTGCAGTCTTAACGGCTGTACAAACACCTCTCTTCTGCGGGGAAGACATATCTGTGGATTTTTTCTTCAGAGAGTTGAAGCTTTTCTGAAGAGCCGGAGCTGTGGACTTCTTTACAGATGTCTCACGTCCTTTTCTAACTAACTGGTTAAATGTAGGCATTCCAAGTCACCTCCTGTGAAATTCTCCGCTTTACGCGGGGCTCTGCGGTTGCTATTATTCTTCGTCATGGCGCACAAATATAACTGCATACTCATGCACGCTAGTCTAGTATACAGGTGCGGCACTTTTCTGTCAAGGAAAAGATTGCCCAATTTCTGCGGTTTTTCGGGGTTTTTGCTGGATATTTTGACATTCCGCAGCCTTTTTTCAGACCCGAAACACCCGGGAGCGTTTTACGCTGTCCTTTCTTCCTTATATATAGTCAAAAAGAGACATCCGCCAGATCATTTCACATGAATTCCGGCGGATGCCTCTTTTTTATCTTTCTATACCGTCAGCAATGACAGTACGTATTATTTATTCTTCTGTTTCTTCTGTATCCTCTGCTTCGTCTTCGGAAAACTCTTCGATATTCTCAGCCTCTGCTTCATCATCGCCCTCTTCGAACAGATCAATATCCTCGATCTCGTCGTCGATCTCGATGTTTTCCGGATCCTCGTCCTCTTCTGTAAGGACTACCTTGTCCTCAACATCTGTATTGAGTTTGACGTCAGAGTAGCACTTCATACCTGTACCGGCCGGGATCAGACGACCAATGATAACGTTCTCTTTCAGACCGATCAGATGATCGACTTTACCCTTGATGGCAGCCTCTGTCAGAACCTTGGTTGTCTCCTGGAAGGAAGCGGCGGACAGGAAGGAATCGGTAGCCAGGGCAGCCTTGGTGATACCAAGCAGTACCTGCTTGCCTTCAGCCTGCTGTTTAGCCTCTCTGGCCAGTTCTTCGTTGATATCCTCAAACTCCAGAGCATCCATCATAGCGCCCGGAAGCAGATCGGAATCCCCCTTCTCCTCGACACGGATCTTCTTGAGCATCTGACGTACGATAACCTCGATATGCTTATCGTTGATCTCAACACCCTGCAGACGGTATACACGCTGTACCTCGCGGAGCATGTAATCCTGTACGGCGCGGACGCCTTTAATCTTTAAGATATCGTGCGGGTTAACGCTACCTTCTGTCAGCTCGTCACCGGCTTCCAGAACAGCGCCGTCCATGATCTTGATACGGGAACCGTAAGGAATCAGGTAAGTCTTGGAGATACCCTCTTCTTCATCTGTAACAACGATCTCACGTTTCTTCTTAGTATCCTTGATCTCAGCCACGCCTTTGATCTCAGTGATGATAGCAAGACCCTTCGGCTTTCTGGCCTCGAAAAGCTCCTCGACACGGGGAAGACCCTGTGTGATATCGCCACCGGCAACACCACCACTGTGGAATGTACGCATGGTCAGCTGTGTACCAGGCTCACCGATGGACTGTGCGGCGATGATACCGACAGACTCGCCGACCTGTACGGTCTCACCACTGGCCATGTTGGCACCGTAGCACTTTGCGCAGATACCGTTGTGACACTTACAGCTTAAGATCGTACGGATCTTAACCTGACCTTTATCTCTTACTGCTACGCCATCCTCATCGATACCCTCTTCCATAACTCTGGCGGCACGCTTCGGAGTGATCATATGGTTGGCTTTGACGATAACCTCGCCGGCAGCATTCTTAATCGTATGGCAGGAGAAACGTCCTGTGATACGCTCCTGCAGACTCTCAATCTCTTCACGGCCGTCAGCGAACTCTTTGACCCACATACCCGGGATCTCGCTGCGGTTTACGCTACAATC
Organism: Ruminococcus bromii; assembly: GCA_963603285.1. GTDB lineage: Bacteria > Bacillota > Clostridia > Lachnospirales > Lachnospiraceae > UBA11957. The sequence goes on from CAVCMG010000044.1 coordinate 8,806, forward strand.
TGTCTCACGGATAACCAGCTCTTGGGATACGTCAACCAGACGTCTGGTCAGGTAACCGGAGTCGGCTGTACGCAGGGCGGTATCGGACATACCTTTTCGTGCACCATGGGCGGACATGAAGTATTCCAGTACCTGCAGACCTTCACGGAAGTTTGACTTGATCGGCAGCTCGATGGTGTGACCGGTTGTATCGGCCATCAGACCTCGCATACCGGCCAGCTGTTTGATCTGTTTATCAGAACCACGGGCACCGGAGTCAGCCATCATGAAGATGTTGTTGTATTTATCCAGACCGGACAGCAGCTTGTGTGTCAGCACATCATCGGTCTCTTTCCAGGTCTCAACGACCTCTTTGTAACGCTCTTCCTCTGTGATCAGACCACGTTTGTAGTTTCTGGTGATCTTATCTACAGTATCCTGTGCCTGCTGGATCAACTGCGGTTTTTCCGGCGGCACGGTCATATCGGAAATGGATACGGTCATCGCTGCCTTTGTGGAGTAGTGATAACCTGTAGCCTTGATATCATCCAGTACTTCGGCGGTCTTTGTAGCGCCGTGGGTATTGATGACCTTTTCCAGGATTTTTTTCAGCTGTTTCTTTCCCACGTGGAAATCAACCTCCGGTTTCAGGGCATTTGCCTCGACCGTACGGTCAACAAAGCCCAGATCCTGCGGCAGAATCTCGTTGAACAGAAGACGTCCAAGCGTGGTCTCTACCAGCTGTGTGATCTCACGGCCTTCGAATGTACCCTGACGACGGATCACGATCTTCTGATGCAGGGAGATCGTACCGTTCTCGTAAGCCAGGATTGCATGGCTTAAGCTGTCAAAGTAATGGCCTGTCAGATCCTCGATCGTGCAGACAACGATTCTCTTTCTCTCCGGCTGTACGTTGACACGTACGATGGAATGATACTTGAGGCCCTTCTCGCCTGCTTCGAAATCAGCGATTGCTTTATTTACGAAATATTCGTCGGTCTTTTCCTCTTCCGGCAGTGCATCCCATGCAGCCATCTCTTCTTCGGAAACACCGTACTCGGCGATTACATCCTGCTCAAGCTCGCTGCCGGTGTAATCGGCATATCTGCTCATGGTCAGATAGTAGATACCAAGGACCATATCCTGGGAAGGAACGGCTACCGGGCCACCATCGGACGGTTTCAGCAGGTTGTTCGGAGAGAGCAGCAGGAAACGGCACTCTGCCTGTGCCTCTACGGACAGCGGCAGATGCACGGCCATCTGGTCACCATCGAAGTCGGCGTTGAATGCGGTACAAACCAGCGGATGCAGCTTGATCGCTTTACCTTCTACGAGGATCGGCTCGAAAGCCTGAATACCCAGACGATGCAGGGTAGGTGCACGGTTCAGCATAACCGGATGCTCTTTGATAACCTCCTCGAGGACATCCCATACTTCCGGCTGCAGCTTTTCTACCATTTTCTTGGCATTTTTAATGTTATGTGCGGTACCGTTGCAAACCAGCTCTTTCATAACGAACGGCTTGAACAGCTCAATAGCCATCTCTTTCGGCAGACCACACTGATAAATCTTTAATTCAGGTCCTACAACGATAACGGAACGACCGGAATAGTCGACACGCTTACCCAGCAGGTTCTGACGGAAACGACCGGATTTACCTTTCAGCATATCGGAAAGGGATTTCAGCGCACGGTTACCCGGGCCGGTTACCGGACGGCCACGGCGGCCATTATCGATCAGGGCATCAACAGCCTCCTGCAGCATACGTTTCTCGTTGCGGACAATGATATCCGGAGCGCCAAGCTCCAGCAGTCTTTTCAGACGGTTGTTACGATTGATGATACGTCTGTACAGGTCGTTTAAGTCAGATGTGGCAAAACGTCCACCATCCAGCTGTACCATCGGACGAAGATCCGGCGGGATAACCGGTACAACATCCATGATCATCCATTCCGGGCGGTTGCCGGACTCACGGAAGGCCTCAACAACCTCCAGTCTCTTGATGACACGGGCACGTTTCTGGCCTGTTGCTGTCTCCAGGATCTCCTTGAGCTCTTTGGAGTCCTTCTCGAGATCGATATTCTCGAGAAGCTCCTTGATAGCCTCGGCACCCATGCCTACACGGAAGGTGTACCCATAGGTTTCACGGGCATCCTGATATTCTTTTTCTGTCAGTACCTGCTTGTACATCAGATTGGTCTCACCCGGATCCACAACGATGTAATTTGCAAAGTACAGTACCTTCTCCAGTGTTCTCGGAGAAAGATCAAGGATCAGACCCATACGGGACGGGATTCCCTTGAAATACCAGATATGGGATACCGGAGCTGCCAGCTCGATATGGCCCATACGTTCACGACGTACACTTGCTTTGGTAACCTCAACACCGCAGCGGTCGCAGATAACGCCTTTATAACGAATTTTCTTATATTTACCGCAATGGCACTCCCAGTCTTTGCTCGGTCCGAAGATTCTCTCGCAGAACAGACCGTCCTTTTCCGGTTTCAGAGTACGGTAATTGATTGTCTCCGGCTTCTTAACTTCGCCATGAGACCACTCACGGATCTTTTCCGGAGATGCCAGACCGATTTTGATCGCGTCAAAGGTCATCGGCTGATATACTTCCTGTTTATTCAACTCTGCCATCATTTACCTCCCTACTCTTCATCCATGCCATCATCCAGGTCATCGTAAGCTTCGTCAGCTTCGTAATCCGGCTCTTCGATATCTTTGAGTTCGCCGTCTTCGAATTCCTGTTTGCTGAAGCCGTGTTCTCCGAAGGATTCATCCTCATCTCTTCTGTAATGTCTGTCTCCTTCGATGATGGAGCGCAGATCTGTAGTCTCACCGTAATCGCTGGTCTCCATGATCTGTACTTCTGTTCCGTCCTCCTGGAGTACCTTGATATCCAGACCAAGGGACTGCAGCTCTTTGAGCATAACCTTGAAGGACTCCGGAATACCCGGCTCAGGAATATTGTCACCTTTGATGATTGCTTCGTATGTCTTCACACGGCCGATCACATCATCGGACTTCACAGTCAGGATCTCCTGCAGTGTATAGGATGCACCATACGCCTCCAGAGCCCAGACCTCCATCTCACCGAAACGCTGTCCACCGAACTGGGCTTTACCACCCAGCGGCTGCTGTGTTACCAGAGAGTAAGGGCCGGTAGAACGTGCATGGATCTTATCGTCTACCAGATGATGCAGTTTCAGATAATGCATGTGGCCGATTGTAGTCGGGCTGTCGAAATACTCGCCGGTACGTCCGTCACGTAAGAGGACTTTACCATCACGAGAAATCGGCACACCTTTCCACAGATTTCTGTGTTCTTTATTCTCATCCAGATACTCATATACCTCCGGAAGCAGATCTTCTCTGTATTTTGCAGAGAAATCTTCCCAGGACATGTTAACATAATCGTTAGCAAGCTCCAGAGTATCCTGGATATCGATCTCGTTTGCACCGTCAAATACCGGTGTTGCTACGTTAAAGCCAAGCGCTTTGGCTGCCAGACTCAAGTGGATCTCCAGCACCTGACCGATGTTCATACGGGACGGAACGCCCAGCGGATTCAGTACGATATCCAGCGGACGGCCATTCGGCAGGAACGGCATATCCTCTACCGGAAGTACACGAGAAACAACACCCTTGTTACCATGACGACCGGCCATCTTATCACCAACAGAGATCTTTCTCTTCTGGGCGATATAGATGCGTACGGACTGGTTAACACCCGGAGCCAGCTCATCTCCATGCTCTCTGGTGAATACCTTGGCATCCACAACGATACCATACTCACCGTGCGGTACCTTCAGGGAAGTATCACGTACTTCTCTTGCTTTCTCACCGAAGATCGCACGCAGCAGTCTCTCCTCGGCTGTCAGCTCTGTCTCACCCTTCGGTGTAACCTTGCCGACCAGAATATCACCGGCACGAACCTCAGCACCAATACGGATGATACCACGCTCGTCCAGATCTTTCAGAGCATCATCGCCGACACCCGGAACATCCTTTGTGATCTCTTCCGGACCGAGCTTTGTATCACGGGCCTCTACTTCGTACTCTTCAATATGAATAGAGGTATACACATCCTCCTGCACCAGTCTCTCACTGAGCAGAACGGCATCCTCGTAGTTGTAACCTTCCCAGGTCATGAAACCGATCAGCGGGTTCTTACCAAGAGCCAGCTCACCATTATAGGTGGACGGACCATCGGCGATAACCTCGCCCTTTTCTACATGATCTCCCTTGAATACGATCGGCTTCTGGTTGTAGCAGTTGGACTGGTTGCTTCGCATGAACTTGGTCAGGCGGATTGTCTCAACTATGCCATCCTCATCGTATTTCAGTGTGATTTCTTTGGATGTAGAACGCAGTACTGTAGCGGCAGCCTTTGCAACAACGCATACACCGGAGTCAACAGCGGCCTTTGCCTCGATACCTGTACCAACGACCGGTGCCTCTGTGATCATCAGCGGTACGGCCTGACGCTGCATGTTGGAACCCATCAGCGCACGGTTGGCATCATCGTTCTGCAGGAACGGAATCAGGGCTGTAGCCACGGAGAATACCATCTTCGGAGAAACGTCCATGTAATCAAACATCTGTTTCTCGTACTCCTGTGTCTCCTCTCTGTAACGACCGGATACGTTCTTGGCAACAAAGTAGCCATTCTCATCCAGCGGCTCGTTGGCCTGTGCTACATGGTAATTATCCTCTTCGTCAGCGGTCATATAGACAACTTCGTCTGTGACACGCGGATTCTTCGGATCCGTCTTGTCGATCTTACGGTACGGAGCCTCGATGAAACCGTACTGGTTGATACGTGCATAGGAAGCCAAAGAGTTGATCAGACCGATGTTCGGTCCCTCAGGCGTCTCGATCGGGCACATTCTGCCGTAATGGGAGTAATGTACATCTCGAACCTCGAATCCAGCTCTGTCTCGGGACAGACCGCCAGGGCCCAGGGCGGAAAGACGTCTCTTGTGTGTCAGCTCACCCAGCGGATTGTTCTGATCCATAAACTGGGACAGCTGGGAAGATCCGAAGAACTCCTTGACAGCAGCTGTAACCGGCTTGATGTTGATCAGGGACTGCGGAGAAATACCGGCAATATCCTGTGTGGTCATACGCTCACGAACGACACGCTCCAGTCTGGACAGACCGATACGGTACTGGTTCTGTAAGAGCTCACCGACAGCACGGATACGACGGTTGCCCAGGTGATCGATATCGTCGTCATTGCCCAGGCCATACTCCAGGTGCATATTGTAGTTGATGGAGGCTAAGATATCCTCCTTTGTAATGTGTTTCGGAATCAGATCATGGATATCACGCTGGATCGCGTATTTGATGTCCTCGATCTCTGTATTTTCGGCAAGAATTCTGGACAGCACCGGATAATATACCAGCTCTGTCACGCCAAGCTCTTTCTTTTCTTCTTCAGTGATGTCGATGAAAGCGGAAAGATCTACCATCATATTGGAAAGAACTTTGACATTACGTGTTTCTGTCTGCATCCATACATACGGTACAGCTGCATTCTGGATCTGGTCAGCCAGCTCCAGAGTAACCTTGGTACCGGCCTCTGCCAGGATCTCCCCTGTAGTCGTATCGACTACATCCTCAGCAAGAACCTGTCCCGTAATACGGCCTCTGAAATGCAGTTTCTTATTGAATTTATAACGTCCAACCTTGGCCAGATCGTAACGGCGCGGATCAAAGAACATAGCCATGATCAGGCTCTCAGCACTCTCTACTGCGAGCGGCTCGCCCGGACGGATCTTTTTGTACAGCTCAAGAAGGCCCTCCTGATAATTGGTGGCCACATCCTTTGCAAAGCTTGCCATGATCTTCGGTTCTTCGCCAAACAGATCGATGATCTCCTGGTTGGTACCATATCCCAGGGCACGGATCAGAACTGTGATCGGCACCTTACGGGTACGGTCAACACGAACATAAAAAACGTCATTGGAGTCTGTCTCATACTCCAGCCATGCACCACGGTTCGGAATAACAGTGCAGGAAAAGAGTCTCTTACCCAGCTTATCGTGGGAGATACCATAATAGATACCCGGAGAACGAACCAGCTGGCTGACGATAACACGCTCGGCACCGTTGATCACGAAAGTACCTGTCGCTGTCATCAAAGGCAGATCACCCATAAAGATCTCATGCTCATTGATCTCATCGTTTTCGTGGTTGTACAGTCTGACCTTGACCTTGAGCGGAGCCGCATATGTGGTGTCACGCTCCTTACACTCTTCGATATTGTATTTGACATCTTTCTCGCAAAGTGTAAAGTCCACGAATTCCAGACTCAGCTTTCCACTGTAATCTGTGATCGGTGAGATGTCATCGAAAACTTCCTTCAGGCCCTCAGACAGGAACCATTTGTAAGAATTCGTCTGAACTTCGATCAGGTTGGGCATTTCCAAAACTTCTTTTTGTCTCTGGTAACTCATCCGCATACTCTTGCCGTTGGTAATTGGACGTATTCTGTTTTTCTCCATTGACGTTTCACCCCTTGTATATATAAATTTATTACCGCTTTGCATGCCTGATCTCCTGTTTTTTCACAGCAGAAATATAGGCATATCTTGCCATAATAGTGCATTTTCAACTATAACATTTTACAAATAGGGTGTCAATACTTTTTCGGGATTTTTTTGTGTGATTGCACAGTTTTTTGATTAGAATATCGTGGAGTTTGCCATAAACCAACGCTTGACAAACGTAGTTTCCATAAATGCAATGTGAAAAAGAACCGGATTTGCTGCTGCATTTCCGGTTCTTTTGCGTACTCAGGTAAGGTTAAATTACTTAAGAGTAACTTTAGCGCCTTCAGCCTCAAGTTTGGTTTTGATCTCCTCAGCCTCTGCCTTGGAAGCGCCCTCTTTAACCATCTTCGGAGCTTCGTCAACAACTGCCTTAGCTTCTTTCAGGCCAAGACCTGTAGCTTCACGAACAACTTTGATAACTTTAACTTTGTTCGGGCCAACCTCTGTCAGCTCTACGTCGAACTCGTCTTTCTCTTCTGCTGCCTCAGCTGCACCACCTGCTGCTGCTACAACAACGCCTGCTGCTGCAGATACACCGAACTCTTCCTCGCAAGCTTTTACAAGGTCATTCAGCTCTAATACGGTTAATTCTTTGATAGCTTCGATAAACTCAGCTGTTGTTAATTTTGCCATTTTATTTTCCTCCTGATTTTAGTTTGATTTTCTTTTTAATAATGTGTTGTGTGATTATTCAGCTTTGCTTTCTGCAATCTGATTAATAACACGAGCAAAGTTTGTAATCGGGGACTGGATGCTTCCAAGAAGTTTTCCAAGAAGTTCTTCTCTTGACGGAACATTGGACAGAGCCTCAACGCCAGCCTTGTCGAAGTAGTTACCCTCGATCACACCGGAAACAAACTCCAGAGCCGGAGCTGTCTTTGCAACTTTAGCGATGATACGAGCCGGCATGGTCGCATCGTCTTTGCAGATTGCCAGTGCATTGGTACCGTCCAGATCTTTGCAAAGAGCCTCACACGGAGTATCTTTGAAAGCCAGTTTCATCATAGTGTTCTTATAAACTTTATAAGTAACACCTGCTTCTCTGAGTTCTTTACGAAGGACTGTATCCTGTGCAACTGTGAGACCGGAATAGTTGACAACAACAACTGCTGCTGCGCCGTCGATTCCCTGTGCGATCTCTTCTACAACCGGTTTTTTCAGTTCAATCTTAGCCATGAATTGGTGCACCTCCTTATAGATTTTGATGTGTACCGCCGCATATCTTTTGAAGTAATAAAAAAGGCCCCTCTGCTAGACAGAGAGACACAAATTCTTTTCAGAATCTATACTCCTCGGCAGGCGTTTACTCCTTATGCCTCGCGGCACCTGCTGTCTTCGGCAGTTATCTTTGATAAGATAGCATCTTTTTACACATATGTCAAGTGTTTTTTAACTTTTTCCAAAGAAATAACCGCCACAGATACACTGTGGCGGTTTGTATAAGCGTTTCGTGAAATTACTGGAATTTCATCGGGTTAACTTTTACGCCCGGGCCCATGGTAGAGGTCAGAACAACGCTCTTCATGTAGGTACCCTTTAATGCGCTCGGTTTAGCCTTTACGATAGCGCCCATAAGAGTCTGGAAGTTCTCGGACAGCTTCTCTTCTGTGAAGGATGCTTTTCCGATCGGCACGTGAATGATATTGGTCTTGTCAAGACGGTACTCGATCTTACCAGCCTTGATATCAGCGATGGCTTTTGTTACGTCCATAGTAACTGTACCGGCCTTCGGGTTCGGCATTAAGCCCTTCGGTCCAAGTACACGGCCCAGACGACCAACAACGCCCATCATATCCGGTGTAGCAACAACTACATCGAAATCCAGCCATCCATCGTTCTGGATACGCGGGATCAGCTCCTCAGCACCAACGTAATCAGCACCAGCTGCCAGAGCTTCATCAGCTTTTGCATTCTTAGCGAATACAAGTACACGAACAGTTTTGCCTGTACCGTGCGGCAGAACTACGGCACCACGGATCTGCTGATCAGCGTGACGTCCGTCACAACCAGTACGGATGTGAGCTTCGATAGTCTCATCGAATTTGGCAACAGCAGTCTTCTTAACCAGTGTGATTGCCTCCTCCGGATCATATAATGTAGCGCGGTCTACGGTCTTAGCGGCCTCAACGTATTTTTTTCCTCGTTTCATATTAACCTCCTAGTGGTAATTGCGGGAATCTCCCTCCCACGTTTCTGTGTCTGCGACTGTCTCAAAAAAAAGCGTCACAATTAGTCTTCTACAACAATACCCATACTTCTGGCAGTACCAGCGATCATGCTCATAGCTGCTTCCAGGGAAGCTGCGTTTAAGTCAGGCATCTTCATCTCAGCGATTTCCTGCACTTTTGCCTTGGAGATCGTAGCTACTTTTGTCTTGTTCGGAACACCGGAACCGGATTTGATGTTGCAGGCTTTCTTCAGCAGAACAGCAGCCGGCGGAGTCTTTGTAACAAAGCTGAAGCTTCTGTCAGCGTAAACAGTGATAACAACCGGAATGATCAGGTCACCCTTATCAGCTGTTCTTGCGTTGAACTCTTTTGTAAACTGTACAATGTTTACACCGTGCTGGCCGAGAGCCGGACCAACCGGGGGTGCTGGTGTTGCCTTACCAGCCGGGATCTGTAATTTGATATAACCTGTGACTTTCTTTGCCATTTTGGCACCTCCTATAATGTGGTAATTGCGGGAATATCCCTCCCACGAACAGCGACACGCACTGCTCTGTTTTGTGTTTACATCTTCTTGATTTCTGCGAAACTGATTTCTACCGGAGTTTCGCGACCGAATAATTCAACATTGATCGTTACGACCTGTTTTGCCATGTTGATGTCACTGACCGTACCAGTCGTATCCTTCCAGGCACCGCCTGTAACAACGACTGCATCGCCTACAGCGAGGTCAATCTGGATATCTTCGCTCTTAATACCGAGCGGCATCATCTCAGCCTCTGTCAGCGGCACCGGTTTAGATCCCGGTCCGACAAAGCCGGTAACACCACGGGTATTGCGGACTACATACCAGGTATCATCATTCATGATCATATTCAGCAGGACATACCCCGGGAACAGCTTGCGCTGCACCTGTTTTTTCACACCATTCCGCAGCTCAACAACCTCTTCCATAGGGACACGGACCTCCAGAATCTGATCCTCCAGATGTCTGTTTTCAATAGTCTTCTCAATGTTGGCTTTTACTTTATTTTCATAGCCCGAATATGTGTGGACTACATACCAATTTGCCTTTGACATTTACTCACCCTTTGTCCTTACTTAATAATAAGATTTACAAGCTGCAAAACCACGCTGTCAATGAGTGAAATCAGAACACCCAGAACCGCAGTAACAACCACGACAACACTTGTCTGCTTTGCCAGTGTTTTATTGTCAGCCCAGATGATCTTCTTGAACTCGGCCTTGAGACCGGCAAACCAGTTTTTCTTCTTGCTGCTCTTTGCTGATTCTGTCATACTTTCACCTCTTACCAGCCTGATTACTTGGTCTCTTTGTGCATTGTGTGTCTCTTGCAGAATCTACAATACTTCTTGGTTTCCATTCTTTCCGGATGGTTTTTCTTTTCCTTTGTCATGTTGTAGTTACGCTGCTTGCACTCCGTACATGCCAATGTGATTTTTACGCGCACGACTTCCACCTCCATGTGTTTTCGTTATTCGCCGCGGAACCTTCCCCTTCCAGCAGGAATTTCAGGCATAAAAAAAAGACCCTGTTCCACGTCGTTACTAAACTATAGCATGGAAACAGAGCCTTGTCAACATATTTTCCCTACAGTCCCAGCAAAACTTCGATCAGCAGCCAGAGAATGTTGTGATCGTAAAACCAGTGTACCGCTGTGCTTTCCTGCAAAGCCTCCTGCACCAGCTGTCCGAAGACCGTATTGCCAAGAAGTTCGGCCAGAAGGAAGAACAGGCCAATCCAGATCATCGCCGATACAAAGCCAAGCAAAGCGCCGCCGGCGAAGTTGATCTGGCTGATCACCGGCAGTGCCGTCAGAAGATCGGTAAAGCCAAGAATGATCCGGATCAGTAAAAATGCCAGGATAAAGGATACCAGAAACGCCACCGCGCTCACCAGCAGGTTTCCCAGATAGGCGGCTATATAATCGGCAAACTGTTCTACAGCCAGCCTTCTGTAGGACTCGGCTGTATTATTTTTCATCAGCCCGTCCTTTACTGTCTGGGGCAACGGCAGGGAATCAATGGCCTGCACCTGTGCATTCAGTGTCAGTTCACTGCTGCTCTCCTCGAGACGTTCCTCGATCATGTTGCTGCAGTTTTCCGTAAACACACGGTACAGTCCGGTATTTTCTTTAATAAAGCTGCTGACATATGGATTCAGTACGGAGGACAGTATACATACCAGGATCAGAAAGACCATGGACACCGCCATCCGCACAAAGCCCTTTCTGGCTCCGTTGATGACACAGAGCACGCAAAACGCCAGCAGACAGATAAACAACCAGTTCATATGTACCTCCAGATGTCCTTATCGGATCTTAATTGTGGCGATACTCTCATTCATCACCACCAGAAATCTGTTTTTGCTGATCGTGCAGACGTCCTGGATCGTACCCTCCTCAATCGTGCCATGGAAGGTCTCCTGACCGGACATCGTAAATACACTCAGCTGTTTGTCATTGTACATGAGGATACGTCCGTCATCCACGCGGATCGTCGTATATTCCGCCTGAAAGCCCTTATCCGCGATCAGCTTACCCTTGAGGTCATACAGCTTCATCCGGTAAGGATCCTCGCTGCCCTCTTCCTTGTTGACTGTGACCAGACCGATCGCCGTATCATCAGCAAAGCAGCTGACGATCTCCTCCTCTTCTCCCACAGACAGGCTTTCTGCGGGGATCTGCGCACCCTTGTACAGTGTCATGCCATCGTCGCGGATCGCCACGGCAGTATCCGCTGCCAGAAATCTGACCTGCGGCACCAGCACATCGGCATAGGTATAGCCGCTGACCATATTGTCCATCTGGTTCTGGCCGGTTGTGCCAAAGTTATAAAAGGCCACATAGCTCGTCAGCGTTGTACCGTCTACATAGACGTAGGATACGACCAGCAGCTCGCCGTTTGGCGACACATCCAGATCCACCGGATAGCCCGGGCTGTCGATCCGGGTCTTGCCTGTGGCGATCGTTTCTCCTGTGGAGGAATAAAAATTGATCCATGTCGTATCGCCGTCCTCAAGGATCGCAGCGATCATACCTTGACTGGAAACCCTTGCTTTCAGGATCGGCAGATCTGTGGTGATCTTGCCAAGCAGACCGCGGCCGTCAAACACGCACATACTGGTACCCTTCTGGTCATAAACGACTACAGCGGAATCCGCTGCATCAGCTACCGGCGTATCCATCTCATACGTCTCATTCCAGATCTGCGTGCCGTCGGTCGAAGCCAGCGAAGCACCGTCACTGCTGTAATGCAGGATCGCGCCGTTAAAGCTCATATAGGACGCCTCGGTGCTGCCTTCTCTTTCCGAAGAGGACAAAAGCGTATAGGACGCACTGGTCCGTGTGTCCAGTACATGTTTTGCCACAAGTCCCACCAGTACGACCAGCACAAGGATCAGTAACGGTCTGAACAGCTTTCGTATTCTTCTTCGCAGACTGCGGTGTTTTCTCTTCCTCACCGGCTTTGCCTCTTCCCGGCGGCGGGCATGATGTACGATCGTCTGCTCTGTAGCGGCAGCACTTTCTGCAGCAGCTGCACCTGCCTGCCCTGCTTCGCCCTCGTCCGCCGTGATCTCCGTATAGCCCTGTCCCGCAGGTGCTTCGGGCGTATAGGTATTTTTCATTTCTTCATCATTCATTGTTTCTTCCCATTGTTTCGTTGAATTTCAGACGGTATATTCCAGAGTCTTCTGACTCCATTATCGCCCATTGTACCATATTTCTTCTACGGTAGCAAAAGAATTTGTCCGGTA
>CAVCMG010000045.1:0-20974 GCA_963603285.1 Ruminococcus bromii
ACCCGCTGGTATAAAGCTCCTGTCGGATCTGTGACAGATCGGCCTCCGTCATGGCAAAATCCATACTCATCAGGATCGTATCGAGATGTTCGATTTCATCCTGCGTCTCTTTCAGCAGAGTTGTCAGCGCTTCTCTGGTACGTTTGAGCTTGCCGTACCGGTCGAAATATTTCTTCGCATTTTCTGCAGGCGTCAGCTGTGGATCCAGCGGGACGGTAACGTTTTCATTCGTATAATAGTTGAGCGCCTCAAAGGAGCGGGCACCCTCCGGTACGCTGTAACCGTAGGTATGGATCAGTTCGCCGTAGATCCGGTATTTCTCCATCTTTTCCGTGTCCTTCATCTGCTTTTGCTGCAGGATCAGCTTTCGCTGGTTGCGCTCGAGGGTACTCTGTACCACCTTTCGCAGATCGGCAGATTTCTGGCGCATACGGGTGACGACATTTTTTTCGGCATAATACTGTTCGAGAACTTCGGAAATCGTAGCAAAGGCTTTGCTTTCAAAGCCCAGAAAAATCTGATACGGAAAACAGGTGTAATCCTTTGGCTCTTTGTTTTCATATACGATCTGCGGTGCGAAGCTGCCTTTCTGTACCTCCAGCATAAACATGGACAGCTGCATGTAAAGTCCCGCCAGCTCATCCTCCGTATAAGCGCCCGAAGGACGGAAGCTGTCGAGACCGGCACGGTAGCATAGCTCCTCGGCAAGAATCGGCGAGATACCGGTCAGAGACTGGTACACAGCTTTGGAAAGCGGCACGGGCTTTGACTGGATATGATGGATAAAAGCCTCCTGGGTGATCGTATAGGGATCCTCCTTGCTCTGGGTATCCGGGATAAACCAGGTACGGCCGGGAAGAACCTCACGCACAGAGCTCATATTGGCGGAAACATGCTTGATACTGTCGAGGATCCGGTCGTTTTCGTCGCAGAAAATAATATTACTGTGCTTGCCCATCAGTTCAACGATCAGCTTCTTGTGACAGAGATCGCCCATTTCATCGAGATGCTCGATATGAAAGCAGAGGATACGTTCCAGCCCCGGCTGGGTGATCGCCGTGATGCGGCCACCGCCGATATGCTTCCGCAAAAGCATACAAAAGCCCGGCGCTGTGAGCGGGCTCGGTTTATTGGTCTGTGTCAGATATAATAAAGGAAGAGAAGCGCTTGCCGAGATAAAAAGACGGAAGTTGCCCTCCTTTCCCTTGACTGTCAGTAAAAGCTCATCGGCCTCCGGCTGTGCGATCTTGGATATCCGCCCGCCCTCTAAGGCCTGTTGTAATTCATGCTGCAGACTGGCTACAGTGATGCCGTCAAATGCCATATATGTTATCTCCTGTATTCGTTAGTATTTGGACTTTGGTGTCTATTTTAACCCGAAAAGCAGGAAACAGCAAGCCTAAAGGGCGCAGGCAGGACAGCATACAGCCCGGATGGCCGGGCAATGGAATTTCCGGCAAAAAAGAAATTGACGAATTTTTCAACATGCCATATAATAAAACAGTATGTAAATGTATAAGGCGGACTATGCACTTATGACCGGACCGGTTCTTTTTGCAGCTGCCTGATCCCTGACAAAGGAAAGAGTTAAAAAGATGATCAAAAGCATGACAGGATTCGGCAGAGCCGAATACCAGGACGAGAATAAAAAGATCACGGTGGAGATCAAATCGGTCAATCACCGTTATCTGGATTTCAATATTAAGATGCCCAAGAAATTCAGCTTTTATGAGTCAGCGATCCGTACCCTGCTCAAGGAATACATGAGCCGTGGTAAGGTCGATGTATTTATCACCTATGAGGATCTGACAGAAAGCCGCAGTGTGCTGCAGTTTAATCTGCAGGCAGCCGATGAGTATATGAAGCATTTTGCTGAGATGGCAGAGCGCTTTTCGATACCAAACGATGTGACGGTATCTGTTCTCGGCCGTATGCCGGAGGTCTTTACACTGGAAGAACCTGAGCTTGACGAGGAGGAGATCTGGAAGGGCATGGAGTCAGCGCTTCGAAAGGCCGGTGAGGCTTTCCGGGAATCGAGAGAACGCGAGGGTGCCAATCTGGCAGCCGATCTGGAGCAGAAGCTCGATGGTATGCTTTCTCTGGTGGCGCAGGTCGAAGAACGCGGGCCGGAGCTTTTACGAGTCTACCGGGAGCGCATCGAAGCCAAGGTGCAGGAGGTGCTGCAGGATACACAGCTGGATGAGAGCCGTATCGCCGCAGAGGTTGTGCTGTACTCGGACAAGATCTGTACAGACGAAGAGACCGTCCGCTTAAAGAGCCACGTTTCCCATATGAAACAGGTGCTGGCCGAGGGCAACGGCATTGGCCGCAAGCTTGATTTTATGGCGCAGGAGATGAACCGTGAAGCCAATACGATTCTTTCCAAGGCTAATGACCTGACGACAACGGATCTGGGTATTGACTTAAAGACGGAGATTGAAAAGATCCGCGAACAGATCCAGAATATCGAATAAGGGGACAAAAAGTGGCAAATCTGATCAATATAGGGTTTGGCAATGCCGTAAATGCTGACAAGATCCAGTGCGTCGTCAATCCGGACGCTGCGCCGATCAAGCGTATGGTTCAGCATGCCCGTGAAGAAAACCGTGTTGTGGATGCAACACAGGGAAGGAAAACAAAGTCTGTGATCGTATGTGACGAGGCCCGTCTGGTCCTGTCAGCGCTGCAGCCAGATACGATCACCAAGCGCTGCAATGATGTAAATATCAGTGACAGGGGAGAGAAGAAATGAAGCAAAAAGGTGTACTTGCTGTTGTATCCGGTTTTTCCGGTGCAGGAAAAGGCACATTGATGAAAGCTCTTTTAAAAGACCATGACTCTTACGCCTTGAGTATCTCGGCTACGACGAGACAGCCAAGAGAAGGCGAGGTGGATGGCAGAGAGTATTTCTTTCTTACCAGAGAAAAATTTGAGCAGATGATCGCAGAGGATGCGTTTATCGAATATGCACAGTATGTTGGCAATTATTACGGCACACCGAAAAAGTATGTCGAGGATTGTCTCGCTGCCGGAAAAGATGTGATCCTGGAGATTGAAGTCCAGGGTGCCATGAACGTCAAAAAGCTGTATCCGGATGCTGTGACCATCTTTGTCGCTCCGCCGAGCGCCGAAGAATTAAAAAAGCGTCTGGAAGGACGCGGTACAGAGACTGAAGAAGTAATCGCCGGACGTATGAAGCGTGCGCAGGAGGAGGCTGATCTGATGGGCTTTTATGATTATCTGCTGATCAACGATGATCTGGAAGAAAGCACGAAAGAGCTTCACGAGCTGATCGTACAGTCCCATAAGAAAATGAGTCTGCACGAAGCGTTCACTGAAACCATCAAACAGGAATTAAACGAAATCAACAAATAAAGGAGAGTAAATCATGATCCATCCATCTTATTCAGAATTAATGCAGGTTGTAAACAGCAATGCGGAGTCCGATGAGGAGCCGATCGTAAACAGCCGTTATTCCATCGTACTGGCTACCAGTAAAAGAGCCCGTCAGCTGATCGCAGGTGAGGAATCTCTGCTTGACGATAACGAGTATGTCGTTGACAAGCCGCTGTCCACAGCTGTCAAGGAGCTGTATACCGGCAAGGTAAAGATCCTGCCGTACACAGAGGAAGAGTTCGAGGACAGACCGGAAGAGCTTACAGACGAAGCAGAAGCTACCGAAACAGCTGCAGCCGAAGAGACTGCACCGGCTGAAGAAGAGTAAATATAAGGAGCTGCAGGGCAGATACAGTCTGCAGCTCCTTTTTTACGCAATATAAACAGGAGAATTTTATGAATGTATTATTTGTTTCACTGGGCTGTGACAAGAACCTGGTGGATTCCGAACAGATGCTGGGAGCGCTGGCAGACCGTGGCTTTACGGTCACGGACGATGAGACAAAGGCAGATGTGATCGTTGTCAATACCTGCAGCTTTATCCATGACGCCATGGACGAAAGTGTGCAGACGCTTCTGGAAATGTCCGAATATAAAAAGCAGGGCAGCTGCAAGGCACTTCTGGTCACCGGATGTCTTGCCCAGCGGTTCAAGGATGATATTTTACAGGAGCTGCCGGAGGTTGATGCCGTGTTTGGTACGAACAGCACCGACCAGCTGATCCCGATCCTTGACAAGGTGCTGGAGGGCTCCCGTGTATCCGAGTATGCGCCGCTGACCGGCCTGCCGGAGACAAAAGTCAGACGTCTTCTGACAACCGGCGGCCATTACGCCTACCTGAAAATCGCCGAGGGCTGCGACAAACACTGTACCTACTGTGTGATTCCGTCTCTTCGCGGACCGTACCGCAGTGTCCCGATGGAGCAGCTTTTAGAGGAAGCCAGGGATCTGGTGGACCAGGGCGTGCAGGAGCTGATCCTTGTCGCACAGGAGACGACGATCTACGGTGTGGATCTCTATGGAAAGAAATCTCTGCATACGCTGTTGCAGAAGCTCTGTGAGATTGAGGATCTGGTCTGGATCCGTGTACTGTACTGTTATCCGGAGGAGATCTATCCGGAGCTGATCGAGACGATGAAAAATGAGCCGAAGATCTGTCATTATCTGGATCTGCCGATCCAGCATGCCAGCGATGCGATCCTGAAACGCATGGGCCGCCGGATGACAAAGGCCGGTCTTGTCGAGCTGATCGGAAAGCTTCGCGAAGCCATGCCGGATATTGTACTGCGTACGACACTGATCACCGGATTTCCGGGAGAGACAGAGGAGGATCACGACGAGGTTCTGGATTTTATCGATGAAATGGAATTTGACCGTCTCGGCGTATTTACCTATTCCCGGGAGGACGGCACACCGGCAGCTTCCATGCCGGATCAGATTGACGAGGAAGTCAAGGCTGCCCGCCGTGACCGTATCATGGAGCTGCAGCAGGATATTTCCCTGGACAAGGGAGAAAACCGTGTCGGTACGGTAATGGATGTGGTGATCGAAGGCAAGGTTGCTGATGAGGACGCCTACATTGCCCGTTCGTATGCGGATGCTCCGGGCGTTGATGGTTATGTGTTTATACAGAATGTGACAGCGGATCTGATGTCCGGTACGTTTGTAAAGGTATATATCAAAGCTGCCATGGAATATGATCTGATAGGAGAATTGTACGATGAAGACGATGAATCTGCCGAATAAACTGACGATACTCAGGGTCATTCTGATCCCGTTTTTTGTAGCTTTTCTGATGGATGCGTTCCATGTGCCGGGGACAAAGTGGATCGCACTGGCTATCTTTATTATCGCATCCCTGACCGATATGCTGGACGGCAAGATCGCCCGCAAATATAATCTAGTCACAAACTTTGGTAAATTTATGGATCCGCTGGCAGACAAGCTGCTGGTATGTTCCGCACTGATCGCTTTTGTGGACATGGATATGATCCCGACCTGGATCGTCATGATCATCATTGCCCGTGAATTTATCATCAGCGGTTTTCGTCTGGTGGCTTCCGACAACGGTATCGTGATCGCTGCCGGTATCTGGGGCAAGCTGAAAACGGTATGCCAGATGATCATGATCATTGTGCTGATCGCTGATTTTGGTGGTGTATTCGATATGATCGGTACGGTACTGATCTGGCTGTCGCTGATCCTGACCATCATTTCCCTTGTAGATTACCTGTATACCAACAGACAGGTGCTTTCCATGCAGGACTAAGGAGGTTTTCGTATGGGTGAGACAACGGAAAAAAACAAAATTGAAAAACGTCCGGAAGAGCGTGTGATCGCTCTTTTGCAGGAGCGTGGACTGAAGATCTCCACGGCGGAATCCTGCACCGGCGGACTGATCGCCGCCACGCTGGTCAATGTCCCGGGGGCTTCGGAGGTTTTTGAAGAGGGCTATATTACCTACTCCAATAAATCCAAGAGAAAAAATCTCAACGTGAAGAAAACTACGCTGAAGGAGTTCGGGGCTGTCAGCAAGCAGACGGCCAAGGAAATGTGCTGCGGCTGCCTGAAAGCTGCCAAGGCCGATGTGGCTCTTTCTGTCACCGGTATTGCCGGGCCGGACGGCGGTACAGAAGAAAAGCCGGTAGGCCTTGTGTATATCGGCTGTTGCTTCCAGGGCAAGACAAAGGTTGTCAAATGTCAGTTTGAAGGCAGCCGCAGCGAGATCCGTGCCCAGTCGGTGCAGGAAGCGCTGACACTGGCCGAGCACTGTATCCTGGCCAACTAATTTGGTTTCTTTTGAAATTTACGCATCACCTGTGAGAGCAGCGCAAGCTCCGTGGGTGATGCATATTCTTTTAATACCCGGAAAAGTGTATCCAGCTCCTGCGGCGTAAAATGAAACTGCAGACTCCCGGGCTGGTGGATCAGAGCCGTCAATGTCTGCATCTGCCGGGTTCTGTCCTCACGGTCGGTGGCGTCAGCCAGATTTTTCAGCTGTTCCAGCTTTTCATGGGGTATATCTGCCAGTCTTTTGTCATCGATCCATCCCTGTTTCATTGTCATCCTCCTTTTTTTCACTGTCCATCGACTGCATCAGTGTGATTAGCTGAAACATATCGACCATCTGGGATACGCTGTCTGCCAGCTGCTTTCCCTGTTCACCGCCGTAGAGCTTCAGTTCGTCCAGAAGTTCGGCTTCGTCAGGCGGTTTAAAGGATGTGCTCATGGCCTGCAGGGTATCCGGCTGCCCGGGATACATTTCCAGCACGCGGGTCAGCTCCTGCCATTTGGTCAGTACCGCCAGAAGCTTTGCCTGGGTGGGTGGCAGATATGGCAGTATGGTTTTGATCATCTGCATATGATCGTCGGAAACAATGCGGTCCAGGGGTGTCATGGGAATATGGGCTGTCTCATCCATAACGGCCTTTTTTTATTACTGTATGTTCCGAGTATGTCTTTTAGTAGCAGATTGGCAGGATTTCTCATACACTGGGAAAAAGGGGGAATCGTATGCCGAAACAGCGGATCCGTCTGGTGGAGGAAAGCGATACGATCTATGAAATAGATGAAAACTGCGTAAAAAGAAGAAAAAGGGCGCAAAAGCTGACAGAGCGTGAGAAAAAAAGAAGCAGTCAGCACAGGGTATCCCAAAAGCCATTGTAAAAGCAGTATGTAACGCTATTGACAGTCAAAAACAGGCGCAGCCGTTAAAGGCCGCGCCTGTTACTTTTTCGCTGCCTGACGTTTCACGGAAAGCTTCCGTGACATTTCCCCGCGTCAGGTGACTGTCAGTTTCAGAACGTTTAGAATCCGCCGCATCCGTTACCGCAGCAGCACAGTAGCAAGATGATCCACAGGCAGCTGTTGTTCTGGTCAAAGCCGCAGCCACAGCCGTTGTTATTGTTGCCGCAGCAGCTGAGCAGCACCAGCAAAAGGATCAGGGTAGAGCAGGAATTGCCGCCGAACAGATTGGAGATACCTCCGGAATTCTCACATCCGCATCCACAGTTTGAAGCAGCTAAATCACTCATGGTAAAACCTCCCATTTTCTATACACTTCATAGTATGAAAGCCGGTGGCAAGTGTACCTTGTCTTAAGTAAGAAATCTGAGAAAACTCTCGGAAATATCCAGAAATCCGTAGCCGGACTGGGGATTGGGATAGACAGCCTGCGGCGGACGATTACAGCCTTTTAGCAGAAATGTGCGGATATCCCGGGTGGAAAGATCGCGCGGCGGTGTAAGCGTACGACCCCAGTCAGCGACAAGAACGGCTGCTCCGGCGGTCAGTGCCGCTGCAGCACTGGAACCGGTAACCATCTGGTAGCCCTCGATATAGGAAGCTGTGAGAATATTTTCTCCGGGAGCCGCCAGCGTGGGCACCTGTCCGCCGGAAAAATTGTAGCCCCGGCCGGATGCGCTGAGTGTGGAAGTATTGACCGTCAATGCGGCGGCGCTGGAAAGGGCGGCAGTGGTATTGGCAGGCCCCATGGCTGTGGTAAAGGGATCGGGTTGTAAAAACCGCACATCACCGTTTGTGGTATCCGAAGGCGGCAGCCACAGATGTACATCGGCATCGATCGGAGACAGCAGAGAGCAGCCGATCGTCCATATACCGGGAGCCGGTGTGAAAAAACGAAAATATACCAGCTGATTGCCGCTTTCACTGCGGAAGGTTTCGTACTGGATCTCCACGATGCTCTGATCCAGAGGGAAAGACAGCCGCTGGCTGCCAAGCCTTGGAACCAGATCCGTCAGACTGTCGCCGGAGGGACTGGAAAGGGACAGCCGGAAGGAAAAGACAGGCGGAGCCCACAGCTCCATCGAGAAGGCCGTTGTATTTTCCGCAACCAGAAGCTCTGTACGTGCTTCCATTGTACTGTTATAGGTATTAAACATCCGATGATGCTGCCTGTCGGCCTCGTTTCCCGTACCGGTCACAAAGCAGACGCCGGGGGAATCCGTAAGATAAGAGATTGTGCGTTCCAATGCACTGTCACCATTGTGCGGCCCCTGCCAGGTCTGCATGCCCAGACAGATGACAAGCGGCATACGGACTTCCCGTGACAGCGACAAAAGCCAGAAAATCCCGGCCAGAATATCTGTCTCTGCATATACCTCGGCATCCGGGGACAGGCACGCCTGTGACAAAAGCCAGGTTTTGGCCTTCGGCAGCTTTACTACAGCGATCAAAGCCAGCGGCGCCGCCCCGCAAAAGGCAGCGGCACTGTTTTCGCTTCCGGCGGCGATGGCGGCTACAGCTGTACCATGTCCGGTCATATCCCGGCTCGGCACGATCGTATAGGGATCCGGATTTTGCAGGGCCGACTGGATATCGGTATTTTTATACAGCGTACCGTATCCAAACGGCGAGAGAGAAGTATCCGGGGCATTTTCCGTCTGATCCCACAGTGCCACGATCCGCGTCTGCCCGTCCGGCGTCCGGAAGGCCGGATGGGTATAGGCAATACCGCTGTCGATGCAGCCAAACAGTACACGTTCGCCTTTAAGCTCCAGCGGGCTGCGGTTCTGCACAGCAAGGATCCCGGCATTTTCCAGAGCTGTCAGCGTCTGTGGCAGATAGAGCTTGGGCAGGGCAGTATACAAAACATCGTCTAACAGATTGGAGGGGAGCTGATCTCTCGGATACCAGATCTGTTTATAGAGGGGATTCAGATCCTGAAAGGGAATATTTTCCGCTGTGAGATAGTCGCTCAGGGCTTCGCTTTGCGTATTGGACAGGAGAAGATCCACATACTGCGGATCGGTTGCGTAGGGCATGGCGTTCGCTTTCTCTGTTTTTTCATACTATATGGTAAAAGACTGTGAGGTAGACATTGCTTTATGGAAACAAAGCAAGCTCCGGGCGTAGTACTTCTGGATTCCGGTATCGACCCGCATCCGGATCTGTCGGGCTGCGTCCGGCTGTTTATAGATTTTCTGCATCAGAAAAAGACACCCTATGACGATTACGGCCACGGAACGCACATTGCGGGGATCATCGCCGGAACCGGCCGGATGTCGGAGGGCCGCTTTCGGGGCTATGCCCCGGGATGTCCGTTGTATGTATTAAAGATACTGAACGAACGGGGGGAAGGCAGCCGCAGCCATGTGGAACAGGCGTTGGACTGGATCTGCCGAAACAAAGAAACGTATGGGCTGCGGATACTGAATTTTTCCCTCGGCGCCGGACCGGGAAATGCCAGAAATTATCAGTCGATCCTGGCGATGGCAGACCATATGGTTGAGGAGGGGATGATCGTGATCGCCTCCTCCGGAAATCTCGGGCCAAAAAGCGGCTCCGTCACAGCTCCGGGCGGCA
Source organism: Ruminococcus bromii (assembly GCA_963603285.1). GTDB lineage: Bacteria > Bacillota > Clostridia > Lachnospirales > Lachnospiraceae > UBA11957. Next base: position 9,721 of record CAVCMG010000045.1, read on the forward strand.
GCAAAAAGGTGATCACTGTCGGAGCCAGCGATATGCTGACGATGGCTTCTGTCTATTCGGGCCGCGGTCCTACGCCGGAATGTATCTGCAAGCCGGACATTGTCTTTCCTGGACAGCAGATCACCTCCTGCGCGGCCGCGTGTGAAAAGAAAGGCTGGTACTGCAAAAAGAGCGGCACCTCCATGTCCAGCGCAGCCGTTGCCGGGCTGTGTGCCCGGCTGCTTGAAAAATATCCGCACGCCAGCCACAAGGCAATCAAAAGCTCTATGCGTTACTGCTGTACAGACCTGTCGCTGGGAAAAAATACACAGGGCTGGGGACGTCTGGAGCCATCGCTTTTTCTTGGAAGAAATCCGCTGCTGTAACGTTAAAAAAACACAAAAAAATCCAAAATAAATGACTTGTCAAAGAATTTGGAACTTGCTACTATAGAAAAAAAGGGTAAGGACAAGGAGGCTTTTTATGGCACCAGATAAAGGAAAAACAATACAGTGCATCAAAGAGGGAAAGGCTGTTCTCGGTATTGAATTTGGTTCAACAAGGATCAAAGCGGTACTGATCGACGAACAGCATCATCCGATCGCCCAGGGTGGTTTTGGCTGGGAAAACCAGTTAAAAAACGGCATCTGGACCTATGATCTGGATCTGGTATGGCACGGTCTGCAAAGCTGCTACAGTGACCTGAAAAAGGATGTGCAGGAGAAATACGGTGTGACCCTGACAACCTTTGCTGCCATCGGCTTTTCCGCCATGATGCATGGCTATCTTGTATTTGACAAAGACAACCGTCAGCTGGCAGAGTTCCGCACATGGCGAAATACGATCACAGCGGATGCTGCAGCACAGCTGACAAAGCTGTTTGACTATAATATCCCGCAGCGCTGGAGTATTGCCCATCTGTATCAGGCTGTTTTAAACGGCGAGGAGCATGTAAAGAATATCGCCTTTATGACCACGCTTTCCGGCTATGTACACTGGAAAATGACCGGCGAAAAGGTGCTTGGTATCGGTGATGCTGTCGGCATGATGCCGGTAGATCCGGAGACAAAGGATTACAACAAAAGGATGCAGGCACAGTTTGACGGGCTGCTCGCAGACAAGGGGCTTTCCTTTAAGATCAACGATATTCTGCCAAAGATCCTGCTGGCAGGCGAACCGGCCGGTACGCTGACAGAAGTGGGCGCACGCCTTCTAGATCCTTCCGGCGATCTGAAAGCCGGTATACCGCTTTGTCCGCCGGAGGGTGACGCCGGTACAGGTATGGTTGCAACCAACAGTGTTGCAGTGCGCACCGGTAATGTTTCCGCGGGTACGTCTATTTTCGGTATGCTGGTTCTGGAAAAAGGTCTGTCAAAGGTCTATACGGAGCTTGATATGGTTACGACACCTGCCGGTGATCCGGTGGCCATGGCCCACTGCAACAACTGTACCTCCGATCTCAACGGCTGGGTAAATCTGTTCGCCTCCTTTGGCAAATTGTTTGGCTGTGAACCGGATATGGGACAGATCTATGAAACCCTGTTTAAAGAAGCCTTAAAGGGAGATGCTGACTGCGGCGGTCTTCTGGCTTACAATTATCTGTCCGGTGAGCATGTCACCAACATGGAAGAGGGACGACCGCTGTTTGTACGCAAGCCGGATGCTGATTTCTCGCTGGCTAACTTTATGAAGGTACATCTGTATACTGCACTGGGTGCGTTGAAGACCGGTATGGATATCCTGATGAAGGATGAGGGCGTGAAGGTTGACCGTATTCTCGGTCACGGTGGCTTCTTCAAGACCGAGGGTGTCGGACAGCGGATCCTGGCGGCAGCCCTGAATACACCGGTGGCTGTTATGGAAACTGCCGGAGAGGGCGGTGCCTGGGGTATTGCGATCCTGGCCGCTTACCTGATCAAAAAGGCAGATGGTGAAGCACTGAGCAGTTATCTGGATGCCCATGTATTTGCCGGTGCCAAGGGCAGCTGCGTCGATCCGATCCCGGAGGATGTGGCTTCCTATGAGAAGTTTATTGCAAATTACCGTAAGGGTCTGGCTATCGAAAGAGCTGCAGTAGACAGCTTCCGCTAACATGCATACGGTACCGGATTTTATGCAGGCAAACTCTGTATGACATTGCCATTGTATATGCACAGCCCGGCGATTCTTCGGAATCCCGGGCTGTTTTTGCAATTTTCTTTTGTTAAACTTGCAAATTTTTCCTAAATACGATACTATAAGGAAAGCACATATCATGTAATGGAGGAGTTTATTATGGAAAAGATCCAGATGAAGACACCGCTGGTTGAGATGGACGGCGATGAGATGACCCGTATCCTGTGGCAGATGATCAAGGATGAACTGCTGCTGCCGTTTATCGACTTAAAGACAGAGTATTACGATCTTGGCCTTGTCCACAGAAACGAGACTGACGATCAGGTAACGGTCGATGCCGCCAATGCTACCAAAAAGTACGGCGTAGCTGTCAAATGTGCCACGATCACGCCGAACGCAGCCCGTGTCAAAGAGTATGATCTGAAGGAAATGTGGAAGAGCCCGAACGGTACGATCCGTGCGATCCTGGACGGTACGGTATTCCGTGCGCCGATCGTTGTCAAGGGGATCGAGCCTTGCGTAAAGAACTGGAAAAAGCCGATCACACTGGCCCGTCATGCTTACGGTGATGTTTATAAAAATACAGAAATGATCATTCCTGGGCCGGGAAAGGTAGAGCTTGTCTATACCGCGGCTGACGGTACGGAGACAAGAGAGCTGGTACATGAATATAAAGGCCCGGGCGTTGCCCAGGGTATGCACAACCTGAATGATTCCATTGAGAATTTTGCCAGAAGCTGCTTTACCTATGCGCTGGATACAAAGCAGGATCTGTGGTTTGCCACCAAGGATACGATTTCCAAGAAATATGACCATACCTTCAAGGATATCTTTGCAGAGATCTTTGAAAAAGAGTTTAAGGAGAAGTTTGAGAAAGAGGGTATTACATATTTCTACACTCTGATCGATGATGCGGTAGCCCGTGTTATGAAAGCAGAGGGCGGCTTTATCTGGGCCTGCAAAAACTATGACGGTGATGTCATGAGTGATATGGTTTCCTCCGCTTTTGGCTCTCTGGCCATGATGACCTCCGTACTTGTATCTCCGCACGGTTATTTCGAATACGAAGCAGCCCATGGTACGGTACAGCGCCATTATTACAGACATCTGAAGGGTGAAGAGACCTCCACAAACTCCGTAGCCACGATCTTTGCCTGGACAGGCGCACTCAGAAAACGTGGTGAACTGGACGGCATCAAGGAGCTGGAAACGTTCGCAGACAAGCTTGAAAAAGCCACACTGGATACCATCGCTGCCGGAAAAATGACCAAGGATCTGGCCCTGATCACATCCCTTGAAGATGTACAGGTACTCAACAGTAAGGATTTCATTCTGGCAATCCGCGATACTTTTGAGCAGGTATAAAATAATAGCACGGCAGCAAAAGTACTAAAGCTTTTGCTGCCGTGTTCATTTACATATCTTCACTCAGCGTTTCCCACTGCGCATACAGCTCCTCGAGCCGCTCGGCGATCGACGCCTTTTCTTTGGAAAATTCAACACATTTAGCAACGTTCACGGCATTTTCCGGGAGTGCCATCAGTTCATCGATCTCGCTGTCTCTGGTTTCCAGCGTTTCGATCTCTTCCTCCACCTTTTTCAGCGCATTTTCCTTTTTACGCTTTGCGGCCTGCAGCTCTTTCTGCTGCTGCCAGGAGAGGCGGGAGTCTGCAGCTGTGCTTTCCGGAGCGGCAGAGGCTGTTTCCTGCTTCGGTGCGTAAATCTCGGTCATTTCCTCATGCTTTTCCAGATAGTAGTCGTAATTGCCGATATAATTGACCAGCTGGTGATTCGTCAGATCCAGGATCCTTGTGGCGGTCTGGTTGATGAAATACCGGTCGTGGGACACATACAGCACCGTGCCTGTATACGTTTTCAGCGCAGATTCCAGAATCTCCTTGGAAATAATATCCAGATGGTTGGTCGGCTCATCGAGGATCAGGAAGTTGGCCTCGGACAGCATCAGCTTGGCCAGCGATACACGGCCGCGTTCGCCACCGGAGAGTGTGGATATCTTCTGGAATACCTCATCATTTTTGAAAAGGAAAGCGGCCAGTACGTTCCGGATCCTTGTATTGGTCAGCTGCGGATAATCATCGGAGATCTCCTCAAAGATCGTCTTTTCCGGATGCAGCACATGATGCTCCTGATCGTAGTAACCGATATGTACCTTGGAGCCCAGCGAAAAGCTGCCGCTGTCAGCATCCAGCAGGTGATTTAAGATCTTGAGGATGGTCGTCTTACCCGTACCGTTCTTGCCAATGATAGCCACACGTTCACCACGGAAGATATCAAAGGAGATATTATCAAACAGCGGCTGTCCCGGAAAAGCCTTGGACAGTCCTTCCACATGCAGTACATCGTTGCCGCTGACGATATCCGGCTCCAGCTGCAGCTGCATGGCGGCATCTACCTCCATCGGCTTGTCGATAACCTCAATCTTATCAAGCATCTTTTCACGGCTTTCCGCACGCTTGATGGATTTCTCACGATTGAAGGATTTCAGTTTGGCAATGACCGCTTCCTGATGGGCGATTTCTCTTTGCTGGTTCATATAGGCTTTCAGCTCTGCGTCACGCACGATGGCTTTCTTCGCAGAAAACGCGGTATAATTCCCCTCAAACGACATCGAACGGCCATGCTCCAGCTCAACGACCTTGGAAACCACCCTGTCCAGAAAATACCGGTCGTGGGATACAAGGATCACTGCACCTTTATAATTGAGAAGATATGTTTCCAGCCAGGCGATCGACGCCATATCCAGATGGTTGGTCGGCTCATCTAAGAGCAGGACGTCCGGAGCCAGAAGCAGAAGCTTACCCAGCGCCACACGGGTTTTCTGCCCACCGGAGAGGGTATTGATCGGATGAGAAAAATCCTCCTCACCAAAGCCGAGGCCCTTTAAAACGCCGGTGACCTCGCTGCGCACGGCGTAGCCGTTCTGCTGTTCAAATTCCTGATTGACACGGGTATAGGTGGAGAGCAGTGTTTCCAGCGCATCGCCGGTCGCTGTTTTCATATCGTGCTCAAGCTGGCGGAGCTTTCTTTCCAGCTCCAGAACATCGGCACGGGCGCCGATCAGCTCGTCATAGATGCTGTTGTCTACCTGCAGGTCCTGATGCTGTGCGAGATATCCCAGCGTCTTTCCCTTGGCCAGCACGACCTCACCGGAATCCGGAGCGTACTCCCCGGTAATAATTTTTAACAGTGTAGATTTACCGGCACCGTTGATACCGATCAACGCCATTTTCTGGCGTTCTTCGATATGAAAACAGACGTCGTTGAGAATCTGTGTGGTACCAAAGCTTTTATTGATATGATGACATGAAAGAATCATCGTTGTTCCTGACCTTTCTTATTAAAATTCATTGGTATAGTGTACCGTAAAACATACAAAAAGGTCAAGAGCTGACCCGGCCGATTTCCGACAAAAGCTGTGTATTTTCTGCAAGTCTTATTTGACAATAAGATAACACAATATTATAATCGGAGTATATAGGTGTGATTATGCCAAATAACCGTTTTTAAGGAGAACATATGCCAAACAGAGGGATTTCCGAAGCCGTTATCAAACGTCTGCCCCGGTACTACCGTTATCTGAACGATCTGTCCGAAGAAGGGGTAGAGCGTATTTCTTCATCTGAATTAAGCAAGATCATGAAAGTTACCGCCTCCCAGATCCGTCAGGATCTGAATCATTTCGGTGGTTTTGGCCAGCAGGGCTATGGATATAATGTCCGTACACTTTATGAAGAGATTGGTAAGATCCTTGGTCTTGACAAGGCCCAGTCGATGATCATTATCGGTGCCGGACGCCTCGGACAGGCGCTGGCCAATTATGTCCGTTTTGAAAAAAGAGGCTTTCGCGTGATCGGTGTATTTGACAGCGATCCGGCGCTTGTCGGCAAGACGGTACGACAGTGTACGATACAGCCTGCCGATGAACTGGCTGAGTTTCTGGACAGCCACAATGTAGATATCGCTACGCTGGCGATCCCCAGAAAGAATGCGCCGGAGGTGGCTCGTCTTGTTGTTGAGCATGGCATACATGCCATCTGGAATTTTACTCCGGTAGATTTGAATCTTCATCTCCCAGACGATGTTGTTGTTGAAAATGTGCACCTGTCGGAAAGCCTGATGAAGCTTTCCTGTGATCTGCAACATCTCAGACAGCAGTAATAAAAGACCCCTGCCGCAGAACAGAGCTGTCTGTTTTGCGGCATCCTTTTTGTGAAAGGACAGGCGATATGTTAAGAATTCTAAACGCCGCCCAGATGCAGGCGACGGATCGTTATACAATAGAACAGATGCAGGTTCCGGCTATGGTGCTGATGGAAAAAGCCGCTGAGGCCATGGTAAACCGGTTGCTTGCCGATACCTCTGAAAATGACAGGATACTGGTGCTGTGCGGCAGCGGAAACAACGGTGCCGACGGCATGGCAGCGGCCCGTATGCTGCATCTGAAAGGGCGTCGCACGACGCTGTATCTGGCCGGGCAGGATAGCCATTTTACAAAGGAAGCAGCCCTGCAGTGGCAGATTGCCCGAAATTATGGTGTACCGGTGGTTAATAATCCACGGATGGATGAATATACTGTCCTTGTGGATGCCCTTTTTGGTACAGGCCTGTCACGGGCTGTCACCGGCGCTTATGCCACGCTGATTGGGCAGATAAACGCAGCAAAAGCCCGGGTCTATGCGATGGACATCCCCTCCGGTGTCAACGCCACAACCGGACAGATCATGCAGACTGCCGTACAGGCGGACTGTACGGTGACGTTTTCCTTTTACAAGCTGGGAACGCTTCTGTATCCCGGCGCAGCCTGCTGTGGCGAGCTTGTTCTGGCCGATGCCGGGATCTATCCTGCGGATACCCCTTATCAGCCGGATATGTACTTTCTGGAAAAAACAGATCTGTGTGAAAGAAACCAGAGACGTCCCGACGGCAACAAGGGCACGTTTGGTAAGGTGCTTCTGATCGCAGGAAGTGAAGAGATCTGCGGCGCGGCATATATGAGTGCCAGAAGTGCTTTCCTGTGCGGTGCCGGTATGGTCAGCGTCTTTACACCGGGTATCAATTGCCAGGTACTGCATCAGTCGCTGCCCGAAGCCATGACAACGGCTTCGGACGTCCTGGACTGGGAGAAAAAGCTTGAAAAGACGATCGACTGGGCCGATGTGATCGGCGTTGGTCCCGGCATTGGTACGGACGAAAAAGCGCAGGATATGGTCAGAAAGCTTCTGACGTATACGGACAAGCCGGTGGTTTTCGACGCAGATGCCCTCAATATCCTGAGCATGCATCCCGACTGGCTCGACAGTCACAGGGGTATACATGTTCTTACCCCGCATATGGGAGAGATGAACCGTCTGACCGGACAGCCGGTTTCCCGTCTGAAAGAGGATCCGTGTGGCTTTGCCATGCAGATGGCGGAAAAAGAGAGAGCTGTCTGTGTGTTAAAGGATGCCCGGACATGTATTGCTTTGCCGGATGGACGACTGTATCTGCATTGTTTTGGCAACAGTGGCATGGCAACAGCGGGCAGCGGCGATGTACTGACCGGAACGATCCTCGGACTGTGCAGCAGCTGTAATTCACTGGAACAGGCTGCATATCTGGGGGTACTGCTGCATGGACTTGCCGGAGATGCCGCGGCAGCAGAGCTTGGCAAAGAGTCCATGGCAGCCATGGATATCTGTCATAAGCTGCCGGATATACTGAAACTTTTTTCTGCAAAACGCATATAAACTAACAGAGGAGACAGCATAACAATGCATAACAGGATATACGCGAACATCCATATGGATGCGCTGGAACAAAACCTTTCGTCCATGAAAGCCAATCTGAAAGAAGGCACGCAGATGGTCGGCGTGATCAAGGCAGACGCTTACGGACATGGCGCAGTGCCTATCGCACAGTACATGGAACCAAAGGAATACGTCTGGGGCTTTGCCACAGCGACAGAAGAGGAGGCCGTAGAGCTTCGCCGAGCCGGTATCAGAAAGCCGATCCTGATCCTTGGCTTTACGTTCCCCGAGCATTACGAACAGATGGCAAAGCTGGGCATCCGTCCTGCCGTTTTCACACTGGAAATGGCCGAACAGATGGCAGAAGTGGCACAGCGTGTCGGTGAAACCATGCATATCCATCTGGCGGTGGATACCGGCATGGGACGCATAGGCCTGTATGACGATGCCCGCGGTGTAGAGACAGCCTGTGCGATCGCGAAACTTGAAGGACTGCAGATTGAGGGTCTGTTTACCCATTTTGCCCGGGCGGACGAAAGCAGTACGGATCCGGCAAAAGCACAGCTTACCCGCTATCTGGATTTTGCCAAAGCGCTTGAAAAAGCAGGGCTTACCATTCCGCTGCACCATGTGAGCAACAGCGCCTGCATCATGCAGTTTTCCGAAGCCAATCTGGATCTGGTACGTGCCGGTATTACGCTGTACGGCCTGTTCCCTTCGGAGGAAGTCCGGGAGGATCCGGTATTCTTACATCCGATGATGGAGCTGAAAAGCCGTGTCGCCTACGTCAAGGACGTCACACCGGGTACACCGATCAGCTACGGCGGCACCTTTGTGGCCGATCATCCCATGCGGGTGGCTACGATCCCTGTGGGCTATGCCGACGGTTATCCGCGCAGCCTTTCCAACAAGGGCTATGTGCTGATCCACGGCAGAAAATGTCCGATCCTTGGCCGTGTCTGCATGGATCAGTTTATGGTGGATGTTACCGATCTGCCAAAGGTACAGGTATTTGACGATGTAACACTGCTGGGAACGGATGGTGGTGAAACGATCACTGCCGAGATGCTTGGCGAGCTTTCCGGCCGCTTTAACTACGAGCTGGTCTGCAATATATCCAAGCGTGTGCCCCGTATCTATGTAAAATAAAACCATATAAAATAATAAAGAGAATCCGCCGTGTCTTATGAACCTGCGGCAGCAAGACACACTTTGCTTGTATACACCTGAAAAAACTGGAAATACTGTCCATAAAACTTCTGGCAGCAGTAATTTTCTAAAATCGGAGTGTGACAGTGTGGTAATTAAACGAGGTGATATATTTTACGCGGATTTAAGACCTGTGGTAGGCAGCGAGCAGGGTGGTGTGCGGCCGGTGCTGATCATTCAGAACGATGTCGGCAACAAGCACAGTCCTACCGTGATCTGTGCCGCCATTACGTCAAAGATGAACAAAGCGAAGCTTCCTACGCATATTGAGATCGACGCTTCCAGCTATGCGATCATCCGTGATTCGGTCATTCTGCTGGAGCAGCTGCGCACCATTGACAAGCAGCGTCTGAAGGACAAAGTCTGTCATCTGGATGCGGAGGTATTAAAGCAGGTCAATAAAGCCCTGTGTATCAGTCTGGAACTGCCTACATAACTCAGTTCTTGACGATGGGAAGTGATGATGGTATAATGGCACGAGCGTATTGGGCCAGATACCATGTACGTGATTACTCAAAACTGGTCCACTGGACCAGTTTTTCATATGCATGGCAACTAAAGCTGTCCGCCCTGTGCGGATCATATATACTATGAAGGAAGAGGAGTGACCATATGTCAGGACATTCAAAGTTTGCCAATATCAAACATAAAAAAGAGAAAAACGACGCAAAAAAAGGTAAGATCTTTACCATGATCGGCCGTGAGATCGTAGTTGCTGTCAAAGAGGGCGGCGCTGATCCGGCCAGCAACAGCAAGCTGCGCGACGTTATCGCCAAAGCCAAAGCCAACAACGTACCAAACGACACCATCGAGCGTGGTATCAAGAAGGCTGCCGGTGACAGCGATGCCAACAATTACGAGACCAACATCTACGAAGGCTACGGCCCGGGCGGAGTTGCCATCATCGTAAAGACACTGACAGACAACAAGAACCGTACCGCTGCCAACGTCAGAAGTGCTTTCTCCAAGGGCAAAGGCTCCATGGGTACACCGGGAAGCGTTTCCTTTATGTTCGATGAGAAGGGACGTATTATTGTAGATAAAGAAGATTTCGAGATGGATCCCGACGATTTCATGATGCTGGCTCTGGATGCCGGTGCCGAGGATTTCTCCGATGAGGAGGACTGCTACGAGATCGTAACCTCTCCGGAAGATTTCTCTGCAGTACGCGAAGCCCTAGAAAAAGAGGGCATCGAAATGGCAGAAGCCGACATCACCCAGATCCCGCAGAACTACGTCGAAGTAACCGACGAAGAGACCATCAAGTGTCTGCAGCGCATCCTGGATCTGCTGGAAGATGACGACGATGTACAGGATGTATATCATAACTGGGATGAATAAATACTAACATACAAAAGGGCAGTTGTTTTGACCGTAAGGTCTGGCAGCTGCCCTTTTGATAAACAGAACAACTCAACACTACTATAGATATCCAATAATTTTTGTGCAATTTTACTATTTCTATTTTTAAGGTTACATCATATAATACGTTTAAGGAGATAATAGTTTCCTTGTACAGAGGTTACGAAGCCTGTAAAAAATCGTCTTAATAGAGGTTACGAAGCCTGTAAAAAATCGTTTTAATAGAGGTTACGAAGCCTGTAAAAAATCGTTTTAATAGAGGAGCATTTGCTCTTCTATTTCTTTATGGAGATACTATATGAGATGGATAAATGTTGATGAGCACTATCTGGATTATTTAAGGAACTACGAAAGCAGGATTCCCAGAACGGATTATGGTGAAAATAAGTATAAACCATTTTTTGGTGTCCTGTTTGAAACGGATGATTTATATTATGTGACGCAAGTATCCCATCCGCAGAAAAGGCACGAAAAGCTAAAACAACAATTAGATTTTTACAAGCTATATAACGGAAATCAATTCATTGCTGTGGTAAATTTAAATTATATGTTTCCCATCCCAAAACAGCATACTTCCCCTTTTCAAAAGAAATATATTGATACATATAGAACTTTCGAATCTGAAGAAGAGAAGAAGAATTATATTGCACTTTTAGATTTGGAGCTTAAAGCAATTAACAGACTTAATTTAGGGAAACGCTGATTTAATCAACGTTTCTGATGAAAGTCACGTACTATTTTGATAAAATGCAAGTATCAAGAAAGGTGGTATCCCCTATGCAGCAACTGACTTTCACTGATGCCGAATACAACCTGCGGAAGAAGAAAACTCGCCGCGAGGA
>CAVCMG010000046.1:0-20903 GCA_963603285.1 Ruminococcus bromii
TGAGAGAAATACATATGAATATGTATGAATTCCCGCCGAAAATAATTGCATTTCTGTATTAAGATGATAAAATACATATATCTATGCATAGAATTTCTTCTATGATAAATCACTTTAACGAGAGGAGAATGATGATTTTGGATACAACATCATCCAGCAGACCGTCACGGGCAGCGAAGGCGACCGCTTCTGCCACCCGCAGCAGCGAATCTTCTTCTAGACGTTCTGCCAGCGCACCTTCTTCCGGTACACACCGCAAGAAACGTCGCCGTTTTACGACGATCGTATATTTTTCGCTGCTATTAGTTTATCTGGAAGTAATCTTCCACATCCTGATGTTTCATAATATCCGGTTTTCACTGATCTACCCGATCCTGTTTGCCCTGACACTGGGTACGGTTCTCGGTACGATCTGCCGGTTATTCAAACGCAGGGGCAACCGTATACTTATGGTGACCTTTACCGTCATACTCTGTGTACTGTTCTGTTCAGAGGTTATTTACAAAGGCTTCTTTGATACCTATTATGCCCTGTTTGGCGTACTCGGTGTTGCCGGACAGGCGCTGGACTTCCTGGACAGTATCTTCCGTGTGATCCTGTCCTCGCTGATCCCGCTGGTACTGCTTTTCGTACTGCCGGTGGGCTTTGTGGTTTTCTTTGCACCACAGTATATCAGTGTCAAGAGAAAGCCGCCGATGACGCATCTGATCACGATCGCCGAAGGTCTTGTGATCCATATCGTCATGCTGCTTTGCCTGCTGATCGGCGGACGCGGTGTATTTTCCGGGTATGACCTGTATTTCCATACGTTTTCTGTCGATGAATCGGTAGACCGTCTGGGCGTCATGACAACTACATATCTGTCCGGTAAGATCAAGATCACCGGCGGAGGCTCTTCCGGCGAGATCATCAACGATGAAACACCGGCAGATACCAGCGGATCTGATACCGCAGCTTCCGGTTCCGGTATTCCGGCTGCCAGCACAGTAAACGGCACGGACAGCACCGGCACAGATACCACTGCAGGCCAGACCACCCAGATCGATACTTCACCGAATATCCTGAATATCGACTTTGACAAGATCCTGTCCGATTCCGGCAACAGCAAGGACGTAGCTTCTCTGGTAGATTATATGAAGAACAAGTCCGGTACGAATAAAAACCAGTACACCGGCATGTTCAAGGGCTACAATCTGATCTGGATCAGTGCCGAGGGTCTGGATGAATGTATCATCAACGAATCCTGGACACCGACCCTGTACAAGATGGCTACCCAGGGCTTCCATTTTAAGAACTACTACTCACCGCTGTGGTACGGCAGTACATCCGGTGGTGAATGGGCAAACCTGACCGGTACGGTACCGAATAACGGTAAATACGTTTCCATGCAGGAATCCGGTAACCGTAAGCTCAATATGCTCTTTACTGCAGGCCGCCAGTCCACCCGTCTCGGCTACCATACGACCGGCTGGCACAACAACTCCGCCACCTACTACGGACGTAACCTTTCCTTCCCGAACATGGGCTATGAATGGCACGGCTCTGGTGACGGCTATGATCCGGAGGTCAGCGAAAGCAGCGGCAAGGCGCTGTGGCCGCAGTCCGATATCCGTCTGATTGACCAGACCTTTGACAAGTATGCTTCCAATGAACCGTTCATGACCTACTATATGTCCGTCAGCGGTCACGTAGAGTACAATTTCAGCGGCAACGCCATGTCCGTACGAAACAAGGACAAGGTAGCCAACCTGACCTATTCCGATGCAGCCAAGGCCTATATTGCCTGCCAGCTGGAGCTGGAATACGCTATGCAGGATCTTCTGCAGCGTCTGGAAAATGCCGGTATTGCCGACCGTACACTGATCGTACTGGCACCGGACCACGTACCGTACTCCTACATGAGTGACGGCAACAATATCGTAGAAGAGATCAAGGGTACTTCTCTGGATGAAATTGAATCCTACAAGAATACACTGATCATCTACTCACCGTCCATGCAGCAGCCGGTAGAGGTTGACAAGTACTGCTGTTCCGTAGATATTCTGCCGACAGTATCCAACCTGATGGGCTGGGATTATGATTCCCGTATGATGGTCGGTCAGGATATCCTGTCCGATTCCGAGCAGTTTGTGATGTTCCCGGGTCTGAGCTTTATTACAGACAAGTGTATCTATAATAAGAAGCAGGACAAGATCACTTCCCTGACCGGCGAAGAGATCAGCCAGGATTATATCTCACAGATGTCCAAAAAGGCTTACAACTGGTACACGATCTCTGATCTTCTGTACTCTACAGACTTCTATAAATATGTAGAATCACAGATGCCTGCAGTATCTTCTGATTATCAGACAGCGGTAAACGCCCTGCGTTCCGGTACGACCACAGGCATAACGACCGGTACAACGGATGGTACGACAGATACCACCGGCACTGCGGCTGACGGTACGACAGATACCACTGGTGCAGCAACAACCGGTACAACAGATACCACTGGTGCAGCAACGACCGGTACGGCAGATACCACCGGCACTGCAGCTGACGGTACGACAGATACTACTGGCACTGCGGCCCAGACACAGTAAACACATACCTCTTCATTATACGAAGCAGTAAAAAAGGAGAGCGGGAATTTTCCCGATCTCCTTTTTGCTGTTATTGCCTTAGCATATAAAAGAAAGCTCCAGTGGAGGTTTCAGAACTTCCGAAGCTCCATATCGTCCGTACATTCCTTAATAGAACGGATCTCCACCTCATAACCGACGCCCGGCTTGATCTGTACATAGGCCTTATCCCCGCAATGCTTGCCAAGGATGGCCTTGCCCAGTGGCGACTCGATACTGATCCTGTTGTCCAGCGAATTGCCCAGCACCGTTGTCACCAGCGTATAGCTCTCCACCTCGTCATCGTCTGCAAAATACAGCTCCACCGTCTTATTTAAGCCCACCTCATCTTCTTTGGATGTATCGGAGATCACCTCCGCCGTGCGGATATAGCGTTCCAGATAGCGGATACGGCTTTCATTTTTATTCTTATGCTGCTTTGCTGCATAATACTCAAAATTCTCACTGAGATCGCCCTGCGCTCTGGCCTCCTTAACAGCCTCGATCGCCTCTTTGCGCACAACCAGCTTGCGGTACTCGATCTCCTCCTCCATCTTCTTCACATCTTCTGCTGTGATCTGATGTTTCATACTGCTTCCACCTCATTTCTATTGCTCATGGCTACCATTATACCCACCGTGTTTTCCCAAATCAACCACTATTTTCTCCGTATCCATTTCCATTCCGGGACAAATGTGCTATACTCTCTCGTATACCAATGAAAAGCTGCGGAGGAAGTTCACCATGTGGAAAGACGAGATTTTACCGGCACTGGACGCCGGACATCTGTTTCAGAGCGATGCACACCGTTCCCGGTTCAAAGAACTGCTGAACTGTTATGCAGGCGCTTCTTTTTTTACACCTGGCTTATGCAAATGCATGTTTATGTCCTGCTGGGATGAGGAGCACTTTTTTATCATGCTCGATATGCTCAACCAGCTCAGTCTCAAACGCCATATGGGTCTGAACGATATGTACGAAAACGGTGAACTGATCGCCGAAGAAAATGAAAAGGAAGGCAGCTATGAGAATCAGGTCATGCTCCTGTCCTGTGCCTTTCTGAAAAATGAACCGTTTTCGCTTTCTATGCTCCCTCCGGATTACGACCCGACAGGCCACCGGATTATCGAGATCTCTTTGCAGGCCGCAGCTGCTATTGATGAAGCCGTAGAAAACGACTGAGTTCATTTCACTTGCCGAAATAGTTTACTTCGGGTTTATACACACATGACAATCCACGGCTGGCGTACCAGTCGGGGATATCTTTGCCTTAGCATATATGAGAAAGCTCCAGTGGAAATTTCTTTTATTATGCCTCTTTTTCTTCTTTTCCATATAAAAGCGTATACAGCGTCGGTTCCAGATGAAATTCCTCCATCAGCTGCCGTACTTCCTGTAAAGCCTTCTGTCTCGTCTTTTCACCCACACCGGTGCGTACGGCGCGGATCAGCAGATTTTTCGGCGTATGGGACAGATCGACAAATTCCAGAATCTGCGTATCATAGCCCGCCGCGATCAGAAGATCGGCACGGATCGCATCGGTCATCAACGCCGCCGTGCGCTCCTTTACGATACCAAACCGGGTCAGCGCCGCAAAATTGTCCGTATGGATCTGGCTGTTCAGCTCATGCTGGCAACAGGGTACAGACAGAATCAGTCCTGCCTTCCACTGCAGGGCATTGTACAGCGCATAATCCGTCGCCGTATCGCAGGCATGCAGTGTCATCACGATATCGACCGGCGTATCACAGCTGTAACCGTTGATATTGCCCAGCTCAAAATGCAGTCCGTCATATTTATAGCGCTTCGCCGCCTCGTTGCAGTGCCGGATCACATCCTCCTTCAGATCCAGTCCGGTAATCTCCACATCCAGCCCCCGTACACACACCAGATAATAGTATACGATAAAGGTCAGATAGGACTTCCCACAGCCAAAATCCAGAATATGCAGCGTCTTTGTCAGATCCAGTGCTTGTAATTCATCCTCCAGGATCTCCACAAAGCGGTTGATCTGGCGGTACTTGTCATAATGGCTGCGGATGATCTTGCCCTCCGGTGTAAAGACGCCCATATCCACCAGCGGCGGGATACTGCGGCCCTCTTCCAGCAGATACGTTTTCCGGCGGTTGTGGCTCATCTTCACCGGTGGCGCCTGTTTTGCCTTTTTGCGGTTATATAAAAGCTTTCCCTTTTTGGATATACGCAGGGCATATTCCCATGTTTTGTCCCAGGCATGCACCTGTGTAAATACAGGTCCGAGCTGATTTAGCAGATACGCCTTGATCTGTTCTTCCTTCAGATTCTTATGAAAGACCTGTGTTTTGGTATACTGTTCACACTGATACGTCTGGTCGATCTTCTGTACGATCACCTTCTGATAAGTGCTGCCCTTTGCCGGTGCACTCAGCACGATCCGGTATACCCCCTGTTCCATGCAGATCAGGATAAATTCTTCTATAGATTCCATCCGTTTCCTCCTGTACCGTCTTATCTGATAAAATCACCTTCGCAGAAATAGCTGCCAAGGATCTGCATATCCTGTGTTTCTTCGGAAAGCTGGAAGATCAGGGCCTTTGCCTCATCCTCCAGAAGATTAACGCCAAGTTCCACAAAGAAACGGTAATTCCAGTCCTCGCCATCCATATACGGCATCGAATGGATCTCTGTCACATTCACACCGTAATCGGAGATCATCGACAGGATACTGCCCAGCATGCCGCTGCGGTTCGGGCAGACAAAGACCAGCTTTAAGCGGTTGTCCTCCTTACGCACCACCAGATGGCGTGAAAACTCGACAACCTTCTTTTTTCTGTGCCGGTCCTCGGCGATCCGGCAGCGGTTGATATAGAGATGATGCATGGCCAATATCGTGTTCAGCGTATCCGATACCGTATGACCCACCTCTTCGATAATTCCCATACCGGCATCCACGGTTCCCTCCAGAAGCATACCGGCGATCTCCGGATAGGAATCTGCCATACGCAGCTTTTCTCTGGGGTATTCGGTACAGATATACATCTCTGCACAGCAGACAGCCACCGCTTCCGGCGTCTTTTCCTTATCTTCAAACTGGAACGGAAAGCAGTTTCTCAGCTCCAGCGTTCTTCCATACTGGTATTTACGGCTGACCTCCATGATCCGTTTGATCAGCGCCTTATATTCCTTGACCAGATGGGGATCCATATCCCTGGACTGTTTTTCCAGAATCACCGCTTCTCTGTCCGGCTTATAAATCGCATCCTCAGTCTGAGCCTTGATCCGGGCCACCTGCTCTGCCAGTCCCATACGCTCAATAAAAAGCTCCCGGATCTGGCCGTCCACGCGGTCGATATTTTTTCTTACTTCCTCTAATGTCATATGTATGCCTCTTTTTCTATTTCAGTCCGTTTTATCGGACTCATATTATTCTATACTGGCGTCAGCAAAAACAAAGGAGATCCATCATGCAGACACAGACGCTTACCTTCGCAACACAGACGACAGACAAACAGACCGCCCGCATCGGCCGGGGCTCACTGTACCAGCCACGCCCCAGCTTTGTGGGCGGTTCCATTTCATGGTTTGACGACCGTACGCTGATCCGTAAACAGCAGTAAGCATATATCTCAGCATGTAAAAGGAAAGCCCGGTGGCCATTTCTTTTATTTACGAATCCGCACGCTTCTCGTGCCGCTCCATCCCGAATAGCCGATCATCCCTTCAGCCTGACGTACGGCACGTACCTGCACGTAATAGGTCTTGTTCTTTTTCAGCCCGCTGATCATACAGCTGACCTGATCTGCCGTCGTGATATGCAGCGTACGGGCCGCTTTCATCTTCTTATTCGTTGCATAGCGCACCTCATAGCCGTTGGCCTTCGGCGCTGCTTTCCAGAATACCTGCAGGCTGCGACCGCTGACGTTTCTTGCCGACGGCGTTGCCATTTTTTTCAGATAGACGATGCTCTTTGTATTGGCAGCACCACCCACATAGGTTTTTCTGGAGATTACCCGGTACGGCCGTACCTGATAATAACAGCGTGCGCCCTGCACAGCCTTTGTGTCCGTATAGCTCACCGTTCTGGCCGAGCTGATCTTTCGCAGATATTTCCATGCGCTCTGCCCGTCCGTCCGGCGATAGATATAATAACCGTTTACGCCGGATACTTTCTTCCATTTGAGCGTGATGCCCTTTGTCGTGCCTGTCACACTTTTCAAGGATGCGGACTTCACCCGCGCAGTGGATGCTTCAGCGCTGTAGGCGCTACTGGTGCTGCCTGCGATGGCTTTGACACGATATGTATATACGTTCGTATCCGCAGCCAGATTCGTATCTGTCCAGGATAATGCATTGCCTGACACCGTCTTTATCTGGCTCCATGCTCCTTTGTTCTTTTTCCGGTAGATGCTGTAGTTTTGTGCCCCCGGCACATCGTTCCAGCTGACCATGATACCGTTTGCCGTATTTTCCACGCCGGTCAGCACCGGTGTCTGCATTGCGATCTTAAAGGAAGCCGTCAGCGTACCTGTATACAGACCGCGGCCGCTGACGGTAACTGTACCTGTGCCTGGCCCGTCGTTTCCGGTATAGGATACGCTGTACTGTCCCGACGGGATACCGCTCACCGTGATCCCCGGCGTACACGGCGTACCGTTATAGCCCATTGACGGCTGCTGTACGGTCAGGATTGCATGCCCGGCCAGGTCGATCCGCAGCTGATCCAGCTGAATCACGCCGTACCCATAGTACGGATCCTTTCCCGGCGTACCGTAATCCTTCGCGTAGCTTCGCAGGATATCCTCCACCTGGGTTACCGTAGCCTGCGGCAGAGCGAGCTTGACATAGGCGGCTGCCGCCGAAACATAGGGTGCCGCCATGGACGTACCGCTCTTGGCATCCAGCTCATAATTGTTCCGGTTCGAAGCGCTGTCCACATGCACGCCCGGCGCTGCAAAATCTATACCATTACCATAATTGGAGCCTTCCGTACTGTTAAAGCTTGATGCAAACTGCCCCTCCTGATTGATCGCTGATACGGCGATCGTCCGGGCATTGCACGCCGGATAACATGTGCTGACATTTTTGCGGCTGTTGCCCGCTGCGCAGACCACCGGCACGCCCTTATCCCAGGCGGCATTGATCTCGCTGGCCAGCCAGTCCTGACCGGAATTGTTATAATCGGTCTGTCCCAGACTGATATTGACAACATCGGCGCCATTTTTCACCGCATACAGAAGCGCTGCCTGTATAATGGCCGACGAGGAATTGCCGTTGGCATCGTATACCTTGAGGATCATCAGATCCACCTGCGACGGTGTCGCATCGGCTACGATACCTGCCACATGACTGCCATGGCCTCTGGCATCCGAAAGATCCGAGGCATTGCCGACAAAATTCCGGCTGGCGGACGAGATCGTACGTCCTGAAAACATGGTATGCGAGCGGTTGATCCCGGTATCGATCACGGCCACCGTAGCATGTCCGTTTAACGTCGTAATATTCGGAGAGAATTTCAGCACATCCAGCCCCATATACTGGGCGCCCCAGGTCACGCTGCGACCGCCCGATACCGTCAGCAGACTGTCATCCGCCTGCATGACCTCGTCCAGTATACAGTCGTCGCCATAGCGCTTCTGCAGCGTTTCATACGCGGCCTTTGTCTCTTCCTCTGTCTCATAGCGCAGATAATATGTCCCGGTATCTGCATAATGCAAAATCTCACTGGCGCCACAGCTGTCGCCCAGTGCATCTGCATGCAGGATGATCTGCTTTGTCTGATACGGATTGACCACCCTGATCTGGCTGCCCTTTACCTCACTGACTTCAGCCGGATGATCCGCAAAATAGCTCTTCACCGCATACGAAGAATAGAGATTCGGCTGCGTATCGCCCTCTTCTACCTCAAAGGCCTCCGTAAACGGTACGTTTTCTCCATTCTGTGTCACCGTACCGCTGGCAGTGTTGATCACCGTCTCCGCGGCATAGCTGTCATCCCAGTTTTTGCCTACTTCCTTTACGAGCTGTCCCACGTTGTGGATCTCCCGTACAGTGCCCGATGCCGCCACCGGCCGTACACTGAAGGGCAAAGCTGCCAGCGCCAGAAGTATGGCCGCTGCTGCTACGTTTTTCTTCCTTATTATCTTATCCATAATCCCCTGTTTACCCCCTGCCTGTCATCTCTGCGGACTCAGGCAAAATAAAATCCAAACGTCGTCTCTGGCTTTGCCTCGGCAAACAGCCGGTCCACCGCCATACGGTAATCCTCGGCATGCTGCGCCTTGCGGATCTTTTTGATCAGCTTCTGATGATCCGGGAACAGCGATGCCATATAGTACCACTGTTCTTTCAGCTTGAATAACAGCGGCTTTTCTCCCGGACAGTTCTTTTCATATGCGATAAAAAGCTCGTCCAGAAAGGCTTTCATCCGCACGCCATCCTCCGCCGGTTCTCCCTGTATCTCACCGATCAGACCGGGATTGGCCAAAAGTCCGCGTCCCAGCATGATTTTTTCCGTCTCCGGAAAACGGTTCATAAACTGCTGATAGCCGCTCAGGGAAAAAATATTGCCATTATAGCATAGCGGATTCTTACTTTCCTTTACGGCATATGCATACATATCCAGATGCGGCACTTTCTTGTAAAATTCCGTGCGCACCCGCGGATGGATGATCAGCTCTTTGATCGGAAATTTATTGTAAATATCCAGCAGTTCATAAAATTCATCGGGATCTGACACACCGATCCTCGTCTTTACCGATACCGGTATCGTCAATGCGGAAAAGATATCGTCCAGAAACCGTTCCATCTCTTCCGGAAAGGCCAGCATCCCCGACCCCTTATGCTTGGAAAATACCGTGCCCGACGGACATCCGAGATTCAGATTCACCTCTGTGTATCCCATCTTCTCCAGTTCTCTGGCACAGCGGATGAAATATTCGCTCCTGTTCGCCATGATCTGTGGGATAAGATGGATACCCTCGTTGTGTTCCGGCAGGATATCCTGATATTCCCGCCGCCCGCAGAAGCTGTGTTCATCCGGCGAGATAAACGGTGTATAATACGTCGTCACATCCGGATAAAACTTACTGCGTACATTGCGGAAGATATAACCGGTGATACCCTCCATCGGTGCATAGACAAATTCCATAAACTGCCTGTTTCCTTTCTGTTGTACCGTCTTCTTTCTGGCCAGAGTGCAAAACACTGCGTCCCTGTGGGCGGTATCTTCGTCTTTTATATATACTTTCTCAGTTTCATTATACATAGCAGCCGACAGCTTTACCAGTCACAATTCGACAAATTCTGCCTGTGCCTCTTATCTTATGCTTCACTGTCCTGCGTATACGTCCGGCAGATATCCTTCAGGCAGCACCGCTCACAGTACGGTGCTGTCCGCGCGGTACAGACCTCCCGGCCATGGTACACCAGCCGGTGGCACAGATCGCTGCCCTCTTCGGGCGGCACGATCTTCCACAGGGCCATCTCCACACGGCGCGGATCCTTGATATTGTCCACCAGACCGATGCGGTTCGACAGACGGATACAATGCGTATCGGTCACGATCGCCGGTTTTCCAAAGACGTCGCCCATAATGAGATTGGCACTCTTTCTTCCCACACCCGGCAGCTTTAACAAAGCGTCAAAATCGTCCGGCACCTTACCGCCATACTCCAGCCAGAGGATGCGCATGCAGGCGCTGATATCCCTGGCCTTGCTTTTTCCCAGACCACAGGGACGTACGATCGCCTCGATCTCCTCCGGCGTGGCCTTTGCCAGTGCTTCCACACTCGGATACTTTGCAAACAGATCCTTTACGACCACGTTCACCCGGGCATCCGTACACTGTGCCGCCAGACGCACCTCGACAAGAAGCTGCCACGCATGGTCATAATCCAGCGTGCAGTCCGCCAGCGGGTATTCCTTTTTCAGACGCTCAATAACTTCCAGAGCCAGTTCTTTTTTATCCACAGTACTCTTCCTCACTTTATCTTTTATCCACAGTAAAGCCTTCTTTAACGTAGATTGTATTCTTTTCCGAGTATAACACGAAGAATCCCGGACTGGCAAGCCAGCCGGGATTCTCCGCGTAACAATACTCTGTATGATCTGCTGTCTGCAGATCATATTTTCTACAGAGCAACAAAAAGGGGGAACGAAATATTCGATAACGCCTTATTCAACATCTGCCAAAGCTGCCAGGTCTGTTTCACCTGTGCGGACTTTGACGACTTCTGCAACATTGTATACAAAGATCTTACCATCACCAATATGACCTGTATACAGTGTTTTCTTAGCGGCCTCGATCACAGTGTCAAGCGGCAGGTTGCCGATAACGACCTCGATCTTAACCTTCGGAAGAAGTGTAGCATCCACTTCTGTACCACGATATTTCTCGCCGGATCCTTTCTGGATACCGCAGCCCATAACCTGTGTAACCGTCATACCGGTAACACCGATCTCATTCATAGCCTTACGGATCTTATCGTAGCGTGTCAGTTTTGTAATAATGACAACCTTGTACATACCTGTCGGATTTATATCCGGTGCTGCCATAACCGGTACGGCCTTGTTCTTCTCGTACTCTGTTGCAGTCTCGTAGGTATCGTTGCCAAGCTGTGTATTTTCATTGACATCCATAATCATGGAGTTGGAAACATCCATCAGGGAGAAACCACTGTAAGCGGAAGCCAGACCATGCTCTGTCGGATCCAGACCTTCGATCTCCTCTTCCTCTGAAACACGAAGGCCTACCGTTGCACGGATCACAAGGAAAGCGATCGTGATCGTTACAGCTGTCCAGGAAGCTACCGCTGCGAAACCAATCAGCTGCTTGCCCAGCAGTGCAAAGCCACCGCCATAGAACAGACCTGTAAAGGTATCATTTCCCGGAGCAGATGTTGTAGCAAAAAGACCTACAGCCAGTGTACCCCAGATACCGTTTAAACAATGTACAGCAACAGCGCCGACCGGATCATCGACACGGAGTACATAATCCAGGAACCATACGCCAAAGACTACCAAAAGACCAGATACAATACCTACACCGATCGCACCGGCACAGTCCATAACATCACATCCGGCGGTAATACCAACCAGACCGGCCAGGGATGCATTCAGACACATAGACACATCCGGTTTACCATATTTGATCCAGGTGAAAACCATACATGTAACAGTAGCAATGGCCGGAGCAACTGTTGTTGTTACGAAAATAGAGCCAAGCTGTTCAACACTTGTTGCAGCTGCACCGTTAAATCCGTACCAGCCAAGCCATAAGATGAATACACCCAGACATCCGATTGGAAGGTTATGTCCCGGGAATGCATTGACACCGGTGATCTTACCACTCTTGTCCTTTGTAAATTTGCCGATACGCGGTCCAAGTAGAGCTGCACCGATCAGAGCACTGATACCACCTACCATATGGATTGCACAGGAACCTGCAAAATCATGGAAGCCAAGCTGTGATAACCAACCGCCGCCCCAAATCCAGTGTGCTTCGATCGGATAGATCAGAGCGGAGATGATACCGGAGTAAATACAATAGGAAAGGAACTTTGTCCTCTCAGCCATGGAACCGGATACGATTGTTGCTGTCGTCGCACAGAATACCAGATTAAATACGAAGTTTGACCAGTCAAAGTTTGCATAGTTGGTAAAGATATCAAAGCCCGGCCTGCCAATCAGACCAACCATATCCTCACCAAGCAGCAGTCCGAAGCCAATCAGGATGAACACAACTGTACCAATACAGAAGTCCATCAGGTTTTTCATCAGAATGTTACCTGCATTTTTCGCTCTGGTAAAGCCCGTCTCTACCATAGCAAATCCGGCCTGCATCCAGAACACCAGCGCAGCACCGATCAGAAACCACACACCAAATGTCTGCCCGCTTATGGCCTGTAAAATTTCTTCAGTCATAATATTTTCCTCCTCTTTCCGCATTTTGCACGATACCGGCATCTGTCTGCTGCCCCTGAAAAATATGCCCCTCTGTCAGGCACCGGTATATATGCAAAAAAGGCACTATGGGGGATCTCCCATAGCGCCTTTGCTTTATGTGCGGTATAATACCATCTGTTTTTTCAGCTGTCAACCGTTAACTTTTCGTTCATGTGTTTTCCTGTTTTTTTGCAGTTTTCACAAAGGATTTTAAAGTGTTTTGGCAGTTTTCACTGTAAAATCGAGCGAATTGTGCGGTATCGAAGTGCGAACTGTGCATAAAAACCTTCTTCGGCATACGGTGTCAGATAAAAGATCTTCAAAAACTGCAGCGTCAGATTCTTCTGCCATACCTCTTCGCACTGAGAAAGCTTCGTCTGTATTTCCTTTTGCAGGTCATGCCACTGATTGATAAAGGTGCGGTTTTTGTCTGCATCAGGGATATCCACCCACTTGCGGACACGGATCTTGGTCTTTGGCCGCGGACATTCATGTACCTGCAGAATATAGGTAAAATCACCATCCTGATAATAGCGACCCAGTGGGAATATCCGGCAAAAGCCCGGTCTGTGAGCATGTACACTGCAGCGTCTGTCAGCATCCAGGAACGGACATCCACCGGTCTTTGCACTCTTTTTCAGATGCGGCAGGATCAGTCCATCATATACGTTAAGCTCCAGCTGTTCCCCCAGCATCGCCTCAAATGTCGTATGCAAAGCATTGGTCAGCCGGTAAATATCCAGCGGGTCCAGAATAATCGTATCCACCATATCCTCACAGCACATCGAACAGCCCTTACAGCCACCGCAGTCGGCTCTGACCATATCGTTATCCCGGTACGTGCGCCCGTCTGAAATTTCATTAATATCTACATTTCGTTCCATCGAATTTCATCTCCGATTGTTCATTCACCTGAATCGCCTTATTATATCTGTAATATGTTCTATTGTCAATTTTATATTTTACTTTATCTCGCTATCTGCATTCCCCTGAACGGATATTTTATATTTCTCATTTCACTGTTCTCCAATACACGGACATCCATGGTGTCCCGGCTCTGCTGTACGTCTGTCATCTACTGCTTTGGAAACCGCACCTGTATCATTGTTCCCTTCCCCAGCTCACTGTCCAGGATCAGTTCCGCCCTGTGCTGCTCTACGATATGCTTCACGATCGCCAGTCCAAGTCCCGTTCCACCCGTTTCCTTGGATCGTCCCTTATCTACCCGGTAAAACCGCTCAAAGATTCTCTTCTGATCTTCCTTTGGTATACCGATGCCGTCATCCCTGATTTCCAGCACCAGCTCCTGATTCTCCCCATACGTGGAAACCCAGACATGCCCGCCCGGCCGGTTATACCGGATCGCATTGTCACAGAGATTATAGATTACTTCCTCTAACATTCCCTTATTGCCAAGCACCAGCACTCGCTCACTGTTTTTCTCCATATGCAGATTCACGTCATGCTTACTCGCCTGAAGCTGCAGCATCTCCACAGTACTCAGTGCCACATCCGTCAGCGAGATCATCTCCATCTTCGGCAGCTCTGTCATCACATCCAGCTTCGACAGATGGATAATATCATTGATCAGCGATAACAGCCGGTTGGCATTTTTATGGATCTCCCCGGCAAAATGCCCGATGTCTTTCTCCCCGGCAATGCCTGTCTCGATCAACTCGGCATATCCCGATATAGAGGCCAGCGGTGTTTTCAGCTCATGGGACACATTTGCTGTAAACTCCTGACGCAATTTTGCATTTTTTTTCAATTCATGGTGCTGTCGGTGGATTTTATCAAGAAAAGGCTGCAGCTCCACATATGTCTGCCTGGGCTCAACCTCACTGTCCAGATGGGTTGCCAGCTGTTCAATCGGCTCCACGATCTTTCTTGCCAGCAACCGGGCCATCAAAATGCAGACAAAAACCATCAGGCAGACTACAGCTATCAAAAGAGGCAGAACATTTCTTAAAAATTCCCATATGCTGTCCGCTTCCTTTGCCACACGTATGACCCGTCCGTCTGTCAGCTTTTCCGCATAGTAAAACGTACGCTTCGACAGCGTATCAGATTCACGTACAGCATATCCGTAGCCCGTTTCAGACGCCTCCCGGATCTCCGGGCGGTCCGAATGATTGTCCATCTGGCCGATATCCGCATTGCTGTCATACTCCACATTTCCGTCTGCATCCACCACCGTGATACGCAGATTATCAATCTTCGGATCATAGTCCTTTTCTACATATTCCAGAAAGCTCTGTGTAGACAAGAGGATATTGGCATGGCTCTTCAAATCTGAAATAACCTGTTTCTGAAATTTATTGTAAAAGATAACACTTGTCATTATCACTGTCAGACACATACTGAGCACGGCAATGATCGACATATGGAGATAAAGTCTCCGTTTCATATTTCCATTTTTTCTTGCCATCTGCTGTACTAATCTTCCTTTTTGTAATTCAGCGTATATCCTACGTTTCGCACCGTCTGGATCAGTGCACCCTTGTCCCCCAGCTTGTGCCGCAGGGTCTTGATATGCATATCCAGCGTCCGGGATTCTCCCTCGTAATCGATACCCCAGATCCGGTCCAGCAGCTGGCTTCGCTGCAAAACGATCCCCGCATTATGTAACAGCATCTTTAACAGCTCGTACTCCTTAAACGTCAGCTCGACCACATGGCCGTCCACCGTCACCTGATGCTTGGATTCCTCCATCTCAATGCCCTCAAACGCCAGCTTGTCCTCGTGTTCAAACAGATCCAGCCGCCGCATCATGGCCTTTACACGGGAGATCAGCTCCATAACGCCAAAGGGCTTGGTCATATAGTCGTCCGCTCCCAGATCCAGTCCCTTCACCTTGTCAAGCTCAGTGGACTTGGCCGTGATCATGATCACCGGAATCTTGTAGGTACTCTTATTCATTCTGAGTCCCTTTAAAATCTCCAGACCGTCCTTGTCCGGCAGCATGATATCAAGAATAATCATATCCGGCAGCTTTTCCTTTAACTGCTGATTGAAAGCTGCTGCCGTGCCAAAGCCCCTCGTCTCATAGCCGGCATTTTTCAATGCAAACTGCTCAATCTCACAGATATTCACGTCATCTTCTACTATATAAATGGTTGCCATATTTCCTCCCAGAACACATCCGTATTCTTTTTGCACTGCTGTCATAGTTTTTGCAGGTTCCATTTTATTTTACCTGCATTTTTCAGGATAAGCTATATTTTTCTTTATATTCCCGGTAAATTTCGGTAAATCCTGTATCACTGCCGTCCTTCATCTCCCGGAGCATCTCGTGACGACCTACGCTGTCCTCCTGCTGTTCCAGGATGCTGACGCCAACATTCGAGCAGTGATCAGCAATACGCTCCAGACTGTTCGTCAGATCATTTAAGATAAAGCCCATCTCGATCGTACAGCGGCCGCTTCTTAAACGTTCCACATGGTGTAGCTTCATCTGGTCACTCAGATCATCGACCACCTCCTCCAGCGGCTCGATCCGGGCGGCAGCTGCCATATCTCTTGTTTCAAGCATATCCGCTGTATGGTGTAACAACTCACTGACTGCGGCACAGAGTACATCCATTTCCTTCTTTGCATGTTCAGAAAACCGCAGCTGTTTATTATGCATTTCCTTCGCACTGCGTGCAATACTCACCGCATGGTCAGAAATCCGCTCCATATCGCCGATGCAGTGCAAAAGCATAGACAAATCGTGGCTGTCTGCTGCACTCAGCTCCCTTGAAGAGACCTCCAGCAGATACCTTCCCAGCTTATCCTCGTACAGATCCACCCGATTCTCCATATCCTCTACCAGCTGCTCATCCTCTGGTCTGTATTCCTTTAATAGCTGCATAGCCACATCCAGACTGTTGGTTGTCAGCCTTGTCATTTCAGACATAACCTGATTACTGTGTTCCATGGCCAGGGCCGGCTGCTCCAGAAAACGGTCATCCAAAAGCCGTAATCTATTCTCAGCTGTGGACTGTTTTTCCTTCTTGTCGCGCACTGTATGGCAAGCCAGCCATTCCAGCTGTCTGGCAAAGGGCAAAAGCAGACAGGTTGCTGCAATATTAAAGCTGGAGTGCACGACTGCGACACCTGCAGGACTGGCCGCATCCTCCAGAAATGCAAACGGCACAAAGGCATTGATCGAATAAAAAACAACCATAAATACAATCGTACCAATGATGTTAAAATACAGATGGATACAGGCCGCCCGTTTTGCATTTTTGCTGGCACCGATTGAAGAAAGCAGCGCAGTGACACATGTACCGATGTTCTGCCCCATGATAATCGGAATCGCTGTTGCAAAGGATACGGCACCTGTTGCACATAATGCCTGTAAAATACCAACGGAAGCCGAGGATGACTGGATAATACCGGTCAGTACAGCACCTGCGATCATACCGAGGATTGGATTTGAAAACATCGTCAGGATACCGGTAAATTCCGGCACATCAGCCAGCGGCTCTACCGCACCACTCATCGTTTCCATTCCGCTCATCAAAATAGCAAAGCCGATCAGGATGCCTCCGATGTATTTTTTCTTTTCGCTCTTCATGAACATATACATGATGATACCGATCAGAGCTAGGAGCGGTGAGAAGGATGAAGGTTTTAACATTTTTATCCAGATGCTGTCACCCTGAATACCTGTCAGACTCAGCATCCAGGAAGTGATCGTAGTACCGATATTGGCACCCATGATAATACCTGTTGCCTGGGACAGCTTCATAATACCGGAATTGACAAAACCGACAATCATAACCGTTGTCGCCGATGATGACTGAATCACCGCCGTGACACCGGCTCCCAGCGCAACGGCCTTTATCGGATTACTGGTCAGCTTTTCCAGTATATATTCCAGCTTGCCACCGGAAGCCTTCGACAAATTTGCACCCATAAAATCCATACCAAAGAGGAATAACGCCAGTCCTCCGATCATGGTCAGCATACCAAAAATATCCATAGTTCCTCCCTTTTTCCCTTGTTGTGTGTGTGAAAAGTGTCTGCCCCTATGATTTATTTTGTTATTTTAGGGTTCAACACACTTTTTACTCTTGTTTATCCGTTTTTTACCCTAGCAAAGCCGTATATAGTATATGCATTCTCTATGTAAAATCTGCGTAAAATTTATTACAACAAAAGCAGAGCCGGCATTATTTGCTGACTCTGCCCTGTGAAAAAGGAATCTATGAAAAGAAAATTACAGCCTGATTATCTTATTATTCTGCATCGTGATTGCCAGTGATGGAGAATATGACCCAGTCTGCAATATTACAGGCATGATCTCCAATACGCTCCAGATACTTCGCTACCATCAAAAGATCCATCGCCTGATTGCCGACATCCGGATCCCTGTGGATCATCTCGATCAGTTCTGTCTTGATCTGTTCAAAGAGATCATCCACCACATCATCCTGTCCGATGATCTCGTGTGCTTTCTTCAGATCCTTATTGACAAATGCCTCAATACTGCCAACCAGCATCAGTGACGCTTCCTTTGCCATCTCCTGGATGTGCTCCAGCTTTTTTATATACGGCTTATCTGCCATCAGGATTGCCATCTCGGAAATATCGCTGGCATGATCACCGATACGCTCCATATCCGTAATCATTTTCAGTGCAGAAGAGATCACCCGTAAGTCTCTGGCCACCGGCTGTTGCTGTAAGAGCAGCTTCAGGCAGAGATTCTCGATCGTCTTTTCCTGATGATCAATATCCTCGTCGTAGTCGATAATTTCCTTCGCCTTGGCCACATCCTGTGTGATCAGGGCTGTAATGGCCTGCTGGATCGCCTTTTCGATCATGCTGCCCATCTCGATCATTTCATCGTTTAAGGTTACCAGCTGACGGTCAAATCTGTTTCTCATCTATTCGTCCTCCTTAACCAAATCGACCTGTAATATAATCTTCTGTCTTTTTCTGCTTTGGCATCGAGAAGATCTGCTGTGTATCGCCGTACTCGATGATCTCACCCAAAAGGAAAAATACGGTCTGATCAGAGACACGGACAGCCTGCTGCATATTATGGGTAACCATAACGATTGTCAGCTTGTTTTTCAGCTCCAGACTTAAATCCTCGATCTTGGAGGTCGAGATCGGATCCAGCGCCGATGTGGCTTCATCCATCAGAAGCACCTCCGGATCTACGGCAAGGGCGCGGGCAATGCAGATACGCTGCTGCTGGCCACCGGACAGACCCATGGCATTCTTGTTCAGACGATCCTTGACCTCGTCCCAGATCGCTGCATCCCGCAGGGAACGCTCCACGATTTCATCCAGCTGTGCTTTGTTGTGGATCCCGTGGGTTCTCGGACCATATGCAATATTGTCGTAGATACTCATCGGGAACGGGTTCGGCTTCTGGAACACCATGCCCACACGCTTACGCAGTGCATTGACATCCATTCCTCTGTAAATATCTTCTCCATCCAGTGTAACTTTACCATCGATCTTGCAGCCCTCCACCAGATCGTTCATACGGTTTAATGACTTTAGCAAGGTAGATTTACCGCAACCGGAAGGACCGATAAAAGCAGTGATCTTTTTCTCCGGAACCGGCAGATTGATATTTTTCAGTGCGTGGAAACTGCCGTAATGCAGATTCAAGTCCTGCACATTCATTTTATCCATGAAGTTTTACTTCCTTTCTCTCGTGATACGGTTGGCCACAGCCTTTGAACCGAAATTCAGAAGGAGTACCAGTACCAGCAGTACAACAGCTGTGGCATACGCCTGATTCGTATACAGGCCCTCGCTCGACAACAGATACATGTGTACAGCCAGCGTTCGGCCTGAATCCATCGGACCGGCATATTTATCAGCGATCGTACCGGCGGTATAGATCAATGCGGCTGACTCGCCGACGATACGTCCGATGGCAAGAATGACACCGGACAGGATACCCGGCATAGCCGACGGCAGGATAACCTTGAAAACGGTACGCAGCTTGCCTGCGCCAAGGCCAAAGCTGGCCTCTCTGTACATATCCGGCACTGCCATCAGCGCTTCCTGCGTCGTACGAAGGATCGTCGGCAGGATCATGATCGCGATCGTCAGCGCACCGGAAATCAGTGTTTTTCTTAAATGACAGGCTTCTACGAAAAACAGCATACCAAACAGACCATATACAATAGAAGGGATACCTGTCAGTGTTTCACTGGTCACACCGACCAGAGCGACCAGCTTGCTTCCTCTTTTCGCATATTCGTTCATAAAGACTGCGGAAAAGATACCCAGCGGCACAGCAAGCAAAAGGCCCATGATCGTCAGCTCGACCGTATGGATCAGTGCCGGAACAATCGACTGGTTATCGGTCGTGTAATGCAGGGAAAACAGTCCCGGGGAAAGGTTTGGAATACCCTTGACCAGAATATAGATTACAATAAACAAAAGCACGATCATCGTCAGAACCGATGCCAGATGCACCAGAAGTCTCCAGATCAGCGCTTCGATTTTTCTTGTCTTTGTCATTTACGCTTTCCTCCTTTTCAAAACAGAGAAGGACAGGTTAATGAGCAGGATAAAGACAAACAGTACCACGCCGGTAGCGATCAGTGCCTCTCTGTGCAGACCTGTCGCATAACCCATGTCGATAACGATATTAGCTGTCAGTGTACGGACTCCCTTTAAGATGCCGGCCGGTAACCGTGGCTGGTTTCCGCAGACCATGACAACGGCCATCGTCTCGCCCATAGCACGTCCAATGCCTAAGATAATACCGGCAAGAATACCGGATCTGGCAGCCGGAAGTGTCACACTAAAAATGCTTCTCTCATGGGTAGCCCCCAGAGCCAGCGCACCTTCGTAATAGCTTTCCGGTACGGCCCGGATCGCCGGTTCGATCACACCGATGATGGTCGGCAGGATCATAACGCCAAGCAGGATTGAGGCTGTCAGGATACTGCTACCGTCGCCGCCAAACACCTGACGGACCATCGGAACCAGCACCTTGATGCCGAAGAAGCCATAGACAACAGACGGAATACCTGCCAGCAGCTCCGTCGCCGGTTTCATGACTTTATATACCCTTGTATTGCAGAACTTTGCCATATAGGTTGCGGTAAGCAGGCCGATCGGCACACCGATCAGTACAGCCCCGCCTGTCACATAAATACTGCCAATAATCATGGGCAGTATGCCAAACTTATTATTTCCCGGCTTCCATGTGGTTCCTGTAAAGAAGGAAAGGGGACCGATTTTCGCGATCCCCGGAACTCCATTGGCAAACAGGAACACACAGATCAGAATGACTGCCAGGATCGAAACGCAGGCACACAGGGCAAATACTACCTGCATGATGCGTTCTTTCGCCTGTTTCATCGTTATAACCCGTCTTTCTGCGAAAGACACCAATGCGTCATGAAACGTGTTGGCTAG
>CAVCMG010000047.1:0-20050 GCA_963603285.1 Ruminococcus bromii
AATTTTCGAGGATTGTATTTATGTGTTTCACTGTTCAGTTATCAAGGTTCTCATTTGCTGTCGAAGTTAGTCGTTTGAAACAGCTTATTTAATATATCATAGCCGTTTCTTCTTGTCAACAACTTTTTTAAACTTTTTAAAGTTCTTTGTTGTTGTCCGCTGTTCTTTGCGACAGCTTGTTTATTATATCACTCTGGACAGATCCTGTCAACAACTTTTTCATGTTTTTCTCTCATTTTTTTACAGCTGTCTTCTCAGTATCCACATCACCTGTTTTCTTTCGGATTGTATAGCACCCTGTTGTTACACACAGTGTCTCATCTGGCAGAATAATTTCGGCTTCCATATTGAATGGAATCTGGATCTTGTAGGTTATCGTCTGATCCGGATTGTATTTCCAGGCACTTTTTATTGTACCGGCTCTGCCTTCCAGTCGGACACTTGCAAATCCCAGACGTTTATCCGGATGCGGCTGGATCTGTATTCTTCCATTCTCCGCTTCCGCCAATTGGATTCCACAGATATAGCTGTACAGCCAGCATTCCACATGACCATATCCACTGCATTTTAACTCATTTATTTCTTTTTCTCTGCGCTGTTGATCCGCCGTTACAGTATCCCAGTCATCCCAGAGCGTCGTTGCTCCCTTTCGCACGCCATACAGCCATCCCGGATAATCTTCCTTAAATAAAAGCTCCATAGCGGATGTATGACAGGCTTTTTTCTCTGCGTCAGGACAAATACTCTTCCACACTTCCAGAATATCCTGTTGTTTTATATCCGCCAACGGATCGAGCATGGCATTCTTCCGGCTCCACAGTGCGTTCAGATACAGGCGGTTGACATATTCTGCACCGGTACGCACAGTACCGATGGAATCTGTATCTCTGCGCAGGTGTATCCCCCTCCATTCCGTCAGTATATTGGAAATGATCCGGCTTGAGGGCGTACCATCTGCCTCGAACACTTCAATCTTCATATACCGGAAACGATATACAGCAAAATGCGGCCGCACATGTTCTGGCTTTCCTGCTGAAATGTAAATAAACTGCGATGCCTGTGTCCTGTCACAACTAAAAACTCCATCACGCAGACTTCCTGCAGTCAGACGCACCATCATTCCTTCCGGCATACTGTTTTCAAACTCTACCCATCCGGCTATATACTGTCCGAAATCAAAGACCTTTTCCTTCCCAGGCGTTGTCAGTAATGTCTGCCCCAGTACATCCTTGCAGCATATCGGCAGGCAGCTGCGGTCTGTCAGTAATCGCAGCTTCTGTTTTTCTTCATTCTCTGTATCTTTCTGCCGTGCCTTCCTGTTTTGAGATTTTATCTCGCACTTTTTCCAGTTTTCTTCCTGTTCCAGCGAAGCTTCTTTTCTGGCATCATAGATTTCTCCTGTCCCGAAATCTGCTTTTATGATGGGCGAACCGGTATACTTCCAGCTTTCTTCTGTACAGACAAGCAGTTTACGATCGCCATACAGTTCACAGATCACCTGACCATCGGGCTGTCCCATCCATATGGACAGTGTATTCCTTCCTTCTTTTAACAGGGCGGTTATATCGTAGCTCTGGATTTCCCAGGCACCATCCGGCGTATGCCCCGTAGTCAGATATTCATTCCCTGCCTTCTGAGCATTTAACCAGACCTCATACAGAACCGTACTGCTGATATAAAGCCGGCCTGTTTTTACAGCTTCTGCTGTAAATGTCTTTTGAAATACGCACAATGCCGACTCATCCGCAGCTGAAGAGATCCACTTTCCCTGCCATGTTTCATCCATCTTGCCGGTTTCAAAAACACTTTCTGCCCAGGCTGTCTCTTTCGTATCTGCTGCAACTTCTGCCGTCCAGCGGTATACTGTCCGTGGCTGTAACTGTACATTCACCTGCATTCCCAGACCGGAGCCCTTGTTGGCACATCCGCTGTCGTAGATACAGACATCCTTCTGATATATACGGATTCTTGCCCAGTCCTGTTTTTTTGCTTCTCCGTATCCGGTTACTTTCCATGAAAAGTATAACGGATCTGTCCGAAACCCCATCGGTCTGCTCAGATGGTTTACCCGAAGGTCTGTAATATTCATATATATTCTCTCCTACAGGATCAGTTTTGCCGCTTCTGCTACAGTGGATACCGGAAGAAGCTCGATGCCTTTTATTTTTTCTACAGCGCTCATGCAGACCCTGGGCAGGATGACCTGCCCAAATCCAAGCTTTTTTGCCTCCAGTACCCGCTGTTCTGCCATATTGACAGCACGCACTTCACCGCTCAGTCCCACTTCACCAAAAGCGAGCACATCATCTGCGATCGGATGATCCTTAAAGCTGGAAATAATAGCCAGTATAATGCCCAGATCAATGGCAGGCTCCGTCATACGGATACCACCGGCGATATTGACATAGGCGTCACAGGTGGAAAGATTCAGGCTCAGCCGCTTTTCGAGCACAGCCATCAGCAGGTTGACACGGTTAAAATCCGTACCTGCCGCTGTACGCCGGGGAATACCGAAGCTGCTGTGGCATACCAGCGCCTGGATCTCGATCAGGATCGGCCGTGTACCCTCCATAGAGCAGGCTACGATCGATCCTGAAGCCCCCTGCGGCTTTCCGTTCAGCATATATTCGGAAGGATTTTCCACCTCCACAAGGCCCTCGGTGCGCATCTCAAATACACCGATCTCGTTTGTTGAACCAAAACGGTTCTTGACACCGCGCAATATGCGGTAGGAAGCATGGCGATCGCCCTCAAAGTACAGAACCGTATCCACCATATGCTCCAGCACACGCGGACCGGCCACATTGCCCTCCTTGGTCACATGACCGACAATGAAAATCGTGATATTGAGTCCCTTGGCGATCTGTAATAATACAGCTGTCGCCTCACGCACCTGGGACACACTGCCCGGAGCCGACGTCACCTCTTCGCTAAACATCGTCTGGATGGAGTCGATTACGACGATCTCCGGCTGTGTGTGCTCGATCGTTTTGCGGATGTCCTCCAGATTTGTCTCGCACAGCAGATACAGCGTATCTGCGAATTCACCGATACGTCCGGCGCGCATACGGATCTGCTGCAAAGACTCCTCTCCGGAAATATACAGCACCTTATGTCCCGCAGCCGCCAGATTACGGCAGACCTGCAGAAGGATCGTTGATTTACCGATACCCGGATCGCCGCCTACCAAAAGAAGCGAGCCGCGGACAATACCACCGCCCAGTACACGGTCCAGCTCCTGCATACCGGAGGAAATACGCTTTTCCTCATCCATGGCGACCTCTTTGAGTGTTACCGGCCGGAGCTCTTTGCCCGCGCCGGTGCTTTTCACGCCTTTGACGGGAGCCTGCGTTTCCTCCACAAATGTATTCCATGCCTTACAGGCAGGACACTGTCCCTGCCACTTGGCTGATTCATAGCCGCATTCCTGACAGAAAAATACGGACTTTCTGGTTTTTGCCATACTTATGCCTTTTCCTCATGTTTTCTGACCAGAAATGCAATCCGGTCGTCTTTGACGGTAACGGTCACATGATCGCCCTTTTTCGCATGACCGGACAATATCTCCTCTGCCAGTCCATCCTCGATCTGGGTCTGGATCTCTCTTTTCAGCGGACGGGCACCATATTTGCTGTCAAAGCCCTTTTTCGCAATACGTTCTTTGACAGACGGACGGAAGGACAGCTCAAGCTCCAGCTGGTTCTTGCAGCGATTCTGCAGCTCTTTGAGCAGAAGAGATACGATTTCTTCAACTTCTTCTTTACTGAGCGGTTTGAATACGAGAATCTGGTCGATACGGTTGATAAACTCCGGACGGTAAGTACGGCGCACCTCCTCCATCACCCGGTCTTTCATCCGTTTATAATCCTCAGCCGCATCCTCATGGGCGCCAAAGCCCAGCTTTTTCGGCTCCTGGATCGCCTGTGCACCGGTATTGGAGGTCATGATAATGATCGTCTGTTTGAAATCCACCTTGCGTCCCTGAGAATCGGTGATATGGCCGTCATCCAGCACATGCAACAGGATATTAAACACATCCGGATGGGCCTTTTCGATCTCATCAAACAGGATAACGCTGTAGGGATTACGGCGTACCTTTTCACTGAGCTGACCGCCCTCCTCATGACCGACATAGCCCGGCGGCGAACCGATCAGCTTGGATACACTGTGTTTTTCCATATATTCGGACATATCCACACGGATCATGGCCTTTTCGGAACCAAAGACTGCCTCGGCTACGGCCTTGGACAGCTCTGTCTTGCCGACACCGGTAGGTCCAAGGAACATAAAGGAACCGATCGGACGGCGCGGATCCTTGAGTCCGGTACGGCCACGGCGGATCGCCTTTGCGACCGCCTCCACAGCCTCGCTCTGACCGATCACACGCTTATGCAGTACAGACTCCATGCGCAGCAGCCGTCTGGACTCCTGCTCGGTGATCTGTTGCAGCGGAATCTTTGTCCAGTCCGATACGACCTCCGCCACATACTCGGCATCCACACTGTCGTGCAGACCCCTGCTGGCATTGGCATACCGCTTCTGCAGACGCCGGATACGTTCCTGCAGCTCCTTTTCTTCCTCCTGGATCTCTTTTGCCAGCGCAAAATCGTCCTTTACGATTGCCTCTTCCTTCTCTGCAGCCAGACGGAACAGCTCCGTTTCTGCTTCCTTAAGACCCTTGGGGATCTTTACGCCACTCAGACGCAGCTTGGATGCGGCTTCATCGATCAGATCGATCGCCTTATCCGGAAGAAAACGGTCATTGATATAGCGTACAGACATGTGTACAGCCGCCTCAAGGGCTTCGTCTGTGATTTTGACATTGTGGTGTTTTTCATAGTACGGACGCAGACCCTTTAAGATCTCGATCGTCTCTTCTTCCGTCGGCTCGTCAACTGTCACCGGCTGGAAACGACGCTCCAGAGCAGTATCCTTTTCAATATATTTCCTGTATTCCGTGATCGTGGTAGCTCCGATGATCTGCAGCTCACCGCGGGACAGGGAAGGCTTCAGAATATTGGAAGCGTCCATAGACCCTTCTGCCCCGCCTGCACCGATGATGGTATGCAGCTCGTCAATAAACAGAAGGATCCCCGGATGATCCGTTACTTCTGCGATCACACGTTTGATCCGCTCCTCGAACTCACCACGGTACTTTGTCCCGGCCACCATAGCCGCCATATCCAGCACCATGACACGTTTGCCTGCGATCGTCTCCGGCACCGTGCCGTCTACGATCCGCTGGGCCAGTCCTTCTACGATCGCCGTCTTGCCAACACCCGGTTCGCCGATCAGACACGGATTATTCTTCGTGCGGCGGCTTAAAATCTGGATAATGCGGCCAATCTCCGTATCACGCCCTACAACCGGATCCAGCTTACCGGCTGCCGCCATCTGGGTCAGGTCACGGCTGTACTTTTCGAGCATCGGCACGGAACCGCCCTGACCATCCGGACTGCTGTTTTTCATGGCCTGCAGTTCTTCTTTGGCTTCGGCCATATCCATGCCCATGGCCACCAGCGTATCGGTATACAGTTTTGGCATATTAACGCCCATGGTAAATAACAGACGGGCTGCCACACAGTCCGTCTCCTTGATGATGGCCAGCAGGATATGCTCCGTACCGATCTCCTCCTGATGGAAGCTGGCAGTCTCCTCTGCGGCATTGTCAAGAATGTATACGGCGCGTGGCGTATACTCTACCCGGCGGCGTCCCGGACGCTTTTCAGCAACTGTGTCGCCATGTACCAGCTTGTCCAGAAGCTCCAGAAGCTTTTCTTCGGTAACACCAGCTTCCTTCAGAACTCTGCCGGCCGTACCGGTCGGTTCCTGCAAAAGGCCGAGCAGTATATGTTCCGTTCCAAGCGCTGTATGTCCGAGAGAGACTACAGCTTTTTCCGCCAGACGAAGTACCTGTCTGGCGGAATCTGAATATTTATCCTGCATATTATTCTCCTTTTTCAGTCATTACTTATATTCGTCATAGATTTCATCGACCATCTGGTGCACTTCTTCTTTGGATATATTTTTGCAGAAGGCTTTGGCCAGTACGGTCTTCAGATCAGAATGCAGCTCCTGTGTGGCAAACAGCTTGTCTGCATCGATGGATACCACGGCGCCTTTGCGGCGGTCGATGGTTACGAGGCCCTCGTGCTTTAATACAGTGTATGCTTTGTTGACGGTATGCATGTTGATACCTATGCGGTCTGCCAGCTGGCGGACGGAAGGGAGTACTTCGCCTTCGTGCAGATCATTGGTGGCTATGGCCCAGATGATCTGGTTGCACAGCTGCATGTAGATAGCTTCTTCGCTGTTGAAATCGATTTCTATACATTCCAGATACATATTCTCACCGACTTTCTTTTGTTTTATATCTGTTATACTAAAGATAACACAAGACGCACACAATGTAAAGTGGGGAATGAGGGCTCCGGGTCGCCTTCATTGAATTATAAGACGGACGCCGTTGGAATGGTATAAAAAGATCTCCCGCAAAACTGAAACCGTTTTTGACAGTTTTGCGGGAGATCTTTTTATACCATTTCAACGGCTGGCCTGTCATTAGATGACAGGCGGCCGGTTTCATTCTGGGGTGGGTGAGGGACGGGGATTATTTGATTTTGGTGAAATAATCGCTGGTTTTGGACATTTCTACGAGACCGGCTACGCCGCATTCTACCATGTGGCTTACGGCTACGTCGGTGTAGAAAGCCATGTGGGGGGTCATGGTTACGTTTCTGAACTGGCGGAGGTAGGCCATCTGCTGATTGCTGAGGATGTCGATGCGGTGGTCTTCGTGTGCGATACCGCGCTCGCCTTCTACGACGTCGAGGCCGAGGGCGCCGATTTTGCCGGATTCGATGCCTTCGATGAGGGCGGTGGTATCCATCAGTTCGCCGCGGGCACAGTTGATCAGGACAACACCGTCTTTCATTTTGGCGATAGACTCGGCATTTACCAGATGGTAGGTGCTGTCAAGAAGCGGTGTGTGCAGGGTGATCATGTCAGCGTTTGCAAACAATTCATCCAATTCAACATATTCTACAACATTTTCAAGGGCCTTGTTCGGATACATATCATAAGCCAGGATCTTGCAACCGAATCCGGTCAGGTATTTGATGACCTGGGCACCGATCTTACCGGTTCCGATCACACCGACGGTCATACTGCCGATCTCTTTGCCCTGCAGACCCTGCAGTGCGAAGTCGTTGACCTGACCTCTCCAGAGAGACTGCTTGTAGTTACGCAGGCACATCAGCATCAGCATGATCGTAAACTCTGCTACGCCGGATGGCGGATATGCTGCGTTGCAGACCTGAATACCGATCTCTTTTGCATAATCTGTATCGATATGGTTGTAGCCGATGGTACGTGTGGAAATACACTGTACACCCATGGCTTTCCATGTATCCAGAAGTTCTTTGTTGATCTTACCCATGCCGAGCATGGTCACACCTTCACAGCCTTTTGCCAGAGCGGCTGTATCCGGTCCCGGAATCTCGTCGTGCAGCTCGATCTCTACCTGCAGCTCTTTGGCCATGCGGGCAAAATCTTTTTTCTCATCTTCTCTTACTTCATATGCGCAGATCTTCATTCTCATTATCTCCTTTGTATGCTGTCCGGCTGTATGGTTACAGTTTGCCATGTACCGGACGCCACCCATACGGTCTTCCGATCCGTCATCACTGTAATTTCGCCTTTTTGGCTTATTATAAACTTGCCTGTATACCCCGGCAAGCCGATACATTACCGATATAAAGTGTAAAATCATTGGATACACAAATAAAAGGGACCTCCACTGGAGCTTTCTTTTATATGCTAAGGCAAAAAAGACACCGATCCACTCTGGGACCGGTGTCTGTACCTGCATGACCTTCTATTTCATATTTGCAAAACGCTCTACCGCTTTGGTAAACTTTTCAATCGTCTGGTCGGGATCTCCATGTTCAAGGCCTTCGCGCACACAATGCTTGATATGTCCTTCCAGTACAATCTGTCCGCATTTATGTACCGCAGACTTTACGGCATTCATCTGGGCAAGCACATCCTCACAGGGCACATCCTCCTCGATCATACGATCGATCGCATTGAGCTGCCCAATGATCTTTTTGATCCTTCTGTGCAGATTTTCACTGTCCATGCATTCTTTCATCCTGCATTTTCCTCCTTACTGTGCCTTCTGCACATACTGTACCTGTTCTTCTACTGCCAAATACGCTCATCTCCGGCAATTTTGGAACCGTAATGCAGACTCTTTTTTATTATCTCGTCTTATGTTCTCTTTGTCAATCAAAATTCCTGACTAACTTTCCATTCCATGCCGTTATACCAGAAGATTGATCACCAGACCTACCAGAACAGCGATGCCATACAAAAGCAGCAGCAATGTGACATTCTCCCTTTTGTCCGGATTCATTTTAAAGAGTACTGCCGTTCCAAGTCCCGCGCCGGAACACAGGCCGGCCACCAGCGATCCGAAACTGATCTGTTGCTGTATATACAGCTGCGTAAGCGCCACCGACGGACCGCAGTTTGGGATCAGTCCCACCAGCGCTGCTACAAACGGCTGAAAGACACTGCCATGCAAAAACAACGTCTGGATCACAGAATCACTGCAGATATCCATCAGTATACCGAGGATCAGGTTGATCACCAGAATAAATCCAAACATCTTTACCGTATGCAAAAGCGCCGGTTTGGCAATCCCCTTTTCTTCCTCACAGTGGCAATGTCCGCAGACATCATGAAAATCCGGATCATGATGTCTTTCTTTCCAGAACATATCTATCAGAAGTCCGGCCGCCAGACCAATCACCACTTTTAAGGCTAAAACACCGGCCATAACTGTCCATAATTTTGGCTCTGCCATCAAAATCGGCACAGCCTCATCGCTGGTTGCCAGAAAAACAGCCAGCAATGTCCCCGCAGAAATCAGATGTGTCGCATACAGATTGGATGCCGTCACGGAAAAACCACACTGCGGTACCGCTCCCAGCACAGAAGCGATACAGACACTGGCCTTTCGTCGGCGAAGCAGCTTCTGCACAGACACATTCTGCATATGATGCTCGATATATTCGATCAGAAGATACGCCACAAATAAAAAAGGAAGGGTCTTTAACGCATCAACCACTGCCTCCAGTATACTTTCTGCCATATAAAATCCCTTCCTTTCTGTATTCAGTTTTATCGTTATAACATACCACCGCAGGTTTTGCAAGCCTGCGGTGGTATGTTATGCTGTATATCCTGTCGGTTGTTCCAACCTTTGCTCATACTATTTCAGTAAAGCAAATGCAGCGAAAGCGGCGATCACCACACCACAGACGAGCGTGATGGCATAAATCTTTTTGGAATCCCCGCCGGATTTATCGGTAGCCAGATAATATACGCCGGCAACAACAAGTAAAATACCAATAATCAGTGCAATAATAGAAATCATATTCTTTTCCTCCCATATAAATGCTTTGATGTTTTATGAAAAAGCAGGATCTTCTTTTACAGAATCGTCTGCACAAGAACTTTCTGGTTTTTCCGATGTAAAATACAGTACAAACAAAGAGTTGATGATAACCAGTACGGAACCCGCATTATGCACCAGTGCACCTACGACCGGATGCAGGATACCTGTAATAGCCAGTATAATAGCCACAAAATTCAGCAGCATGGAAAACGTCAGATTAATCTTAATCGTGCGCATCATCTTTTTCGCCATTGCAAACAGATGCTTTAACTCGCCAAGCTTATCGTTGACCAGCACGATATCTGCCGCATCCACAGCGATATCACTGCCGATACCACCCATGGCAATGCCGACATCTGCCATTTTCAGTGCCGGTGCATCGTTAATGCCGTCACCGATCATACAGACATGACCGCCTTTTTTCTGTGTATCTGAAATCCATTCCAGCTTGTCCTCCGGCATACACTCCGCCTGAAACTGTGTAATACCTGCCTGTCCGGCAATCTCCTTTGCCGCAAAGGCATTGTCTCCGGTCAGAAGCACCGGTTCCACACGCTGCTGTTTCAGACCGCTGATCGCAGCCTTACTGTCCTCACGGATCGTATCTGCCAGAACAAGATAGCCGATACAGACACGGTCAGCGGCTGCAAAAATTACCGTGCAGCCCTTTTCCAGGTCTTTCTGTGTTTCCTGCAGCACATTTTCCGGAATCTCTACGCCTTCACATTTAAGAAACGCTGCTTTTCCCAGAAGCAAAACAGAAGATTCCACTTCTGCCTGAATACCGTTTCCACGCAAAAGTTTAAAATGCTGTACACTTTTCAGCGACTGTTTGTATACTTTGCGATAATCACTCACAATCGCTTTGCCCAGCGGATGCTCCGACAGCTGCTCCGCTGCAGCACTGTATGCATACAGCCTTTCTTCATTCCAGTCCGCATGGATACTTTTTACCGCTACAACCTCCGGTGTACCATGGGTCAGCGTACCCGTCTTATCAAATGTCACATACTGCACGCTGGCTAACTGTTCCAGCGCATCGCCCTCACGGACAAGGAAACCATGCTTCGTCGCATTACCAATGCCAGCCATAATCGCCGTCGGCGTAGCCAGTACCAGAGAGCACGGACAGAACACAACAAGGATCGTCACCGCACGGATGATCTCACCGGTCACTGCCCATGTAAGTACAGCTGCCGTCAGCGCGATCACTACGATCCATGTCGCCCAGCGGTCTGCAAGTCCTACAATCTTAGCCTTGCCCGCATCCGCAGACTCAACCAGACGTACCATACGCTGCAGGGAACTGTCCTCACCCACACGGGTCGCTTTCATCTCAAACGCACCAAACTGATTGACCGTACCGGAAAAAACATCATCTCCGACCGTCTTATCCACCGGAAGAGATTCTCCCGTCATGACCGCCTGATTGATCGACGTTGT
The DNA here is from genome assembly GCA_963603285.1 of Ruminococcus bromii. Lineage (GTDB taxonomy): Bacteria > Bacillota > Clostridia > Lachnospirales > Lachnospiraceae > UBA11957. The sequence goes on from CAVCMG010000047.1 coordinate 10,907, forward strand.
TCCCGAAAGGATCACACCATCCACCGGAACCGTCTCACCCGGAAGCACCCGGAGCACATCGTCAAGCGCAACCTCTTCTGCCTTAATGATCTCCTCCCGGCCATCCACCAGCCGTCTTGCCGTCTGCGGTGTCAGCTGCACCAGCTTCTCAATACCGGCTCTGGCCTTTGCCACCGTCAGCTCCTCCAGAAGGGAACCCAGCTGCATGATCAGCGCCACCTCTCCGGCAGCAAAAATCTCTCCAATACAGACCGAAGCCACCAGCGCCAGAGATACCAGCACATCCGCCTTGATATCAAACGCCGTCACCAGCCCGATCACCGCTTCCTTCACGATCGGGATTCCACAGAATATGATCGCAATCCACGCCGGATCCACCATCCCCCACCTGACCCCCGCCAGACTCAGGATAACTCCCACCGCCGAAATCACCAGGAACACAATATTCCGCAGCATCTCATTCTCCCGGAAGCTCATCACTCTTTCCTGTAAACTCTTCATAATAACCTCCTATACCCATCGGGGTATGGGTACATTATATACCTATGGGGGTATGGGTTGTCAATACATAAATATATATTTAATTGTACGAATCAAAATACATCATCAAAAAACTCCTGCTGGTGGTTTACTGTAACCACTGGCAGGAGTTTTCCTCACAATCTACCGTTTATTCACTTTATTTCACATCCTCAATCGCTTTCGCAATGTCATGTCTGTAATACTTATTCTCAAAATCTACCCAGTCCACAGCCTTATACGCATTCGCCCTGGCCTCAAACAGATCCTTACCCAGCGCCGTAACGCCAAGTACACGACCGCCATTTGTCACAATCTTGCCATCCTTGAACGCACTGCCCGCATGGAAACAGTAGTAGCCATCCTTATCCTTGAAATTTTCCAGACCCTTGATTTCAAAGCCCTTCTCATAAGATACCGGATAACCATCCGAAGCCAGCACAACACATACACACGCATTGTCCTCAAACTGCAGATCGATCTGGTCAAGTGTACCGTCGATGCACGCATTGAACACATCGATAATATCATTTTTCATCCGCGGCAGTACCACCTGGGCCTCCGGATCACCGAAACGGGCATTATATTCCAGCACCTTCGGGCCATCCTCCGTCAGCATCAGTCCAAAGAAGATGATACCCTTGAACTCGCGGCCTTCGGCAGCCATCGCATCCACTGTCGGCTGGAAAATATATTTCTGGCAGTACTCGTCGATCTCTTTGGTAAAGAACGGGCTCGGGGAGAAATTGCCCATACCACCGGTATTTAAGCCCAAATCACCGTCCTTGGCGCGCTTGTGATCCTGTGCGGAGGTCATGGTCTTTACGATCTTGCCATCCACATAGGACAGTACAGAAACCTCACGGCCGGTCATGAACTCTTCGACAACCATCTGGTTGCCGGCTGTACCGAACTTTTTATCCTCCATGATGGACTTCACGCCCTCTTTTGCTTCTTCCAGCGTCTGGCAGATCAGAACGCCCTTACCCAGTGCCAGTCCGTCAGCCTTCAGTACGATCGGCATTTTGGCCGTTTCCAGATAAGCCAGCGCTTTCTGGGGATCATCAAAGGTCTCGTATCCGGCTGTCGGAATATTGTATTTCTTCATCAGATCTTTTGAAAAAGCCTTGGAACCCTCGAGGATCGCTGCATTTTTCCTCGGGCCAAAGACACGCAGACCGGCCTTTTCAAATTCATCTACGATACCGCCAACCAGCGGATCATCCATACCGATCACTGTAAGGTCGATCTCCTTTTCCTTTGCAAAAGCCACCAGCTTGTCAAACTCCATAGCCTTGATGTCCACCAGTTCGGCATACTCGGCGATACCGGCATTGCCCGGTGCACAGTAAATCTTGTCCACCTTCGGACTCTGCGCGATCTTCCAGCAGATCGCATGCTCTCTTCCGCCGCTTCCTACTACTAATACTTTCATACAGACCTCCTCTGTGATACGTGCCATATGTTTTCATCTTCAAGGGAACTGCCCCAGGCAGTTTTCCCATTTTCAGCGATAAAAAGGGTGAAATTACCTCACCCTTTCTTCTGCAAACTTGTGTATCGATCTGTATCCTGCCCTGCCATGTTTACACGCTGCGCAGGCAGGATCAGACGATACGCATGTATTAAATAATCTGTACCAGATTATCTACCACCTTAACATGTCCATTGGCGATCAGATCGATCGCTTTTGGCATAATGATCCATTCCGCCTGCTCCATAACACGGCGCTGCAGGATCTCGGGGGTATCCCCCTGCTGTACTTCAACAGCCTTTTGCAGGATGATCGGTCCGGTATCCGTACCGTCATCCACAAAATGTACCGTAGCTCCCGTCACCTTTACACCGCGGGACAGTACACCCTCATGCACCTTTAATCCATAATACCCGGTTCCGCAGAAAGACGGGATCAGTGCCGGATGGATATTGATGATCTTATTCGGAAAAGCATCCACCATGATCTTCGGGATCACGACAAGGCATCCGGCCAGTACGACCAGATCCGGTGCATATTTCTGTACGGTTTTCAACAGCACACGGTCATATTCCGCACGGTCCGGGACATCTTTTCTTGTCACACATTCTGCCGGAATGCCCTTGTTTCTGGCACGGGTCAGTGCATAGGCATCAGCATTATTGCTGATGACTGCGGATATCTTTGCATTGGTAATCGTTCCCTTGTCAATGGCATCCATAATGGCCTGCAGATTCGTGCCGCCGCCGGATACCAGTACAACCATATTTAACATAAGATGACTCCCTTTTCACCGGCTTCGATACGACCGATCACATACGGCGTATCGCCTGCGGCTTTGATGGCTTCCATAGTCTTGTCTACGTCTGCTTTATCGACAGCAACGACCATACCGATACCCATATTGAAGGTATTGTACATCATCTGCTCTTCTACGTTTCCTTTTTCTGCCATCAGCTTAAAGATCGGCGGTACCGGATAGCTGTCCTTTTCAATCACAGCACGTACGCCGTCCTTTAGCATACGGGGAACGTTCTCGTAGAAACCGCCGCCTGTGATATGGCTGCAGGCTTTGACTGTCACACCGGCATTCTTGATACTCTTTAAGGCTTTGACATAGATACGGGTCGGTGCCAGCAGTGTCTCACCAAGAGTTGCACCCAGCTCGTCATAATATGTATCGAGAGATTCCTTTGTGATCTCAAAAATCTTTCTGACTAAGGAGAAACCGTTGGAATGAACACCGGAGGATGCCATACCGATCAGTACGTCACCATCTGCGAGATTTTCTCCCGTGATCATGTCCTTTTTATCGGCTACACCGACAGCAAAACCGGCAAGGTCATAATCCTCTTCCGGCATCAGTCCGGGATGCTCGGCAGTCTCACCACCGATCAAGGCTGCATCGGACTGCAGGCAGCCTTCTGCCACACCTTTGACGATATCGGCAATCTTTTCCGGATAGTTTTTGCCGCAGGCAATGTAATCCAGGAAAAACAGCGGTTCGCCACCGGCGCAGGCAATGTCGTTGACACACATAGCCACAGCATCAATGCCGATCGTATCGTGCTTGTCCATAACGATAGCCAGTTTTACCTTTGTGCCGCAGCCGTCTGTACCGGATAAAAGCACCGGCTCTTCCATTTCTTTGATCTTTGCCAGGGAAAAGGCGCCGGAAAAGCCGCCAAGGCCGCCCAGTACTTCTTCACGCATTGTCTTTTTTACATGCTCTTTCATGAGCTCTACTGATTTGTAACCTGCTTCGATATCAACGCCGGATGTCTTGTAATCCATGGATGTTCCTCCTGTTTTGTGGGGTTATCGGGTGATGTTTTTTACTTTAATTGCTGACATGTTGATCCGTTTGCGGCTTTTCTGTGTTCGAACTGTACGGATCCTTATATCTGCGATTATTTTGTATAATTCTTGTAACCGGTCTCCTGCAGCTTTGTATCTTTGGCTACGACCTGGTTTTTCATATCTTCTGTGTATGCTTTTAACTTATCCAGAAGCTCCGGTTCGGATACAGCGAGGATCTTAGCAGCCAGAATACCGGCATTGGCGCCGCCGTTGATGGCTACTGTCGCTACCGGGATACCGCTCGGCATCTGTACGATGGAGTACAGGGAATCTCTGCCGCCGAGGGATGTGGTGTGCATCGGAATACCGATCACCGGCATCGGGAAGAGTGCTGCGCACATGCCGGGAAGATGTGCTGCCATACCTGCACCTGCGATGATGACTTTGATGCCTCTGTCTTCAGCTGTTTTGGCCCAGTCAAAGAAGATGTCGGGCTCGCGGTGTGCGGAGATGATCTTCATTTCGTAGTCTATACCGAATTTGTCAAGAATGTCTGCAGCTTTTGCCATTACGGGCATATCAGAGTCGCTGCCCATTACGATGCCTACTTTTGCCATGATTACAACCTCTCTTCTTAATAAGTTTTGCTAATGAATGGGTTATTAGAGATAATCTCTTCTTATGGTCATTGTAACGAGTCTGGGGGGGAATGTCAATATAGGAATCTTAGAAAAAATGGTTAACAGACGGAAAAGGAGAGGCAAATGCACCTCTCCTTTTCCTGTTTTTCATTTTAATATCCGGCTTCGTCCAGCGGGCGGTTCAGTTCTTCGGTTCCGGGGAGAACGAAACGCCCGTTGCGGATGATGTCGGTTGTGTTGCCGTCTTTATCTTCTACACAGAGCAGAGCAAGCTCGTCGTAGGGGATGGTGATGTCGGTGTGACAGTTCATGTATGCCTTGGACGGGTCTTCCTTACGGTTGAGGGAGACTTCGTTGTCGCGGGCTACGATTTCTTTGCCATCGGGGTTGTAGACGGGAACGTCTTCGGCCCAGCTGTAGCAGGTGTCACCTACGGCGAAGTGCGGGCCTGTTTTCTCTGCGATAAGGATCGGCATCTTGGCTTCGATGCCGTACTGTCTGGCCATGACGTAGGCTGTAGTATTCGTACCGATTGCAAACTCGCCGAGGGGCAGGGTCTTATGGTTAAACAGCAGGTTTTCAAAGATGTATTTCTGGTTTTCTGCCGGGTCTGCAAAGTTGGCGCAGTCGTAGGCGGTGATCTTACCGTCGGTGAAGGTCAGACTCAGATCCTTATAGTACAGACTTTCCAAATACACACCGGTTACATGCAGAACGCCGTTGGTTCCTTTCAGTATGGGGGAAGTAAATACCTCTCCAACCGGGATATTGACATCAGCCACGCAGTTTTCAAAAATCGTCTCTTTTGCCGGATTTTTCAGTTTCCACAGATTGACATAGAGATCCGTATGATTACCATTCTGCCCTATGACATGGACACGATCGCCCTTGTCAAGGGTGTCGATGATGGTCTGCTGGATCGCTTCATACATCTTATAATCCAGTGTATTGACACGGACAGTTTCAGCAAATATTTTTTCAAAATCCCAGCCAATCTCCGGTACAGGGTACGCAATGATCGTGAAGCTTCTCTGATCACCACGGATATAGCGGTTGGTGATCTGGCTCAGCTCGTTCTGCATGCGGGTCAGAAGCTTCTGCTGGTGCGGTGTGTAGGTCAGGCTCTCCGGTTTGCTGACCGGTACAAAGGTTGCCTCGCCAAAGGTATCGATGCAGGCAGGGCCGGCATAGACAGCTGCGGCTTCTTTGACCTTTTCGTAAGCCATCTGCGTTACGCGCAGCTTGCGGCTGACAAAGTCATCATCCAGAAACAGGGCGTCGTCCGTTCTGTGATCATAGATAAACTGCGGATTGGCCGGTGTCGCCACATAGCCGATACGCGCTACCTGACGGCGGCTGATCGCATGCTGGGCATAGCGATACATCGTCGGCTTAAGTCCCATAGCTGCAAACTGGCCGATGGCCGCACGCACCATACGCTCAAAGCCGATCGGATAACGGATCTCCACGGTCTTTTTCTTTGACAGATCGATACCGGCGTGGACAAAGCCGATACGATAGCCCTCGGTATAGGTATGTGCCATGGCTTCGATCTCCGCGTCGGACAGCTGATTCATATAGGCAGCTACGCCAAGCTCATTTTCCGTAATATATTCACCGTAACGGTACAGATAGGACAGATCCTTAAGATCCGCTTTCATCACGATATCCGTGGCAAATGTCAGGGACGGGTCTACCTGCTCCCGGATCCGGTCGCCGACCATCTCCTCGCTGTAATCACTGAAAAACCAGTACAGAATATCCCGGATCTCCCCGGCTGTCGGTACTTCACCGTCGGTAAAGCAGCTATAAACCTCGGAAAACAGCTCACACAGTACGGTCAGATCCCAGTAGCGTTTCTCATAGGCATAGGCAATGCAATGACGGATCTCTGTATAGAGCATGGACAGATACTGTCCCATTTTCTCCCCGAACTTTGCCACCGCATACGCCGGATTGGCATAGGATGTCTCATACTGTCCCGGCAGAATATCCGCATACAGGCTGTGATTTCTTTCCTTTAACTGTTCCAGAGAAAGTCCCTCGCCCGGCACTTTTTCCTCACAGATGAGCAATACCTGTTTTAAAAATTCAGCGCAGCGGGAAAAATACTCCTGATAGGCTTCCGGCACCAGCGTTTCTCCCGGAATCTGGCTGATCCGCTCGGCCACCGGTCTTAATCGTTCATTCAGCAGTTCACTGTCATGCATCGCGTAAATTTCCTTTCTTAACATTTTCTTCTATGATATCTGCAATCACCCGGCCCATTACCTCAGAACCCTCATGGGAGATCTCATTTCTTTTTTCTACCTGTGAACGGGCAACATTGTGGGCCCGCCAGTCACCGCCCTGGTTGGCATGATTTAAAGAAAGCGGCTGGTAATTGTCCAGCATCCGGGCAAATTTGGCTTCCGGAGTTTCCTTCGCCTCAAATTCCTCCCAGATCGCCCGAAACTCGGTCGCCTGATCCTCCGGCAGCATACCAAACACCTTATCAGCTGCTGCCACCTCGCGCTCCCGCTGGGACTGCTTTGCCGTCTCATCGTATGCATAGGTGTCCCCGGCATAAATCTCCACCAGATCGTGCATCAACACCATCTGCATCACATGGAGAACATCGATCTTTTCATTGGCATATTCCTGCAGGACAAAGGCCATGATCGCCATATGCCACGCATGCTCCGCATCATTTTCCCGGCGGCTGCCGCCAAGGATATGGGTCTGCCGGTAGATTTCCTTCTCTTTATCGATCTCCAGCAGAAAATCCAGCTGTTTTCTCAGTCGTTCATCCATCATATCGTCTCCTGTCTGCACATTTTGTATCCGTTTTGAGGCAGTTTTTCCCAAACATCTACAGCTGTTCTGACTTCTAATTGATACCGGCCAGATACAGTCCGATCCATACTACAGCCAGCAGGCCATTTAATACTGCGCCAAGTGCTCCATATCTTGTGTCATGCAGGCTGGACAGTCCGGTAAAAAATCCCACCAGCGCCAGAAGCGTCGCCATCAGCCCCAGCCCACCGGCTGTTACCTCACTGATGCCAAAATACACCGAAAGAAAAGAGACCAGAATACAGGCCAGCGAGATTCCCGCGTAAACAAGGGAAATCTTGCCGCCTTTGGCATCCTTTTCTCCGGAAAAATTGTACTTATATCTTTTTTTTCGCATGTCGTTTTCTCCTTATGACCCGAAGTACCAGATTCAGCAGATACCCCAGTATCGCACCGCAGGTATTTAAAAAAATATCATCCACATCAAAAGCACCCACATGACTGATCAGCTGTGAGACCTCCACAAAGCAGGTCAGCAGAAATCCCAGCAGGATCACCAGACTCCCGTGTTTCCGAAACACCGGATACATATTTGGCAGAAAAAAGCCAAAGGGCATGAAGCAGACGACATTCCCGACAAGGTTTGTCAGCACCGCTGCCATGCCCAGCTGTTTACGGTAGACCCAGAATCTGGTAATCTCCCTGAAAAGCTTCAGATTATAACGATATTCACCTGTCCCGGCGGTCCGGCCATAGTATTCGGAAAAGAACAGCAGATACATCAAAAGGATCATATAGATCCAGAAAAGGATCTTACTGCCCAGAACGATGTATCTCTTCGTTCTGCTTTTCACCATCGGCCTCCCGGATCAGATCCTGTCTCTGCGGCTTAACAGCTTGCCGCCGTTGGCGATCAGAAGGATACCGGTCACGATCCCCGTTACCAGCGTAATAATACCTACAGTAATATCCAGTGCGCCCGCACCGGTCAGTGTGCTGTGTACTCTGTCTTTCATATCCTGTCTCCTTTTTTATATTTCTGCAACCATCCGGTTATCTGCTCAGGCTTTTGCTCCATACTGTGCATAGTATGCGTCGATCGCTGCCTTTAATGTATCATCAATCAGAATTTTGCCCTGACACTCTTTATTGTACAGACGCTCCACAACCTCCGCCATGGTAACGATCGCATTCGTCTCAAAGCCGTACAGCTCCTTCACCTCATCCAGCGCGCACTTCACGCCGCCCTTGCCGACCTCCATCCGGTCCAGAGAAACCATCAGCCCGACAATCTCCACATTAGCAGCCCCACGCACCTTCGGCACAGTCTCCTCCATGGACTTACCGGAAGTCGTAACATCCTCGATCATAACAACTCTGTCACCATCCTGCAGCTTACTGCCCAGAAAACTTCCCTTGTCAGCACCATGATCCTTCTCCTCCTTACGGTCAGAGCAATACCTGATCTCCTTGCCATACAGCTCACTGAAAGCAATCGCCGTAACAACACTCAGCGGAATACCCTTGTAAGCCGGTCCGAAAAGAACATCAAAATCATCCCCGTATCTGTCATGGATCGCTCTCGCATAAAACTCACCCAACCTCTTTAACTGAGAACCCGTCACGTAAGCTCCCGCATTCATAAAAAACGGAGATTTACGGCCACTCTTTAACGTAAACTCACCAAACTTGAGCACATTGCTCTCTACCATGAAATCTATAAAATCACTTTTGTACTGTTCCATTGTATATGCCTCCTGTATTAAACTAAATTCAACTGCATCCGCACATTCCCTGTACGCATACATTCTTCTTCAGATTTTACCATATCAGAAAGGAAAGTACAATTCCCGAATCCGCCATCCCCCACATTTTCATCATTATAACCCGTCTTTCTGCGAAAGACACCAATGCGTCATGAAACGTGTTGGCTAG
>CAVCMG010000048.1:0-20018 GCA_963603285.1 Ruminococcus bromii
TTATTTGCTATGCCCTTTATTTCTTGGTTGAATTCTACTAATTTGTTTCAAACTTATGTCCTCCATGAATTTCCGGGGATCGTTACCCATGTCGGTACGGAAGATATTGCGGTTGACAATACACAGCTCGATCAGCGTAGCCAGGTATTCCAGCGTTTCCTCTGTGCCGGGCAGAAAGGCAGATTGCAGCTCATCCACACAGATACGTCCCTCGTAATTGCCACCGATAAAGAGATTACGGTACATGATGCGGTAGCCCCTGGTATCCTGAGAATAGGTATCTACACCCCGGGTGGTCAGGGTACGCATATACTCCATCTCAAACTTGAAATCATGGATCAGGCTTAAGGGTACCATCAGACGACCGGTGCGTTTGTCACGCTCCCAGACTGACATACCGGGAACCTGCCGGGGACAGGCCAGGATATAGTAATTAGTATCGTGGACAAACATTGGATTGTGAAAGATATCCAGACTGGCACTGAGCATATCCTCAATGGGATTTTCCCCGTTCATGGCCAGATGCAGCTGCAGATCCCAGTTACTGTAACGTTCAAAGGTCTGCTGGGCCAGATTGATGATCTCCGGGAAGTCCTTTTCCTTTCCAACCATCAGAACAGTGGCGCTGGGGTGGAAAAAGTCAACATTGGTCGTCCCGGCGATCAGAAAGCAGATATCCGTATAAGACGAAAGGCTGTCATCACACTGGGAGGCCTGCAGCACATAGACGTAATTGGCATGCAGGATTTTATTTTTCTGGTAGATGCGCACGCCGTCCAGATGCAGGTCGCCGGATTCGTTGTAGGACATAATGTCCAGAGAGGAATCCGCAAAGACGTCAAAAAGGATCTGCGTACTCAGATGAAAGTAGTAGGAATCAAGGTCCGGTAAGGTGTTTGGCATAATGGGGCTCCTGTTCTGAAAATGCGTATAGTATATATTGCCATAACCATAGCATGATATTGTACAGCCTGTCAAATCGTACTGTACAAAAAGTAGGAAACAAAAGAAAATATTGGGACGATATGCGGAGTTTTCAGACGGGGAAAAGTGAGTTATACTCTGTGACATGAAAGGCAAAACGATCTGTAATGAGTTGCAGACGACGTTTGAAAGGAGAAGAAAATGAGCGAAAACACGCAAAAAACAGCGCAATCCCAGAAAAAAGGACTGAGCACAGCTTTGAAGTATTTCTTCGGTGTCGGCGATGCCGGATTCGTACTGATGAGTAATGTGGAGACCTTCTACTTTATGTCGTTTCTGACAGGACTTGGTGGCTTTGCCCCGGCCGTTGCTGGCGTTATCAGTTCTGTCTGTTCCATCGTAGATGCCTGTCTTTCCTGGATCTACGGCGGCATTATCAATGGTACAAAGGCCATGAAATGGGGACGTTACCGTTCCTGGCTGATCGTAATCCCTTGGATCGTACCCTTCCTGTATGCTTTCATGTTTGTGAGGATCAGTGAGAATACAGTGCTTTCCGCAGTTATTATCTGTGCGGCAGCGATTTCTTCCCACGTAGCATGGAATTTCTCTTATGTAGCAAACGCTACACTGGTCAAGGTCGTTGGCAAGACGCCGGAAGACCGTGCCACACTGGCTTCCTCCCGTGCTGCATGGAATAAGATCGGCAGCATGCTGTTTTCCTACCTCGGACTTCCGTTTGCTACTGTACTGGCCGGTATCGTTGGTGAGAAAAACCAGTTCGCCGCTGTAGCGTTCTGTCTGGGCCTGATCATGGTAGTGACCTACTTCGCTCACTTCAAGATGACCGAGGGCTACGAAGAGATTGAAACCGAAACAGATACAAAGAAAAATGTAAACCGCGTGAGCATTGGCGAGATGTTCTCATCTCTGGTCAAGAACCCGCCGCTGATGATCCTGATGTTAGCTGACCTGGCAAAATGGTGTGTCAATTTCGTTACTGCAGGTGCAGCCATCTACTACTTCCGTGATGCTATGGGCAACCCGGGGCTGATGACGATCTATACACTTTTGATTGCGATTGGCGGTGTCATCGGTGCCTACGCTATGCGTGTCGTAGCAAAGAAGCTGTCTTCCCGTTCTTCCATGATTCTGGCCTGCATCGGTATGGGTGCCTGCCTGATCATGGTATGGATCTTCTATGCAAGCTCCACAGCGGTTATCACGTTGATGGTACTGGCCAATGTATTCTATGGTATTGCCTTTGCATCTGCTCCTGCTCTGTATGCGGATACAGTAGTATACGCTACATGGAAAACCGGCAAGGATGCATCCGGCTGGATCATGGGCCTGCAGAATGTACCGTTAAAGATTGGTGTATTCCTTCGTGGTACGATCATTGCCGCATGTCTCGCAGCTGTAGGTTGGTATGACGGCATTGTACTGGAAGGCTCTGCCCGCCAGAGCATGACGATCTCCCTTGGTCTGGTACCGGGTATCTTCTGTATCGTAGCAGCTGTTCTTCTGATCGTTGGATTTAAGATCACCAAAGAAAAGGTAGAACAGTGGCAGGCTGAGATCGATAAAAAAGCAGCATAAAATTACATAGCTTCATTAAAAAGTGGCTGTGCGACAGCCACTTTTTCAAAGAAAATAAACAGACAATAAAGGAGTGTTGAATATGGCAACAGCAAAAAAAATTTTTCTTGAGACAATCAAAAAGGATGGTAAACCGGAGAGACTGCTGAAGCAGTATGAAGGAACAACCTTCTATCCGCCGAACCCGGCCAACAATCTGGTACGTGGTAACCGTCACCGTGGTATGGATCCGTTAAAGGATGCTTTCGGTACCACGATTCTCTGGCCGCAGGATCAGCTGGCAGCCATGCCGCATGTAACCGAGGACAATAAGGTCTGTGACGATATCTGCGAGTGGAAATCCCAGGTGAAATTCCCGGACATCGTAGGCGAGACCTCTGATCCGGCGCTGTGGGCACCGTTCAAAGAAAAAATCGATGAGATCAAAGCTGCCGGTGGTCTGGCCATGGCTTTCATGCCAACCGGTGTATTTGAGAGACTGCATTTTGTGATGGGCTTTGAAGATATGCTGATGAATTTCTTACTGGAGCCGGAAGCCATGATGGAGCTGTGTGAGGCTATCGGTGAGTACCGTTTCCAGCTGACAAAACTGATCGTAGATAATCTGCATCCGGATGTGATCCTGTCCCATGATGACTGGGGTTCCAAGAATTCCCTGTTTATCAGCCCGGAGACATGGCGCGAGTTTATCAAACCGCAGTATGAAAAGCAGTATAAATATATGAAAGACAACGGCGTGATCATTATCCATCATTCCGATTCCTTCTGCGAGCCGATCGTAGAAGATATGGTGGATCTGGGCATCGATATATGGCAGGGTGTGCTGCCACAGAATGACATCGTGAAGCTGCAGAAACAGCTGGATGGTCGTATGGTTCTGATGGGCGGTATCGATGCAGCGATCGTTGACCGTGCAGATTCCACAGAGGAAGAAATCCGTGCTGAGGTAAAACGTGCATGCGAGACATATGCACCGGGCGGACACTTCATTCCGTGTATCACTTACGGCGGACCGGGCTGCCTGTTCCCGCATGTGGATCCGATCATCAACGATGAAATTGATAAATATAATAAAGAGGTTTACGGCGTATAAGCTTTTGTGTTATAATCTGATTGTAAACGTACGCGGAAAGCCGCAAAGAAGCGGACATAAAGGGGATCTGATTTTCCTTTATGTCCGCTTTTTTTATGACCAGCATATGAAAAATGGTCCGGCGGACCATTTTTTAGTTATTCTACATCCTTGTAGGCGTCCAGACATTTTTTCAGCCACGCAATGTAGGATTCCTCGCGCATGATCGCGCCGTCTAAGACCATATAGTCGCCAAAGGCAGCAGAACCGGGTGTACAGCCCTTAAAGTGGGGATGTGCCTGAATGGCCTCAAGCTGGGCCTTGCGTGTCTCATGTTTGGCAATATGGGAGGTCAGCTGTGCGCGGAACTCTTTGCCCGTATAGAACTGGGAAAAAAAGGTCCGGAGGCGGAAGACATCCTTGGCAGTCATCATCAGATCGTCATCGGTCTGTAGCCAGGTCATAAATTCTTCGCGGCCGGCATCGGTGATGGTGTATTGTTTCTTTTCGAGCTTTTCCCCCTGGATGACGACATCATAGGTAATCAGTCCCTCGTTGCAGAGCCGTTTGAGCTCCGGATAAATCTGGCTATGGGTGGCATACCAGAAGTTGGAAAAGGCACGTTCCTTAAATTCTCTGGCGATGTCGTAGCCGGTACATGGATGCTGCAGGATCAGACCGAGGATTGCGTATTTTAATGTTCGCATAGAATCTCCGTTTTTTCATAATAAGTTAAAGGTTTGTTACTCATAAGTATAACGTAAAACAGGCCGTTTTTCAAACAAAATAATGTCTTATTAGCGACAATCTAGCCGGAAAAAGTTGACCGCATACCGCTATATAAGGTATAAAAAAATATAGTTTCTTTTTAAATATCAAACGTGTCAATATTAACATATTGTCATTGACTGCATGATTGTATTTCCGGAAAAGCAAGGCTACAGGACACGAAAAAGAAGCAGCCGGAGGTACTGTGGTTTTATGACAGGAAAGAGGATGAGGCGTACATGACATGTACGAAAGCCAACTGGATGACGGTGAGCGAAGCGCTTTTGCAGCGCACGGCAAAGTCTCCGGACCGTATCGCGCTGGTACATAAGGATTACCGGATGAACTGGCAGGATGTGGACCGCTTTTCCGACCGTATTGCCTGGTATCTGTATGGACAGGGCGTACGAAAGGGAAGACGGATCAGTCTGTGGGGCTTTAACAGCGTCTACTGGATACTGACCTTTCTGGCTCTTCAGAAGCTGGGAGCGCAGGCTGTGCTGTTTAATCCGCATCTGGTGGAAACGGAATTGAAAGAGCTGATCGACTATGCAGAACCGGAGGCGGTCTGTGCACTGGATGCACCGCGGCAGCTGCCGTCTCTGCATGGAGAAAGACCGTATCGTTTATATACGGAAAAGGATATCCGCATGGCTATGCAGCTGCCGACAACGCCGGAGGAGCGGCATCGGCTCGAGAGTATCAAACGGACGGTTGTGCCGGAGGATATTTTAGGTATTTTATTCACATCCGGAACGACATCCCGTGCCAAGGGAGCCATGCTTCGTCAGGGGGATGTGGTTTCGGTTGCTTTTGAGGCAGCGGAGCAGATGCACTGGGACGCCATGGACAGTTCCTGTATGGCGCTGCCGCTGTTTCACTGCTTTGGGCTGTCAGCTGGGTATCTGACTTCGCTGGCTACGGGGCACTGTGTCTGTCTTGTGGATGACCAGCACAGCGAAGGTATGCTGGAGACCATAGAAAAGTATCAGTGTACCATCATGAATGGTGTACCGACGATGTTTCTGGCAATTTTACGGAAGCATCTGCTTGAAAAGCACGATGTCAGCAGCTTAAAAAGTGGCATCGTTGCCGGATCTCTGGTAAGCGAAAAGGAATATATGGAGATCAGTCATGCGTTTGGTTTTTCGTTTCTGGCGATGAGTTATGGACAGACGGAGGCTTCGCCGAGTGTGACGTTTTCTCCGTATGAAGATCTGCCAGAAAAGATCGCGCAGTCTGTCGGTAAGGTTTTACCCAGTCTCAGCTGCCGGATCGTGGATATCCGGGATCACAGCGTGCTCGACTGCGGAAAAACCGGAGAGATCGAGCTTAGTGGCTACCATATCTTTCCGGGCTATTTCCGGATGGAGGAGGCGACGGCCAGAGCCATGACGGCAGATGGATGGCTTCGTACCGGCGATCTGGGGTATCTGGATGCGGACGGCTATCTGTATGTGACCGGACGGCGCAAGGAGATGATCATACGCTGTGGGGAAAATATTTCCTGCACAGAGATCGAGCAGGCGATCCAGCAGTATCCCGGAGTGCACGAGGTCAAGGTGCTGGGACTGCCCTCACCGGTGACCCAGGAGGAGATCGCAGCCTGCATTGTGACAGAGGGGGATCGGGATGAAAAACATCTCAGAGGTTTTTTAAGTGCCCTTCTGGCCCATTATAAGATTCCAAGATATTTGCTGTTTATGGAGGAGCTTCCCCGGACAGCCAATGGAAAAATAAAAATTGGAGCGCTCAAAGAGCAGCTTCTTAAACATTTTGAAGGAGGTAAATCATGAGTACATTGAACGAACTGTTTCTGACAGAGGAACATCTGATGATTCACAAGCTTGCCCGCGAATTTGCGGAAAAGGAGCTGACCACAGAGATCCTTGACGAGGTGGAGGAGACTGCGGTTTTCCCGAAAGAGGTGCTGGACAAGATGGCCAAGGCCGGATTTTTTGGGATCAAGATCCCGAGAGAATACGGCGGAGCAGGTTCTGACTGCCGTGGTTACGTTTCTGTTATGGAAGAGATCGCCCGTGTCAGCGCTGTAGCCAGCCTGTATGTATCTTCCCCGAACTCCCTAGCCGGTGGCCCGTTCCTTCTGTCCGGTACAGAAGAACAGAAGAGCAAATATCTGCGCGATATCGTAACCGGTAAAAAGACCGTCTGTTTCGCACTGACAGAGCCGGGTGCTGGTTCCGATGCCGGTGGTATGACCACAACAGCTGTAGAAGAGGATGACTGCTTTGTATTAAATGGCCGTAAGACCTTTATCACAGCTGCACCGCTTTCCGATGTAGCCGTTGTTTATGCCAAGACAGATATGAGCAAGGGTACCAGAGGAATCAGTGCCTTTATCGTAGATATGAAATCTGAGGGTGTTTCCTGCGGCAAACCGGAGAACAAGATGGGTCTTGTCGGCTGTGCGACCAGCGACATCATTCTGGAAAATGTCCGCGTACCGAAGGAAAACCTGTTGGGTGAGAGAGACAAAGGCTTCTCCAACGCCATGGCCACACTGGATACAGGACGTATCGGTGTAGCTGCCCAGTCCATTGGTGTAGCCCAGGGCGCTCTGGATGAGGCTGTAAAGTATGCCAAAGAGAGAAAACAGTTCGGACGTCCGATCGGTAAATTCCAGGCCATCAGCTTTATGCTGGCAGATATGGCTACGGAGCTGGATGCTGCAAAGCTTTTAGTATACCGTGCCGCTTATCTGATCGATCAGAAGAAACCGGCCAGCAAGGCTGCCGCCATGGCCAAATACTATGCCGCAGAAGCCTGCAACCGCATCTGTGCCAAGGCTGTACAGATCCACGGCGGATATGGTTTCATCAAAGAATACAAGGTTGAACGTATGTACAGAGACTGTCGTGTATTCACACTGTACGAGGGTACAAGCCAGGTACAGCAGATGGTTATCTCACGTGCATTGCTGAAGTAAGAGAGGAAGGGTGACAAATTATGAAAATTATCGTATGTGCTAAACAGGTACCGGATACAACAGAAGTAAGAATCGATCCGGTGAAAGGTACCCTGATCCGTGACGGCGTACCGAGTATCTTAAATCCCGATGACGCCAATGCACTGGAGGCTGCTCTGCAGATCAAGGATGCCAACGAGGGAACCACAGTAGATGTGATCACCATGGGACCGCCGCAGGCCATGGAAATGCTCAGAGAGTGTATGGCTATGGGCGCTGATGATTCCTATCTGCTGTCTGACCGTGCGTTCGGTGGTGCAGATACATGCGCGACTTCTACCACGATTGCTGCCGGTATCAAGAAAATGGGCGGCGCTGATATCATCTTTGCCGGACGTCAGGCTATCGACGGTGATACTGCACAGGTAGGGCCGCAGATTGCACAGCGTCTGAAGCTGCCGGTTGTAACCTATGTACAGAAGGTAGAGATCCAGGGCGATAAGGTCATCGTTGAGAGACAGCTCGAGGATGGTTATGAAAAGATCGAAGTACAGACACCGTGTCTTTTAACCTGCGTGAAAGAATTAAACGAGCCAAGATACATGTCTGTTTCCGGTATCGTAGATGCTTACAAAAAAGAGATTACCGTATGGAACCATGAGGATGTCAAGCTGGATCCGGCTGCCTGCGGTCTGAATGCTTCCCCGACACAGGTTGCACGTTCTTTCACACCGCCGCAGAAGGGCAAGGGTGAGATCTTCACCGGCGCACCGGCCGATATGGCTGCTGCAGTTGTTGGCAAGCTGAGAGAAAAACACGTACTGTAAGGGCAGAAGGGAGAAGAACAATGGCAGTTAAAGTTATTGCAGATAAATGTAAAGGTTGTAAGAAATGTATGAAAAACTGTCCGTTCGAAGCTATTACCATGGACGGTAAGATCGCTTCCATCGGCAGCTCCTGTACAGGATGCGGACAGTGTGCAGAGGTATGTCCGTTTGACGCCATCGAAAAGATCGAGGGCAAGGGAAACGGTGTGGATATCACACAGTACAGCGGTATCTGGGTATTTGCCGAGCAGCGTGACGGCAAGCTGATGCCGGTTGTATTAGAGCTTCTGGGTGAGGCAAGAAAGCTGGCTGACGGCGTTGGTGCAGAGGTTTCTGCTGTTCTCTGTGGTGAGAATGTCGAGGGACTGTGCGCAGAGCTGTTTGCCTACGGTGCTGACAAGGTATATCTGGCAGATGCACCGGAGCTGAAAAACTACACAACAGATGGTTATGCAAAGGTTATCGATGAAGCCATCAAGGCATACAAGCCGGAGATCGTTATGTACGGTGCTACCCACATCGGCCGTGATCTGGGTCCGGCGCTGGCAGTAAAATCCGGTACAGGTCTGACAGCCGACTGTACACAGCTGGAGCTTCCGGCTGAGGACAGACAGTTCCGTATGACCCGTCCGGCCTTTGGCGGCAACCTGATGGCTACGATCATGTGTCCGAACCATCGTCCGCAGATGTCCACCGTACGTCCGGGCGTTATGCAGAAGCTGGAAAATCCGCAGACAGGAAAACAGGGCGAGATCGTGAAGCTGAACGTTTCCTTCGCTGAGGGCGATATCCGTACAAAGGTACTGGAGATTGTAAAGACAGCCAAGGACGCTGTTTCCCTGACAGATGCCAAGGTCATCGTTGCCGGTGGTATGGGTGTCGGCAGTGCAGAGGGCTTCAAGCTGCTGGAGCAGCTGGCTGAAAAGCTCGGCGGCGTGGTTGCTGCATCTCGTGCGGCTGTAGATGCCGGATGGATCGACAAGTCCCGTCAGGTCGGCCAGACCGGTACAACCGTTAAACCGCAAATCTATATCGCCTGCGGTATTTCCGGTGCGATCCAGCACATTGCCGGTATGAAGGATTCCGATTATATCATCGCCATCAACAACAACGAGGCTGCACCGATCTTTGAGGTAGCAGACTACGGTATGGTCGGTGACCTGCACAAGGTGATCCCGGAGCTGATCGCAGGAATGGACGCTTAAGCTGTTATATAGCGACAATATTTCCATAGAAAATGCAAAAAGTCCCTGCCGGGCAGTTTTATATGACTGTCGGCAGGGACTTTTTGCAGTCGGGAGTATGAGAAAATATTGGCAAAGCTGTAAAAATGTATAGAAAATCCCGAAAAATATGTCATACTATAACATGTCAATATTGACATGCTTGCAAAATGATGCTATAAAGAAAAAAGCAGTGAAAACAGACAGGACAGCGATACGATATACAGCATACTGCGCAAAGTAAAAAAGACAGGAGAACCATCATGAAGAGAAAATTTCCACATCTGTGTCAGCCGATCACCCTTGGCAATGTCACCTTCCGTAACCGTATGTTTGCGTCACCGATCGGTGCAACCGATATCAGTGCAGACTGCGTTCCCGGCGAACGCACAAAGGCTTTCTATGAGCTGCGTGCCAAAGGCGGCGCGGCAGCCGTGACCATGAGCGAGCTGGTCGTACATCCGGAGACAGACGGCTCCCATATGCTGCATCTGGATCTGACAACACCGGGATCTCTGGCCAGCTTTACCTTCTGTGCCGATGCGATCTGCAGACACGGTGCGATCGCGAGCGTGGAATTTTCCCATTCCGGCCAGTATGCCGGTACATATATGGCAGATAAGAATAAAAAGGACAGTCTGACCCAGTACGGCCCCTGCGATGGCGTCCGTGAGGATGGACTGAAGGTTACCGCCCTGACGGTGGAGCAGATCGACGATATTGTGAAGCGCTACGGGGAGACAGCAAAGCTGGCTAAACGTGCAGGCTTTGAGATGATTATGATCCACGGCGGCCATACCTGGCTGCTGAATCAGTTTATGTCGCCGTATTTCAATCATCGTACGGATGCGTACGGCGGTTCCTTTGAAAACCGTATGCGCCTGACGCTGCGTATTTTGAAGGAAGTGCGTGAGGCGGTCGGTCCGATGTTCCCGATCGAGTTCCGTTTCAGCGGTTCCGAGCTGTTTGACGGTGGTTATGATCTCACAGAGGGCGTACGCATCGCCCAGGCAGTGGAGGAGTATGTGGATCTGCTGCATGTTTCCGCCGGTTCCTATAAATTCGGTTTCTTCCAGACGCATCCGTCCATGTTTGCACCGCACGGTGTCAATGTGTATCTGGCAGAAGAGATCAAAAAGCATGTGAAAAAGCCGGTGGCTACGATCGGCGCCTTAAATTCCCCGGAGCAGATGGAAGAGATCATCGCCTCCGGCAAGGCCGATGTGGTTTACATGGGCCGTGCACTGCTGGCCGATCCGTATCTGCCGGAAAAAATCGTGTCCGGCAACGATGACAAGATTGTCAAATGTCTGCGCTGCTTTGCCTGTATGGCAGAGCGTCCGACGACGCAGACCAGACGCTGTACCGTCAATCCGCTGATCGGCCGTGAGATCGAGGGTACAGAGGTGCTCCCGGCAGCCAGAAAGAAGAAAGTGCTGGTTGTCGGCGGCGGTGTGGCCGGTCTGAAAGCGGCTGTCACTGCAGCGCAGCGCGGCCATGAAGTGATTCTCTGTGAAAAGAGCGACAAGGTGGGCGGTATCTTAAAGTGCGAGCAGGCGATCGATTTCAAGCATGAGATGTATGAGCTGGGTCTGGTACTGGAAAGACAGGCGGTAGAAGCCGGTGTGGAGATCCGCTGCAATACGGAGGTAACACCGGCATATGCCGAAGCCATCGGTGCGGATGTGATGATCCTGGCTGTGGGCTCCAGTCCGATTGTACCGCCGCTTCCGGGGATTGACGGCGAGCATGTCGTAGTTGTCAATGACTATTACCGCCAGAAGGAAAAGGTAACGGACAGCGTTGTCGTTCTCGGCGGCGGTCTGGCAGGATGCGAATGTGCGATCCATCTGGCACAGGAGGGCAAAAAGGTGCAACTGGTGGAGATGCGGGATGCACTGGCTGTCGATGCGAATATCCGTCACCGCCCGATCCTGATGCAGATGATCGACAAGTATGTAGCCGGTGTACATACCGGTTATCAGGGCATGGAGATCACAAAGGACGGTATCGTATGTAAGGATAAAGACGGCCAGACCGTTCTGGTCGAGGGAACATCCGTTGTCTGCGCGGTAGGTCAGAGAGCCAACCGCAGTACCGTGGACAGCCTTCTGGATGCAGCGCCCGTTGTCCGCCAGATCGGCGACTGTGTACGCCCGGCCAATATTACGATGGCCATCTATCAGGGCTACCATGCCGGACTGGATGTATAAAAGAATACGGTGAAATCATGAAAAGCACGACCTGTCTGACTGGATAAAAACAGGTCGTGCTTTTATGCTGCGTGAAAACGAAAAAGAAAACATATGCGGCTGTTAATCGAAGGTTTCCCTGTACAGAAAAGTAAGGTATAATAGCAGGGATAAGGTTGAGACCTGTCAAAATACAAAGTAAACTGAGGTGAGGTATGGATATACAGTCTCTCATTTTTTTATTGATGGATCTGGCCGGGACGATTGCCTTTGCAGCATCCGGAGCCATTGTGGCGATCCAGCGTAAGATGGATCTGTTCGGGGTCTGTGTACTGGGGGTCTGCACGGCGGTCGGCGGCGGTATGATGCGGGATGTGATCCTGGGAAAGGTGCCGACGGCGCTGCAGGATCCGAAATATGTGGCAGTGGCGGCAGCCACATCGCTTATCGTATTTCTGATCTTTTATTTTAAACAGGAATTTTTTGAGGGCAGGGCGAGAGTGTATTATGATCTGGTCATGCTGGTGATGGATACGATCGGACTTGGCATTTTTACTGTGTTTGGCGTGAAGGCCGGTGTGGATGCCGGATATATGGATAATACGTTTCTGCTGGCGTTTCTGGGAACGCTGACAGGGGTCGGCGGAGGACTTTTGCGGGATATGATGGCGGAAGTACCGCCCTATATTTTTGTGCGCCATGTCTATGCCTGTGCGTCGATCGTAGGAGCCGTGCTCTGTGTGGTTCTCTATCGCAGTGTCGGGGAGCTTCCGGCATTGGTGATCGGATCTTTGTGTGTGATCCTGATCCGGTATCTGGCGGCGCATTACCGGTGGAATCTGCCGAGAATACCGGAAAGAAACAAGTGAGAAAAAATCACGAAATTGTATAATAAGTGCATATAGAAGAAAGGAAGATGAACGGATGGTTTCGAATTATGATAAGCAGGTGGATATCGGACGGGCATATTTCCTGAAATATGATCAGGAGTTTCTGGCAGAGAAGTTTCAGCTGGAGATGGATGAACAGTACATCTATCTGACGTATATCGGTGTGCCGTGCCGGATCGACCAGAAAACGGCGGCAGTGTATGAGAAACAAAGCGACATATATGTGGAATGCCGGTCGTATGAAACTGTTATGACGATTTATGATATGCTGTGCCATGGCGATGAAAAAATACTGCCGCCGCTTGGCGGAAAGTGGACGCCGGTGGCGAATTTTGCGGCAGCAGGGGCCAGTCCGAGTGCAGAAATTTTCTCACAGAAATATGCCGATGCTTTTTCGGGAAAGACAGATCTGCTGAAAGAGGCGTGTCTGGCACTGGGGGGTGAGATTTTATCACCGCTGGCAGGCGCTGATGTTACAGCCCGGATCCCGGCATTTCCTTTTTTCCCGATACTGCTGCAGTTCTGGGAAGCTGATGATGAGTTCGCTCCGCAAATCCGGATCCTCTGGGATGACCAGACCATGCGGTATCTGAATTTTGAGACAACCTATTATCTGCAGGGCGATCTGCTGGCCAGACTGTTGGAAAAAGTATCCGGTACAGAAAAAGCAATGCGGTAAAACAACAGATGAGAAAACAGGGCATACCCTTTTTCATGTCAGGCGTACGATTGGTGAAAAACTGGCATGAAAAGGGGTATTTCTTTCATGAAAAGCAGATGCTATAATGAGCGTACATAGATAAAAGAAATCCCCATGGGAGCTTTCTTTTACATGCCAAGGAAAGAAAAAACTGCCGGTAAGGCAGATACAGGAGCGCATATGACAGACTTGAGAGAAAAACTGAAAGATAAAAAGCGTATTGTAATCAAGATTGGTTCCTCCTCTCTGATCCACGAGGAAACCGGCAATCTGAACTTTGATAAAATGGAGCGGCTGGTCCGCGTGATCTGTGACCTGTGTAATCAGGGCAAGGAGATCGTTCTGGTTTCCTCAGGTGCGATCGGCGTGGGCCGTCAGGCGCTGGGAATGAAGGAGCGTCCGCAGAATCTGGCAAGAAAGCAGGCGTGTGCTTCCGTAGGACAGGCCAGACTGATGATGGTATATCAGCGGCTGTTTGCGGAATATGGACACATCGCATCCCAGGTATTGATGACCAAGCATACTGTACTGGATGAGCCGAACAGCACCAATGCAAAAAATACCTTCAATGAGCTTCTGCATCTGGGTGTTGTGCCGATTGTAAATGAAAACGATACGATATCCACAGAAGAGATCGAATTTGGTGATAACGACCGTCTTTCCGCTGTTGTTACCGGGCTGATCGGGGCAGATCTTCTGATCCTTCTGTCGGATATTGATGCCCTGTATACGGCAGATCCGAATACGGATCCGACAGCACAGCCGATCCTTCTGGTGGAAAAGATCACAGAGGATATTTTAAAAACAGCCGGAGATTCCCATACCAGCTTTGGTACCGGTGGTATGACGACAAAGCTTTCTGCAGCGCTGATTGCCTGTGGCATGGGTGCTGACATGGTGATAGCCAATGCGGCCAGACGGGATGTGATCCAGGATGTTATGGCAGGCAAAGACGTGGGTACGCTGTTTGTGGCAAATCCGGAGCATTATACGTCAGTTATTGATTATCTGAGAACGAAGAGATATCTTGATTAATATAAACGAGAAACGGAGGCAGGTATGAAAGTCTATAATTTTGGTTCTTTAAATGTTGACCGTGTGTATGGCGTAGAGGATTTTGTGCGGGCCGGAGAGACGATCCTGGCAAAGAGTCTGTCCTTTTTCCCGGGCGGAAAGGGATTAAACCAGACGATCGCGCTGGCCAGAGCCGGTGCAAATGTCTATCATGTAGGCTGTATTGGCCGGGATGGTGCTATCTTAAAGGAAACGCTGGTGGAAAAACAGGTGCCGCTGACCTATGTAAAGGAGCTGGATGCCGACGGCGGTCATACGGCACTGCAGGTCAGTGAGAGTGGACAGAATGCGATCATCGTGTATTCCGGTACGAACCATATGCTGACGGAAGAATTTATTGACGAAGTGATGCAGACGATAGAGCCGGGCGATTATGTACTGATGCAGAATGAGATCAATCTCGTGCCATATATCATCCGCAGGGCAAAGGAGGCAGGTGCAGTGGTGGCCTTAAATCCGTCACCGATCACAAAGGAGCTGACAACGTATCCGCTGGAGATGGTGGATCTGTTTATCGTTAACGAGATCGAGGGAGAGGCTTTGACCGGTGAGAAGGAGCCGGAGAAGATTTTGCGGGTATTTCGTGAGAAATATCCTCATGCAAAGATCGTGCTGACGCTTGGCTCGGAGGGTTCGTGCTATCAGGATGAAGAAACGTTTGCCACGCAGGAGATTTATAAAAACACCGTTGTGGATACCACAGGAGCAGGGGATACCTACTGTGGATATCTGCTGACCTGTCTGATGGAAGGTGTGCCGGTAAAGGAGGCCCTGAATATGGCGACTGCGGCAAGCTCCATTGCGGTATCCAGACAGGGTGCTGCACCATCGATTCCGAAGAGGGAAGAAGTGGAAGGATTTTTGAAAGAGAGAAATAAAGGCTGAAAACGTATATTATGGAGACATACCGTACCGTATAGTATATAGACCAG
Organism: Ruminococcus bromii; assembly: GCA_963603285.1. Classification (GTDB taxonomy): domain Bacteria; phylum Bacillota; class Clostridia; order Lachnospirales; family Lachnospiraceae; genus UBA11957. The sequence continues at coordinate 15,128 of CAVCMG010000048.1, forward strand.
TTTGCAGATGAGACAAAAAAGGGGAAAATAATGACAGCATTAACAGAGATGGGACAAAAAGCAAAGGCGGCGGCAACACTTCTGGTGAAAGCATCCGGTGGAGATAAAAACAGGGGACTGCAGGCGGCAGCAGCTGCGTTACGGGAGCATGCCGACAGCATTATAAAGGCCAACGGCACGGATCTGGAAAATGGCAGAAAGGCAGGGATGTCCGAAGCACTTCTGGATCGTCTGATGGTCAATGAGGCACGGATCGAGGCTATGGCTGTGGGGCTGGAGCAGATTGTGACACTGGATGATCCGATCGGGGAAGTTCTGTCTATGAAAAAAAGACCGAATGGGCTGATGATCGGGCAGATGAGGGTGCCTTTTGGCGTGATCGGTATTATCTATGAGTCGAGACCGAATGTGACAGCGGATGCTTTTGGGCTGTGTTTTAAAACGGGAAATGCTGTGATCTTACGTGGTGGCAGTGATGCGATTCATTCCAATATGGCGATCGCGGAGGTTCTCAGAGGTGCGCTGGCGGCTGTGGGATTGCCGGAGGATGCGATCCAGCTGATTACGGATACGTCTCATGAGACAGCCCGGGAGATGATGCGGTTAAACCGTTATATTGATGTGCTGATCCCCCGGGGCGGTGCGCGTCTGATCCAGACGGTGGTAGAGAACAGTACCGTACCGGTGATCGAGACAGGTACGGGAAACTGCCATATTTATGTGGATGAATTTGCGGATATTGACATGGCGGTGCGGATCATCGTGAATGCGAAGACGCAGCGGCTGGGTACATGCAATACATGTGAGTCACTGGTGATCCATTCGGCTGTTGCGGATGCGGCGATTCCGGCGATTGCGAAGGCGTTGTTTGATAAGGATGTGGAGATCCGTGGGGATGAGGCGGCAAGGAAGCTGGTGCCGCAGATCCATGAGGCTTCGGAGGATGACTGGGGCCGGGAGTATCTGGACAGGATTATTTCGTTGAAGGTTGTGGATTCGATCGAAGAGGCTATTGCACATATCAACCGGTATAATACGGGCCATTCGGAGGCGATTGTGACGGGGGATTATGCGCATGCGCAGAAGTTTCTTCGGGAGATTGATGCGGCGGCGGTGTATGTGAATGCGTCTACGCGGTTTACGGATGGGTTTGAATTTGGATTTGGTGCGGAGATCGGGATCAGTACGCAGAAGCTGCATGCGAGGGGGCCGATGGGGTTGTTGGCGCTGACTTCGACAAAGTATATTATTTATGGGGATGGACAGATTAGAGAATAGTGGGGACGGACGCACAAGCCCGCTGTGGTGCCAGGCTGTGGTATGTTCTCTTACAAAACGCGCTCTCGCTCTGCCTCGGCATAGCGGTACTAAGTTCGCGACTGCGCCTGACGGCTTGCGCTCACTAAGTGCCGACGCCTGCGGAAGGTTTTGTAAGAGAACATACCACAGCCTGGCACCACAGCGGGCTTGTGCTGGCTTATGAGGAAGTGGGATTGACGGAAGTGGTGTGGTGGACGGACCGCGAGCTGACGCCGCGTGGGGGATGATGCAAGAATGATGCAAGTTTGGCTTATACTGTGCAGGTATACAAAGGAGAGAAAGACACCATGATAAAAATACTGATTGTAGAAGATGAAGAAGCTATTTCGGACCTTATTCGTATGCATCTTACCCGGGCGGGGTATGGCTGTGAGCAGGCTTTTGACGGGAGGGAGGCTGCGGATTTTATTGCGGGTAATCATTATGATCTGGTGCTGCTGGATATTATGTTGCCGGAGATTGGTGGTTATGAGCTTCTGGATTATATAAAAACGAATGATACCCCGGTGATCTTTATTACGGCTATGGGTGAGCTGCAGGATCGTGTGAGGGGATTACGGGCCGGGGCGGATGATTATATTACGAAACCGTTTGAGATGGTGGAGCTGCTGGCCAGGGTGGAGACGGTGCTGCGCAGGTATCATAAAGCTTCTGATAAGATCGAGATCTTTGATGTGACGATTGATATTTCTTCCCGTACGGTGATGCGGGGGCAGCAGGAGATTTCTCTGACGATGAAGGAATTTGAGCTTTTGCTGCTGTTTGTGCGAAATAAGAATATAGCGCTTTACAGAGAAACGATTTACGAAAATGTCTGGGGCAGCAATTATATGGGGGACAGCCGTACGGTGGATCTGCATGTACAGCGTCTGCGGAGAAAAATGAACTGGGAAGATAAGATAAAGGCGGTCTATAAGGTCGGCTACCGGCTTGAAGTGTAGGAACGTATATGAAATTATTCTGGAAAGTATTTTTAAGCTTTTATATCCTTATAGCCCTGATCTTCAGCCTGTGTGCGAGCTTTATCCTGCAGGCTTCTTTTCACAGTGCCTATGAGCGGGAGGTGGACATCCATCTGACAGAAAATGAGATGTACCGCATCGCTTTTTTTAATGCTCTGTCGAGTGTGCCGGAGGAATACCAGAAAAAGCGGGAGACGGTGGAGCATATTGCGGAGTCGCTCTGCACCAGTATCGGTACGAGCGGCAAATATTTCGGTGTGCGGGATGGCAGGATCAATGTGATCTATCAGAACCGTAAGGAAGACATCAATGCAGATTTTCTGGAACGTGTCAGTGCCGGGCAGCGGGGATACGTGATATATGAGCAGGATGGACACCGGTATATGCGCATTGTCAGTACGGCAAAAATGCCGGTGACGGAGAAAACGTATTATCTGGAGACGATTTCGGATATGGATGCGGTGTATGTGCAGCGGGATGAGATGATCCGGCTGTATCAGTATGTTGTGTGTATTCTTCTGGGCGCCTGCGTGGGGATTTCGCTGGGGCTGTCCTATCTTCTGACACATCGGCTGTCAAAGCTGTCGGAGAGTACCAGCCGTCTGTCGAATGGTGACCTGAACTGCCGTGCGGAGGTGAAAGGAAAGGACGAGATCGCTGTGCTGGCACAGGATTTCAACAGCATGGCGGGTCATTTGCAGGAAAAGATGGAAGAGATTTCGGATCAGGCAAAGCGGCAGGAGCATTTTACCGCGGCATTTGCCCATGAACTGAAAACGCCGCTGACGGCGATCATCGGTTATGCCGAGCTGATCCGTTCGGTGGACGATCTTTTACCGGAGGAGAGGATCAAGGCTGCCGATTATATCTATGCGCAGGGGAAGCGTCTGCAAAAGCTGTCGTATAAACTGATGGAGCTGTTTGTGCTGAAACAGCAGGATATGGAATTTCAGGAGCTGCCCGCCCAGTATCTGCTGCGGCAGGTGGGGTATCTGGTGGAAGTCAGTATGCTGCGCTCGGAAACAGAGCTGGTGCGGCAGGCAGAAAAAGGCGTGATTTACGGCGAACCGGATCTGTTACTTTCCCTGTTTGCCAATCTGGTGGACAATGCCAGGAAAGCGTCGCCAAAGGGCGCACATATCTATCTGACTGGACAGGCAGAGCCGGATGGCTATACTGTGATCGTCCGAGATGAGGGAAAAGGCATGGAAAAAACAGAGATTGACAAGATTACGCAGGCCTTTTACATGGTGGACAAGTCGCGTTCCCGCAAGGAGGGCGGTGCAGGACTTGGCATGACGCTGTGTCAGGAGATCATCCGCCTGCATAAGGCAACCTGGCTCATTGATAGTGAACCGGGGAAGGGAACGACTATCACCATGCATTTTCCGAATAAGGAGGACAGCCAGTGAAGCATATTGCACAGATCATAGCCATACTTTGTGGCGTTGCGGTTATATTTGCGGCTGCAGAGCTGTTGCCGGTGGGGATGAATTATTCTTCGGATAAGAAGCTGGTGAACAATATACAGGTGCAGGACAATCCGAATGCGACCGCGGGAATCGCCTACGAGCTGACATTTTCGGATAAGGTATATCTGTTGAGTAATCCTTATGACTGTACGTTCACACGATTATACCATACGGATTCAGCGCAGTCTTTACAGAAGTATGATACGACCGTACTTGACACTCTGTGGGAAGCGGTGGAGCGGTATAATCTGACGGTCGAGAATTACTGTTATGATACGGGAACTGAAAAAGAAATTATGCCGTTATATATCCGGCTGAACCAGACGGATGATGCAGAGGCCGGGCAGTATCTGACGGAGGCCAGCTGTATTTTTGTCAGCCAGACAACGAATACCATGGGAGGGATGACGTTGTGGCTGTTGACATTTGAAAAGGACGAGGATACATGGCAGTTTCTGCTGGATCCAGCCCAGGAGCGGCTCTGCGCGCTGTGGGAAGAGGATACACAGAAGGACTGGAGCGGGTATACAGACTCCGTTGTCTATGGGGATCTGAAAAAAATATCCCCGGCCGATGAGATCCGCTACAGCTGTCTGTGGCTTTTGCAGAATTATTACGGGGCAGCTTATGCGTATGGTATGAACAGTAGTACATGGGATACGGATGGTGGTATCGTATTTGAAAATGTGCAGAATCAGGGGACAGAAGAGACATATTCGGTGACAAATGTACCGGTAAGCTCCAGCTGTCGTCTGCTGGGTTCTGACAGCTGGAAGGGGATTGCACTGAGTATGCGGACCGGGCAGGATGATTTTTACAAGGGGATAGCCTCTGTGGCGAATGAGTGGAAGGATACACAGCTGTATGCGTATGATCTGAATGAAACGGAAGCTGCGGAGGAGGTTATACAATAACTGTTACAACTTTGATGCAACTTTTACGAAAAATCGATACAAGCCTCTTTTATACTGACTTTAAAACCATAAGAACACGCTTTGCGAGTTTCTCATGGTTATCGCGGCAGTCGCCAAGGTCGCGTGAAAGCATGGACTTTGGCTCGTTGTTCACGTAAATCGAAAGAGAAAGGGAGCTTCCTGTATAATAAAAAGCGTAGACGTTGAAAATTGAAAATACCTC
>CAVCMG010000049.1:0-19233 GCA_963603285.1 Ruminococcus bromii
TTAAACAGAATATTATAAAAACGTTTGAACAGATAAAAACAAAGTAAAAAAGGTTATGTATATATTTTTGAAAAATAAATAAAAATATGTATCATTTTAAATCGGATATATTAATATAAATGGTTGATTAAACACGATACTACTGTTATAATGTTCATAAATTAAGGTGGCATAAGAACGAAAATAATAAAATATAACACAGAGGATAAGCATATGCAATTTCTGATTGCTTCCCACACGGATGTGGGAATTAAGAAAAAGACGAATCAGGATGCCTACATGATCAAGGTGGCACAGACAGAACTGGGAGAGGTATGTTTTTGCGTACTGTGTGACGGCATGGGCGGTCTTTCCAACGGGGAACTGGCCAGCGCGACCGTCATAAGGGCGTTCGAACAGTGGTTTGAAACCGATTTTCCAGAGGTCGTATCTGATTTCCGATTTGATGAGATACAGATGACATGGAAGCAGATCACGAATGAATTGAATCACCGTCTTGCTGAACACGTTGCAGGAACGGGAAGGCGAATGGGAACGACTGTGGTAGCTCTTTTGTTACTGAAGGACAGATACTACATTATGAATGTGGGGGATTCCAGAGCATATGCGATCCTTGACAGGGTCTATCAGCTGACAAAGGATCAGAGCCTTGTGCAGCAGCAGATCGATCTCGGTCGGCTTTCACCGGAACAGGCAGAGATCCACCCGCAGCGAAATGTACTGTTGCAATGTATTGGTGCGTCCGATGAAGTATTTCCCGATTTTTATGAGGGCGAGATCTATGACGGAAGCGCGTTTCTATTGTGCAGTGACGGATTCCGCCATGTGATCAGCGAAGAAGAGATATATAACAGCCTGAATCCGTCACAGTTTACGGATGAAGCGATGATGAAACAGCAGCTTATACAGTTAACAGAGTTAGATAAAACCCGGATGGAAGTCGATAATATTTCGACAGTCATCGTGAAAGTCAGTCTGGAGGGATAAGTATGCTGGAAATCGGATCAGTCGTAGATGGAAAATACAAAATATTGAATAAAATAGGTCAGGGTGGCATGAGCGTTGTGTACCTGGCCTTAAACGAGCGTGCAAATAAGACATGGGCGATCAAAGAGGTGCGTAAGGACGGTGTACAGGATTTTACGACAGTCAAACAGGGACTGATCGTTGAGACCAATATCCTGAAAAGTCTTTCCCATAAGTATCTACCCAGTATCATAGATGTAATCGATGATGAAGATACATTTATCATCGTTATGGATTATATAGAAGGAAAATCGCTGAATAAGGTCTTGCAGGAAAGCCTTGAGCGTGACAATCTGCCGATTGGTGTGGAGGATGTGATTTCATGGGGAATCCAGCTTTGTGATGTTCTGTATTACTTACACACGAGAGAGCATCCGATCATTTACCGGGATATGAAACCGGCGAATGTCATGCTGAAGCCAAATGGAGAGATTTCTCTGATCGATTTTGGAACGGCACGTGTATTTAAAACAGGAAATTCGGAAGATACGACGTGTCTTGGTACACCAGGGTATGCGGCACCGGAGCAGTACGGCGGAAATGGACAGTCCCGGCCTCAGAGTGATATTTACTGTCTCGGAGCGACACTGCACCACCTGATCACAGGGAGAAATCCAGCGGCGACACCGTTTAATTTTCCCCCGATCACGCAATGCCGTCCTACTTTACTGGAAGAAACACCGAGAGAGCTGCGCAATACTCTGCTCGGTCTGGAAATGATCATCAATAAATGTACACAGTATGAGCCGGAAAACCGCTATGAAAACTGTGCCCAGCTTTCGTACGATCTGGAACATCCGGAGGAGCTTGGCCTTCCTTACCGGAGGAAGCTGAAAGGGAAAATGCTGTTGTTTTCCGCCTCAGCAGCGCTGACCGTGCTTTGTGGCGTCGGCTCACTTACAGGCTCTGTGCTGGCAAGGCAGACGGAAACCAGTGGATACGACTACTATGTGGAAAATGCCGCAACAGTGGCAGACAGCGAGAAGCTGCAGTTATACAGAAAAGCGATTGCCTTAAATCCGGAGAAAGAAACAGCATGGCTCGGTGTACTGGAGGCTGTCGGTGCAGATAACGAATTTACAGCAGAAGAGGACAGCTATATTACGTCGTTATTAAGCTCCCGTGATAATGACAGATCCCAGGATAATAAAACGCTTTTTCAGAAAAATGCAGGCGGTTATGTTCGTTTTGCCTACAATCTTGGCATGTTGTATTACTACACTGAAGGAACCGGACAGAACAAAACATCTGCCGGTGGCTGGTTTGATATTGTGAGCAAAGCAGATATGGACAGCCTTGATCTGGGAGACGACAATGACAAGAAAAATGCATGGCAGACCCGTGCAACGATTCTCGGAAAGATCAGTGCATACAACAGCCGGATCGGACAGACCAATCAGGCAGGAGATGCCCAGATCACCTATATGGATTACTGGCAGGATCTGATGGCATTGATGGCGGATGATATTGCCGGACAGGACAATATCGTCACAGAGATTCGTCTGTATAATGAGATTGTATACCAGATATGTACACATTACGATGCATTTAAAGAATCTGGTGTCTCAAAAGAAGAGATGCAGACAACGCTGCAGAATATCCGGCAGGCAGCAGACGGTGCAGAGATCAATGATAATCCGGTGGCAAAGGAGCTGAAACAGGAAATCGACGACGCAATTGTCATCGGAGAGAAACAGATACAGGCCGCCTTTGCAGCCAATGCACAGACACAGACAGATACATCGGATGTTTCTGAAGGAGGTGACAACTGATGATAGCAGCGACAACCGTTCAGAACTTCGAACAGAAGTATACTGTATATCAGCATATCGCTCTGTATTGTGCAATAGCAGCCGGAGTATTTCTCATACTTACGGTCATCCTGTTTCTGGTGCTGAAAATTCCGCAGATATTCGGTGAACTGACGGGACGTACAGCCCGAAAAGCTGTGCAGGAAATGACAGAAAACCATCCACAGAGCGGAAAACTGCAGAGAAAAAATACTTCGCCTGCAAAGAAGAAAACATCCAGAAAAGATAAAAAAACAGAAAAACCGGAAGAACAGGAGGCAAAAAGGCGTTCCTACCACGATCTTGTCGGAGAAAACGACACCCCGGTACGCCTGGTAAGCCATGACGACATGCCGACACCGGCAGTAATACATCCGCGGGAAAAAACGCCGACAGAGGATCTGGATCAGACAACGGTATTACAGCCGGAGGCAGAAACATCTGTTCTCGGAAAAAACGATCTGATGGAAACAACCCTGCTGGACGCAGCCAGGGATTCTGTGCCGACAGGAAAACTGTCAGTACAGCCGGAGACGTTTAAGGTTCTCCGCAGTATTGTCGAAATCCATACGGATGAGGTGATCTGATATGAGACGACGCAGAAAGATAGCAGGTCGATACCTGCGAGTATCTGTCTTTTGTTTCGGATTACATGCAGCTTCCGTGTTGCTGGAACCTTTCGCATTCCAGAACGGTGGGGATGGCATTACAAAAGCTGGCTACCTGGCCGGTACAATATTCTGGCTCGGCTGGCTTGGCGGTATTATCTTTTTCTGGCTGGCATGGCATATGATGCATCAGAGCACGGTATACCAGGAACAGAAAAAGAAGATGCTGCCGGGGATTCTGGCATTTTTCAGAACAAAAGATGCGAGGCGGGTTGATCCTATATGGATCATCGCATTGCTGATCAGTATTCTTGGAAATCTCTGGGATGAGATACCGAATACACTGACGCTGATTGCTATGAGCATAACATTGTTCATGTTTTATCTGCACATGATTGTAAATGGCAGAGTTTATCGATACATGATATCAAATGAAAGGAAGGAACAAAAACATGAAGAAGGAGAAGATTAAAAGAATACTGGCTTTTCTTCTTGCTGTTGTATTTCTGTTTTCTGCCTGTCTGACAGCCAGCCCGTATACCGTACTGGCAACAGAAATAGGAACAGAAACAGGCACAGAAGGTACTGAGTCTCAGGAACCTTCAACGCCGCAGGTACAGGCAAAGCTGTTCACGGAGGTTGTGCTGGATGATGGTGTAGATCTGGTCGGAAATGTTGGTCTGGGTAAGATCAGTCTGACGATCGGAGAAGAAAGCATCAGTCTGGATCAGCTGAACAGCAAAGTGGAAGTGGGAGCCTATGATACAGACAGTACATATACTCTTGCGAAAATAGAGTCTGCTAATTATGAAGTGAAGGCAGCCTCAGCTCTTATAGATGACGGTGAGGATAAGCTGCTGAAAGTAACGGTATCCCAGCTGACTCCAAAAACAACGATATCCGGTGCAAAGACGGTCAAAGCCCTTGCAACAGAAAGCTACAGCGCAGATGGTGCATGGAAAGATACTGTTACAGAATGGAAACTCAGCAGTAATACAGCGAATGCATCCATTACTGAAAATGAAAAAACGGCAAAGGTGAAAGCTGCAAAAGGCGGAACAGATGCTGCATTTACAGTAGAAGCATATGCTGGAAATGTAAAACTGGCAGAGAAATCAGTATCCGTGGAAAAAAATGATACCTCTATTTCGATTGAAACGAACGAAAGAGGATCCTGGCGTAAAAAGCTGGATGTCAAAATCACGCTTAAGTCAGGAAATGATGTATTGAGCGGTAAGTCGATCACCTATTCCATTACAGGAACAGGTGTGATTTCCCCTGACAATAATAAAAAAGCTTCGACAGACAGTAATGGTACATACAGCGTTTCAAAAACACTCAGAAGTACGGGAAAAGTCAATATCAAAGCTGATTTTGCCGGTGATGATGCCTATAATGCACCGACAACGGCAACAAAAACATATAATCCGGATCTGGAGAAGGGCACACTGGTATTTACCGGTGCAACAGGCACTACTGCCGATAATCCGCTGGAGCTAACTTACGGTACGGCAGGCAAAGAACTTGCTTTTGAACTGCACGATGGTGATACGACAATCACGGAAGCTGTCCAGCAGTATACATTGAATTATTCCGGAAATACAGTTTCCGTTGCAGAGGATCAGATCAAAGATGCGCAGAAAATCGTGATCAATCCGATGAATGCATCTTCAACGTGTGTAAAGCTCACATTAAGCGTACAGACAGAGAACTTTGAGTGCGTAGGCGAGCTGTATGTAAAAGTAAATCCGTGTGTACTGACTGTGGATACAGTAAAAGGTGTGGACGGTAACAAAACAGACGCTTTTGATAACAAAAAGATTTACGATGGTACATCAAAGGTCGATGTAGAAGCATCTCTGAAAGCAATCGATGATACAGAGTTAACAGAAACGGCAAAAAAAGAGATTGCCGGTTTCGATGCCGTTAAATTCTATGATGTTGACAGTAGAATTAAGGATGTTCCAATAAACGAAACCTGTTCCTTTAAATTCAAACCATCTGCGGATGATTTAAAGAATACAAAAGTCGCTTCAAACTATACGATCAAAGATGATTTGAAAGAGGATGAGGCAGTTGTGGATACGACATTCACACTGTCAAAGAAAAAGCTGCAGCTTACCGTAGCCGATACATTCAGAGCTTTCCGAAGCCTGGAGTATGCTGTCGAAAAAAATGATTTACAGAAACTTGTCAGCGTGACCGGTTTTGTAGCGAATGATCCAGACTCTGTAAAAAATAGGATCGTGCTTCCAACGGTTGTGGATACGACAGTGTCTGGTGTAAGTGATATCAAGGAGAATGATAAAGCCACATTTGGCGAGCATAGCGACGTACTGGAGCTTGATACGACAACCGGTGATGCCACCAACAACTATGCATTTGATTTTGAAAATTATAAAAAAGGAATGCTGACCATTACGGAAGAACAGAATGCGTCCGGTTATGTCAGCATCAATAACAAAAACAATGAAAAGGCATATGAAGCCGGGAATACAACCTTTTATATAGGAGATACTCCGATTGTTAAGTTTGATCTTACTGGTGGTTACGATACGATCTATCTGGATACTGCCAAAACCGGCAAAGGTGGCCAGAATGTGACGACGGGTTATCAGATTTCTACAGACGCACTGCATAACGGGGAAACAGTAACCGCAGGCTTTTATATGGAGCTAAAGGCAGAGGATGGAACCGTATTACAGAAAACCCAATCGTTTGATCTGACCTTTACCTGTGATAAGCAGGAACCGCTGGCAACGATAACCGTGGATCAGTCGGAAAATCTGGTAAAAGGTCTCGGAAAGATGGTGACTTTCGGCGTATACAAAAATCGTACACTGACAGCGGATATTACAGTCAATGATCCGGAACTGACGACTGGTCTGGCCGGTGCGGGTGTAAAGGAATGGTCCTGTTATGTGGCCAACACCAGAAATGCAGAAGATCTTGGCAATATATTTGCAGATGCAACAAAAGCAGAAGAGTATCTGAATAAGGTTTCCTTCTCATCAGACAACATCAAAAATTACTCGAACCAGGGTGGCAGCATCGTTGTCGGTGAACTGGGTGAAAACGAAACCGTAGTTGACAATAATTACATCGTCTTTGTGAAAGTCGAAGACAATGTCGGCAATACGAAGATCTACGGTTCCAACGGTATTGTTGTCGATGCAAAGCATAATATCGAACTGACCATTACGCCGGAGAAGGAATCTGCATCTTCGAATAAAGCGGAGTGGGATGGTATTAAGTTCTACAATGCAGCAGCTCTGCAGGTAAATCTTACAGCCGTTGAGTCCGGTGAATATTATTCCGGTCTGGAAAAAATGGAGTATGCCATTGACACGGACGGTAAAAAGGGAACGACCGCAGTGGCGTACCCGAAAGTGAATGACAAGGGAGAACCTGTATATCCGGGTGAGGTCACATTAAAGGAGCTGAAAGACGAGTATTGCACCATCGGTGTCAAAGAAGGGCAGGAAGTCGCAGAAACGTTGTCCGTCAGTGCAGATACGCCGTCAAAGATTTTCCATGTAAGATCCTGGGCGAAGGATAATGCAGGAAATTCCTATGGTACGGACAGTAATCCGGCATGTGAAAAAACAATCGTTCTGGATAACAAGGTGCCGGTTGTCACTACCGATCTGAAGACAAGTGCACCAGACGAAGCTTTCACGACAGATGATGCCAGTAGCTTTGCCTACAAATATACCAATAAAGACGTGACATACGCTGTAAATGTGAAAGAACGCTTTCTGGAAACTTTGCTGGTCAATATTAACGGTGTGGACTATACGGTCAATAAACTAGAAAGTCAGAAGTCTGCCCTGGGTATAGCCGCTGTTACCTTTGAAGCTGCGGATACGGATATTACCAGAGTAAGTGATGCGACAGAAACAAAGCTTACGATCACATTTAATACCGATGGAAAGTATGACGTATACACAACAGCAAAGGATGCAGCTACAAACACGACAACCACACAAACAGAGCGCTTTATTATTGATAAAGTTGCTCCGGTTCTTGCTGTAACCTACAAAGCCCGTCACACGGATGGCTCATATACAAATCTGGATGTCAGAAGCGGCCGTGCCTATGCCGATGAAACCGTAGAGAGTATCATCGCAACGGCAGTTGTGACAGAGATAAATTTTAACGCATCGGATATGCAGCTTGCTTTTGCAGCTGTTAACAGTGCTTCGGAAGATGTGGAGAATGCAGATGCGCTGAAAGATACCTACAGTGCAAGCATTAAAACAGGCTGGGAGCAGATTGGCACAGCAGGAGAAAATGACGATTGTCCGGTATATCAGCTGACGCTGCCGGAGATCCAGACGGATGCCAACTATACATTTACATATGATTATACGGATCTTGCCGGCAACAGCATGAAAAAACAAAGCCATGAACTGACCCTCGACCGTGAAAAACCGGAGGGTACAGTTACCGTAGATTCGCTGGTCAACGGAGCGGCATCCAAAGTATGGAACAGTCTGCTCGAACTGATCTCCTTTGGCTATTTCGGTAAAGATAGCGTAACAGCTACGCTGACCGGAACGGATGAGACAGCCGGTGTTGTTGCCATGCAGTATCTGATTTCCAATCAGCCGTTAAAGCGGGATGATCTGGCAAAAAAAGCAGCAAAGGACTGGACAGACTATACAAAGCCGGTGAAAATCTCCGCAGATCAGCAGATGGTTGTCTATGAAAAACTGACAGACCGTGCAGGAAATATTCAGTATATCAGCTCCGATGGAATCGTTGTGGATAATACGGAGCCTGTGCCGACAGTAGAGATCACGCCGACAACTCCGAAGTGGGGCAAAGGCGTATACAGTGCCAAGGATAATCCAGGATTTGCTGTAAAAGTAACAGATCCGCTGGTTAATGGCACATGCGCCGGTTTAAAGAAGATTACCTATAAGATTGTCAATGGAACAAACGGACATACTGAAACCGGCGTTCTGGCAGATGAAGAAACGCTGACCGGAACTTCACACAGACAGGAGTGGACAGGCCATGTCAATATTGATCCGGCAAAGTTCTACTCGAACGATGTCCGCGTGACCGTAACCGCAGAGGACTGGTCTACCAATGGGGCAACATCCAAAACAGCTACCCTTAAGGTGGATAATAAAGCGCCGGTTGTCCGGTTTACATTTGATAAGAGCGACGTACATAACGGTAAATATTATAAGAATGACAAGAAGCTGACGATCACCGTAGAGGAGAGAAACTTCGATGAATCCTATATGCCGAAAGTAACTTCCTCCGCAGGTGGCGGATACAAGATCAGCAAGTGGACACACCATGGCGAGACCCATACGGCAACGATCACCTTTACAAAGGACAGCGATTACACCGTAAGCTACGACTGCTACGATCTGGCCGGAAACAAGTCCAATACAGAAAAGCTGGAAGAGTTTACCGTGGATAAGACCGTACCGGTGATCAAAGTAGCCTATGACAACAACAGTGCGCTGAACAACAGCTATTACAAAGCAGCCAGAACAGCCACGATCACTGTCACAGAGCACAATTTTGACCCGAAAAAGATCACCGTGACAACGACAGCTTCCACGGGTGGAGCACCGAAAGTTGGCGGGTGGAGCACTAAAGGTGATACCCATACGGCCAGAGTTTCCTTTGACCACGATGCGGACTATACCTTTGCCGTAAGCGGCCTTGATCTGGCAGAGAATAAAGCCGATGATTACGGTCAGGATAAATTCACTGTCGATCTTACGAATCCGGAGATCTCGATCACAGGCGTGGCCGATAAGTCTGCCAATAATGGCACAGTAGCGCCCATTGTAACGATTAAGGACACAAACTTTATCGCCAGCGGAGCACAGGTCACCTTGACAGGTGCAAACCGCGGAGAAATGAACATCAAGACGATGGCGTCCACTGTTTCGACAGCAACCGGTATGACGGTGAGTTTCCGCAATTTTGCAAAGGACATGGATGATATCTATACCATGACAGCAAAATCTGTGGATAAAGCAGGAAATGAAACAGTCACCATGATCCAGTTCTCTGTGAACCGTGACGGTTCCACCTACGAGATCGGTGATAAGACAAAGAAACTTCTGGAAAAAGTCTATACCAGTGTGCCGGAGGACATCGAACTGACCGAGATTAACCCGAATGAGCTGAAAACGATTGAGATCAGCTACAGTCTGGATGGTAAAGTTGTCAAACTGCAGGAGGGTACAGATTACACCGTTACAAGAAGCGGAGATGAGGGGCAGTGGAAGCGTTACAGCTACACGATCCATGCTTCCTGCTTCGAGGCAGAGGGAACCTATGTCATCAACATCTATTCCGAAGATGCCGCTGGTAATGTAACAACCAACAAGACAAAAGCGAAGACCATGGAATTTACTGTAGATAAGACAGCGCCGACGATGGTTGTGGCTAATCTGGTAAATGGCGGCCGTTATACAGAGGATAACCATGAATTTACGCTGAATGTAAAGGATAACATTCTGCTGGCCTATGTAGAACTGTATATGGACGGTGAGCTTGTCCATACATATGAGGGCGATGAGCTGACCGCTGCGAATGGTGAGCTTCATATCAACATCGACCACAGCAACCGTTACCAGACCATCGAGCTGGTATCGTACGATAAGGCCGGAAACAGCAGCAAGGAAGTGTACGATCCGGATACAAACCAGAAAATGGCGGCAAATTACCGGGTACTGGTAACAGCAGATAAATTCGTACAGTTTATCAACAATACACCGCTTCTGATTGCTGTGATCGTGGTACTGGCAGCAATTGTATTCTTTATCATAGTGCTGATCAGACGCAGAAAGAAAAATAAGAAATAAACCTGTACATCTGAATTTCAGATAGCAAACGAATGTATGTGGGCAGGGCGGCAATACAGCCCGCTCTGTCCATTATGTTTTTTAAACAGAAGATGACTTGAAAAACAGACCGTGGGGAGGTCTGTATACGGAGGAGAGAGAATCATGATTCAGGAAGACAGAGCACTATGGAAATACATAGTATTTGGAATATTGACCTGCGGAATCTATATATACTATTTCATTTATAAGATGGCAATGGATGTAAATGAAATGTGCGCTAACGATGGGAAAAAGACCAGCGGCCTGATTCCGTTTATATTGCTTTCCTTTTTGACCTGCGGTATTTATGCGTATTTCTGGTATTACTCGTTGGGCAATCGTCTGCAGGCCAATGCGCCACGGTATGGATTAAACTTTCAGGAAAACGGCACTACTGTATTGCTCTGGTGTATTTTCGGCCTGCTTTTATTTGGCTTTGGTGCATTAGTCGGTATGCATATCCTGATCAAAAATACAAATGAAATGGCAAAAGCATACAATCGTCTGCAGAATGGGCAGACACCATATACGCCGGATAATCAGCCGACAGCAAATGCCTCTCAGACAGCCTGGCAGCAGCCTGTGCAGGCACAGCCGGTTCAGCAGAATTTCAACCGAACGGCACAAAATACAGGTATGCAGCAGGACAGTGGATACTGTTCGGACGAGACAGTGCTGTTGAATCCACAGCAGTCCCAGAGCGGACAGGGTATTCTGTATTTTGTAAAGACGAGACAGACGATTACGATTGACAAAGATGAATTTAAATTAGGAAAAAATGCGGCATCTGTTGACTATGTTATTCCGAATGACACTTCGATCAGTCGGCAGCATGCAGTTATACATAGACAAAATGGGCAGTTCTTTATTACGGATCTGTCATCGACAAATGGAACATT
The DNA here is from genome assembly GCA_963603285.1 of Ruminococcus bromii. Taxonomy (GTDB): domain Bacteria; phylum Bacillota; class Clostridia; order Lachnospirales; family Lachnospiraceae; genus UBA11957. The sequence continues at coordinate 11,187 of CAVCMG010000049.1, forward strand.
TATCAATAATCAGAGAATTACAGGTAAAGCACAGCTGCAGGATGGGGATAATATCCGGTTTGCGGATGCTGTATGTGTATTTAATATTCTCAGATAATTGGCGAAGATGAAGAAGCTGCTGCAGTTCGGCTTGCTGTTATGTCTGATACTTCTGTGTACCAGTGTGACAGGATGTCCTGTATGGCAGCTGACAGGAATTCCGTGTCCCGCATGTGGGATGACAAGAGCTTGGATCAGTCTGGCAAAAGGGCAGGTGGCAGAGGCATTTGCCTGGCATCCACTTTTCTGGATGGCACCGTGGATCCTGTATCTGATGTACCGCGACTTTGCAGGGGAAATACAGCCGGGGAAACAAAGACGGCAGAATATACAGTTTATAGGAATAGCTGTATTTCTGCTCGCAATATATATAGAAAGAATATGGCTGCATCCCCATGGACCGGTACAGGTCACATGGCAGCATGGATGGATAGAAAGAATATACAGCTGTTTAACAGTACTGAGAGGGAAATAGCGTGAAGATAAGAGTAATAGTTGTAGATACGGATGCCAGTTATGTGGAACATCTGCAAACGGTATTCCAGAAAAAATATGCAGATAAAGTAGAAATGACCACATTTTCGGATGTGAGCAGCTTTTACGCAAGTCTGCAGGAGATATATGCAGATCTGATCTTGTATGACAGTCAGCTGACACTGGATTTTTCGCAGATCGCTGACAGTGTTGTTATCGGATGCCTGTGTGATCAGAAGGATGTAGAAGAAATAGGCGGTGTCAGTGCCGTGTGCAAATATCAGAAAGCGGATGTTTTGTACAAAATCATGCTGGGGCTGTTTGCTGAAAAAGCATCAGATCTTAAATTGAAAACAAGCGGAGCCCTGGTGCATACCGTTATGTTCACATCCGTACAGGGAGGCTGTGGAACATCAGTTGCTGCTGCAGCATATGCCCTGCAGCAGGCAAAACAGGGCAGAAAAATCTGTTATCTGAATCTGCAAAAGTTTGGATGCAGTGATCTGTATTTTACCGGAGAGGGTACAATGAGCTTTTCGGATGTGATTTATGCACTGAAAAGCCGGAAAAGTAATTTACTGTTGAAGCTGGAAGGAACTATGAAACAGGATGCCAGTGGCGTAAACTTCTTTTCTGACTGTAGAAATGCCTTTGACATGATCGAATTGAAGGACAGTGAAGTCGCTTCTCTTTTACAGGCACTTGGGCAGGTCGGAGAGATCGAGGAGATTGTGGCTGACCTTTCGGGTGATCTGACAGAAAGACAGCTGCTTCTTATGGAAGAGTATGCGGACAGTATCGTATATGTCTGCGATGGCTCAATAACCGGTATCCGCAAGTTTGAAAAATACTGTGAAACTGCCCGTGTGCTGGAAGAAAGAAAAGAGGTTGTGCTGCTGAATAAGACAACGCTTTTGTACAACCGTTACAGCTCCAAAAGCAGTATGCAGATGGAGAAGCTTCCGGTCAGCCTGATGGGCGGTGTACATCGGTTTGAGGGTGCGTCAGGAAGAGAGCTGATCGAACAGATTGCAGCAACAGGCATTTTAAAGCAGGTATGATCTTATGAAAAATGAGAGAAAACTGGAAATCGTCAAAAATTTTAAAGAGCAGATCTATCAGCGGTATAACCTGAATGTCATGAGTGATGAAAATCTGGAAACGGTCATTGAACAGATGATTGTAGATCAGCTCAGTGCAGAATATATCACGATCGAAGAACGCGTGGATATTATGGAACGCGTATATAGCTCGATCCGTGGACTGGGCGTGCTGGATGCCATTATAAAAGACGATGAAATTACAGAGGTCATGATCAACGGACCGAAGGATATCTTTATTGAGAAAGCAGGCAAACTGTCAAAGCTGACACAGACATTTGATGATGAAAAGCAGCTGGAGGATGTCGTACAGAAAATTGTAGGACAGGCAGGCCGTGAGGTTAATCAGGCGAATCCTATCGTAGATACGAGACTGCCGGACGGCTCCCGTGTCAATGTGGTTCTGCCACCGATTTCTCTGCATGGAGCGATCGTTACGATCCGAAAATTTTCAAAAACACCGATGACGGTGCAAATGTTGCTACGGTATGGTTCAATCACACCGGAAGTTGCCCATGTGCTGGAAATCCTTGTAAAAGCCAAATACAACATCTTTATTTGTGGCGGTACGGGCTCCGGAAAGACAACGTTCCTGAATGCGATATCCAATTATATACCGCATGACGAACGAGTGATTACAATCGAGGACTCCGCAGAGTTACAGATTGAGGGGATTGATAACCTGGTCAGTCTGGAGACACGTAATGCCAATGCCTCTGGCCATGGTGCGGTTACGATCCGGGATCTGATCAAATCGTCCCTGCGAATGCGACCGGAACGTATCATAGTTGGTGAGGTTCGAGGCGGAGAGGCACTGGATATGTTGCAGGCTATGAATACGGGTCATGATGGTTCTTTGAGTACTGGTCATGCGAACAGCACGAGAGATATGCTGAGCCGTCTGGAAACTATGGTGCTGCAGGGGGCAGAGGGACTTCCACTGGAGGCTATACGGCAGCAGATCGCATCTGCAGTTGATGTGATCATTCATCTGTCCAGACTTCGCGACAAGAGCCGTAGAACTATGGAAATCTGTGAAGTGCTGGGCTATGAAAATGGTGAGATACAGCTTAATCCGATTTACCAGTTTGTTGAGGATGAGCACTCTACACTGGAGCATGTTTCCGGGCATCTGACCAGAACGAAAAATCCATTCATAAACGATTATAAGCTGCGGCTTTCCGGAAACAGAGAGGTGATATAAAGATGGCGAAAGAGAAAAAGAAAGAAGCGTATGTGGAATTAAATGGTGTTCTGGGGAACGCTTTCAATTATCACGTATACCATATGCAGGTACAGGATTATCTGATTGCATGGGCGATTGCCGTTGTGCTGGCGGTCGTTGTCGTGATGATCTTTTTTGGAAGCATTATTTTAAGTGCGGTTGTGGCGGTGCTTCTGGCGGTCAAAGCGCCTGCAGTATATGCGTCATATCGCAAAAAACAGAGGCTGAAAGCCTTACGCGGACAGTTTAAGGATCTTCTGGAATCTTTATCTGCATCGTATTCCGCCGGACGCAATACACCGGATGCCTTTGCGGATGCACGCAACGACATGGTGTCCATCTACGGCGATGACAGCGATATTGTCCGGGAGCTGGATCTGATCTGCACCGGTCTGAACAATAACATCAATATTGAGGTGTTGCTGCTGGATTTTGCACAGCGAAGCGGACTGGACGATGTTATGAGTTTTGCCAGTGTATTTGAAGTTTGTAACCGTCAGGGTGGTGATCTGAAACGAGTCGTCAATCAGACCCGGGATGTGATCAGTGACAAGATGGAAATTGAGATGGAGATTGACACAATGATCGCCGGTAATAAGAATGAGCTGAATATCATGATGGTCATGCCGCTTCTGATTATGGGGATGATGAAATTTATGGGATTAACATCTGTAGGAAGCAATACACCGGTCAATATAGCGATAAAAGTGGTTTGTATCGGTATTTTTGCTGCTGCTTATGCAATAGGAACAAAGGTTACGGATATCAAAATCTGATGAGAGGAGAAGAACATGGATATAGGTAGACTTATTCTGTTGATCATTGCTACTGTTCTGGTGGCAGCCTGGATTGTACTGGCTAAAAAGAATGAAGCAGAATTTAAAGATTTGACAGATTCAATTGATTCTCAGCAATACAGATATCCGGAGCTGTTCTGTGTGGGATTTGGTATTATGAAGCTTCTACATATTGACAGCAAGAGTAAACGTGCCAGAAAGAGAATCAAAGAGATTGCTGAAGTACAGGGAAAACGTTATGCAGAGTATTACTATTATGTGACCAATGGTGCAAAGTGGACATACGGATTTACAATCTTTGTACTGCTGGCACTTCTTGGTGCGCTGGGAAATAGTGCTATGGCCACAGTATTTGGCATCGTTCTGGCCGGATTGCTGATGTGGTATGTTGAAGAACTGATGAATGATAAGCTGGAAGAAAAGAGAGATCAGCTGGTAGCAGATCTTCCACAGATGCTCTCAAAAATGACATTGCTTGTTAATTCAGGAATGGTTGTTCGTGATGCATGGAAAAAGATTGCCGAGAGTGGTGACCGCTTCTTAAATCAGGAAATGAAACTCACCGTAGATGAGATGAACAATGGCGTGGCAGAGCTGGATGCTTACAGAAACTTTGCAGACCGCTGCGCGATCAAAGAAATCCGGAGATTTTCATCTACAATGATCCAGAATATGCAGAAAGGTAATGCGGAGATCGCCTATTTCCTGAAGGAGATGTCCGATGAAATGTGGGAGGAAAAGAAACACCTTGTGAAGAGAAAAGGTGAAGCTGCGAATTCCAAGCTGCTGATACCGACAGCGATGATCTTTATTGGAATTCTGATTATCATTATGGTTCCTACATTTATGAGTATGTAAGTTACAGGGAGACCTGTTACTTAAATAAATAGCAAAGGAGAAATGAGAATGCTGGAGAGAGTGAAAAACTTTTTTAACCGGGGCAGACAGGCTGTAGTCAACAAAGCTGTTGAAGCTGCAGAAGCTGTTGTTAAAGAAGAAAAGGGTGCATCTGATATTGTTGCAATCATTGTAGTTATTGCAATCATTCTGGTTGTAGCAGCCATTTTCCGTGAACAGTTGACAGCAGCAGTGAGCACAGTATTCCAGAATTTGACAGATTTTATCGGATAATATATTTGTCTGAAAAGATGTTAAATAAGGAAAAATCTTCTGCTGCAGGAGCCACTGCAGCAGAAGAGAGTGTAAAGAAAACCGGAAATGTTCCGGTGGAGAAAGTATATGAAAATAAAAGAAGAAAAAGGCGTGGCCATGGTGGAAGCGACGATCTATATGCCGATCGTTCTATGTGTGGTCATGTCGTTGATCTATCTTGCATTGTTTAATATGCAGGAATATATGATGCTGTATGAAGCACAGCGCGTGGCTGCGGTGGCAGCTAGGGAAGATGCCTATATTGGGTATGATGCTTTTGGGATGGGAGAAGATAATGAGATCGATTTTGCAGCTGGAACAGACATAACATCAGAGGCAAAGGTGAATTCATATCTGAAAGCCCATTACAGCAAAGTAAGTGCGCTTTATCGAGGAGCTGGAAAGCTGATATCTGCGATAACCGGTGGGAAAGCAAGTGCACAGGCAAAGGCGGTGGCTGGAACAGTGCAGGAATCCAGTCTCATAGCCCTGGGGGCCATGAGTAAACCGGATATTCAGGTCAAAACCGGATTCCTTGGAACGAATGTGACGGTTACAATCAAACATAATATACCGATGCCGGGGGTAATGGCGTATCTTGGCTATGATGGCAGCACAACATTGAAAGCATCAGCGTATACATTTGCCATAAATCCTTCAGAGTTTGTGCGTAATGTTGATCTGGGAGAAGATCTGACAAAATTTATCTGTGACAAACTTGGAATAGACTACAGCAGTTTTATCAGTAAAACAAAGAATGTACTGAGTAAGATTTTGTAAGGAGGAACCATGATACAGTTATTTACAGGGAAAAAAGGTGCGATATCTGTGTTTATGTCTCTGATCATGCTTCCTTTGTTGATCGTTGCGTTTCTGGCAAATGATGCTGCAAGAGTATATTCGGCAAAGGTTGTTGTTTCTGATGCCGGAGAAATGGCTATGAATGCCGGGCTGGCACAGTATGATGCAGCTTTAAAGGATGAGTATGGATTGATAACGATGGAAAATCAACCATCCAGCATGTCAGGCGATCTGGAAAAATATTTTACAGACAGCTTAAATATGTCAGACAGCGGAAATTATCATCGTATTCTGGATCTGATGGAGGAGCAATTTGAAGTACTGGATATTGAGGCATCCAAAGTCTATAAGACAGAGGTAGAAAAACAGCAGATCCTGGAATATATGAAATATCGTGCTCCGGTATGCATGGCTGAAATGATACTGGAGAAGCTGGATCAAATCAAAGACAACAAAAAGATGGTCGAGGCTATGGAAGCAGAGGCAGATTTTGCGGAAGCCATGCAGGATGTGCAGGATGCTTTTGAGGATGCAAAAAAGTCTCTGGATGATCTTAACTCGAAAATTAATAGCTTTCCAGATCAAGGTACCATAGATATTGAGTTGGGAGAAACACAGATAGATTATACTGGCGACATGTCGAAAGCATTTCTGATACGAGCAGCTATTTCTATATATGACGATTATGATAAAACAAAGGTAAATGAAGCAGACAATATGCAAAAGAAATATGATGCATTAAAAGCCGTAGCTACTTCTTTTGCTAATCAGGTAAAAAAAATCACCAGTGACGATATATTATCGTCTAATTATTATGAAAATTATATAGATAGTATGTTTTATAAAAATACAGTAGATAAATTGGGGGATGAAGATGATTTATTAGAATGGTACAATGAATTGAACCCTTCAGACGATAGTGAAGATTCTGAGAATGCCGAGGAAGGAGGTGAGGAGGATACTGAGCTAGAAGAAATAGAAGAGTTGATAAAGAGCTACAAAGAGGCAAAAGAAAAAATCAGCTCGTATCCCACAGAGCTTTTAGCACTTGGCAAGTCGATTGTAGAGACGCATACCTCAAAGCTAAATGGATGGTGGAATCAAGCTCAGGTGGCGGCCTCATCTGCAAAAAGCGCAGCGGAGAAGTTAAAAATTGTGAAGGAAAAGCTGGAGGAGGCATCAAAAAAACATCAGATATGGGAGGATAAGACGAATGCCCTGTCCAACCCTGGTAGTATGAAAGAGGAGGTGGATAAATATAAGGACATGTTCGATACAGAGTCCTGTGAAATACTGACATACAATGTGGAAACGGATAAAAAATATTTTGATGAAATAAGAGATATTCTTACAGAAGAAAAGTTTTTCGACCGTTCTATTGCTACTACGCAGGTGACAACGCAGTGTGATACATACAACAGTGAGGCAAAAAACGCGGTAAAAAGTCTTCAGGAATATTATTACGATAATATAGATGATCTCAGGGCGAATTCTTACAGTAAAAATTATGTGCATACGACAATCAGTACGGCAAATGTGCTGGTGCATATAGAAAGTGATCCTTTTTATCAACAGTTGATCAAATACTGTGAGAGTACGGAAAGTGCTGATAAAAATAAAAGCAAAGAGGAGGCAAATAAGAAGTTGGATGAAGGTCAGCAAGGTGCAGAAGAAGCAAAGTCAGAAAACGGATATCCTACATATGACTGGAGCAGTGCAGGTGTAACCTTACCTTCAAATCTTCTTGGATTTAGTTCGTATGGTGTTAATACGGACAAAATGACAGGCGTCAGCAGCGGAAATATAGACAGCAAGGCAGATCGGAAAAATATCATTAAAAAAGTAAAAGAGTCCATTCAAGAGGCAAGTTCGTTTCTTGAAGGGGTAGATAAGATAATATCTGATGGATTAGAAAATTTGTATGTTGCAGAATATGCATTGCAGATGTTCAGTTACTATACGGTGGATAAACAGTATGATGCCCAAAATCACACAGTAACAGAGCTGAAGAATGAAGATATTCTGAGCCTGAGCGGATATTCGTTAAGTGCTCATAAAGCATATAAAGGTGAATGTGAGTATATCTTATGGGGGAAGAGCACTTCTGCAAAAAATATTCAGGCAACAGTTGCTGTGATCTATGGTATAAGGCTGATGTTTAATGTGTTTTTTGCTTTGACGGATCCTGCGATCAATAATGAAGCAATCAAAATTGCTGCACCATGGGCTGGGATTGCACCATATCTGGAACCTATTATAAAATTAGTGTTCAAATTCGGATTGGCACTTTATGAAACCACAGATGATATAAAAGATATAAAGAATGGCTATGGTGTAGCCGTCATAAAAGATAAAAGTTCGTGGGTGGCAGGTTTTGCTGGATGGATAGGAGAAGCGGATAATACGTAAACGCTCCATAGCAAGTACCTTGACAAGCTTAAACCGCTTTCGCGGCCTGC
>CAVCMG010000050.1:0-17466 GCA_963603285.1 Ruminococcus bromii
ACTATCGTAATTGTAACTGCACGATACTAGCGTGCATTTAAATTTTCAAATAACCAATTGACAACGACTATCTCTTTTTATTTCAAATACAACTTTATTCACCACTAAAATTTACTTCACCCTTTATATAACCAGATATCATTTATTATCGATACATGTTTAGTTCGCTTACTTTTTCTATTCTTTTCATCAGTTTTTCAATCAGTTTCATAGTATAATACCACACGATTATTAATCGATTAAACAATTTCACATCCTCATCTGATTTTATTGCCCGCAAAATTGCGGGCAATTTGGTTCAAAAGATCGCCGCAGGCGATCTCACCTATAAAAGAGCAAAAAAAGAAAGGCATCACTCGGATACCTTTCTTTTAAGCGCACATTAATTATATTTACGTTTTCTGGCAGCTTCAGATTTCTTTTTACGACGAACACTCGGTTTCTCGTAATGTTCTCTTTTACGAATCTCCTGCTGAATACCAGCCTTTGCGCAACTTCTCTTGAATCTGCGTAAAGCGCTGTCCAGAGTCTCGTTTTCTTTTACGATAACGTTTGACATAAGATCACACCTAACCTCCCTCCAGCTGTAAATTGTGCATAATACAACTGTTTGGGTATATTTTACTGCACTAGATAGATTATACCAGATTTTTTTGAAACGTCAACCGTTTTTTCTAACTTTTTTATTTTATTTCAGCTGACCTTCTACAACGCCGTAAACAGCTGCAACAGCTTCGTCTACCTTGTCCGGGTTCTTACCACCGGCCTGGGCCATGTTCGGTCTGCCGCCGCCGCCACCGCCAACAATCTGGGCGATCGCCTTGATCAGATTACCTGCATGTGCTCCGGCTTTCATAGCGCCGTCTGTGGCTGTAGCCATCAGGTTGACCTTGCCGCCATTTACGGAAGCCAGTACGACAACACCCTCGCCAAGCTTTTCTTTCAGCTGGTCACCGAGGTCTCTGAGGCCGTTCATGTCAACGCCCTTCAACGCTGTTGCCAGTACCTTTACGCCCTTGATCTCTTTTACCTGGCTCATAACATCGCCAAGGGAGCTCTGAGCCATCTTGCTCTTTAAGGACTCGTTCTCACTCTGCAGCGCTTTGACTTCCTCCTGCAGATGGGCGATCTTGTCCAGAATATCGGCTGTATTGCTCTTTAATGCTGCAGCGATGGCTTTCTGCTCTTTTTCCATCTCTGCATAATATTTCATAACGTTTGTACCGGTCAGTGCCTCGATACGACGTACACCGGCAGCTACACCGGCCTCGGAAACGATCTTAAACAGCGTAATCTCGCTTGTATTGGCTACATGCGTACCACCGCAAAGCTCTTTGGAGAAATCGCCCATGCATACAACGCGGACTTTCTCACCATATTTCTCACCGAACAGAGCCATAGCACCAGTCTTTTTGGCTTCTTCCAGATCCATGACATTTGTCACTACCGGCAGAGCTGCCTGGATCTGCTCATTGACGAGCTCTTCGACCTTTGCAATCTCTTCTTCGGTCATAGCCTGGAAGTGGGCGAAGTCAAATCTGAGTCTTCCCGGAGCCACAAGGGAACCCTTCTGCTCTACATGGGAACCAAGAACCGTCTTCAGTGCTTTCTGCAGCAGATGGGTTGCACTGTGGTTCTTGCTGGTATCTTTTCTGGCAGCCTCATCAACAGCCAGCTTTACGGTCTCACCTGCGCGGATCATACCGGATACCATCGTACCGACATGGCCGTATTTGCCACCGCGCAGCTTGATCGTCTCATTGACTTTAAATGTACCGTTGGCTGTTGTGATCAGACCGGTATCGCCTTCCTGACCACCCATGGTAGCGTAGAACGGAGTCTCTTCCACAAAGATCGTACCGTCCTGACCTTCCATCAGGGAATCTACGATTTCTTTATCTGTAGTAAGGACTGTCACCTTGGACTCGCCCTCCAGATGGTCATAGCCTGTAAATACGGTCGTAACAGATGGATCGATCTCATCGTATACGGTAGCATCAGCACCCATATAGTTGGAAACCTGACGGCTCTCACGGGCACGGGTTCTCTGGATCTCCATCTCTTTTTTAAAGCCATCTTCGTCGATCTCGTATCCCTTTTCTTCGAGGATCTCCTTTGTCAGATCCATCGGGAATCCGTAGGTATCGTACAGCTTGAAGGCATCTGCACCGGCAAGGACCTTCCCACCCTTTGCCTGCAGATCAGCTTCCAGATCAGCAAGGATCTTTAAGCCCTGATCGATGGTTTTATTGAACTGGTTCTCTTCATTAGTCAGAACATTGAAGATGAACTCTTTCTTTTCTTCCAGCTCCGGATAACCGTCCTTGGAACCCTCAATCACTGTGGCACTTAAGTCAGCCAGGAACAGTCCTTCGATGCCCAGCAGTCTGCCATGACGGGCTGCACGACGGATCAGACGACGGAGCACGTAACCACGGCCCTCGTTGGTCGGCATAATACCATCGGAGATCATGAAGGTGGCGGAACGGATATGGTCTGTGATCAGACGGATGGATACATCGTCTGCATAGTTCTCTTTGTAGGTCTTGTGACAGATCTCGCAGACCTTATTGCGCAGGGCGCAGATCGTGTCTACATCAAAGATGGAATCCACATCCTGTACAACGCTGGCCAGACGCTCCAGGCCCATACCGGTATCGATATTTTTCTGTTTCAGTGTGGTATAGTTGCCGTTGCCGTCGTTTTCGAACTGGGTAAATACGTTGTTCCAAATCTCCATGTAACGGTCACAGTCACAGCCTACCGTACATCCCGGCTTGCCGCAGCCATACTTTTCTCCACGGTCATAGTAAATCTCGGAACACGGACCACAGGGGCCTGCACCATGCTCCCAGAAGTTATCCTCTTTACCAAAACGGAAGATTTTTTCAGCCGGAACACCGATCTCCTTGTTCCAGATATCAAACGCCTCATCGTCCTCCAGATATACGGACGGGTACAGACGCTCAGAATCAAGACCGATCACCTCTGTCAGGAATTCCCAGGACCAGTGGATAGCTTCGCGTTTAAAGTAATCTCCAAAGGAGAAGTTACCCAGCATCTCAAAGAATGTACCGTGGCGTGCAGTCTTACCGACGTTCTCGATATCACCTGTACGGATACATTTCTGACATGTGGTCACACGCCTTCTCGGCGGGATCTCAGCTCCTGTAAAATACGGCTTTAACGGTGCCATACCGGCATTGATCAGAAGCAGACTGTTATCGTTCTGCGGAATCAGTGAAAAGCTTTTCATTGCCAGATGTCCATTGGACTCAAAAAACTCCAGGTACATCTTACGAAGTTCGTTCACTCCATATTTCTTCACGATCATTTCCTCCTCGTGTATTGCTCACCAAACAGCAGACTTGAAAGTCTGCTGCCGGTAAAAATTTATACTCATATTTAAACATACTAACAAAACTGGGCAAAAAGCGCAAGTGTGAATGTCAGTGTTTATACATCAAAACAGCGCTGTGGCCTGATTTTTTTAGACCACAGCGCAAAAATTCGTCTTATTCTCTTCCGGCCAGCCAGTTTTCAAATACACGAAGGGTTTCTTTTGTCGTCTCTTCGCTATGTGCATTGGATACAAACACAGCCTCAAACTGGGACGGTCCCAGATGTACGCCATGGTTGATCATGTAGCGGAAATACTCGCTGAAGGCCTTTGTATCGGAAGCCTTGGCATCCTCATAATTATTCACTGCTCTGTCTGTGAAGTACAGGCAGCCCAGAGAAGCAATATTATTGACGGTATAGTGTTTCTCATACGTTTTGAGAAGATTTCTCATGCCGTCAAACAGCTGTTCGGCCGTCTTTGCCATATGTGTATAGATGGACGGATTCTCATGCAGGATCTTTAACTGTGTCAGACCGGCTGCCATAGTCACCGGATTGCCGCTCAGTGTACCGGCCTGATATACCGGGCCTACCGGAGATACCATCTCCATGATGTCTTTACGACCACCATAAGCACCCACCGGCATACCAGCGCCGATGATCTTACCATAGGTTCTTAAATCCGGATCCAGCTCAAAGTATTCTGCCGCACCGCCGAAGCCCATACGGAAGCCGGTGATAACCTCGTCCAGAATAAACAGCGTCCCCTGACTGTGGCACAGATTCTGCAGATCATGCAGGAAATTCTTCTGTGGAAGAACGATACCCATATTGGCAGCCACCGGCTCTACGATCACGGCTGCGATCTGCTCCGGGTACTGGTCAAAGATAGCCTTTACGCTGTCGATATCGTTGTATACAGCTGTCATCGTGTCCTCTGTACAACCAGCCGGAACACCGGCACTGTCCGGGATACCTGCCGTCATCACGCCACTGCCTGCCTTGACAAGCATCGCATCGGAATGACCATGGTAGCATCCGGCAAATTTCACGATCTTGTTTCTCTTTGTATAGCCTCTGGCAGCACGGATCGCACTCATGACAGCCTCCGTACCGGAATTGACCATACGGATCATTTCCATGCCTTTGATATTGTCACAGATAAATTCTGCCATATCCACTTCGACTGCTGTGGCAGCGCCGAAGCTTAAACCATGCTGGCAGGTACGGGTTACCGCATCCAGCACCTCCTGATTGTTATGTCCAAGGATCATCGGACCCCAGGAACCGATATAATCGATATATTTGTTGCCATCTGCGTCAAATACGTACGGACCGTCTGCCGCCTGTAAAAAGCGGGGATTCATGCCTACAGAACCATAGGCACGTACCGGACTGTTGACGCCGCCCGGGATTACCTCAACCGCACGGGCAAATAAGCTTTCAGATTTTGTTGTTTCCATTTATCCAATCTTCCCTTCTTCGATGCATTTCGCCAGTTCTTTTGCATAATATGTCAGATAGATCTGCGCACCGGCGCGGTAAGCGCTGACAGCCATCTCGCACATGATCCGTTCTTCGTCTACCCAGTCTTTCTCTGTTGCTGCTTTGACCATCGCATACTCGGCACTCGTAGAATATGCAGCGATCGGCACGTTTGTCACTTCTTTAACCTTTGTGATCATATCCAGATAGTTCATCGCCGGTTTAACCATAATGATATCTGCGCCCTCGTCCACATCCAGCAGGGCTTCCTTGATGCCCTCGCGGGAATTGTGCGGATCCATCTGGTAGGATTTACGGTCGCCAAAGCTCGGCGCACTGCCTGCGGCATCACGGAACGGGCCGTAAAAAGCAGAGGCATATTTTACCGCATAGGACATGATCGGAATCTCCTTGAAGCCGTTCTCATCCAGACGGTTACGCATAGCCAGGATACGTCCATCCATCATATCGGACGGCGCTACCATATCTGCACCGGCCTGCACATGGCTGAGAGCTGTTCTCGCCAGCAGATCCAGTGTGGCATCATTCTCCACATCATGACCGCAGAGCACGCCACAGTGACCGTGAGATGTATACTCGCACATACATACATCCGTGATGTAATACAGCTGCGGATAATGCTGCTTTGCATAACGAAGCGCCCGCTGTACGATACCGTTCTCAGCGTAAGCCTGTGAACCCATGGCATCCTTGACAGCCGGAATACCAAAGAGCATCACGCTGCTGACACCGGCGGCGATCAGACGCTCTAATTCTTCTCCCATACGATCAACCGTATAACGGAACTGTCCCGGCATGGACGGAATCTCTTCCACCTTATTCTCGCCGTCCATCACAAACATCGGGTAGATCAGGGAAGCCTTGTCCACTCTTGTCTCACGTACCATACTGCGGATCAGTTCTCCGCCGCGAAGTCGTCTCGGTCTTTTCAGTAAATCCATGATAATTCCTTCTTTCTCTTACTGTGCTTCTTCAAAAGCATGTTGCTGTATATATTGTACATATGATATTACTCATATGTATATTTCCTGTTATTCTATCTGCCGGCTGCAATCTCACAGATCAGCTCCACCAGACTGTCCATCGAAGCCTCTTTGGAAACATAGGTTGTCATGCCAAGCTTTGCTGCTTCGGCCTGGGTCTGTTTTCCGATGCAGGCCGCCTTTACCTTTGTAAAGTCCAGATCCGGGCAGGCACTGGCAAAGCCACGTACCGTAGAAGCGCTCGTAAATACCGCCATGGCATTTTTCTTTGTATCAAACAGTTTTTCCTGATCCACGACCTGTTCCTTTGTATATACCGTCGTATAGGTCGGGACATCGGTTACTGTCAGATTTTTCCCTTTCTGCAATGCATCAATGAGCTCATGATTCCCAATCTCAGCTCTCGGGATCAGAATACTGTCGCCCTCATTGGCCACTTCGTACAAATCTTTTCCCAGATGCTCTCCATCAAAAACCTCCGGCATCAGATCCGCATATAAACCGATCTTTTCCAGTTCCCGGGATGTGCCTTTACCGATGGATGCAATCTTTACAGCACCAAGAGCACGGATATCCCTGCCCCGGGCGCGCAGTGCTTTAAAGAATACCTTTACGCCAGTCGGACTGGTAAATACAAGCCACTGATAACTGTCCAGCTTCTGCATGGCTTCATCCAGAGCTTCGTTTGGTTCAATAGCTTCTGTGCTGATGGCCGGAAGCTCCAGTACCTCCGCACCAAGGCGGCGCAGCTTCGCTGCCATCTGTGAGATCAGATCTCGCGGTCTTGTCACGATAAGCTTCATGCCAAACAGCGGCATATGCTCATACCACGCAAAGCGGTCAGCCAGAGCGCAGACCTTACCGACAACGATAATGGCCGGAGTCTCGATACCCTGCCTCTCAACCTCTGCCTTTAATGTTGAAACTGTGGCTACAACCTTTTTCTGTCCAGCCGTTGTGCCCTGCTGCAAAACAGCTGCCGGCATATCCGGATCCATACCACCGTCCAGCAGACCACAGCAGATATCCTCCAGTGCTGTGATACCCATCAGAAATACCAGTGTTCCCTTTGTCCGCACCAGAGCTTCAAAATCGCAGGTGAATTTTTCTCCCGCTCTCTTGTGTCCGGTGATGATATGTAACGAAGAACAGTAATCCCTGTGGGTTACCGGAATACCGTTGTATGCCGGTACAGAAAGCGGCGAAGTAATGCCCGGTACGGCCTCAAACGGGATACCGTTCATACTCAAAAGCTCCAGCTCCTCGCCGCCACGGCCAAACAGGAACGGATCGCCACCCTTCAGACGTACAACCATATTTCCCTTCTGGGCCTCTTCCAGCAGGATATCGTTTGTCTCATACTGCGGTTTGATATGATGGCCGGAACGCTTGCCGACGTTGATCGTACGTGTTGTTTCCGGAATCAGGCTTAACACACCGTCTCCGACCAGACTGTCGTAGACAACCACATCGGCCTCTTCGATCAGCCGTCTGGCTTTCAGCGTCAGAAGCTCTACATCCCCCGGGCCTGCGCCGACCAGAAATACCTTGCCGGGCTTTGTTTCATTATATAATGTGTCCCGAAGCTTATTGGCCAGGCGACGTCCCAGCGCTTCCGGCTCATCGATGGAACCTGCCAGTGTACCGGTATTCCATTTTCCTGTGGCTTCATCATAATACAGACCATGTAAAAAGATCTGCTGTTTTACGATCGTTGCATGAGCCGCTACCGGCGACGTACAGCCGCCGTCAAGTTCTGTAACGAAAGCTCTCTCACTTAAAGCTGCCGCTGTAGATGCCGCATCTCCATAGCCCTCTAAAAAGCTGTAATCCTCGCCTTTGCGTCCCTGGATCGCCAGAATACCCTGCCCGGCAGCCGGGATCATCTCTTCTGTCGTAAAATACCGGGAAATCCGGTGCTCCAGTCCCAGTCTTTTCAGACCGGCGGCGGCAAGGATCGTAGCCGCGTACTCGCCCTCATCCACCTTGCGCAGACGGGTCTGCACGTTACCGCGGATATTGGCAAAGGTTGCCTCCGGATACAGCGCCTTTAACTGCAGCATACGGCGCTTGCTCGAGCAGCCGATCGGCTTTGACAGATCAAGCTCTGTAACTCCCTCCGGCAGCACCAGTACGTCTCTCGGATCTTCTCTCGTCGAAAAAGCAACGATGGGCAGCTCCTCAGATACCTCCATCGGCATATCCTTCAGACTGTGCACCGACATATCACTGCGCTTGTCCACCAGCGCCTTGTCCAGCTCCTTGACAAAAAGTCCCTTACCGCCGATCTTGTCGAGCGTCCGGTCCAGGATCTTGTCTCCGGTGGTTTTCATTGTCAGCAGGGAAAGCTCCAGCTCCGGATGATACTCGCTGATCCATGCCATGACCATCTCACTTTGTACCACAGCCAGCTTGCTCTCCCGGCTGCCTACACAGATTTTTCTACTCATTCCATTCTCCTTTGGCGAACGCTTCCTCTATACATTCACGTAATTTTTTAACTTTATGGTGATCTGTTCCCGCGGCATTGATGCCGATCACGATCTCTTCATCTTTGACGATGCCCGGAAACTGGAAATCACATTTGCGCTGATCCGAACAGACATTGACCAGGATTCCCAGACATTTGCAGACACTGTGAATCTCATCATTTAACTTCGGATCATCGGTAGCAGCCAGCACAAGATCTGCGCCATACAGATCATCGCGCTCGTACGTTTTGTCCAGCAGCGTGATCTGTCCATCAGTGGCAAGCGCCTGTACAGCCTCCGTTGCTTCCGGAGCGATCACTGTAATATTTCCGCAGAACTGTGTCAGCGTCCGGATCCGCCGTGTAGCGATCTTTCCTGCACCGATCACAACAGCTTTTTTCTCCCGCAGATCCACAAACATGGGAAACAGGCCTTTTTTTTCGTTATTTTTCATCGTAAACCTGCTCCATTCCCTCTACAGAAGCCAGGAAAGAATCCCTCGCCATCGCATCCCGCATACCGAAAATAATCTTACCGACCACCTTACCGGCAGCGGTATCGATATTTTTCAGGAGCTTTTCTCTCTCTGTTGTTTCCAGCGGCAGATGGGACAGGATCTTATAAATACGCAGATTCAGATCTTCTACAGCCTTGTCCTGGATATCCTTGATCCTCGGGATGATATCGCGGCCCTCCAGCCAGTCGTAAAACTCCTTCATCTGATCGTCGATGATCGCCTCTGCCTGCCGGTAGGCTTCCGCATTCTGTCCCAGAGACGTATTTTTCTTAAAGGCATCGATATCATACAGCTCCAGTCCGTCCAGTACACTGATCGCCGGTTCGATATCCCGCGGTACGGCCAGATCGACCATAACCAGCCCCTTTTTCCATGTGCCCTGCTCCAGAAGCTCCTTTGTCAGGGTATAATTCGGGCTTGCCGTGGCACTGACCACGATATCGCAGGACGGCAGAAGCTCCATACGGCGGCCGTAGTCGATACGGCGGCAGCCTGTCGGGATCTGTACAACACCACTTCTGTACTGACGTACAGTAACCGTAACATCCGCACCCTTCTGCTGCAGACTCTGCGCAGCCAGCTTGCCCATCTCACCGTTACCGATGACCATACAGGACATTTTCGAAAGATCCATCCCCCGTTCTGTCAGCATATCGATGGCGCTGTCCATCGCTGTATAATTGGCCCGGGAAAAGGTAACCTCTGTCTTGATCTTTTTGCCGGCAGTGATCGCCATACGAAACAGAACCTCCAGTACACTGTCGGTCGTAAAGCTGTCACGCGCCAGAGACAAGGCATCCTTTACCTGGGTCAGGATCTGATCTTCACCGAGGATCTGGGATTTCAGTCCACAGGTCAGATGGAACAGATGGTCCACAGCCTCCCGGTCCACACGCTCACGAAAATATGCGCGGTACGCCTCCGGCTCTACATTTTTGATCCGGCAGATCTCGTCAAACAGACAGCCATCCCAGTCCTCCACTGTACTGACCCAGCATTCCATGCGGTTGCAGGTAGACAGGATCACACAGCCCAGGATACCGTCTGTATTTTTTAATTCCTCCATGGCCGCCACCGCATTTTTCTTTGTAAAAGAAAATACCGAACGGATATCCACAGACGCTCTGTTATGGTCTATACCAAACATACAGATGCTCATCAATCGTTCCCTCAAATCTTTCTTTTGTATATTGTAGGTACTGTCCGTTTTCAAAGATTTCCGGACAGCAAAAAATCTGCAGTAGCCGCTCTCCTCTACAAGCTGCGACTGCACATTCTGACAGATGGACCGGTTTACAGTCCCAGCGCTTTTTTCGCCAGCTGATCCGCCATCTCATTATAGGTATCCCCGGAGTGTCCCTTCACCTTGATAAACTGAACCTCCAGGCGGTCTTTTATACTGTCGTAATAGGCCTTATAGGCCCTGGTGCCTTCCCGGTTTGTTTTCCAGTCACCGAGACACCAGCGGGCTATGCCTTCATAATCATGATAAATACAGAGCTTTCTGTACCCTTTTTCCAGCGCGTACTGCATTGCATAGGCAGCACCGCGAATCTCTCCCGCCACATTCCGCATTGTGGCAAGATCGGGGTCTTTGCAGGCACCGGATGCTGTCTGTATACCGTTTGCATCCAGAAATACCACGCCATAGGCAAAGCTGTCGGCCTTTGCGGGAACATAGCTTCCATCCACATAGGCTCTGAGCAGCCCCGGTTCTGTAACGTCTGCATCCTCAGTGGACGTATCGGCCATGGGCGCTGCACCGTTTTGCATAAACTTTTCCGCTTCCTCTCTGGTAGGGAAGCTTTTATATACGGCCTGACTGTATCCATGTACCTGTGCCCTGCAGTCGTCCCAGCTTAAATAGATCCCCGGAACCTTTCCCTGACGTACGGCATAAAACTTCTGTGCCATAGACATACTCCTCCATATTTTATATAGCTGACTCATTATAGCACAGGATTTCTTTTACGGACAATGTTTTCTGTGCCCGTGCGGATTTGTCTTTCGTATATTTTCTATGCCGTTATGGAATACCAGGCACTTTTTCCTTTTTTTGACTATACGTGAAAAAGAAATATGCTATACTATATGAAATTATTCCGTCTGATATTTAGGAGGTTTTTATGTCAGAATTATCTACAAAAGCGATTCTGGTCGTCAGCTTTGGCACCAGTTTCCCGGAAACACGTAAGAGAAATATTACAGCGATCGAGAACGATATCGCTGCTGCTTTTCCTGACCGCAGGCTGTATCAGGCCTGGACAAGTAAGATGATCATGAAAAAGCTTCTGCGCACGGAGAATAAAAAGATCAACAATGTACGCGAAGCTATGGAGGCTATGATCGCCGATGGTATCCGCGATGTGATCATCCAGCCGACGCATGTGATCAATGGTATTGAAAATGATCTGATGAAGGAGGATGCGCTGGCTTATCAGGAGCATTTTGACAGTATCCGTTTCGGTGCACCGCTGCTGACTTCGGAAGCGGACAGTGTGGCTGTTGTCGAGGCTGTGGCGCATGAGTTTTCTTCGTTGGATGCGGATGAGATTCTTGTGCTTATGGGACATGGTACGACGCATTATGCCAATACGGTGTATGCGGCTTTGGATTACCGTTTCAAGGATATGGATCATGAGAATATTTTCCTTGGTACGGTGGAGGCGTATCCAAGTCTGGATACGATCCTGAAGGCTGCACAGAAGAAGAAGCCGCGTTCGGTGGTGCTGGCGCCGTTTATGATCGTTGCAGGGGATCATGCGACGAATGATATGGCGGGAGCGAATGAGGATTCTTGGAGAAGTCAGTTTGAGGCGGCTGGATTTGAGACGAGCTGTGTGATGAAGGGGCTTGGAGAGTATCCGGATGTTCGGAAGATTTTTGTGGAGCATGCTAAGAATGCACAGTAAAATTTGTGTGTGTGGCTTGACGGCCGCGTGAGCCGGGCGTCCCTGTCTGCATATATCTCTGCTGCAAAACAAGTGCAACGCTTTGCCGAGCTAACGACCAACTACATCTAACGCACTCGCTAAAGCGGGCTCGTGCGTAAGATTACGTAGGTCGTGGATCTCGTCAAAGCTAAGGGCGCACTTTGAATCGTTTTGCAGCAGAGATATATGCAGACAGGGACGCCCGGCTCACGCGGCCTGTTTTTTTCAGCATTTCAGATATTTGCAATTTATATTTCTTATCTTCTCATCATTTTCTGCCATACATTTCTCTTTATTATTTCCGACAGTACTCAGAATTTCTCTTGTATACGCTTCTGCCCTTCCAGCAGACGAGCCTTTAGTAGCGGAGTGTCTCCGATGGCTTCTTTGAAGGCTTCATATTCGTCCTGGATACCTTTTGCGTGAAGAACACGGTAGGCTCCGGCGTCGCTGCCGAGGGCGAGGTGGACACCCTGGGTGTAGCAGCGGGACAGGATGTCCTGCTGGCGGAGCCAGAGGTTCTGGACGGTGGGCTGGGGGAATCGGTCGTCGCCGATGAGGTTGCGGATGGTGGATACTGTGGGGACATAGACGGTATCGCTTTCGGCGAGCATGCAGATACATTCGTCGTCCATGAAGTTGCCGTGTTCGAGGGTGTCGACACCGGCACGGATGGCGGCTTTGATGGCTCCTGCGCCGTTGGTGTGGGCCATGACGGGCAGACCTTCATCGTGAGCGATCTGGATCATTTCGGTGATCTCTTCATCGGTCAGGGATTCCTCGGTCAGACTGCCGTCGGTGGAAAAATCCATAATACCGCTGAGCATGAGTTTGATAAAATCAGCTTGTTCCTGTCTGGCTTTTTTTACCAGTTTCCGATACTCTTCCATGTCGGCAAAGGCAAGACCAACGATACCACCATAGTGGCCTTTTTTATGGATGCCAAAACAGGGCGTACGGTAGGTGATGCCGTATTCCGGGGCAAGCTCTCTGGCAAGAACGGATGCACCGTAATGGTCGCCGCCGTCACGGAGCCATGTAATTCCGGCGTCTTTATATTTCTGGAGATTTTTTCTCACTGTTTCTTCAATTTTTCCATCTTTCATATCCTGCACGGCCTGTTTATAGTCTGTGCCATTCATGAAGATATGCATATGATTTTCGTTGAACATGCTTCTCTCCCCTGTATGTTTTTATTTTATGTCTACATTATTCTGTCAGCCGTTTTGCCCAATGTCCATAATTTACCTTGATAAATGCCGGCACACATTTAAATACCTGATCCGCATTCAGACAGCAAAAGACAACAACCGGAGATGCCTTGACTACAAATGCCATGAAAAAAGATACTGGAAGAACGATCAGCCATATACTGATCAGATCCAGCCGGACAACAAACAGCGCATCACCGCCACCTTTGATGATGCCATTATTTGTAGGCATCTGGTAGGACATTCCCAGGACAACAATACAGAAAATCAACAAAAATGTATTTGTCATCCGCATCGTCTCCGGGCGCAGATCGTACATGGCCAGAAAAGGAATTCGGAGGAAAAATAAAAGGATGGCAGAACACACACCGATTACAAAGAACATGATCTGCAATCGCTTCGCATATATTCTGACCAGTTTCATATCTCCGCTCCCCACTGTCTTTCCCATCAGCACAGCAGCTGCCGCCGCAGCCCCCACAGCTATGGATTTGATCAGCAGAAAAAGCGTAGATGCCGCACTGTTTGCAGCAATCGCTGTCGAGGTCATATGACCAAGAACCACTGTCTGCAATGCCGTATTCACACCCCATAACCCCTGTGTAACAATCATTGGCAATGCCACACGGAAATATGCCTGGCTCATCTCATGGTCTGTATGCAGATATTCTTTCACCTGTAAATGCAGATATTTCTCTTTTTTCCATATAAATCCAACTAATACTGAAAATTCCATGCATCTGGCCGTCAGTGTTCCCACGGCAGCCCCCCGGATCCCCATTTCCGGGCATCCAAAATGACCGAAAATCAGTACATAGTTAATACTGCAATTTACGATCAGTGTCATGACAGAAAGATAAAATGCTATTTTTACTATCTCCGTACTGCGCAGCGTAGCCAGAAGGATCTGTGTTGCAGCAAAAAACAGATAGGTGAACCGGATCAGCTTCAGATAGGAAACACCAGCTTCTATGATCTGGACATCTGTTGTGAACAGTCCCACTACTTTTTCTGGAAACATACTGACGACCACAAACAGAAGAATTGCCAGTATCACACTGGCACGCATGGCCACCGATGAGATCCGTTTTATCGATTCTGTTCTTTTCTGCCCCCAGTACTGGCTGCCAAAGATCACAACACCATCTGCCAGCCCCATCAAAAGCTGCTGATATACAAACTGTATCTGGTTGACCGCCGCCGCACCCGCAAGAGCCGTCTCGCTGAAAGAGCCAAGCATGATATTATCTGCGAGATTGACACTGAGCGTAATCACATTCTGTAATACCAGTGCTGTATATAATGAAAAAAATGTTTTATAAAATGTATCTTTTGCTTTCATTTTACACCGTATCTAAAAGATTCTCGTACGCACTGAAAACAATGATGCAAATTTCAGAGCAAAATTGGCACCATCACTGCCCCCATCAGAATATAGGATGCATACCTCATATTAAACTGTATATGATACACAGTCTAACCTTTTCTTTATAAAAATCAAGGTTGCATTTATGAACTTGTAAAACAATAACAGCCCCGGAAAGCTTTACCAGCTTTCCGGGGCTGTTGCACTTCATCCTGTGCAAACATGTCTTTTTGGCAATTATCCCTCAATAGAGATGTATTTATTCTCCTCTACAGCTTTCTTAGCCTCTTTCTTCGGTACGAAGAGTTTCAGGATACCGTGTTTGAACTCGCCTTTGACATCTTCCTGTTTGATGTTTTCACCAACATAGAAGCTTCTCTGGCAGGCACCTGCGTAACGCTCCTGACGGATGTAGCGGCCGGTGTCTTTTTCTTTCTCATCTTTGTCAAGACCCTTGGCGGCGCTGATGGTCAGGTAACCATTCTCGATGGAAGCCTTTACCTCATCCTTTGCAAAGCCCGGCAGATCAATGATCAGCTCATAGCCGTTGTCATGTTCCTTAATATCAGTTTTCATAATTCTGCTGGCCTTGTTGCCGTACAGCTTCTTTTCGGTGTTCTTCAGTGCTTTGTCTGTGTAGAACGGAAAATCATCAAACCAGTCATCAAATAAATTCTCTCCAAAAATACTAGGCATCATCATCATAAGTCATCGCTCCTTTTTAACATATATGTTTGTCAACCTGTTTCATGGAACCGGGATGTTTTGAGGAACCGGATGGATCTTTATTTCCTTGTGATCCTTATCTCATGTTCCCCTTCCTTTGTTCTATCTATGTTATAACACCTATATTAGCACTCGTCAAGTCTTTTGGCTAATAATTTTGTGAAGATTGTGTGAACTCTGAGATTATACTTGACACAATTTCTCTATTTATCTGTCAAACAGCACTTTATACGTTCCTAACACCTGTTCACAGGGAATGCCTGCCGCATTTTCTACAGTAAAATTCTGTTTTGGATACACCTTTTTGATTTCCGTAGGGTACGCCGGAAGTGTCTTGCCAATACTGATACCATGAGCATCACTGTCTGTGAATTTCCACTGAAACTCACAATTACAAAATTCTTTGTTATTATTGATTATTTCTGGTTTTCTGAGCACAGTTTTTTTTCCTATGAAGTAACACCCAGCGTTATCTTTTTCGGCCGGACAGGAGCCTTCTATTCCTACACCTTCGAAAGAAATTTCAAAGAAGTCTGTTTTAAAAATTATCTTTTTCCCCTGACGTTCAAAAGATACCTGATCCCAATATCCGATATTTAGCCACCCTTTGTTTCCATCCTTTTCAACAGCGGTATTAAATTCCACGTATCCTGTAGCAGCATTCCTGACTTCTGCATTCATACGAAGCACCGGGCGCAAGGATTCATATCCATCTGGCAGAATAGCACGAAGTCTGTCCTGCTCTACACCATAGGCCATTACATATTGTTCAATTTTCATTTTTACCGCCTTAGTCGTTTGCATGTACATCAAAATTAGAAATCAAAAACTCTGCAACACCCGGTGCATCATGATCAAAGCATCCTTTTCCGGTATCAAGTGCACGGATTGCATTCATTTCTTCCTCTGAAAGCTCAAAATCAAAGATTTCCATATTACTCTTTATTCTCTTAGGATTTGTAGATTTCGGGAAGATAATTGCGCCTTCCTGACGTTCAAAACGAAGAATGATCTGTCCAACATCTTTACCATGTGATTCCGCAATTTTTTCAATCACGGGATCAGCAAGCATATCTTTATTTCTCTGACCAAGAGGTCCCCATGCTTCCAAAGCAACTCCTGCATCAGCCATAATTTTTCGCATTTCTTTTCTCTGACAGTATGGATTAAACTCAATCTGGTTTACAGACGGCATGGTATCAAACTGTGGAATAAAATTGTTCCAGATTTTAACTGTCATATTGCTGACACCAATGGAACGGATTTTTCCTTCTTTCTTTGCATCTTCCATCGTTTTCCATGCTCCCGGCACATCTCCGTATGGCTGATGAATCAGATATAAGTCCATATAATCCAGACCTAATCTTCACACTAAAAGTTTAACAAGCAGTTCTTATGTTGTAAAATGCAGATTTCGCATTATAATATACGTATCACGTATATATTGAAGATTAAGATGATAGAAATTTATTTACTGGAACAATTGATTGCATTAGATGATTGCGGAACACTAAGTGAAGCTGCCAAAAAGATCCACCTGACACAGCCTACATTAACCAGATCCATGCAGAAACTGGAGGCTGAAATCAATGTGCCGCTTTTTGACAGAAATAATAAAAAGATTCAGTTAAACGATAACGGGAAGTTGGTTGCCAGATATGCAAGACAGATTGTTTCTCTCGAAAACGAAATGAAAGATGCCGTACTTCGTCTGGAACAGTCAAAACATATCCTGTCCATCGGCAGCATTGCTCCTGTACCAATCAGAGAATTTCTGTCTCTATTTGCTGACTATTGTGTAGGGAAAACACTCCAGTCAGAAATACGGGATGAACAGACTCTGCTTAACGGTTTATATACTAACAAATATCAGTTGATTGTATTAAACAGACCACTTGAGAATGAGAATTGTATTTGCCTCAAAACTTTTAGTGAGCGCTTATATTATTGTTTTCCACCTGTGGATCATCCAACCAACAAGGATGGCGTCTATTTTTCTGAAATTAATGGAATTACAATGCTTATGCCATCCGAGGTAGGATTCTGGCGTAATGTAGTAAAAAAATATATGCCGGATTCCCAGTTAATTGAACAGAACACAAACGAAGAAATCAATACGATTGCCGAAAATTCTTCTTTTGCTTCATTCAATACAGATGTTGGAATCCGGTATAACATTTTAAGACCAAATAGAATCGAAATCCCTATTTTAGATGATGCAGCAGCTACATATTATTACTGTATCTGTCTGAAAGATTCTTATATTGGAAATGCGCTGATTCATAAACTACAGTTTCAATATCAGAAATAAGTCTTAACCGACAGTCTGCGTTCTATAGAAGACGATGGCATGATTGGGACAAATAACCCTTTTAGATTTATTTGTCCCTATTATTCTTATATTTTTGCAC
>CAVCMG010000051.1:0-15197 GCA_963603285.1 Ruminococcus bromii
TTATTTGCTATGCCCTTTATTTCTTGGTTGAATTCTACTAATTTGTTTCAAACTTTTCTCCTCTTTTTTTGTTTCACCATCATATCCTGCACCGTCTGGCTTTTTTACAATTTCTGTCAGAACAGCGCAACGCTTACCGCTGCTTACCTACTGTAATGCATCCAGCACCGCTTTTGCTTTCTGCAGGGTCTCTTCGTATTCAAATTCCAGCTCCGATTCCGCTGTGATGCCGCCACCTACACCGAGATAATATCTTCCATCCTTATGCAACGCTGTCCGGATCACGATATTAAAATCGCAGTCACCATCCAGCGTCAGATAGCCGATCGAACCGGTGTAGAGATTCCGCCGTCCATGCTCCAGCTCGTCAATAATTTCCATCGCCCTGTACTTCGGCGCCCCGGTGATCGAACCACCGGGGAACGTCGCTTCCAGAAGATCCATGACATTTTTCCCTTCCTTCAGCTCACCCTCGATATCCGACACCAGATGAAAGACCGTCGCATATTCCTCCACAGTAAAAAGCTCCGTCACCTTCACGCTGCCGGGTTTGCAGACACGGTTCAGATCGTTTCGCTCCAGATCCACGATCATCAGAAGCTCACTTTTATCCTTTTCCGACTCCTGCAGTTCTTTTCGCAGTGCCGCATCCTCCTCCGGTGTGGCGCCGCGTTTTCGTGTCCCCTTGATTGGTCGTGTATTTACGTGATTTTTTCTCATTTTCAGAAAACGTTCCAGGGAAGCACAGACGATCTCGTAGCCATCACCGGACAGATATCCGCCAAAGGGGGAGGGATTATTCTTTCGCAGATCATAGAATACGTCGAGAGGAGCTGTTTTGCTTTCCACGACCAGATGCTGCGTCATATTGGCAATATAGATATCCCCTTCGATAATATAGCGGATCATGCGGTCTACAGTCTGCTTGTATTCCTCTTTTTCAAAATTAGGCATAACGCGAATCGGGAACACCTCTTTTATCGCATCATCATCGGATTTCTTTTCTTCTCTCTCCCGGACAGCCTTTATGAGCTTTTCCGTCTCCCGTACCGTATCCTCCGCTGGCTGCGTGATACCGTTTGCCACCAGATACAGTCTCTTTTCCTGACAGTCTTCGATCAGAAAGCTGTCATAAAACGTCAGTATGGCATCCGGAATCTGCACCATATCCTCCTGCGCCGAAGGAATCCCCTGCATTTTTCTTCCATATTCATAGGAGAAATAACCGATAGCACCGGAAAGCAGCGGCAAGGCTGTCGTATTTTCATCCTGGTGTTTTTCCAGATACTTCCGCACAAACTCTTCAAACGTACAATCGGTGCACTCTTTTCCATTTATCGTAAAACCCGTATTTTCTTTCACGAGCTTCATATATGGCCGACGGCCGATGATCGAATACCGACCCAGTGTATTGACCAGAGAAGAATCGAGAAATACGCTGTCCTTTTCCCCTGCCACCTCCCGGAAGATTTCCGCTGCCGGAAGATACGGCAGGATTTCTGTTATGATCCGCTGTTTATTATACACGTTCTTCTCCTCCCTACGCTGTCTTTTCTGCTACTTTTGTCTGTTTTTCTGCAATCCGGCAGAAATTTTCCAGAAGCGCGTGTCCATACTCCGTCAGAACCGCTTCGGGATGAAACTGTACGCCATACAGCCCCTCCTTCGGTCTGGAAATCGCCATCACTGCGCCATCCTCTGCGACAGCATCGATCTGCCAGCCCAGCGGAACCGTCTCCTTCTTTACGACCAGCGAATGGTAACGGGTCACCGCAAACGTTTCCGGCAGGCCGTTAAACAGTCCTGTACCATTATTCCGAAGCTTTGTCACCTTACCATGCATCGGGCGCTCTCCCTTTTCTACCCGTGCACCGCTTACATGACCCAGCACCTGATGGCCCAGACAGACACCAAGGATCGGAATCCTTCCGGCAAACCGTCTGGCCACCTCGACACACAACGTAGCATCCCACGGACGCTTCGGTCCCGGGGACAGGATGATGCCCTCCGGCTGCATGGCTTCGATCTCTTCTAAGGTAATTGCATCGCATCGTCTGACCTGGATCTCACGGCCAATCTCCCGGAAATACGCTTCCAGATTGTAAACAAACGAATCAAAATTATCGATCATGATATACATAGATTTTCTCCTTTTTATACACAGCAACCATAAGAAACACGCTTCGCGAGTTTCTCATGGTTATCGCGGCAGTCGCCAAGGTCTCGTGCAAGCACGGACTTTGGCTCGTTGCCCGCGTAAAAAAAGGACAACGAAAGGCATGTCTCCATGCACAGTCGTTATCCCTTATCGGTCCGTAATCTGTATGGTTTTTCTGGAGTCTATCCTATCACAGGATATTGTCTCCGGTCAAGCATATCTTTCCCGTCCACATGCGTCTGAAACTTTCAAAAGTAAATTCTACCGTCCGCTTATGCGGTAGAATTTACTTTTGAAAGTTTCAGATTATTCTCACATCCTGTCGAGTCCTGTACATTTCCCAGATTTTATGAGATAATGACTGCTGCCGCGGGACATTTTTTCAAAGCTGCACCTGTGGCCAGATCCCTTTTTGGAGGTTTACTTATGAAATCATTACAGGAGCTTTTGCTCTGTGTCGAAGACGATATGGAGCTTTTTGGCCTTTCCCATATTATCTATCTGATGGAAAAAGACGGACATACCGTCGATTACGATTATCTTCCCTCGGAGCTGTATACCGAGGCTGTCACCTTAAAGGAGCTGCAGGACGAGCTGCTCCAGCGCCGCATGCTGGAAAGCGTGGCTACACCTTCCGCAGCTGAAAAAGGCGATACACCCGCGAAAAAGCTGGCGGTTCTCTTTCCCGGCATCGGCTATACCTGCGACAAGCCGCTGTTATACTACAGCGCCCGTCTGGCCAGACAGCATGGTTATGAGATCCTGTCTGTGCCTTATACCGGATTTCCGGAAAATGTCAAGGGCGATGCACAGAAAATGAAGGAAGCCTTCTCCATTGCCCTGTCCCAGACCGAAAAGCTCCTGCAGGATGTGGACTGGGACAGCTTTACAGATATCCTCTTTCTTTCCAAAAGCGTCGGTACTGTCGTTTCCACCGCCTTTGCGGACCGCCATCACCTGCAGGTACGAAATATCCTGTTCACACCGCTTGAGGAAACATTTTCCTTTCCTGCAGGCGCAGCGATCGCCTTTCACGGTACAGCCGATCCCTGGGCAGACACAAAACATCTGCAGCAGCTGGCAAAGGAAAGCAATGTTCCGCTCTTTCTCACCGAAGAGGCAAATCATTCGCTGGAAACCGGTCATGTGCTGAAGGATCTGCATATTCTGGAAACCGTACTGCAGCAGGTGGAACAATATATCACCCTGTAGCCACTGATAACTATAAAAGCGCACTTGGCGATTCTCCCATAGTTATGCAAACACGGACTTTAACTTGTTACTCGTATAAAAAACGCTGTACGGCCATAAGCTGCACAGCGTCTTCTTTTTTCTATTTTTCCGTTCTCTGTTTATCTTCCACCTCATTCTGCATCTGCGCCTTTGCCTTTTTCCCTACGCGGGAGGACACCTGCATGATGCTGGCTCTGGTGATCATCGTATTGCCAAATTTCGCCCGGATCGCATCCACGGCCTCGTCTACCTTTTTCTTCTGCTCCCGCTTTTTCGGATCCTCAAATAACGACATCTGCACAAATTCATCCTCGGAAAGATTCGTCAGCGAAACACCGATCAGACGAAGCGGCTGCTGTTTCCAGCTTTCCCTAAACAGCTGTTTGGCCGTCTGATAGATCTCATCAGTCACATCCGTGGCATGGGACAGCGTGCACTGATGGGATTTATTCTTAAAATCCAGCGTACGGAACGATACCGCCACACAGCTGCACTTTTTCCCTTCCCGGCGCATCCGGGCCGCCACGATATCGCACTGGCTGAGTAAGATCGGGCCGATCTGGTCAAAGGATACGATATCATCGTCAAAGGTCGTCTCCACGCTGATCCCCTTGGCCTCATCCCGCTCTGCCTTTACCGGGGAATCATCTATGCCATTGGCCAACAGGTACAGCTGATGGCCACTCTTTTCGCCCAGAAGCTTCTGGATATCCCGCTCGTCGGCATGGGCCAGATCGCCGATCGTCCGGATGCCGTGCTGTACCAGACGCTGCTCCGACGCCTTTCCCAGAAACAGAAGCTCCCGCACCGGCAACGGCCACATCTTCGCCGGAATTTCCTCCGGATACAGCGTATGCACCTTATCCGGCTTTTCAAAATCCGAGGCCATCTTGGCCAGCAGTTTATTCACAGAAATCCCCACATTGACCGTAAATCCAAGCTCCGTGCGTATCCGGTCCTTGATCTCATGCGCCGTCGCCACCGGATCCGGATAGATCAGCTGTGTTCCCGTCATATCCAGGAATACCTCGTCGATGGAAAACGACTCCATCACCGGTGCATAGGACGCACAGATCTTTTTGAATGCCTTGGAGCAGCGGTCATAGAGGGCAAAATCTCCCGGCACACACACCATCTGCGGACATTTGCGAAGCGCCATCGCCATCGGTTCTCCAGTCTGCACACCGTACTTCTTCGCCGGAATCGACTTAGCCACCACGATACCGGTACGCTTCTTCGGATCACCGCCGATACAGGAGGGAATTTCCCGCAGATCCGGTAATCCCTGCTTCACCCGCCTCGTCGCTTCCCACGACAGGAACGCGCTGTTGACATCGATGTGAAAGATCAGACGCTGCATGGTTTTCCCTCCTCTCCCTTTGGCTTTTATCCTTCTTTTTATGCTTTTATGGCAAATCACACATATATTTTCCTTATTATATACGAAAAACGTGTGGAAAAAAAGAGGTGTCCATCAGACAAACTTTGTCGTCTGACAGACACCTCAGAAGTCACGCAGTATCTGACTTTTTAACTACACGCAACCGTTTTTCATGCTTCTATACTCTTTTCAGGATATACAACTCACACGGATTATCTGCGTTTCTTCTTCACTGCTGCCATAGCTGCTACTGCACCGCCACTGGCCAATATAAGAATGAGCCACAGCATGGAAAATGTGGCTGTGCCGGAGGTGCATACCCACGTAACCAAAGAGCATGAAGAGCAACCCGACGAAGAATCGCCGATCAGCTACGAAAATGTGGCCATCCCTGAAGTTCACATCCGCCGCAAAAAGAAATAACCCCTCCGCGAAATCATTTAGAAAGCCAGAAAAAGGTTCAGGAAATATAGTTCACACCCAGAACGCTAAAAAACGCTTTGCGTTCTGGGTGTGAACTATATTTCCTGAACCTTTTTCGTCCGTCCTGCCAAAAAGATCCCCCGCAGAACTCTCTGCAGGGGATCCCATTATCCGCTTGAACACTCGTCATACCAAAGTATGACATTTCATATATACTTTTATAAGCTCTGTAGCCCTCTCTTATGCGTTCTTCTGAGCGATTGCAGCCTGAGCAGCAGCCAGACGAGCGATCGGAACACGGAACGGGGAGCAGGATACATAGTCAAGACCGATCTTGTTACAGAACTCAACAGAAGACGGATCTCCACCGTGCTCACCACAGATACCGATGTGCAGGTTCGGGTTAACCGGTTTGCCAAGCTTGATAGCCATTTCCATCAGCTTGCCAACACCAACCTGATCCAGCTTAGCGAACGGATCGTTCTCGAAGATCTTAGCGTCATAGTAAGCATCCAGGAACTTACCAGCATCATCACGGGAGAAACCGAATGTCATCTGTGTAAGGTCGTTTGTACCGAAGCAGAAGAAGTCAGCCTCTGTAGCGATCTCATCAGCTGTCAGAGCAGCTCTCGGGATCTCGATCATTGTACCAACTTCGTACTCAAGCTCTACGCCAGCCTCTTTGATCTCAGCATCAGCTGTCTCAACTACGAATTTCTTAACATATTTCAGCTCTTTGATATCGCCAACAAGCGGGATCATGATCTCCGGTTTGATGGTCCATTCCGGATGAACTTTCTTTACATTGATAGCTGCGCGGATAACAGCTGCTGTCTGCATCTTAGCGATTTCCGGATAAGTTACAGCCAGACGGCATCCACGATGACCCATCATCGGGTTGAACTCAACGAGGGACTCGATAACAGCCTTGATCTCTTCAACAGTCTTGCCCTGAGCGTCAGCCAGTTTCTTGATGTCCTCTTCCTCTGTCGGAACGAACTCATGAAGCGGCGGATCCAGGAAACGGATAGTAACCGGGTTGCCTTCCAGAGCTGTGAACAGACCTTCGAAGTCTGCCTGCTGGTACGGCAGGATCTTCTCCATTGCTTTTTCTCTCTCTTCCAGAGTTGTGGAGCAGATCATCTCACGGAATGCATCGATTCTGCCCTCACCGAAGAACATATGCTCTGTACGGCAAAGACCGATACCTTCTGCACCAAGCTCAACAGCTTTCTTTGCATCTTCCGGAGTATCAGCGTTTGTACGAACCTTCATGGTTCTGTATTTGTCAGCCCAAGCCATGATGCGGCCGAACTCACCGGCGATTGTAGCGTCTACAGTCGGGATGATACCGTCGTAGATGTTACCTGTAGTACCATCGATGGAGATGAAGTCTCCCTCATGGAACTCTTTGCCGCCCAGTGTAAATTTCTTGTTAGCTTCATCCATAACGATGTCGCCACAACCGGATACACAGCACTCACCCATACCACGGGCAACTACAGCTGCGTGGGATGTCATACCACCACGAACTGTCAGGATACCCTGTGCAGACTTCATACCTGTGATATCTTCCGGAGATGTCTCCAGACGAACCAGAACGACTTTCTCACCTCTTGCAGCCCACTCTACAGAATCATCTGCTGTGAAGACGATCTTACCGCAAGCAGCACCCGGGGAAGCACCAAGACCTTTACCCATCGGAGTAGCAGCTTTCAGAGCGGCAGCGTCGAACTGCGGATGAAGCAGAGTATCCAGGTTACGCGGATCGATCATAGCTACAGCCTCTTCTTCTGTTCTCATGCCCTCGTCTACAAGGTCACAAGCGATCTTTAAAGCAGCCTGAGCTGTTCTCTTACCGTTACGTGTCTGCAGCATGTACAGTTTCTTGTTCTCAACAGTAAACTCCATATCCTGCATATCTCTGTAATGTTTCTCCAGAGTATCGCAAACCTGTACGAACTGTGCGAATGCTTCCGGGAACTCCTGCTCCATCTTAGCGATCGGCATCGGAGTACGAACGCCGGCAACAACGTCCTCGCCCTGTGCATTGATCAGGAACTCACCCATCAGCTTCTTCTCGCCTGTAGCCGGGTCACGTGTGAAGGCAACACCTGTACCACAGTCATCACCCATGTTACCGAAAGCCATGGACTGTACGTTTACAGCAGTACCCCAGGAATACGGGATATCGTTGTCACGACGGTATACATTAGCACGCGGGTTATCCCAGGAACGGAATACGGCTTTAACAGCACCCATCAGCTGTTCCTTCGGATCATCCGGGAAGTCAGCACCGATTTTCTCTTTGTATTCAGCCTTGAACTGTCCAGCCAGCTCTTTCAGATCCTCTGCAGTCAGCTCTACGTCGAAAGTAACACCCTTCTTAGCTTTCATCTGGTCGATCAGCTCTTCGAAGTATTTCTTACCAACTTCCATAACTACATCAGAGTACATCTGAATAAATCTTCTGTAGCAGTCCCAAGCCCAACGCGGATTGCCGGATTTCTCAGCAATTACGTTAACTACGGTCTCGTTCAGACCAAGGTTCAGGATAGTATCCATCATACCCGGCATGGATGCACGTGCACCGGAACGAACGGAAACGAGCAGCGGATTCTCGCTGTCACCGAACTTTTTGCCAGTGATCTCTTCCATCTTTTCGATGTACTCGTTGATCTGACCCTGGATCTCGTCGTTGATCTCTCTTCCATCCTCGTAATACTGAGTACAAGCTTCAGTTGTAATAGTAAAACCCTGCGGTACCGGAAGACCAAGGCTGGTCATCTCGGCAAGGTTAGCACCTTTTCCACCAAGGAGCTCACGCATGTTGGCATTACCTTCACTGAATAAGTAAACCCACTTTCTTGCCATTAAAACATTCCTCCTATAAAAGTAAATTATCAGGCCCTATATCCTGTAAAGGGCATAGAAAACCCTGACATTCATAATTAGACACATATATTTTATCATAAAAAGTCCATCCGTCAAGTGAAATATACCTATTAAAAGGGAAAAGGTTGTCTGCTTTCTTTTTCCGCCTGATTTTACCCGCCCCTGCTCTTGACGGTGACCATCATATACGGTAGTTTATAGATATGGATTTTATTCTGGCAGACAACGGCTGCTGTCAGAGATCGTACAGGAGGTTTTTACATATGAGTGATTTTTTTACGATTCCGGATACGGATCTGTCGCTTTGTCCGCTGGGGCTTGGTACAGCAGGTGCGGGACTTGACTGGGATGGTGCCAATGCGGATTATCTGTTTGACGCTTATCTGGATATGGGCGGCAATCTGATCGATACGGCCCGCATCTATTCGGACTGGGTAGCGCCGGAAACAGGGCGCAGTGAACGTGTGATCGGGGACTGGATACGGCGCAGTGGCAAGCGAAACCATGTGCTGATCAGTACCAAAGGCGGACATCCGGTGTTCCATGGCCCGGGGGATGATCTGCATCTTTCCCGTATGTCTGCGGCGGATATGCGCTACGATATCGAACTGTCGCTTCGGGCTCTGCATACGGATGTGATCGATCTGTATTTTTATCACAGAGACGATCTGCACCAGAGTGTTGAGGAAGAGATCGAGGTCATGGAGGCTTTCCGCAAAGAGGGCAAGATCCGGTATTATGGCTGCTCCAACTGGACGGCTGAGCGTGTGAAGGCGGCAGATGCTTACTGTAAAGCGAAGGGCTACCGGGGCTTTGTGGCGGATCAGGCGCTGTTGAATCTCGGTTTGAAGTATATGAAGCCGATGGACGATGATACACTGACGTATATTTCCGGGGATCTGTATGATTATCACAGGGAGAATGCCGGGAATCTGGCTATGCCCTATATGGGAGTGGCCAGTGGATTTTTCCACCGGTACATCAACAAGGGCGCGGATGCCGTGCGGGAAATGAACTACTATACGCCGGAGAATGTGGCGCTGGCCGAGCGATGTAAGGAATTGATGAAGAAATACGACGCTACGGTTTCGCAGGTGGTTCTGGGCTTCTTTAAGGTGCAAGATTTTGTGTGTCTGCCGCTGTATGGGCCACGGAATGTGAAGCAGCTGGAGGATGTCATGCGGTATACAGAAATACCATTTACTAAAGAGGATTATTTGTTGTAAAGGGGACGCTACGAAGAGGACCGGAAGGCTATGGTGCAGTGACGGAGGGGTTGTAGCATAGGTGCTTCGCTGTATGCGCATAGGAGGGAGGCTGGTATGGGGTAAATGGTGGTGCATGGGCGCTTCGCTGCATGCGTATACGGTATATTTTATTTTTTCGGTTTTAAAACCATATGGTGCGGGATGCCATCTACGTAGTAGGGAACATAGTTTCCGGCAATCAGCGGACGGGCGTAGTGGCTGTAGGCTGGGGTAACGTCGAGACCGTCAGGGGTGATCCATTCCACAGGAACTTTGCGTTCTACATTCGCGATACCGTGAACATCGGCCAGACCGTATCGTACCTGATAGGGCTCGCGCTCGTCAACGTTGATCGTAACAACCTTTCCTGTCTCTCCGGCTACTGCCTTGTGGCAGGCGTATGTTCCTACGTCAAAGGCTTCACGGATATCTATAATAGAGGCAGTATGGGTGGCTGCACGCTGCAGGGTGGAAAATTCAATATTACGCACTTTGTAATTCGATTCCTGCATCAGCTTGTTGGCCAGCAGCTCACCACATCCGGACAGCATTTTGTGCCCGAACGCGTCCAGTTTGGCGTTCTCCTGCTCCATTTCACAGACAAACGTACCATCAGAAAAATGGATACCCTCGGATACAGCAGCTACGATAGAATGCTTCGTCTTTGCCAGTTCATGGATACAGGCATAGAAAGCATCCATGTCAAAATCAACCTCCGGCAGGCAGATAATATCCGGGCCACAGCAGTCATCACCGCGGGAAAGGGCTGCAGCTGCGGTCAGCCAGCCAGCATGACGGCCCATGATCTCGATGATCACAACGGAAGGAATCGGACTGTCATAACATTCATTATCGCGAATGATCTCCTTGACAGAGGTTCCGATATATTTGGCCGCAGAGCCATAGCCCGGCGTATGATCCATGATCGGCAGGTCATTGTCAATGGTCTTGGGGATACCGATAAAGCGCTGCGGCTTATTGTGCTGTGCCGCATAGTCAGACAGCATCTTTACGGTGTCCATGGAATCGTTTCCTCCAATATAAAGGAAATACGAGATATCATATTTTTCCATAATGGCAAAAATCTTTTCGTATATCTCCGGATCCTTTTCAATCGGCGGCAGCTTAAAGCGGCAGGATCCCAGGAATGCGGACGGTGTCCGTTTTAAAAACTCGATATCCTCCCTCGTCCGGATATAATCCTCTCCCAGATCGATCAGATCCTCCTTTAAAAAACCCTGGATGCCATAATGCATACCATAGATTTTTTCTATATTCAGCTGCTTTGCCGCATGGATCGCACCGGCAAGGCTGGAATTAATAACGGCGGTCGGTCCGCCGGACTGTCCAATAACGATATTTCCCATAAGGATGCTCCTCTCCTGATACTGTTTTATGCCTCTCATTATACGGTATCCCGCAAAAATAATCCATCCTTTGTTATCTTAGCCTGCAAAGAAAGTCCCGGTGGAGGTTTCTTTTATTTCTTGCCATTTTATTCTGGCTGCGTTATACTGCTACTATACGCTCAGTTTGCAGATTTTCATCTGAAAACGTACAAATATAGGTCTGGCATACCACAGCTGTTTTGCACAGCTGTTTTTCTTTATTTAAGGAGGAATATTATGAATGCACAAGAACGCCAGCAGATGCTGGCCACAGCCCCCATACCCGGACTGGTGATCCGCCTGTCCATCCCAACGATCATCAGTATGATGATCACTGCCCTCTATAATATGGCCGACACCTTTTTCGTCGGTCAGATCGGTACCAGTGCCACCGCCGCTGTCGGCGTTGTCTTTCCGCTCATGGCCATCATCCAGGCCGGCGGCTTCTTCTTTGGCCACGGTTCCGGCAATACGATCTCCCGCAAACTCGGTGCCGGAGACACAGAAAGCGCCCGGCAGCTCTCCGGCTGCGGCTTTTATCTGTCCTTTCTGGCCGGATGCCTGTTTGCCCTGATCTGCGCTCTCTTCATCCAGCCACTGGCCCAGATGCTGGGATCAACGGACACGATCCTGCCCTATACACTGGATTATTTAAGAATCATTCTTTTTGGCTCACCGTTTATGATGGCCTCCTTTGTACTGAACAATCAGCTGCGTTTCCAGGGCTTTGCCATGTATTCCATGGTTGGCATGGCTTCCGGCGGTATCTTAAATATCTTTCTCGATCCCCTGCTGATCTTTGGCTTTCACATGGGCATCTCTGGCGCTGCCGTTGCCACGGTATTCAGTCAGATCATCGCCATGATCATCCTGCTTGTGATGTGCCGCGCCTCCAAAAGCCTGCCACACCGTATCAGCGACCTGAAATATACCGGTAAATGCATCGGCGCTATCGCTGGAGGCGGCCTTCCCTCCCTCTGCAGACAGGGTCTGGCCAGCATCGCCACCATTGCCTTAAACCTCGCCGCAAAACCCTACGGTGACGCCGCGATCGCCGCCATGAGCATCGCCACCCGCATCACCATGTTCGCCGGTTCCGCCACCATCGGCTTCGGTCAGGGTTTCCAGCCCATCTGCGGCTTCAACTACGGCGCAGGTAACAAAAAGCGCGTCATCGACGCCTTCTGGTTCTGTATAAAGCTCATCACCAGTGTTCTTCTCGTTGCCGCCATCCTGGGCTTTATCTTTGCCCCGCAGCTCGTCGCCCTTTTCCGGAAAGACGACCTCGACGTCATCCGCATCGGTGCCATGGCTCTGCGCGCCCAGTGTATTACCATGCCCCTGACCGGCTGGATCATCCTGAACAACATGCTCTTTCAGACCATCGGCTACACCGTCCCCGCCAGCATACTGGCCTCCGCAAGACAGGGCATCTGCTTTCTGCCCATGATCTTCATCCTGCCCCTGTGCTTTAACCTCACCGGTGTAGAAACCGCCCAGGCCGCCGCTGACCTCCTGGCCTTCTTACTCGCCCTGTACTTCCACAAAACCAAACTCCAGGACTTCTACCCGAAAAAGTAGATGCAGGCCGGTGTTGGTTCTGGAAACGGGCAGGGTATGCTGCGGATGAAAACGATTCCGGAAATCTGTTAGTATCACTTAGTAAATCACGGTCCTTCAACTGGAATGAAAGCCGGATATCAGATCCGGCTTTCAAGGAAGCACTTGAGCAGGAAAATATCGATTTTCCTGCGAATGCTTCCGGGTCCAGTTGAAGGACCGTGATTTGCTTAGTGATACTTCAGATTGGAGGTGTTTTCATCCGCAGCATACCCTGTCCGTTTCCAGAACCAACACCGGCCTGCTACACAACCTCCATAATATTTACTCCAAAAACGGTGTCCCCGGAATGTTCGGATAACTTCCCATCGAAATCAACAGCTCCAGTCCCACCTGTCTGGCCGTCAGCACAGCCTCCTTCACCGCCGAAGCATCTCCCGTCACCGCCAGGATCACCTCATTCGAATGGCTCGTACCAATACTCGGCGTCATATACTTCACAATCTCCACATCCGCAGCCTTCATCGCCCGGTCCGCCATCACCAGACCAATCGCCGCCGGAGACCCGCAAAGGAATCCAAACGCCTGCCCTTCCGGTACATCAAACGCCATATGAAGCGCCTGTCCTGCCCGGGCCGAATACGCAAACTCCAGATGCCCGGCCTCACTGATATACAGCTCGCCCGCATTCTTATTCGTCAGCTCCAGCATCAGAGAAACCGCTGACCTGGCCTCCTCGACATTCTCAGCGCCCAGAACAATATAGTTACCATGGCCGCCCCAGCCCTTCGTATCACGCGGCAGATCGATCGTCAGCACCTCGGTATTCGTCATCTTGATTGCCTCGTCCGCTGCTGTAATCTGTCCGGCCGCACCCGTACGCGAACTGAATACGCCCAGCGCATGATACCTTTCCGGAATCCCCATGGCTTTATGCAGTTGATCATCCACTCCACCGATCACAAGACCGATCGAATCCAGCACCGCCGTACCGACAAACTCCGTCAGCTGACAGTTCATGGATATTGCATGCACATCTATCATAAAATAATCCTTTTCTTTCTGTATTTTCATATAGAATCAGTATAACACCTTTCCTTCCGGAAAAAAAGCCTTTTCTCCACATTGACGAACCGTCCATATCATAGTATGTTTACTGTAAAGTACGAATTCCAAAGGAGGCACTGTCTTATGAAAGACTTTTTCCACGCATTCCGCGTCAATACCTTTGTTTCCGCCATCATCAGTATCCTGATCGGTCTGGCGCTTTTACTCCGCCCCGGCACGTTCACTGTCATGGCCTGCCGCATCATCGCCATACTCGTCTTAGTCTCCGGTATCGCCGCCATTGTCAGCTACATCCGGGAGACCCAGCGGATCTGGCGGCTTCAGGCACTGCTGGTCATCGGCATCATCCTTGTTCTTCTTGGCATCAGTATGCTGGCCCGCCCAGCCTTCTTTATCTCCCTGCTGCCGCTGGTGCTGGCCTTTATCATCCTGATCCATGGCCTGCAGGATCTGTCCTATGCCCTGAACATGAAAAAGCTCAATGATCCCTACTGGTGGTCCGCAGCACTGATCGCCCTGATCAGCATCCTGTTTGCCATCATCGTGATCATCAATCCGTTTACTGCAGCTTCCACCGTAATGATGCTGGTCGGCGTAGCGCTGATCTACGACGGTGCTTCCGATCTCTGGGTCGTTGGCCGTCTCCATACCACCAGCCGCCGTTTTCATCAGGACGTAGCCGATTATTTCGGCAAGGTACAGGAAAACCGTGAAAACAATGTCGTCTATACCGAAAATGCCGACGAAGAAGATGACTGATCCACCGGACCATTTTTTCATATGCATGACACCACAGCAAAATCCCCCTCCGGTATCCCATTGGACACCGGAGAGGGATTTTCTTATCTTAACGACAGTATATTCTTTTATAATGTCAGATTACCATCTGAATTTCTCAGCAAAATAAGCCGACAGATCTTCGATCTTCACACGCTCCTGCTCCATAGTATCACGGTCACGGACAGTAACAGCGCCATCTTCTTCGGAATCGAAATCGTAGGTTACACAGAACGGTGTACCGATCTCATCCTGTCTTCTGTAACGTTTACCGATCGCACCACGGTCATCGAACTCACAGTTGTACTCTTCGGCCAGCGTAGCATAAACCTTCTCAGCACCCTCGTTCAGCTTCTTGGACAGCGGCAGCACACCGATCTTGACCGGTGCCAGTGCCGGATGGAAATGCAGTACGGTACGCACGTCATTCTTCTCTGCATCCAGAACTTCCTCATCGTAAGCGCTGCACAGGAAAGCCAGAACCATACGGTCAGCACCCAGTGACGGCTCGATAACGTACGGAATATATTTCTCACCTGCAGCATCATCAAAGTAGGTCAGATCCTGACCGGATACTTCCTGATGCTGGCTCAGGTCGTAATCGGTACGGTCTGCGATACCCCACAGCTCGCCCCAGCCAAACGGGAACAGGAACTCAACGTCTGTTGTAGCCTTGCTGTAGAAGCACAGCTCCTCCGGAGAATGATCTCTGGCACGGATTTCCTCATCCTTCAGTCCCAGACTCTTTAACCAGTTCAGACAGAAGGATTTCCAGTAAGAGAACCACTCCAGATCAGTACCCGGCTTGCAGAAGAATTCCAGCTCCATCTGCTCAAACTCACGGGTACGGAAGGTAAAGTTACCCGGTGTGATTTCGTTACGGAAGGATTTACCAATCTGGCCGATACCAAACGGCAGCTTTTTACGGGATGTACGCTGTACATTCTTGAAGTTAACAAAAATACCCTGCGCTGTCTCCGGACGGAGATATACGGTATTCTTGGCATCCTCGGTAACACCCTGGAAGGTCTTGAACATCAGGTTGAACTGACGGATATCGGTGAAAT
>CAVCMG010000052.1:0-14870 GCA_963603285.1 Ruminococcus bromii
ACTATCGTAATTGTAACTGCACGATACTAGCGTGCATTTAAATTTTCAAATAACCTATTTTTTCGTAAAAAAATTGTAAAGAATCTGACTTTCGACCCGCGATGCCATGGCTGTGACAAGAAATACCAGCAGGATATGACCACCATAGGTCAGACATTGCTTCCACATGGGCACGCCCGAGCGCCGCAGATGATACTTTTCCTGCCAGGCATACAGCATCTCCAGAAAAAGCACCGAACCGCTGCAGACAAAACAGGGCAGCATCCAGAGCAGTCCGCGCAGCCACCAGTACACGCCTTCGGTCAGCAGGATGCCGCTGGTCAGTATACCAAGCAGCGCACCGGTCATTCCCAGAAGCATACCGATCAGCATGCCTGCCCCCGGCAGCAATCCGATCACAAAAACAAGACTTAAAACCCGGAAATCCCGTCCCAGAATCTGCCAGAAAATCGTTTTTGCATAGTCCTCCGGTACCGTCTTATCGTACACCGAAATATAAAATGCCGCTGCAGCTGCCCGGTCCGTATACTTCCAGTAAAGATTCATCAACAGACAGCCCAGCAGATAGCCACCGAAAAAGCAGGTCAGCATAGCCAGTACCACTGCTTTGTTTTCCTTTTTCCCTCTTGTCTCCACCCATGGCACTCCTTTTTCACTCTGCTGTATTACATGTACGCCTGTTTTGCCCGGCATATGCTAAAACGCCAGATAAAAAGCATGCAAAAATGGTTCACTGGACCATTTTTGCATATACAGGGCAACAAAAAAAGAGATGTACGCAGACATCTCTTTTTTGTTGCCATTATTTTGCATAATCGATTGCACGACTTTCGCGGATAATACTTACCTTGATCTGACCCGGATATTCCAGCTCTGCTTCGATCTGTTTGGCAATGTCTCTTGCCAGCAGTACCATATCCGCATCCCCTACCTGATCCGGAACTACCATGACACGAACCTCACGGCCGGCCTGGATAGCGAAGGACTTCTCAACGCCCTTGAAGGAATTGGTGATATCCTCCAGCTGTTTCAGACGGTTGGTGTATGTTTCGAGTGTTTCGCGGCGTGCGCCAGGTCTTGCAGCGGAGATCGCATCAGCTGCCTGTACCAGACAGGCGATCAGGGATGCCGGCTCGACATCACCGTGATGTGACTCTACGGCATTGATAACCGTGGCAGACTCTTTGTATTTCTTACAAAGATCCACACCGATCTGAACATGTGTACCTTCAACCTCATGGTCGATAGATTTGCCGATATCATGAAGCAGACCTGCTCTCTTGGCCATGCGTACATCTACGCCGACCTCTGCGGCCAGTAAGCCGGAAAGCTGTGCTACCTCGATGGAATGACGCAGTGCGTTCTGGCCGTAGCTTGTACGGAAACGCATACGTCCCAGCAGACGGATCAGCTCCGGATGGATACCATGAACGCCAACCTCAAGGGCTGCATTCTCACCCTCTTCACGGATCTGGTTTTCGACCTCTTTGCGGGCTTTCTCAACCATCTCCTCGATGCGTGCCGGATGGATACGTCCATCAACAATCAGCTTCTCCAGTGCCACACGGGCTATCTCACGGCGGATCGGATCAAATGCGGAAAGCACTACGGCTTCCGGTGTATCATCAATGATCAGATCCACACCTGTCAGTGTCTCCAGGGTACGGATATTTCGACCCTCACGGCCGATGATACGTCCCTTCATCTCATCACTCGGAAGCTGCACAACAGAAATCGTTGCTTCGGATACATGGTCTACTGCACATTTCTGGATGGCGGTAACGACATAATCCTTAGCTTTCTTGGATGCCTCTTCCTTTGCCTTGCTCTCAAGTTCCTTGTACAGCTTGGCTGTATCAATCTTGACTTCGTCCTCTACAGTCTTTAACAGATAATCCTTTGCCTGATCGGAGGTAAGACCGGAAATTCGTTCCAGTTCTCGTACTCCCTCTTCATGCAGCTCATCGATCTTCTTTTCTTTGTCTTTGAGCTTATTCTCCTTGGCTGTAAATTCAGCTTCGCGTCTTTCGATCGCTTCTGCCTTTCTGTCTACGGTCTCTTCCTTTGACAGAACTCTTTTCTCATACTTCTGCAGCTCTGCTCTGCGCTCGCGGGTCTCTCTTTCCAATTCATTTTTGGTTTTCAGAGATTCTTCCTTTGCTTCCAAAAGGGCTTCACGTTTCTTTGTTTCAGCCGTTTTACATGCTTCATCTATTATGTTTCTTGCTTTTACTTCTGCTGTGCCAGTGATTTCTGCGTCTTTTTTGACTTTATTGGCAACGGCAACACGGCAAGTAATAGGAACCGCAATAAGCAGCGTGATTACCACAGCAACAACTATTATAGCAATCCATATACCAGTTGTCACAGGAGCACCTCCTTATTTAGTTTTCATTGTACAAATACAACGCTTTAATTTTATACTGATTTGTGTATTATGTCAAGCGCCGTCAAAAAATATTAGGTGCGGAACCCGGACATATGTAACCGGCATCTACTCATATTCGACAGCATGGGATACTCCTTCGGACAGCTCCTGCAGCATATCCCTGGCATCCCCGAAGGAAAAACCTCTGCCCACCAGAAAGCGCAGCAGCTTCTGGCGGTCCTTCTCCTGGGAAAGATCCAGCGAACGGGCCTTTTTCTCAGCATAATACCGGAGGGTATCTGCCTCATCCTCCATCTGTGCCGCATCCTTTGCCTGAAGGAAAAGCTCGTCGGAGATTCCTTTCTGGCGCAGCTCCATCTGCATCTTCCGGATGCTCTTACGGTCGCTGTAGGTTTCCAGATAGCGGCGGGCGTACGACAGATCATCCACATAATGATAGGAAGAAACGTACGCAAGCGCTGCCCCGGCGCTGTTTTCGGTATAACCGGCTTTTACAAGCTT
Source organism: Ruminococcus bromii (assembly GCA_963603285.1). Taxonomy (GTDB): domain Bacteria; phylum Bacillota; class Clostridia; order Lachnospirales; family Lachnospiraceae; genus UBA11957. Next base: position 2,891 of record CAVCMG010000052.1, read on the forward strand.
GTCAGTGAGTTCTTTGCTGGTGTAATCCTTTTTGACCAGAAGATTCATCGCATACTTTGTCGCACGCTTTTTAAGTATCTGATCCTCGATCCTTTCAATCGTATCGTCCGGCACCTCGGCGCCTTCCCAGAGGGAAAATGCTTTCAGTTCACCCTTGTACAGAACAAGGGTGAACTGATGGTCAAATACAATCTTTACTTTTTTACAGGTCGCCTCTGTAATCGCTGTGACAAGCATTACTCTTCCTCTGCCCCGGCATCCTCTGTCTCTGCGGCCGGTGTGACAACGATGTCACCCTGCAGGCCATAGCTCTCACGGACCTTGCGCTCTACCTCGGCCATGATATCCGGATGCTCCTCGATAAACTGCTTGGCATTCTCACGGCCCTGACCGATCTTGGCATTGTCATAGGCGAACCATGCACCGCTCTTTTGGATAATGTCCTGCTTGACAGCCAGATCCAGAATATCGCCGACACGGGAGATACCCTTGCCAAACATAATGTCAAACTCTGCCTCTTTGAACGGCGGAGCCACCTTATTCTTTACGATCTTGACACGGGTACGGTTTCCGATCACCTCACCGGCCTGCTTCAGGCTCTCGATACGGCGTACATCCATACGGATGGAAGAATAGAATTTCAGCGCACGACCGCCGGTGGTCGTCTCCGGATTACCGAACATAACGCCAAGCTTCTCACGCAGCTGGTTGATAAAGATCACAACACAATTGGACTTGCTGATCACAGCCGTCAGCTTACGCAACGCCTGGGACATCAGTCGCGCCTGCAGACCCATATGGGAATCGCCCATATCGCCGTCGATCTCTGCTTTCGGAACCAGTGCGGCTACGGAATCGACGATCACGATGTCGATCGCGCCGGAACGCACCATCGTCTCAGTAATCTCCAGCGCCTGCTCGCCGTTATCCGGCTGGGAAATGTACAGATTGTCGATATCTACGCCGATATTCTTGGCATAGGCAGGATCGAGGGCATGCTCGGCATCGATAAATCCGGCAATACCGCCTCTCTTCTGTACCTCGGCAACCATATGCAGGGCAACGGTTGTCTTACCACTGGACTCCGGTCCGTATATCTCAATAATACGTCCCTTTGGAATACCGCCAAGTCCCAGTGCAATATCAAGGCTTAAAGAACCTGTCGGGATGGTCTCTACATTCATATTGGCAGAGGAATCGCCCAGCTTCATGATCGATCCCTTACCAAACTGCTTCTCTATCTGGCCGATGGCCGCATCCAGGGCTCTGACTTTATCTTCTTTCATAGCATCATCTTTCATAAAAATAAGATCCTCCATACTCTGTACGAACATTTGTTCGTTCTGTGGTTAATAGTATACGAAAAGACTGTGTGTGTCAATATGTTTTTTGCTTTTGGAAAAATATTTGGACAGGTATTATTGGTCATTACGTTTCATACTATAACTTTAGTCTTTTCTTCTGTTTTTGTCAAGCATTTCTTTTTATTTTATATATCCATCTGCTGTTGACAGCTTTCTTTTGCATTTGTTACAGCAAAATCGGGAGTCTGCTGTTCAGACTCCCGACCTTGTACCGGTATTTTAATATCCCGCCAGCCACGTATACATTTCTTCGTACTGCTTTGCAGAACTGGCCCAGGAGAAATCCTTTTTCATGCCACGTTCCACAATCTTGTTCCATTCTCTCTTATTATCATAGTATACCTGCTCCGCATAACGGATCGCCCCCAGCATCTCGTGGGCATTGTAATTCGTAAAGCTGAAGCCTGTACCTGTTCCTTCGTATTCATTGTACGGCTCTACCGTATCCTTGAGGCCGCCGGTTTCTCTGACAATCGGCACTGTACCATACCGCAGACTCATCAGCTGGCTGAGACCGCATGGCTCAAACAGCGACGGCATCAGGAACACATCACAGCCGCCGTAGATCCGGTGTGACAGCGCGTCGGAATAATAGATATTGGCAGATACCTTCTTATCATATTTCCATGCAAAATGACGGAACATATTCTCGTATCGTTCTTCCCCTGTACCAAGGACAACAAACTGGATCGAATCCTGGCACAGCTCATCCATAATATAGGCGATCAGATCGAGACCCTTCTGGTCTGTCAGACGGGATACCAGACCGATCATCATGGCCTTCGGATCTACTTCAAGACCCAGCTCTTTCTGCAGAGCTACTTTATTCTTTACTTTTTCCTTGCGGAAATTGTCTACAGAGTAGACCTTTTCCAGATTTTTATCCGTTGCCGGATTAAACACATCGTAATCAATACCGTTTACGATACCGCGCAGATCATGGCTGCGGGCATTCATCAGACCGTCAAGACCCTCGCCATAGAACGGCGTCTTGATCTCCTCGGCGTATGTATTGCTGACTGTCGTGATCGCGTCAGCGTATACCAGACCGCCCTTTAAGAAATTGGCATCGTGATCCTTTTCCAGCTTATCCGGGGTAAAGAAATAATCCGAAAGACCCGTGATGCTCTTGATCGTCGGAATATTCCATACACCCTGGAATTTGAGGTTGTGGATCGTCATCACGCTCTTGATGCCGCGGTAATACTCATCCGCAGCGAAGCGCTCCTTCAGATATACCGGAACCAGACCCGTCTGCCAGTCGTGGCAGTGAATGATATCCGGACGGAAGTTCACAACAGGAAGGATCGACAGTGCGGCTTTACAGAAGAAGGCGTATTTTTCCAGATCCCACGGCATACCGGCATAGATCTGGTCACCGCTGAAATGCTCTTCATTGTCGATGAAATAGAACTTGATGCCGTCATACTCCATCTCGAAAATACCGACATACTGCTGTCTCCAGTTCAGATCCATGTAGAAGTTCGTAATATACTGCATCTGATCACGAAATTCCTGCTTGATGGCCGCATATTTCGGGATTACGACTCTGACATCAAAGTACTCCTTGGGGAAACATTTCGGTAAAGAGCCGACTACATCCGCAAGCCCGCCGGTCTTTATAAAAGGCGTGGACTCGGAAGCCACAAACAAAATATTTTTCATGTGTACACCCTCCGTAATACATGTAATAATTACATATATTATACTGCAATCTCTCTTTAAAAGAAAGCATTATATTCACACGCTGCGGTATTCCAGACGGATCTTGTCTGCGATCAGCGCAATAAATTCCGAATTGGTCGGCTTGCCTTTTCCCGAATTGACCGTATAGCCAAACAGGTCGTCGATCGCGTCCAGCTTGCCCCGGCTCCAGGCCACTTCAATCGCATGGCGGATGGCTCTCTCTACACGGCTTGGCGTCGTCTGATGCTTCTTAGCGATCGTCGGGTAGAGGATCTTGGTAATGGAATTGAGCATCTCCATGTCGTTCACGGACATAATGATCGCATCCCGCAGATACTGATAGCCTTTGATATGGGCGGGGACACCGATCTCATGGATCACATTGGTGACATCCATTTCCAGATTTCTTTCCAACAGCTTCGGAGCCTGTCCTGCAACGGCAATATCTGCTTTTCCAGCAAAGCCCGGGACGATTCCTCTTTTCAACGTTTTAATCCTTTTCAGGATCATGTCATTATCAAAAGGTTTCAGAATATAATAATACGCACCAAGATTAAATGCATCTTCTGTAATTCTCTCCTGACTGACGGCAGATACAACGATGAATACCGGCTGTTTCTTGACGTTTTCATCTCTCTGGATCCGCTCCATTACGGTCAGTCCGTCCTCTTTTGGCATAATAATGTCTAAAAGCACAACATCAGGCTGTTTATTCAGAATGATATCATAGATATCCTTTCCGTTATCTGCCTGGCCTACCAGTTCCAGTTCACTATCACTGGCAATAACACTGCCAAGCATATGTATAATCCTCTCATTATCATCTGCGATAGCGACTCCGATCTTTTCCATTACCTTTCTCTCCTCTCCGTTCTTCAAAATCTCGTAATATTGATCAGTATTTTCTAAGTTCAGGGCCCATGCAGGTTGTTTCTGCACCATGTAACGTAAATTATAATTTTGCCAGGACTGTAATTCAATATTCGACGCCTTGGAATTGGAATATTTTACCGCAAAACCTTCACTGGTTCGACCTGTTTCGACACAGACGAGGCTTTTTCTCCGCAGGGGTGAGAGCTTGTGTTTTTTGCCTGTTTTTTCTGTTGTCGAATGGTGTCGAACCACAGTGAATGTATGATATAAGAGTCTTTTCTGTTATTTTTTTATGATTTCCGCAGCCGATGTGATCTCCTGCTGTTCGCCGGTATAGGTGATCGTAACCTCTTCTCCCACATTCAGGATCACCGCCAGCGGGCATTCCCGCGCATTGATCGTATAATAATGCGGATCTCCGGTAAGAAGGAAGAAATAGTAGGTATCACCATTCATCGCAGCACTGCGGATCTCCTGGATCTGACCGGAAGCCTGGGCTTTGACTGTCGTATCCGTCAGAGCGCTCTGGTCTGCCTCTTCCTCAGTGAGGATTCCCTTTTCCAGCAGAAGGCTTTTATAGCTTTCCTGACACTCCTGGACGGTCTGGCCGGTGGCTACGATCTGGTACTGCTGCACATTGACCATCGCATACATTTTCACGAGTCCCGCTGTATCCTTTAATGCCATAAAATACGTCGGCTCATCCGCAATATTCAACAGCAGCGGGAAAGTCGCATCATAATTGTACTGCTGCACCATACCCTCTGCGGAAGACATGGCCGAAAACTCCTCAGCTCCGGCGCAGGCATAATATTTTGCCTCCTTTGTGCGCTGATTGACAAGGATAAAGCCGATATTACCACGGTCCTCTGTGATGGATGTGATACCGGTATACAGCCATACGTCATCGTCCATGGCAATATAATTGTAGCCGTCGGTCGTCACGGTACAATCGGTCTGTCCAAAATAGGAATTTAAGAAGCCGTGGATATATGTGCCGTGATTATTGTACTGACTGATCAGCAGATCCGCAGAATACACACGGTCTACCCAGGTCGGCACATCCGCTACATCGTAATACTGGCTTTCACCGGTGATCGCATTCATCAGTACGGCACCCTTGATATCATCGCCGTTAAAAAGGCCGATCTTTTTCTCGGCTACGGAAGCTACCCAGTACGGCGTGCCTTCTTCGTCGATCTCAAAATTCACATTGTCAAAAAGCAGGGTCGGATACTGGAATCTGAGCTGACGGTCCAGATTCCGGTTGAACAATTCATACGGGGAAATCTTCATTCCCTCGTCAAGGCGCACCACCTGAACGTCCTGTGTGACCATATCAATGATCATATAGGCCGGAAGGCCCTTATCACGGTTTTTCCACCACTTGAAAAATCCATCATAGCCCAGATAGGCGACACGCACCGGTTTTCCCTGATAATTGATCTGGGATGAATCGTCGCTGACAAAAAACTGGGATACCAGATCCGACAGATCACCCAACTTACGGTTGGCCAGATTATTGGCGGAATCGGAATCCAGCATCGGGATCTGATCCAACGAAATCTCCGCCACATCGGTTGCGAAATCGCCTGTTTCCGGCTCTAAGAGTGCAGAATAGGCAGACGCCCGAAACAGTGCCAGACCGGAAGCCAGTCCCAGCACGACGATCACAGCCAGTACTACGGCAATGATGCAGGGAAGCTTCATGGTATCCTTAACATAGGTCAGATACCCTCTGGCTCCACCGGCCCTGATCCGTCCAAGAACGATACGGCTCGCCGCATAGACGACGCAGAGCAGAAAGATAAACCAGTAAAACTCCAGCGAGTGGATATTGATCGCCGGAAGCGCCACATAAAAATAGACAGTGCCGAAAATGATCGTGATCAAAAGGCTGAGGAGCAGACGCAGCACCGGATGCATCGGCGGCTTTGCTGGCTGCTCCCAGACGTAATCGTCCTTGCCCTTTTGTTTCCCATGTTTGTTAAAATGAAAAATAACGGACATTTTGTTTCCTCCTTGGTCAGAGTATCTGCCGGATCACCGGTAGATAAACGTAGATAAAACGTATATTATCGACATACTATCACAGTCATGTCGAACCAGCAAGAAATTTGTCGAAAAAAAGAGGGATTTTTGCAGAACAAAAGAAAGCGTCACCGGATATTTCTTTTATATGCGCACATAAGAAAAACCAGACCCATACCGGATCTGGCTTTCTTATATGTATAGAGAGAAGATTGAAGTTGTCAAGCTGTTGCTGTGCAGTTTCTCAGGATCTCATCGAGAGCCGCACCACTGCTGGTATGGCAGCGGATCACCTGTGCATTGGTTTTCTTTGCACCGTCCACGGCTGTCTTGATCATCTTGTGGGAAACGGTATTGGTAAACAGGATAAAGACATCGGGACTTCCCATCTGTTTATCCATATCAGCGGACATCTGGGTAAAGACCTTTGCCTTGCATTTGTAGTTCTTGCAGATTTTCTTATACTGACAGACCATACGGTCGTGTCCTCCGACAATTACGATACTCATTTCTGGATCTCCTTACCTTATGTATTTTTATTGGTTAGTTGATGCTAACGATTATAGGTTAGGTATACCTAATTGTCAAGAGGTTTTTTCTGTTTTCCTACTGAATTACTATATTTTATGGAAATTCTTTACCAGTTTCTTCATCCAAAAGGGCTGTTCCGTCAAAAATACAGGTGGCTTTTCTTCCGTATCCTTGCAAAACAGCCCTTCTATGTACATTTTTTACTTTAATGTGCAGTATTTCTGCCAGGTTCCCTTCAGATAGCGGCCGACAAACCATACTGCCCGGAATACCCAGTCTACGATCATCGCCCACCATACGCCGACAGCACCCCAGCCATAATGCACACCGATCACCATGCTCAGGCCGATGCGGAACACGATCATCGAAAAGATGGAAATCACCATCGTAAACCGTACGTCGTTGCAGGCACGCATCATGTTCGGCAGAACAAAAGCGATCGGCCACAGAAACATCGCCATACCATCATGGATCCAGACCAGATGCTGCGACAGAGCCGTCGTTTCCGCACTCAGACCGTAGCATTTCAGGATAAACGGCAATGTAGACAGGATCACTGCATTGATCGCAATCATGCCGATATACGTGATCATCATCAGCTTCTTTGTATAATATTTCACCTGTGACAGGCTGGCCGCCCCGACGCACTGACCAATAACCGTGATCATCGCAAGACTCATCGCCTGTCCCATGATACAGCCCATGCTGTCGAGGCTGTTGGCCACACCGTTGGCTGCGATCTGCACCGTACCGAAGCCGGAAATAATACTGACGACCGCTACACGCCCCAGCTGGAAGATACCGTTCTCGATACCGCTGGGAATACCGATATAGAGGATCCGGCGGATGATCTTACCGTCAAAGTGGAACTTTTCTTTCGTCATATGGATCACGTACCGGGGCTGTTTCAGCAGGATAAACAGGATCGCTGCCGCCACAATACGCGATAACAGCGTTGGCACGGCCACCCCGACAACGCCCATTTTCAGAACATAAATACCGATGGCATTGCCAACGATATTGACGGCATTCATAATACAGGACGCCTTCAGCACGATCAAGGAATTTCCCATCGCACGAAACAGCGCTGCCGCCGCATCGTACACGCCCATAAACGGGAAAGAAACGGCACAGATCAGCAGGTAGATCCGGGCATTTTCCATAACATCCGCTTCAATGCTGCCAAAAAAAAACGACAGGATCGGACGACAGGCCAGCATACAGACCACCATGACCAGAGACGAAAAGATTGCCACCGTATAGATCAGCTGCCTCGAGGAATGGCAGGCATCCTTTTCTCTCTTTGCGCCAAGAAACTGCGATGTTACCACCGCACCTCCGGTCGAGAGTGCCGCCAAGACACTCAAAACCAGATTGACCAGCATATCAACAAGCGATACACCGGAAATGGCCGCCTCTCCGACAGAAGATACCATCATCGTATCCACCATGCCTACTGTGATCACCAGCGTCTGTTCCAGCACCAGTGGAAGGATCAGTTTGCGAAGATCCGTATTTGAGAACAGACGGGAGGTTTCTTTTGTCTGTGTGTTCATGTTTGATTCACTCCTGTGTATATGGTTTCTGGCGGGTATTGTTCACTGCCTTTTCCGGATATGTATCGTTCTGCAAAGAATTATTGCCTGCCAGCATAAATTTGCGTTTATCCGCATTTACTATACGCCGTTTTTGGCGGTTCGTCTATTTGCATTTTCACATTTCACGGACAAAAGACATATTTTATTAAAAAGCGACTGGAGTTATGCATGGAAAGAAAATCCTGCTGTATGCCGGAAAGCTGCAGACCTGCCGTAAATATGGATCGTTTTCCAGTTGCCATGGCGTATGTGCCGTGGCAGCAGTATCATACAACCTATGACCTGTGTCAGGGCTTTACCCAGGGCACAATTTTTCCGGAACTGAACCGCCCGTTCTGTGGAAAAAGGGGGTGTCGCTAATGCGTGCGATGCGCTGTAACCGCGATATGCTGTTAGATCAGATCAATACCGTAAGCTTTGCTGCCTATGATATGCTTCTGTATCTGGACACCCATCCAAAGGATAAAAAAGCGCTGGCCTATTATCAGGAGCAGTGCTGCCAGCGTCGGCAGCTTCTTGATGAATATACCTGCCAGTTTGGCCCGCTGACCGCTGACTGCGCCTGTCAGACTGACTGCCCGGACTGGGCATGGATCATGCAGCCATGGCCGTGGGAAAACTGTCAGAAAGGAGGCATGCGCTAAATGTTTAATTATGAAAAGAGACTGGAATTTCCGGTAAATATCAAAACGCCCAATGCCCAGCTGGCCCAGGTCATCATCAGTCAGTTTGGCGGCCCGGATGGAGAACTGGGAGCCTCGATGCGGTATCTGTCGCAGAGATATACGATGCCGAACAGAACGTGTATGGGACTGTTGACAGATATCGGTACGGAGGAATTTGGTTTACTTTTCGAAAGTAATCCCCCACACTCTATTGCGGAATAGATTTCTTACCTGTGGACAGGCTTTTTCCTTTAAATTGTGATGTGCTTTGAATAGTAGGCCAGATTCGTTTGGATTACTCTTCGAAAGTATTTCTACATATACTAAGAAAGGCCGGAAGCACACTTTATCTGTCTGCTTCCGGCCTTATTTTACTTCATATGTCCCATTTATTCAACAGCTTAGTTTTCTGCCAAAGAAGTGATTGTTTTACTACCGACCGTTCCCGGCCACTTGATGTCCAGCTTTGCAGACGCCTGATATGCTTTGACGGCCGCTTCGGTCTTGCTGCCGAACTCGCCGTCTATGGACAGCTTGTAACCAGCTTCGACCAGTTCCCACTGCAGCCACTTGACGCCCTCGCCTTTAGCGCCTTTTTTCATGTCGCTGGTCGGCTTCTTATATAGGTTTTTGCCCTTGGATGTTCCGTCTACCTTATTGGCGTATGTATACTCCATATCATCGAACGTGAGGCCATAGGTAAAACCTCTGCCGGTCACTTTTGACTTTACACAGCCGTAGTCGATACCACGCTCCTCGATACAGTAGGGTACACCGTTTTCATAGCCAATGAACACAGCCACATGGCCGGTATGCCACAGGACTGTACCTACAGCAAAATCCTTCAGATCCTTGATCGGCAGTCGTTTCTTTGCCTTGGCATACAGCTGGCTGGAGCCGAGCTGCATCCCCCGGTACGAACCGATCAGGCCGGAACAGTCACAGCAGATCTTTCCAACCATCTTTTTTGTCCTGGCTTTCTTCATATAATTTTCTGTAACCGTTTTCGGATACTGGCGGTGCATCTGCTGCATGAAACTTTCTGTCAGTTTCTTCATTTTGGAACCGTAAAAATACGGCACTCCCAGCTTGCTTTTTGCATAAGCGGCCAGACCTTCTCCTGTTTTTGTTGCCATATCTTTGTCCTCCTCTTTTTTCTCATAACATCGTTCATACACTTCCTTGCCCCTGTTTCCGCGCACTGCCTGATTGGCTGCGGACTGGTTGGCCGGACGTTCGAAGCGGAGCATAAACGCCACTGCAGCTTTGTACGGATCGTCTGCAGTCTGCAGATCCTTTTTCAGTGCGGCGCTCATTTCTTTCAGGCTGTATTCCAGCTGCATCACCGGATCACCGATGGATACACCCTTCTGTTTAGCGTATGCCAGCAGGCCAGCCTTGCGTCCTCCGGATGTCCACTGGCAAAAACCGTAGCCTGCACTGTCCGTCCCAAACTTCTTGTATTTTCCGGAATCTACTGCTGCCGTATACTCTCCATCGGTATATTTCAGGCGTTTTTCACAGCTATCCTGCAGGTTTTTGCTGTTATACTTTGATTCGATCCCGATGTTGGCCGTTATGCCAGCAGCTCCGGCCGGTGACATACCATGGGCAACATACCAGTCATATATTTCTTTTTCATTCATGTTTTTCTCCCCGGAGGGCCTCTGCCCTCCCTGTCACATTCTCAGTCCTCGTCGTTTCCGGATACGTCTTCTGCTTTGTCGTCGATCTTGTCTTTCAGCACAGCAATATACTTTGTCAGCCATGCCGGTACCGGCGCGCCGATCCGGCCTGCATTCTCTGTAATGGACAGTGCTTCGTTCAAAATGTACCATACTGCTGCCATGAGGCCAAAAAAGGCTTTGATATTCGGAATCGTAATGCCGAGCGTCGTTGCTACATTGAGCACGGTGCAGTCCAGCACCATGGCTACGGCGATCACACACAGATAGCCTACTTTTTTGGCGATGCCTACAGCTCCTTTTTTGCTGGACCAGCCATAGGCCGGATCCGACGGGTGTTCTACTGCTTCCACTTTGCTGGCCATCATGCCGGTGATGTAGTCGATCACCATCAGTGCCATGAGCGTCATGAGCACCGGGAAGAGAATGCCGAGTTTTGCTGCGATCCAGGCAATGATGCCGGATGCAAACAGCTGGATTGTTGTGGTTGTTTTCATGTTTTTGTTCTCCTTCTTTGTAATAAAAATGCACCCGGAGATCCGGATGCGGTTATTGAGTACATATTTTATTCTGCAAAGATCCAGTCCTCTGCCAGCATGTCTGCCTGGGATGCCGGCCAGCCCATCTGTACACCAGACGTTCCCACAAAAGCAATGGCCATATTTCCGATGGCTTCATGGTTGCAATTTACGATCTTACCGTCGGCGGTTCTATAAGAAATACCCTTTGCAAGCTGTATGTACTGTTTCTTCCCGTTCCAACCTCTACGGGCCACCTTCATTCCGCGCTTCAGATATTTAATGGCATCCCCGAATGAGAATATTGCTTCACCGCCAAGCTCCGGGCAATTATTTGGAAATGCAATTATCCAGTCTTCCGAAGCGATATTAAGCGCTGTATAATCCACCAGTTCTGTCTCTCTGACATCCAGCTCTTTGCCCTCTTTTGTATGCATGATGATGGTTTTCCGGTCTGAATCCCAGTACCAGTATCCTCCCCAGGATGGGAGCTTTACTTTGGCTCCGGATTTCATTGCTGTTAATGTTTTTTCAAAATTCATGTTTTTGTCCTTCCTTTTTGATATGTAAAAACCAGAACACCATCCCTTAGCGTGCTTCATGGATGATATTCTGGTTTTCTTTTCGAGTGTCTTACATTAGCATCGGATTATTCCGGTGCCCATCTAAAACATTCAACAAAATAGTGAAAGTACAGATAGCGGAAATCTTGTTGGTAATACAGATATCTGCACTTTGGTAAGTTTTTCAGTAGAAATAATTGGTAAAATTGCAATTGTATCCATCTATGCAATTTTAAAAACAACAACCACCAGACTTTCATACGTTATTTTGGCATCAGGAATCCCTTCAAAATACCTTCCAGAAAAAGAATGTTATGGAAACGCTGATTTAATCAACGTTTCTGATGAAAGTCACGTACTATTTTGATAAAATGCAAGTATCAAGAAAGGTGGTATCCCCTATGCAGCAACTGACTTTCACTGATGCCGAATACAACCTGCGGAAGAAGAAAACTCGCCGCGAGGA
>CAVCMG010000053.1:0-14828 GCA_963603285.1 Ruminococcus bromii
GTTTTGTATTAAATGGTATTTCTTATCACGGTGCCGGTGCGATCAAGGAGATCCCGGGTATCGTTAAGAGCAAAGGTTTTAAAAAGGCTTTCGTAGCATCCGATCCGGATCTGGTCAAATTCGGCGTAACAGCCAAGGTTACCGATCTTCTGGATGCTGAAGGACTGGCTTATGAAGTATATTCCGATATCAAACCGAATCCGACGATCGAAAATGTGAAAGCCGGTGTGGCTGCCTACAAGGCATCCGGTGCAGATTATATGATTACGATCGGTGGCGGTTCCTCCATGGATACCGGTAAAGCGATCGGTATCATCATCAACAATCCGGAGTTTGAGGATGTACGTTCTCTTGAGGGCGTTGCACCGACAAAGAACAAGACAGTCTTCACCATCGCTGTTCCGACCACAGCCGGTACTGCAGCAGAAGCTACGATCAACTATGTTATCACTGACGTAGAGAAGAAGAGAAAATTCGTTTGTGTAGACGTCAACGATATCCCGGATGTTGCTGTTGTTGATCCGGAGATGATGTCCAGTATGCCGAAGGGCCTGACAGCCTCCACCGGTATGGATGCCCTGACCCATGCGATCGAGGGCTACACCACAAAGGCTGCATGGAGACTGGCTGACTGCCTGAATCTGGAAGCTATCAAGCTGATCTCTGAGAACTTACGTGGTGCAGTCAACAATACACCGGATGGCCGTGAAGGTATGGCACTGGGCCAGTTCGTTACCGGTATGGCTTTCTCCAACGTAGGTCTGGGTATCGCTCATTCCATGGCACATACACTGGGTGCTGTATATGATACACCGCACGGTGTGGCCTGCGCTATGATGCTGCCGATCGTTATGGAGTACAATGCAGAGACGACAGGGGACAAGTTTAAATATATCGCTGAGGCTATGGGCGTAGATACGACCGGTATGTCTCAGGAGGAGTACAGAAAGGCTGCTGTAGACGCTGTCCGTAAGCTGTCTGCAGATGTTGGTATTCCGTCCAAGCTGGAAGCTCTGAAGGAAGAGGATCTGGATTTCCTGGCTGAGTCCGCTTATGCAGATGCATGCCGCCCGGGTAACCCGAAGGATACCTGTGTTGAGGATCTGAAGGAGCTGTTCCGCAAGCTGATGTAATCATTTTGTTGGGGACGGACGCCCGACACTGACCTAATAAAAATTCTCCCGGAAAACGCAAACCGTTTTTGAGCGTTTTCCGGGAGATTTTTTATTATGCCAGTGTCGGGCTGTCTGCAAAAGAAAAGTAAATGTATGGAAGGGCATAAATGCTGTTGAGCAGAATTTATAACTTTGTAAATATTTAAATGAAGGTGATAGTATGGTATACTTCATAAATCTTGTAGATAAACCGGGAAATATTTTTATATAAAGGAGTTTCTATGTTCAACCGCCAGTCCCTCCACATCGCCCTCTTACTCTGGGGCTGTATTTTCAGCCTCATAGCTGCGCTGTGTATTTCAACAAACAAAAATTTTGATAAGGAAAAACGCCGCTGGCTTTTGTGCGAGCAGCTGACCTGCTCGGTATTGCTGCTGAGCGATGCTCTGGCCTGGGGCTATCGTGGGTATCCGGGCGAGGTGGGGGATCTTGTTGTACATACCAGCAACTTTCTTGTGTTTGCCTTCAGCGATGTCATCCTGCTTTTATTTCATGGATATCTCTGTTGTTATCTGTTTCCGGAGAGTGGAATACGCCTGAGGCTGTCTGGAAACAGTGAAAATGAGATGCTGGGAAAAGATCAGCCGGTGATTCGTATCCGAGCCGTTACAGCCATTGCAATCCTGGCTTTATTGCTGGTGATCCTGTCACAATTTACACACCTGTACTATTACATAGATGCGGAAAATATCTATCACAGAAATTCCGGGTATATCATTTCCCTGTTTCTTCCGCTGGCTGGAATGCTGATGGATCTGTCATTGCTGATCCAGTACCGGAAAAAAATCAGCCTAAAAATTCTGGTTGCTATGTTATCTTACATTGTGCTGCCAATGGCTGCAGCGGTAATACTGATCTTTTATTATGATATTTCGCTGGTCAATCTGGCTATCAGCATTTCCATGATCCTGATGTTCATCGAGACAACGATTGAACAGGGACAGCTGACAGCCCGAAGAGAACGGGAGATGGCAGAACAGGCACTGAAGCTTGCCAGAACGGAGAGGGAGCTTGCGGAGCAGAAACTGAAGCTTGCCCAGACGGAACGTGAACTGACGGACAGCCGTATTGCTTCCATGATGAGTCAGATCCGGAACCATTTCATCTTCAATGTGCTTGGAACGATCAGTACCTATTGCAAAGTTGATCCGAATAAAGCAGACGAAGCACTGACGAAGTTTGCCCGCTATCTGAGAAGGAACGTGAATTATCTGGAGACAACGGACATGGTATTTTTTGAAACGGAAGCGGCACAGATAGAAGATTATGTTGCACTGGAGCAGATGCGCTTCGGAGATCGGATACAGTTTGAAGAAAATTTTGAGACAACCAATTTTAAAATTCCTCCGTTGACAGTCCAGCCGCTGGTAGAGAATGCAATTAAGCATGGACTGACCAAGCCGGGGCGAAAAGGGACGGTGTGTGTCTTGACCCGGCCGGAAAAAGATGGCATCATAATAGAAGTGACAGATAACGGTATTGGATTTGACATGAAAGATCTGGAGAAAAACGGCTCGGTAGGAATCAGAAATATCCGCTACCGTCTGGAGCATATGGCAGGCGCAACCCTGCTGATAGAGAGTAAGCCGGAAGAAGGGACAAAAGCAACGATCTGGATTCCGACGCAGCAGGAGATAGAAGAGTGAATATTATTTACGTCGACGATGAACCATTACAACTTGAAAATTTCAGGCTGACGGTACAGGGCATGGATGGAATGGAATCCCTGAAGTTGTTTTCTGACAGCAGGGAGGCCTGGGAATGGGCAAAAGGGCATTCCGTGGATGTGGCGTTTCTAGACATTGAGATGCCGCATATGAACGGTCTGGAGCTGACGAGAAAATTAAAAGAACTGAACCGTGACACCCGTGTAATCATGGTGACAGCTTATGACCAGCATAGTCTGGAGGCATTCCGTGCAAGGGCAACTTCCTACCTTTTGAAGCCTTACGGTCGGGAAGATATTGAGACAGAGCTGGAAAATGCCTTATATCATTATCCTGTGGCGGAGCATCTATGTGAAAAGAAAGTCCAGATCGTCACCATGCCGGATCTTCTGGTTACTGTAAATGGAAAGACTATTTTCAACGGCCACAGCAAGCAGGAGGAACTGTTTGCTCTTCTGGTGGACCGCGGAGAGAACGGTATTACCAAAGGAGAAGCGCTGGCCTGTCTGGGCGATGGAAAACAGCAGTGCGACAGCATGTACTGGAGCTGGATGTCACGGTTGCGGAACATTCTGGAGGATGCCGGAGCATCCGACCTGATCGGGACAAAAGGCTATGTAAAATATCTCCGCACAGAAAAAGTAGACTGCGACCTTTACCGGATGCTGGATGGAGACAGAGAAGTGGCAAAAAATATGCGGGACGATATCTGGAACGCTATAGCTGGGCAGAAAACCGGATCTCAGAGCTGGATAAGATGAAAAAACTGAAATGAAAACAGCCCAAAATAGGAAGAAATGAATTGTATTTTGAAAGGAGACTTTTATAAATGCTTAGTATCATTTATGGAGATGTGAAAAACAGTATTTATAATACAAATGTTTATTTTAAAAACAGCTACGAACCAGAATGGCTCGAGACAGAACTGGCGAAAAAGATGATTAAAGATATTGATGATTCAGAAGTATTAAGTGGTGAATGTATTAATAGCCCGGTGCTGGGACAGATTCCTCCGGAACGCCTGTCTGGTGGCGTAAAAACATTGTTGTTGATTTTGAATGAGCCCGATCGGATTTTCAATGCCTCGACCTGTGGTGATAACTGTGCAAAATGGATACTGGAAATAGGCAGGACCAAAGACATTACCATCAACCTCAGACATATGATGAGTTTTGGAAAAGACACAGAATTTGAGATAAAAGTCCAAAATGGAGGAGAAAGGGTTCATTCAATGAAGGAGCTTATTCCGATAGCAAATAAGTATTTGAAGGAAATGGGACAGGAGTAGTGCTTATGAAAGGTTCACATAGAGTTATTGTAGAATCCAGAAAAGTGAAATATGATTTTGTGATTCACAGGAATATTACAATTATCACTGGTGACAGTGGATCAGGTAAGACTGTATTAATTGATCTGATCCGTGATTATGGAAGATATGGCGCAGACAGCGGGGTATTTCTTTCCTGCGACTGCCCATGCAAAGTAATTGATAATGAAGACTGGGAAAGGCAGATAGAAGAAACAACAGGAAACATTATTTTTATTGATGAAGGAAGCCGCTTTCTCATTTCAAAGGAGTTCGCACAGTTAGTGCAGAGATCTGACAATTATTTTGTGTTGGCTACCAGAGAAAAGCTCCCGATGCTGCCCTATAGTATAAATGAAATATATGGCTTCCGGAAATCTGGTAAATTTCACGATGCCAAACAGAGATATAATGAGATTTATCATTTGTATGGTGAAATATCAGAGGAAAAGAAAATTGATCCGAAACTTGTAATCACAGAGGATTCTAATTCTGGCTATGAATTTTTCAGGGAAATGTCCAGACAGAAAGGCGTGAATTGCCTTTCCGCAGGTGGTAAGTCAAATATCATTAGACAGCTGGAACAGAATCAGAAGGAAGATGGAACAATTTTAGTTATCGTAGATGGGGCAGCATTTGGCTCGGAGATGAAAGATGTCAGCGAGTGCATCAAAACACAGGGAAATATTGTTCTTTATGCGCCTGAATCTTTCGAATGGTTGTTACTTTCAACAAAGGAAATACCGGAGGTAAATGTAGAATCAATACTTCAGAATCCAGAAGAATACATTGACAGTAAAGCGTATGTCAGCTGGGAACGTTATTTTACCGATTTATTGATAAAAAGTACGAGTAAGAATTTTATATGGGCATATTCTAAGAAAAGGCTCGCAAATGCTTACGAATCGTATCTACAAATATTTTGAAGAAATAAATGAAGAACCGATTGTGTTCCATTGGAAATATAATCTTGATGACATTGATGTATCAGAAGAAATCATTGTTGATACATTACCTGTCAAAAAGTCGAGTTAATTAAAGGATGAAATACTAGTCACAGCAGGGGAAGCACAGGGAGGTAAAATCCAGTACAGAGTAGGTACAGATGGAGACTGGAGCTATTCCATTCCAAAAGCAGTTAATGCAGGAACCTATAAGGTGTTTTACAAAGTTATCGGTGACAGCAATCATCAAGATACAGACGAAAGGGAAATCGAGGTAACGATAAAAAAAGCAGATTCAGTTGTAAAAGTGCCACAGGCTGAAAACCTGATTTATAATGGGAAAATACAGAATCTGATTTCTGCAGGACAGACAGAAGATGGAAAATTTGTTTACAAAGTAAATGGCGGGGAATGGAGCGAAACTCTTCCGAGTGGACTGGATGCAGGAACCTATGAGATTTCCTATAAAGTAGTCGGTGATGGCAACCATAACGATTCCGCAGAAGGAAAGCTCACTGTAAGTATCGCAAAGAAAGCTGTTGTTGTTTCCGGTATCGCAGCAGAGGACAAGACTTATGACGGAAACACCAGTGCAGTGCTGAACTATGATGGCGTGAAGTTTGACGGAATACTGGAGAAAGATTCCTTAAGCGTAAGTGCAGAGGGAACATTCGAAAACAAGAACGCAGGTGAGAAGAAAGTTCTGGTAACTGGCCTGACATTAGACGGAGCATCCGTTAAGAACTATGTGCTTGCAAAAGACGGACAGCAGAGCGAGGCAACTGCAACAATCAAAGCAAAAGAGATTACCGCAGTGATCACACCGAATGGTGGAACTTATGAAGGAACGATCATCCCGGCCACAGCTGTTCTAAACGGACTGGTAGGAGAAGATAATCCGGAGATCACATTGACTTACACAGGAACCGCAAACGATGGAATAGAAGCAGACGGAAACGTACCGACACATGCCGGAACTTATACCGTAACCGCATCCATCACAGATGGAAACTACAGCCTGAAAGCAGAGGGAGCATCCGCTGAGTTCGTAGTAGCAAAAGCAGATCCGGCCCTGACGGTATCCGCAGTTACAGATAAGAATTACGGTGAGGAAGCTTTCAAACTGGAAACCTCCAACAAAGGTTGCGGACAGAAATCTTACACAAGCAGCGATAAGAACATTGTAACCGTAGATGAGAATGGTATGGTAACCATCGTGGGAGCTGGTAAAGCCACCCTGACGGTATCCCTTGCAGAGCGTGCAAACTACAGTACAGGAGAAAAGACGGTTACCGTAACCGTACTTCCAAAGGCAGTGACCGTAACACCGGATAATCTGACAAAGGTATATGATGAAACAGATCCGACGCTGACCTATAAGGCAGAAGGACTGGTGGGCGCGGATACACTGGCAGATATTACTCTGACAAGAGCAGAGGGCGAGAATGCCGGAACCTATGACATCACAGCAGCAGCAAAAGCGGGATCTAATCCGAATTACAGCATCACCTTTGAAAAGGGAACCTTCACGATCACACCAAAGCCGATCGAGAAGGCAGAAGTAACACTCGGAGATGCCCTGAAATATACTGGAAAAGAACAGACGCAGACCGTAGCCAAGGTGACACTGGATGGTAAAGAGATCCCGGCAGATGCTTATACGGTAGAGAATAACAAAGCAACCGAAGCAGGAACCTATACCCTGACCATCCGGGTAAAAGAAAATGGAAACTACACCGGAGCATTGACCTGGACCTATGTGATTGCCCCGAAGCAGGATGGACAGAGCACAGAGAATACGGACGGCAGTAAGCAGAATGGTAACGGAACAGACACAAAGCAGACAGAAACAGATACCAAGTCGACAAAGACAGAAAAGAAATCCGGTACGACTGGCACAAGCCAGACAACCGCTGTAGAAACCGGAGATACCACAAATATGGCAGGATCCGGTATGGCACTTCTGGTTTCCGCAATGGTATTGGTAGTCATCTTTCAGAAGAGAAGAAGGAGAACAGAAAAGTAAAAGCAGAGCAGTAATGTGATAAGAGGGACGGAAGAAGATTTCCGTCCCTCTTTTAAAGCTATAATAATTTTCCCAGCATAATAGCATATAGCTCCTCATGCACCGATTCCCATTTCTGACAGGCTTTCTTGGCGGCTTCCTCCGTAGGTACGGAAAACGAAACTGCGAAGATTTCCTGTCCCTTTTCGAGCATCCGGCAGTTGACGGTATATTCCTGATGGGGATTGCGGTCGTAGTCGGCGGGGTGGGAGACGGTGTTGCGAAGCTCTATGGCGTGATCCTTGAGGTAGAGATCGATCTCCTCGCGGATTTCTGCGGAAATCTGGTGAGAGAAAAACTCGATCGTATTTTCGCCCTCCTCAGTGATCGTATACTGGGTCATATTGAGCACCTTTTCTGCATGGATCAGATGAGCCTCGGTCATTTCGGAAAGGACTTCCTGTACGCGGAAATAGGTGGTGTATTCCTTGTCGATCATCAGATCACAGATCTGTGCATTGGTCATGGGCATACGCACCTTGTCGAGTGCGTACAGAATGATCAGTTTGTATAAGGTTAATGCTTCTGTCATATAAAAGAACACTCCTTATGGAATAGAAAAATACAGTACTGTTCACCGGACATCCATATTTGTCTGGCTGATGTCAAAAGGTGGTGCAGTCAAAATACCGGCCCTGCCAGGTATCACGGGTTTTCAGCTCATGCAGGATACCGTTAAGAACACTGCGCTTGTGAGTACTCCATGTCGGGGCAAGCAGCAGATCCTTCGGCCCGTCGCCTGTGAGACGATGGATCACTATATCGGGAGATAAAATCTCAAGACAGTGGATAACGAGATCTGTATACTGCGTCTGGGTGAGAACATCGAAAACGCCTCTTTCCCAGTCGACGGCAAGATCCGTATGCCGTAACACATGCAATAGCTGAAGCTTGATCCCCCGTATGGACTGGGTATTGAGAAAACGCATCGTTTCCAGTACATCCGCTTCTGTTTCCCCGGGGAGACCGAGGATCGTATGGACGATGATATCGAAAAGTCCGGCAGCATGCAACCGCTGTACAGCGTCCGTAAAACAAGAGAGGGGATAGCCTCTGCGGATATACTGTGCTGTCCGTTCGTGGATGGTCTGCAGGCCAAGCTCGATCCAGACCGGCTTTTGCTGTTGCAGGCGGGCCAGTAGGGCAATCGTTTCCTCCGGCAGGCAGTCCGGCCGGGTCGCAATGGAGAGGGCACAGATCCGTGGATCGGAAATGGCCTCTGTGAACAGTTTTTCCAGTACGTCTACAGGCGCATACGTGTTCGTATACGCCTGAAAATAAGCAATATAAGCAGTGGATGCATGGGTCTGTCCTGCCTCGGCAAGAGTGATCTGGCTGTTGATCTGTTCCGTAATGGACAGTCTGCGGCTTGCGGCAAAATCACCGGAGCCGCCGCCACTGCAGAAGATACAGCCACCGGTCGAAACATGGCCGTCTCTGTTGGGGCAGGTCATGCCGCCGTCGAGGGGCAGCTTGTAGACTTTTGTGCCGAACGTTTCCTTTAAGTAGACATCCAATGCACGGTAACGTCTGTGATCCGGAAAGTCATAGCGTGACCGGGACGGCTTATGTGCACATGCATCCTGTGTCTGTGCCATTATTTTACGATGTGCTGTTTAACAGCCTCGGCAACAACGTCAGCCACACGGGGATCGAAAGCCTCCGGCATAACGAAATCTTCGTTCAGCTCTTCGTCAGATACCAGACCGGCGATCGCCAGAGCGGCGGCCAGCTTCATATCCTCTGTGATCTGCGGGGCGCGTCCTTCGAGTGCACCGCGGAAGATACCCGGGAAAGCAACAACATTGTTGACCTGGTTCGGGAAATCGCTGCGGCCTGTGCCTACGACACGTGCACCTGCGGCTTTGGCTTCGTCCGGCATGATCTCCGGTACCGGATTGGCCATGGCAAAGAGGATCGCATCCTTATTCATGGAGCGAACCATATCCTGGGTAACAGAACCCGGAGCGGACACACCGATGAAGATATCAGCGCCGACCATGGCGTCAGCCAGAGTGCCGTGCTTGTGCTCAAGGTTGGTCACCTCAGCCATTTCCTTTTTGATCCAGTTGAGATTATCGTTGTCTGCGCTGATGATACCCTTGGAATCGCACAGTGTCAGCTTCTTGAAGCCGTATCTTAACAGCAGCTTGGCGATAGCGATACCGGCAGCACCGGAACCGTTAACGACAACGTAGCAGTCTTCTTTTTCCTTGCCGACAACCTTCAGGGCGTTGATCACACCGGAGAGAACAACGATGGCTGTACCGTGCTGGTCGTCGTGGAATACCGGAATATCCAGCGCTTCCTTCAGACGGGCCTCGATTTCAAAGCAGCGAGGAGAGGAGATATCTTCCAGATTGATACCGCCGAAGGCCGGAGCAATGTTGATAACGGTCTTTACGATCTCGTCGGTATCCTGGGTATCCAGACAGATCGGTACGGCGTTGACATCGCCGAAGGTCTTGAACAGGACAGCTTTACCCTCCATGACCGGCATGGCGGCTTTGGCGCCGATATTGCCAAGACCAAGAACGGCGCTGCCGTCGGAAACAACAGCGATCGTATTCTGTTTGATGGTGTAGGTGTAGGCTTTTTCCGGATCCTTTGCGATCTCTTTACAGGGCTCTGCAACGCCCGGTGTATAGGCAAGAGCCAGATCTTCGCGGGTCTTTACCGGAGCTTTCGGCTCGGTGGTCAGCTTGCCTTTCCATTCTTCGTGTAATTTCAGTGCTTTTTCATTGATTGTCATAGTATGGATTCCTTTCTGGGTGGGATCATTTCTCTTTGTCGTTCAGTCTGTCCAATACAAGGGCATATCCGTCGGTGCCGTACTGCAGACAGCGGTTCACACGGCTGATGGTGGCAGTGGAAGCACCTGTTTTCTCAGAAATCTCTGTATAGGTGATTTTGTTGCGGAGCATTTCGGCTACCTCGAAACGCTGGGATAAAGAGAGCAGTTCATTGATTGTGCAGACATCTTCAAAAAACGTATAGCATTCCTCTTTCGTCTGCAGACTCAGGATGCCTTCAAATAAGCGATCCATGGCCGCGGACTCTATTTTTTTACTCATTTTGTAGTACCCCCTGATTGTTATAATCTGTATCTGTGTCTGATTGCAACAGATTATTTTGCAGTATGGCAGCAGATTGGTACTGCGCAGGCTGCATGCTGTAGCAGAGTAAACCGCTAAACATCTACATTATATAAGTTTTGATAACGCTTTACAAGCAAAACGGTTGCACTTTTTTTATTCTTCCTCTATAATAAGTCTGCTGTTCGAACGTTTGTTTTATCCTGTAGACAGGACGCCGGGAAAATCCGTCGTTTTTCGCAGAAATCTGTTAATATCCGGACAGCCAGGGAGGACAGTATGCAGTTAAATCCACAGCAGCAGGAAGCGGTCGAGTGTACCGAAGGTCCGCTGCTTATCATAGCCGGCGCAGGCAGTGGAAAGACCAGAGTGCTGACACAGCGTATCGCGTATCTGATCACCGAGAAGCAGGTCAATCCATGGAATATCCTCGCCATTACCTTTACGAACAAAGCCGCAGGAGAGATGAGGGAGCGTGTCGATCAGCTGTCGGCGGACGGCAGCAGTGTCTGGGTCAGCACGTTTCATTCCACTTGCGTGCGTATTCTGCGCAGATATATCGATCGTCTCGGATACGATACGAACTTTACGATCTACGATACCGATGATCAGAAGCATGTGATCAAGGACATCATCAAGATGCAGGATCTGGACACCCGCATTTATAAGGACAGATCGCTGCTTTCTGCGATTTCCGCAGCCAAAAATGAGCTGATCTCGCCGGAGGAATATCTGTTAAATGCCGCCGGTGACTGGAACAGTCAGGTGATCGGCAAGGCGTATGCGGCATATCAGCATGCCTTAAAGCAGAATAATGCTCTGGATTTTGATGATCTGCTGATGAAAACCGTAGAGCTTTTCCAGACACAGCCGGATGTGCTCGACAGTTATCAGGAGCGCTTTTTATATCTGATGGTGGATGAGTACCAGGATACCAATACCGCCCAGTTTGAGCTGGTGCGCCTGCTGGCAAAGAAATACCGCAATCTCTGTGTCGTCGGTGACGATGACCAGTCGATCTACCGGTTCCGCGGCGCCAATATCCGCAACATCCTTGATTTTGAGAAGAATTTCCCGGATGCCAGAGTGATCAAGCTGGAGCAGAATTACCGTTCCACCCAGAATATCCTGAACGCGGCCAACGCCGTGATCGCCAATAACCATGGCCGTAAGAAAAAGACCCTGTGGTCGGAGAAGGATGAGGGTGAAAAGGTACATTTCCGTCAGTTTATGAACGCCTTTGAGGAAGCAGAATACGTGGCCGGGGAGATCCGTTCACAGGTACGCGAAGGCGCGGATTACAGTGATTTCGCCGTATTGTACCGCACCAACGCCCAGTCCCGTATGTTCGAGGAAAAATTTCTCATGGCGAGCATTCCGTACCGTCTGGTAGGCGGCTTAAATTTCTATGCCCGTAAAGAGGTCAAGGATCTCTTATCCTATTTAAAAACGATCGACAATGCCCGGGACGATCTGGCGGTGCGCCGTATCGTCAATGTGCCAAAACGCGGCATCGGTGCAGCCAGCCTGAACAAAGCGGCGGATTATGCGGAAGATCAGGGCATGAGTCTGTATGAATCTATGCGCCATGCCGGTGAAATACCGGGGCTTGTTGGCCGGGCGGCGGACAAGATCAAAGGCTTTACGACGTATATCGACAGTCTGAAAGCGATGGTGGATATTCTGTCTGTTGAGGAACTGTTAAATAAAGTCATCGACCAGACCGGTTATGTTCGTGAGCTGGAGGCAGAGGATACCGAAGAAGCCAAAAACCGTATCGACAATATCAACGAGCTGATTACGAAAGTGGTTACCTATGAAGAGGGAACGGATGAGCCGACACTCAGCGGCTTTTTGTCCGATGTTGCGCTGGTGGCGGATATTGACGAGGACGATGAAGATACCAACAAGGTGCTTCTGATGACCCTGCACAGTGCCAAGGGTCTGGAATTTCCGCGCGTGTTCCTGACAGGACTGGAGGATGGCATTTTCCCCAGCTATATGACGATCACGTCCGATGATCCGATGGAACTGGAGGAAGAACGGCGTTTGTGTTATGTCGGCATTACCCGGGCGATGGATGATCTGACGATCACCAGTGCTAAACAGCGGATGATCCGTGGCGAGACCCAGTACAATAAGGTATCCCGCTTTGTGCATGAGATTCCCCGGGAGCTGATTGATCTGGGTCGTGACACGCTGATGGAGCGCAAGAAACCGGATCCGCCGGTGGACAACGCCTGGAGAAAAGCCAGACAGGAATTCAGAAAACCGGCAGCCTATTCCCAGACGATGTTTGACAAACCGGCCCTTCGCACCGGCGGCAGTATGCTGAACGCCCAGACAGCGCCGGACTATGCCGTGGGCGATACCGTACGCCATATCAAATTCGGTACGGGTATGGTGTTAAATATTGTTAAAGGCGGCAAGGATTATGAGGTTACTGTTGATTTTGAGAAGTTCGGTGTGAAAAAAATGTTTGCAGCCTTCGCAAAATTGCAGAAAATTTAAAGAAATTTTCGTAGAATATTCCTAAAATAGATATTCGTATGGTAAAAATATCTTTTGGGTGTTATAATAAAGCATACGGGTAAATGCGTTCTGACAGAAAACGGATCTGTTTTTACGGACGCAGCGTAACTACTTATAAGACTGGAAAGGACGGTAATGATTCATGGCTAAAGTAGATGAATTGATTGCAGCACTGAATAGTAAGGAAGAAAAGAAAAGAAGCAATATCCTCGTATGGGTACTCGCTATCGTTGGCGCAGTAGCAGCCATCGCAGGTATTGCTTATGCAGTATATCGTTTCCTGACACCGGATTATCTCGAAGATTTCGAAGAGGACTTCGAGGATGATTTCGATGACTGTTTCGAGGACGAAGACAAGGCTGAGAAGCATGAAGAGAAAAAAGCTGAAGAAAAAGAAGAACCAGCAGAAGAACCGTTGAACGAAGCAGCAGAAGCGATCAAAGCCAACGTAGCAGAAGGCGCTGCACAGGCAGCTAAGACCGTAGAAGAGAAAGCTGCTGAAGAATAAGCTGTAAAAAACAGGAACCGCAGTCGGGCGGTTTTATAGGAAATGTGAATGAGCTCCTGTGAGAAAGACAGGGGCTCTTTTGCTGAAAACAGAAATGTGAAAGATACAGGAGAAAGTGAATGAAAAAAGGCGACAGATTCGAGGGGACGATACAGAAAGTTGACTTTCCGAACCTTGGCAGAATAGAGACCCCGGAGGGCGACAAGATTACGGTAAAAAACGGTATCCCCGGCCAGACGGTGTACGGCTATATACAGAAAAAAAGAAGCGGCAGACTGGGCGGATGTATTCTCGAAGTGCGGGAAAAGTCTGCGCTGGAGACGAGAGAGCCTTTGTGCTCCCAGTTTCCGGCCTGCGGCGGCTGCATGTACCAGACCATGGCGTATGAAGATCAGCTGGCCATGAAGGAAAAACAGGTGAAAAAGCTGATGGACGATGCCATCCGGGCAGCGGGACAGACGAATGCCGAGGGTGAGCCGGATTATGTATTTGAGGGAATCAAAGGCAGTCCGGTGGAGACTGGTTATCGTAACAAAATGGAATTTTCCTTCGGTGATGCCGAAAAAGACGGCCCGCTGACGCTGGGCCTGCACAGAAAATGCAGCACCTACGATGTACTTTCCGCGACAGACTGTGCGATCGTACACAACGATTATAACCAGATCGTAAACTGTGTGCAGACATATTTCAGAGAGCATCCGGCCACATTCTACCGGAAGATGCAGCACGCCGGCTATCTGCGCCATCTGCTCGTGCGCCGCTCGGTGAAGTTTGGGGATATCATGATCGCACTGGTAACGACCAGTCAGGAGGAACATGACCTGACCCCGTTAAAGGATGCCCTGCTGGCCCTGCCGCTGGAAGGACAGATCAGCGGTATCCTGCATATGATCAACGATTCTGTGGCAGATACGGTACAGAGCGATGAGACAAGAGTCCTGTACGGCAAGGAAGATTTTTACGAAGAGCTTCTGGGTCTGAAATTCCGGATCACACCGTTTTCCTTCTTCCAGACCAATTCCCTGGGCGCCGAGGTGCTGTACGAGACGGCCAGAGAGTATATGGGAAATACCAGAGACCGTATCGTATACGACCTCTACAGCGGCACCGGAACCATCGCCCAGATCCTGGCCCCGGTAGCAAAAAAAGTGATCGGCGTGGAGATCATTGAAGAGGCCGTGGAGGCTGCGAAAGAGAATGCAGCACTGAACGGTCTGGACAACTGCGATTTCCTTGCCGGGGATGTACTGGCGATGCTCGATGAGATCAAAGAAAAACCGGATCTGATCATGCTTGATCCGCCGCGGGACGGATGTAATCCGAAGGCGCTGAAGAAGATCATTGAGTATGGCGTGGAGAGGATGGTTTATATTTCGTGTAAGCCGACAAGCCTGGCGAGGGATCTGGATATGCTGATCAAGAGTGGGTATAGAGTGGAAAGGATTGGGTGTGTGGATATGTTTCCACAGACGGTACATGTTGAGACGGTATGTCTCTTAGTGCGGAGAAATGGTCTACATATCGACATTGACGTAG
>CAVCMG010000054.1:0-14186 GCA_963603285.1 Ruminococcus bromii
CCTTCGGAGGGTTTTGAGGGAGCACCCTATATTCCCCACTGCCGTTCTCTTCGCCGTCCGTCCCCAAAAAAAGAACCGTCCCCAACCCATAGGAACGGCTCTCACAAATTCACTGTAACAACTTCTCAAACTCCTGAAAATGAAAGAAATTCTCCGCCGGCACATCCAGCGTATCCGCAATATCAAACAACGTGCTGATCGAAATCGAAGTCGGCACATTTGGCGCCTCGATATTACTCATATGTGTACGACTGATCTGCACCGCATCCGCCAGCTGCTGCTGCGTCATCCCCTTCGCCTTGCGGTAATAGGCAATGATCAGACCAATCATCCGTAAACGATTTATCTTTTTGTAATCCATGTTCTCATCTCCTTAGGTGTAACACTTACAAGCATACAGTGCCGATGAAAACAGGCACTTGCGTACAGTACAAGAGTATCAGCCGTAAGTAAGAAAGAAAACCATCGTAAATCGAGCAAAAGCACAGTTTCCCTTTGCAAAGTACGATTGAGTACATATTGGTGGAAATCAATGTTGCCGGCTCAGATAACTGTTGTGAAACTTCCCTGAGTAGGTAACATCCGCTCCAAACCAGGCCGGAGGTACAAAAGCCTCAGCCTGAGCAACACTCTCAAATTCCACCTCGGCAATCCGAAGTGTTTCGTACGGCGCGTCAAACACATCCAGCTCGATCGTCAGTCTGTCCGGCAGCGGTAAAAGATACCGTCTCTTGGACAAAACAATACCATCCGCCTTTTCCTTCAGATGCTCATAAGCCTCCTTTGTCAGCGGCAGATTATACTCCTCTCGGGCCATCATACCCGCAGATTTATAGGTCAGGATATATTTGTCATCCTGTCTGCGGATCCGCACGACCGGCTCCGTGCAAAGATACGCCTGCTCAATGCGGCGGCTTGGATAACTGTCAAGATCCGCGGGCAGTTCGGGAATCAGAAATTTGCGTTCGATTTCCATAGGTAAAGTCCTCTCTTCATAAGGAAAATCAGCTGATACAGCTGTCACTGTCAGTATGCCACGATTACGGAAAATAGCAAGCCTTTTGAAAAAACGTCACAGAAAAATAACAAAAGAAAACCGCCGGAAACATTGCCCCGCCACTAAAGAAAGTGTATAGTGAAAGAAAAAACAAACGGGAGGCACAGCATGAAAAAAGCATATCTGTTTCTGGCGGACGGCTTTGAGGAAATCGAGGGTCTGACCGCCGTAGACATCCTGCGCAGAGCAGGTATCGACGTATGTACAGTATCCATTATGGGAAAAAAGGAGATCACAGGTGCACACCAGATCGAAGTAAAGGCAGATGCCCTGTATGAGAACTGTCAGTTTGCAGACGGGGATATGTTTATCCTTCCGGGCGGTATGCCGGGAACCCGTTATCTCGGGGAACATCCGGGTCTTTGCCAGCTGTTGAAGGAAAAGGCAGCTGACGGTGCGCAGCTGGCTGCAATCTGTGCAGCACCGAGCGTTCTGGGAGATCTGGGACTGTTACAGGGAAAGAAAGCTATCTGCTATCCGGGCTTTGAATCACGGCTGGCCGGAGCAGAGGTTACCTTTGAAAAGGTCGTGACCGATGGCAATATCACCACCAGCATGGGTATGGGTACCGCCATTCCCTTTGCCCTTCGTCTGGTAGCAATCCTGGCCGGTGAAAAGACCGCAGCAGAAGTCAAAGACAGTATCCGTTACGGGCATCTGTCCGCACTGAAAGGCTGATAAAACAGACAGAGAGGAAAATCCACAGACCAAAATGTGGATTTTCCTCTTTTTATGCAGGGAAAAAACTTAAAAAAAGCCTAAAATATCGGCATTTTTGAAAAAAATACTGGCATAATAAAGGGACTTATGCTATCATAATGCAATGACTGTGAGTATGGAGAAGTACGTCCACGCAAACGAAGTGTGAATTTAAGGAGGAATATATACATGAGCGTACAGGTTGAAAAATTAGAAAAGAACATGGCAAAGCTGACCATCGAAGTGTCCGCTGAAGAGTTTGAAAAAGGTATCCAGGCTGCATACCTGAAAGAAAAAGGAAAAATTTCCCTGCCGGGCTTCAGAAAAGGTAAAGCACCGCGTAAAATGATCGAGAAGATGTATGGTGTTGGCGTTTTCTACGAAGAGGCTGCCAACAACGTAATGCCGATGGCATACAGCAACGCAGCAAAAGAGAGCGAGCTGGAGATCGTATCCAACCCGGATATCGACATCGTACAGATCGAAGCCGGTAAGCCGTTTATCTTCACAGCAACAGTAGCTGTTAAGCCGGAGGTTACTCTGGGCGAGTACAAGGGCGTAGAGGTTAAGAAAGCTGACCTTACCGTAACAGACGAGGAGATCGAGACTGAGCTGAAGAAAGAGCAGGAGAAGAACTCCCGTACAGTAAACGTAGATGACCGTGCCGTAGAAAACGGCGACATGATCAAGCTGGACTTCGAAGGCTTCGTTGACGGCGTAGCATTCGATGGCGGCAAGGGTGAGAACTATGATCTGACCATCGGTTCCAACAGCTTCATCCCGGGCTTCGAGGATCAGCTGGTAGGCGCCAAGATCGGTGAGGACGTGGATGTCAACGTAACATTCCCGGAAGAGTACCATGCAAAGGATCTGGCCGGCAAAGCAGCTGTATTCAAATGCAAGGTTAACGCTATTTCCGTAAAAGAACTGCCGGAGCTGGACGATGAGTTCGCTCAGGAGGTTTCCGAGTTCGATACTCTGGACGAGTACAAAGCAGATGTAAAGAAAAACCTGGAAGAGAAGAAAGCAGCAGAAGCCAAGACAGACAAAGAGAACGAAGCTGTAGACAAAGCTGTAGAGAATGCCCAGATGGATATTCCGGATCCGATGATCGACAGCCAGGTTGAGCAGATGATCAACGATTATGCAAGAAGACTGCAGTCCCAGGGTCTGTCCATGGAGCAGTATATGCAGTTCACAGGCACAACAATGGATGCTCTGAAAGAGCAGGTTCGTCCGCAGGCTCTGACACAGATCAAATCCAGACTGGTTCTGGAGAAGATCGCAGAGGTTGAGGATATCCAGATCTCCGATGAGAAGCTGGATGAAGAGCTGGCTAAGATGGCTGAAAGCTACAAGATGGAGCTGGATAAGCTCAAAGAGCTGATGGGCGATTATGAAAAAGACCAGATGAAGAAGGATATGGCTGTACAGGAAGCCGTAACTCTGGTAGCCGAGGCCGCTAAAGAGGTTGAATAAGTCTACGTTAAGGAGGCGTTTTGCATGAGTTTAGTACCTTACGTCATTGAACAGACAAGCAGAGGAGAGAGAAGCTACGACATCTACTCCCGTCTTTTAAAGGACAGAATCATCTTCCTCGGTGAGGAAGTGACCGATGTATCCGCCAATATCGTTGTGGCACAGCTTCTGTTTCTGGAGTCAGAGGATCCGGGCAAGGATATTCATCTGTATATCAACAGCCCCGGTGGTTCTGTAACCGCAGGTATGGCGATCTATGACACGATGCAGTATATCAAGTGTGATGTATCGACCATGTGTCTTGGTATGGCAGCCAGCATGGGAGCGTTCCTGCTTTCCGGCGGTACCAAAGGCAAACGCTATGCTCTTCCGAATGCCGAGATCATGATCCACCAGCCGTCCGGCGGTGCACAGGGTCAGGCAACGGAGATCAGTATCGCAGCAGAACATATACTCAAGACAAAGAAGAAATTAAATGAAATTCTTGCCGCGAATACAGGAAAACCATACGATGTCATCGCTGCTGATACAGAGCGTGACAACTGGATGACAGCAAAAGAGGCTATGGAATATGGCCTGATCGACAGCGTCATTACAAACAGATAATAAAACATTTATGGGGGTTGCTGCAGGATACGGCTTTCTGGTGAAAGCTGGTGATTTTGTAACAGCCCCTTATAGCATTTTACTGGAAAGGAAATACAAGCATGGCATTAAAAGGAAATGAACCAAAGATCAAATGCTCCTTCTGCGGCAAACCGGAGAGTCAGGTGCACAAGCTGATCGCAGGTCCCGATGGTGCATATATCTGTGACGAGTGTATCGAACTCTGCTCAGAGATCCTGGCAGAGGAGATGGATGTACCGATGAGCCACGGCAATGAGCAGATCAATCTGATCACCCCGAAGGAGATGAAGACTGTTCTGGATGACTATGTTATCGGACAGGACGACGCCAAGAAGGTTCTTTCAGTTGCAGTATATAACCATTACAAACGTATTCTGAATGAGAAAAATGTGGATGTAGAGCTACAGAAGAGCAATATTCTGATGCTCGGTCCGACCGGTTCCGGTAAGACGCTTCTGGCACAGACGCTGGCGAGGGTGCTCAATGTACCGTTTGCCATCGCAGATGCGACAACACTGACAGAAGCCGGTTATGTAGGTGAGGATGTGGAAAATATCCTCTTAAAGATCATTCAGGCTGCAGATTACGATATTGAACGTGCCCAGCACGGTATTATCTATATCGACGAGATCGACAAGATCACCCGTAAGTCCGAGAATCCTTCCATTACCAGAGATGTTTCCGGTGAGGGTGTACAGCAGGCGCTGTTAAAGATCGTTGAGGGTACGGTGGCAAGTGTACCGCCGCAGGGCGGCAGAAAGCATCCGCATCAGGAGCTTTTACAGATCGATACCAGCAATATCCTGTTTATCTGTGGTGGTGCCTTTGAGGGCCTTGACAAGATCATCGAAACCCGTCAGGATACCAAGTCCATCGGTTTTGGTGGCGATCTCGGCCACAGACACGAAAAGAAGAATGTAGGCGAGATCCTGCGTCAGGTTATGCCGGAGGATTTCATCAAGTTTGGCCTGATTCCGGAGTTTATCGGCCGTGTGCCG
The DNA here is from genome assembly GCA_963603285.1 of Ruminococcus bromii. GTDB lineage: Bacteria > Bacillota > Clostridia > Lachnospirales > Lachnospiraceae > UBA11957. The sequence goes on from CAVCMG010000054.1 coordinate 4,861, forward strand.
GTTGTGGTATCTCTGGATGCACTGGATGAGCATGCGCTGGTGCGTATCTTAAAAGAGCCGAAGAACTCTCTGGTCCGCCAGTATCAGAAGCTGATGGAGCTGGACGGTGTGGAGCTTGTCTTTGACGACAGTGCACTGGTAGAGATGGCGAGAAAGGCTCTGGAGAGAAAGACAGGAGCCAGAGGACTCCGTTCCATCATGGAAAAGACGATGATGGATCTGATGTTTGAGTCCCCGTCTGATGATACGATCCAGAAGTGTGAGATTACCGCACAGTCGATTCTGGGACTGGAGCCGGTACGGATCACCCGGGGAGAGCCGGTCCGTACCAGACGAAATGCCGGTAAGAGGGGCGTAAATGCCCTGCCGCAGGCAAATTAATCAAACTTGGTCCACTGGACCAAGTATTGATATGCAATGCAAGCGAAAAGTATATACTGCCGCACTGCAGCTGATCTGCAAGGTGCAATGAGATGCAGCAGTGCGGCGGCATATGCATATAACGGAGATAAGAATGAATGAATTAATACAGGTGCTGCCTGCTGTAGCACTTCGCGGGACAACGATCCTGCCGAAGATGATCGCGCATTTTGATGTCAGCCGTGAGCGGTCCATTGCTGCGGTCACAGAGGCTATGGTCAGGGAGCAGAAGATGTTTTTGATTACGCAGAAGGACCCTGCTGTCGAACAGCCGGGCCTTTCTGACTTATACGAGATGGGTACGGTCGTCCATGTCAAACAGATCATCAAGCTTCAGAAGGGGCTTGTACGGGTCATGGTGGAGGGCGAGTGCCGAGCCAGACTGCTGCAGTTTTTCAAGGAAGAGCCGTTTCTGGAAGCAGAGCTTGAAAAGGTAGATGATGAGAACGATCTGTTTATCTCGGACAATGCCAAAGAAGCCATGCGTCAGACGCTGATGGAGTTTTTTGCTTCCTATTGCGAGGAAAACAGAAAGTTCAGCCGTGATCTTGCCGAACAGATTCAGGGCATTACAGATTTTACGGAAGCCATGGATCAGATCGCCATCAACCTGCCACTAAGCTTCGACAGACGCCAGAAGCTTTTGGAAGCTGTCAAGCTGTCCGACCGTTACGAGCTGCTGGGCGAGATCCTGGCCAATGAAGTCCATGTGATGCAGATCAAAGAGGCTTTGCAGAATAAGATCAAAGCCCATATCGACCAGAATCAGAAGGAATATATCCTTCGTGAGCAGTTAAAGGTTATCCGTGAGGAGCTTGGTGAGGATGGTTCCGACAGTGATATTGAAAAATTCGAAGCCCAGCTAAAGGAATTAAAAGCGTCCGATGAAGTCAAAGACAAGATCCGAAAAGAGATCGGCCGTCTGAAGCTGCTCGGAAACAATCCGTCCGAAGGACCTGTTGTCCGCGGCTACGTGGAGACGCTGTTGTCTCTGCCATGGGAAAAGCTTTCGAAGGATAATACCAATATCAAACGTGCGGAAGAGATCCTTGAGAGAGACCATTACGGCCTTGATAAGGTCAAAGAGCGTATTCTCGAATTTTTATCCGTGCGCAAGCTGACAAAGAAGGGCGAAAGTCCGATCCTCTGTCTGGTAGGACCGCCGGGAACCGGCAAGACATCTATCGCCCGTTCTGTGGCAACAGCGCTGCATAAGGAATATGTCCGGATCTGTCTGGGCGGCGTCAGTGACGAGGCCGAGATCCGCGGTCACAGACGTACCTATGTAGGGGCGATGCCGGGACGAATCGTTGCAGCGCTGCAAAAATGTGGCGTGCGCAACCCGCTGATGCTTCTCGATGAGATCGACAAGATGGGCAGCAATTACAAGGGAGATCCGGCGGCAGCCATGCTGGAGGTGCTGGACGCTGAACAGAATTCCCATTTTTCCGATCATTATGTGGAGCTTCCGCTGGATCTGTCGGACGTTCTGTTTATCGCAACAGCCAACGATGCCTCAACGATTCCGCGGCCACTTCTTGACCGTATGGAGATCATCGAGGTATCCAGCTATACAGAGAATGAAAAGCTGCATATCGGTGAAGAATTCCTTGTACCGAAGCAGAAAAAGAAAAATGGTATCAAAGAATCCCAGCTTGTGATCGAAAAAGATGCCCTGAAAGCCATGATTTCCGGCTATACCAGAGAAGCCGGTGTCCGTGGTCTGGAGCGAAAGATCGGCCAGATCTGCCGTAAAGTGGCACGTACTGTGATCGAGGACAAAAAGGCACAGGTTACGGTTACAGCGGATAACCTGCAGGAATATCTCGGCAAGCCGCGGTTTACCTATCAGGAAGCCAACGAAAAGCCGGAAATCGGTATTGTCCGCGGTCTGGCATGGACCAGTGTGGGTGGTGACACCCTGCAGATCGAGGTCAATCTGATGCCGGGCAAGGGCGAACTGGTTCTGACCGGTAAGCTCGGTGATGTGATGAAAGAATCTGCCCGGATCGGTATCAGCTATATCCGTTCTGTTGCAGGACAGTATGGTATTGACGACAAATTTTTTAAAGAACACGATATACATATCCATATCCCGGAGGGCGCCGTTCCGAAGGATGGCCCGAGTGCCGGTATTACGATGGCGACAGCGGTTCTGTCGGCCGTGACAGAGACACCGGTACGTGCGGATGTTGCCATGACAGGTGAGGTTACGCTGCGGGGCCGTGTACTGCCGATTGGCGGACTGAAGGAAAAGCTTCTGGCAGCCAACAAAGCCGGAATGAAGCTCGTTTTGGTTCCGGCAAAGAACCGTCCGGATGTGGAGGAACTGGATACAGAGATCACAGAAGGTATGCAGATCAGCTATGTGACTGAGATGCCGGAGGTGATCGCACAGGCATTTGTGAAGGAATAACCTATGATTATTAAAAACGTTTCCCTTGATATTGTCTGCGGCGTGACGAGTGCGCTGCCCCGGACCGGCCGTCTGGAGGTAGCGTTTGCCGGCAAATCCAATGTCGGCAAATCGTCTTTGATAAACGGACTCATGAATCGTAAATCACTGGCCCGTACCAGTGCAGAGCCGGGAAAGACGCAGACGATCAACTTTTATAATGTGAACGAAGAACTCTATCTGGTCGATCTTCCGGGATACGGCTACGCCCGTGTTTCAAAGGAAGAGAGTGCCAAATGGGGCAAGATGATTGAAAAGTATCTGCACACCAGTGAAGACCTGCAGGCGGTCTTTCTTCTCGTGGATATCCGGCATGCACCGGGAGCCAACGACAAGATGATGTACGACTGGGTCGTAGATAGCGGTTTCAAGCCGATCATCATTGCGACAAAGCTCGACAAGATCAAGCGCAGTCAGGTGGCCAAACAGCTGAAGCTGATCCGTACCACTCTGCAGGTGCTGCCGGATACGAAGATCATTCCGTTCTCTGCCCAGACGAAGCAGGGACGGGATGAAATCTGGGCGATCGTGGATGATCTCTTAGCTGCCGGACAGCCGTTGGAGGACGAAGCAGATGGGGATCATTAAGACAGCGAAGCTGATTTACGAGTACATCACTTACGATGAGAATGAAAAAGAAGAAAAATCCCGTGCCATTGACGGTGTGGATATCAATGTAGAACCGGGACAGTTTGTGGCTATTCTGGGGCATAACGGTTCCGGCAAGTCCACGCTGGCCAAGCATATCAATGCGTTATTGGTACCGACAGAGGGTACGATCTGGCTGGATGATATGGATACCCGGGATGACAGCCATATCTGGAATATCCGCCAGGAGGCCGGTATGGTCTTTCAGAATCCGGATAATCAGATCGTAGCCAGTGTGGTGGAAGAGGATGTCGGCTTTGGCCCGGAAAACCTGGGCGTACCCACGACAGATATCTGGAAACGGGTGGCAAAGAGCCTCGAGGCCGTCGGCATGACAGCCTACAGAAAACATTCGCCAAACAAGCTTTCCGGTGGACAGAAGCAGCGTGTGGCGATCGCCGGTGTCGTAGCGATGCAGCCAAAATGCATCATTATGGATGAACCGACCGCCATGCTGGATCCCAATGGCCGTAAAGAGGTGCTGGATACCGTACATGAGCTGAACCGTCAGGAAAAGGTAACCGTGCTTCTGATCACTCATTATATGGAAGAAGTGACGTCGGCGGATTATGTTTACGTTATGGATCATGGTAAAGTTGTGATGCAGGGAACACCGCGGGAAATCTTTTCGCAGGTGGACAAGCTGAAAGAATACAGACTGGATGTGCCGCAGGTCACACTTCTGGCTCATGAGCTGAGACAGGAAGGCGTGGATATCCCGGAAGGCATTCTGACAAAGGAAGAACTGGTGGAGGCGTTATGTCACTTGAATTAAAAAATGTAACCTATACCTACGCCGCCGGGACAGCCTATGAAATGGTGGCACTTGATAATATCAGTCTGACGATACCGGATGGCCAGTTCTTAGGCATCATCGGTCATACCGGCAGTGGAAAATCCACACTGGTGCAGCATTTTAACGGTCTGATCCATCCGACGTCCGGGCAGGTGCTGTTTGACGGTGAAGATATCTGGACAGAGAAATACGATCTCCGGCATCTGCGCAGCCAGGTGGGACTGGTCTTTCAGTATCCGGAACATCAGCTGTTCGAGACGGATGTGCTGACAGACGTATGCTTCGGACCGAAAAATCTGGGCTGCAGCGAGGACGAGTGCAAAGAGCGTGCCTTAAATGCCCTGAAACAGGTTGGTTTAAAAGAAAAATATTACAGAAAATCCCCCTTTGAGCTGTCCGGTGGTCAGAAACGCCGTGTGGCGATTGCCGGAGTATTGGCGATGAATCCGAAGATGCTGGTGCTGGATGAGCCGACAGCGGGCCTTGATCCAAAAGGCCGGGATGATATTCTTGACAAGATGAAAGAGCTTCATGAGACGAGAAAAATCAGTATTGCCATCGTATCCCACAGCATGGAGGATATGGCGAAGTACGTGGATCGTATTATTGTTATGAATCACGGACATATGCCCTTTGACGGTACGCCAAAGGAAGTTTTTTCACATTATAAGGAACTGGAAACAATAGGGCTGGCCGCACCGCAGATCACCTATATCATGCATGCGCTGGCTGAACATGGACTGGCAGTGAACACAGAGGCTACCACAGTGGAGGAGGCAAAGTCAAGCATCCTCCAGGTGCTCGGTCGCTGACCATAAGGAAGAATTATGCTGAAAGATATAACGATAGGTCAGTATTATCCGGCAGAATCTGCCATTCATAAACTGGATCCGCGTGTAAAAATTGTAGTAACGATCATCTATATCGTCAGCCTGTTTGTGACGAATGACTGGATCGGTTATCTGGCTGCTTTTGTATTTCTCGCAGCCTGCATTGTGATCTCAAAGGTGCCGCTTTCCTTTATTTTACGAGGTATGAAGTCGATTGCCGTTCTTTTGGGTATCACCATTGTATTTAACCTGATCTTCACGCCGGGAGATGATGTACTGGTGAGCTTCTGGAAGATTAAGATCACAGAGGCAGGTCTGAAAATGGCGATCCGTATGGGTATCCGCCTGAGCTTTCTGATCGTGGGAACGTCTCTGATGACGCTGACCACAACGCCGAACCAGCTGACGAATGCGCTGGAAAGCCTGATGAAGCCATTAAACTTTATGCTTCCGGTGCATGAGATTGCCATGATGATGTCGATTGCCCTTCGTTTTATTCCTATTTTAATGGAAGAAACGGACAAGATCATGAAGGCGCAGATGGCCAGAGGTGCCAATTTTGAGACCGGAAACATTATTGTCCGGATCAAAAATATGGTGCCGCTTCTGGTGCCGCTGTTTATCTCGGCTTTTCGCCGGGCCAATGATCTGGCGATGGCCATGGAGGCCCGCTGCTATCATGGTGGTGCAGGACGCACACAGATGAAACCGCTGTCCTACCGGGGAAGCGATTATGGCGCTTACGGTGTAGCTGGGGCATATCTGGCAGCATGTATCGTGATCCGGGTGGTTTTATAATAACAAAAATACTGAGTATTCTATAGTATAGAAGAAAAAGCTGTCGAGATACGGCAGCTTTTTCTGTAAAGAGTATGAGGAGGTCAGGCATGAAAAGAATCCGTCTCAGAGTCGCCTATGATGGCACAGCCTATGCCGGGTGGCAGGTACAGCCAAATGCCCTTACGGTACAGGAGGTGCTGGATAAGGCGCTCAGTGATCTGCTGAAAGTGCCGGTGCATACGATCGGAGCAAGCCGCACAGATGCTGGTGTACATGCGCTGGGGAATGTCGCTGTATTTGATACGGAGGCAAGAATGCCTGCGGACAAATATGCCTTTGCGCTGAATACAAGACTGCCGGAGGATATCCGCATACAGCTTTCCGAGGAAGTCCCCACAGATTTTCATCCGAGATTCTGTCATACAGTCAAGACGTACGAATACAGGATCTTAAACCGCACCTTCCCGGATCCGACAAGACGCCTGAACAGCGTGCATATCTACGGGCATCTGGATCTGGAGGCGATGCAGAAAGCTGTAGCATATCTGGAGGGAACTCATGATTTCAAGAGCTTTGCCACGGAAAATCCGCAGGTAACAGATACCGTGCGTACGATCTACAGGACAAAGCTGTGGCGGGACGATGAGGATATGATTCATTTTCAGATCACCGGCAACGGTTTTCTCTATAATATGGTACGGATCATCACCGGCACTTTGCTGGAGGTCGGAAAGGGTGCGGTGGCAGCCGAGGATATTCCACAGATCCTTGCTGCGAAGGATCGCACAAAGGCCGGGCCGACAGCCCGTGCCAAAGGACTGACACTGGTGCGTATCCGCTATCCAGACGAGGAAAAAAATGCCGAAACAGGGCAAAAAACTGTTGACACGCCCGGCTCAGTATAGTAGAATAGTTCACTGTGACATGGTGAGTTAATATCTGCGCCAAAGCCCCGGTGACAGGTATTTTCCGCTGAAAGATGTAAGAGAGCGTGAGCTTATCGCATCATTTGGCAGTCGGCCTCACACCGACGATAGATTATCAACATTTAACAGATTAAACAGGAGGTAACATCCATGAAAACATACATGGCTAATCCGGATAAGATTGAGAGAAAATGGTATGTAGTTGATGCTGAAGGACAGACACTTGGTCGTCTGGCATCTGAGGTAGCTAAGGTATTAAGAGGAAAAAACAAACCGGTTTATACTCCTCACGTTGATACAGGCGATTATGTAATCGTTGTAAACGCAGCTAAGATTGCAGTAACAGGTAAGAAACTGGAGCAGAAGATTTACTATCATCACTCCGATTATGTTGGTGGTATGAAAGAAGCTACTCTGGCTGAGATGCTGGCAAAGAAACCGGAAAAGGTTATCGAGCTTGCAGTTCAGGGCATGCTGCCGAAGGGACCGCTTGGAAGATCCATGATTAAGAAACTGCATGTATACGCTGGACCGGATCATGAGCAGGCAGCTCAGAAACCGGAAGTACTGACATTCTAAGAGGAGGTTTAAGACATGGCTACGACAAAATATTACGGAACAGGAAGAAGAAAAACATCTGTTGCCAGAGTATATCTGGTACCGGGAACTGGTAAGATCACAATCAACAAACGTGACATCGATGAGTATCTGGGTCTTGAGACTCTGAAAGTTATCGTTCGTCAGCCTCTTGTTGCTACAGATAATGCAGACAAGTTCGACGTTATCGTTACCGTACGCGGTGGCGGATACACAGGTCAGGCTGGTGCCATTCGTCATGGTATCTCCCGTGCCCTGCTTACAGTAGACAACGATTTCAGACCGGTTCTGAAAAAAGCCGGATTCCTGACTCGTGACCCGAGAATGAAAGAGCGTAAGAAATACGGCCTCAAAGCCGCTCGTCGCGCACCGCAGTTCTCCAAGAGATAATTTACAAAAATATTCAAACAGCACAGCAAACCCCGAGAACCCAGTGTTTTCGGGGTTTTTTAGCACTTTCAGTCACTTGAAAATTTTGCTAAAAAGTGGCTGATTTTTTACGGTAGCACACACGTAGCACACAAATTCGCTTGACAAATTTGGAAAATCCGGCTAAAATGCGGACAATCTCATATTAGGCTTTTTTGTGGGGCAACGTGCGGAGATTTAGGGGACTAAAATCAATGCATGTCAAAAAGGCAGCAGAACAGGGGCAGGCTGGATTGCATACCCTTTTGTTTAGTACACTTTTTTATGGAATATCATACATCCATATGCTATACTATCTACAAACAGTCGGAAAGGTTGTATAAACGTGTCAAAAATTGATAAAATACTAGCAGACGTAATGTGCGGAACTAAGGATAGAAATATTAGGTTTTCGGACATTCAGCAGCTTCTTGAGGTCTTAGGGTTTGCATACAGGGTGAAAGGTGACCATTTTATATACTATAAACCCGATATCGATGAGATTATCAATATCCAACCAGACGGAAACAAGGCAAAACCATATCAAGTACGGCAAATCAGAGGCATTATTTTGAAATATTGTTTGGAGGTGTAAGCATGTACAAATACGAACGCATTATTTTTTGGTCAGAAAGTGACAAGAGATTCATTGTTGATGTGCCGGAGTTGCCCGGATGTATGGCAGATGGTACTACAGCCACAGAGGCGTTAGAGAATGCGGAACAGGTTATACGGGAATGGATAGAAACCGCTGAAATGCTAGGCCGGGACATTCCGCAACCTAAAGGCAGATTAGTATATGCTTAAATTATACGGTTTTTCTGTAACGGTCTTTATATAGTATCTGGAAAGTAGAAGAGGCAGCCCCGTGGCTGCCCCTTTGCATATGTGCTATTATTTGCCTCTCTTGATACCCTCAACGACGAACCAGAAATAAAATTCAAGTGTTTCTTCCGAAATATCATATGTGTTAATCAGCTCTATCAATTTTCCTTTCCATGTTTCTCCGGTCATAGCATAATTATTTTTTTCTTTGGCTAATATGCTTTTAGACAGTCCGTGACTGTTCTCTGTAGGTGATTCTTTCGCTGTATCATCTAATGCCGTTTCGTGTGGTGTTTCTTTCTGTGTTTCTTCAAGCAGCTTGTAACATTTGTAAATATAATCACGTGCAATATAGCAAAGCCATCTTATTTTTCCACAGTCCTCAAACCATTTTACTGAAAATTTCATATCTTTGCTTCGCTTTTCCTCTGGTAAACGCATATAAGCTAATGCCTTTTGCGGTGTTGGTTTGATATCATAGCCGCAATATGCGTCTATAAGTTCATCTATAGCCCCTTTTGCCATTTCTAACTCTGACAGGCTATGAAAAATGGTTTCATCTAACTCAAATTCTCGTGACATTGTGTATGAAGCATTATCTGGAAAATGATGAAACAGAGCTGCTGGCGCTTACAGAGGCA
>CAVCMG010000055.1:0-12341 GCA_963603285.1 Ruminococcus bromii
GAGGTATTTTCAATTTTCAACGTCTACGCTTTTTATTATACAGGAAGCTCCCTTTACTTCTCCGGCTCTTCCAGCAAGTCTTCCATCGAACACCCCAGTACCCTTGAAAGCTTATACACCGTTCCAGCCTGTGCTTTGTCTATATTGTTTACTTTCTGCTCGTACATCTGGATGGAACGCAGATGTACGCCGGACAGTCTTGCCAGTTCTGCCTGTGAGATGCCCCGGTTTTCCCGTATCGTTTTCAACCGGGATTCCAGCACTGTTTTTTCATATCGCTGTCCCAGATCTGCAATGAAATTTTCGATATCCATTTCATGATAAACGGTATACATGGATATGATTTCAGATAAAGGAACCCTTGCCCAGATGTCTTTAAATCGCTTGCAGCTTTCCCACTGATACTCCGCCATAACCCATCCGGCCCAGTAGGCATATGCCGGTTCTTCCCTGCCAATGCAGTCGGTAAACTTCCACTGCGGCCAGGCGTAACGAAGCACCTCTTTTGCCAGTTCAATCCCCGACATCCCGGCCAGAACTGCCGGATTGCCACGTTCAAACCTTTCAGCATACCCCGACTGCACAAACAGACGGGCAAAAAGATCCGGATCAAAGCCGCAGTCCTGTATGCCATAGGCAAAGCATTCTGCCAGATTCTGTCTGGCATCACTCAGATACAATTCGCTGTATGCGTGGATCATCAGCTTTCATCTCCTCTCTGAGAATATCCATAACAAAAATATCGTCCTTATACGATCGACCGTGACGGATCTTCTGCTTATAGGTTTCTCTGGCTTTTGTATCTCTGTGAATAAACCGGGGATAATATATGGTTCTATCGACAAGTTCGGCATCCTCAAATCTCAGATTTGCCATGGCCTTTTCCGAAACCAGTACGGTCTGGAGCCCCAGCTTTCCCAGCCGCAGCGCCCGGTTCAGACTCCGAAGCGGAATCCCGTTCTGGACAAAAGATTCTGCACAGGAAAAATACGAATCATCTGCTCTGTAGCCTACAACCACATCGTACATTTTCAGATCTACAGAAAAATGATCGATGATATACTCACGGGCATCCTGCGCAATTTCGTTGGACAGGCGAAATGTCCTGTTTTTCAGTAGCAATGCCATCCAGTGCAGAATATTGTACTCTCCATCCAGCAGATTCAGGATCTGCAGACCATCCGTCTTCAGATGATATCGGTTGACAAAGCCATCCTTATTCTGTTTACAGGCCCATTCTCTGGCCATTGTGATCTCTCCTGTGCAGTAAAAGCCCTGACCGTAATCGTTATTCAACCGTCCAAGTTTTAACTCTGGCCGCTCGATCACATGATCCGAACCATGCAGCAGTTCTTGCATTTCCTGTTTTCTCCTTTACTATCATTACAATGATATATCTGTAATATATCATTGTAATGATAGCTTTTCAAGTAAAATATAGCTATGTGCTTTTTCATCTTCACTCAAAATGATTCACTGGATCATTCTTTCCTGTTTTCTTCTTCATCTGTATCCCACCGATGCGTTACTTCACCTCATAGGAGCATTTTGTAAACTTGATATCTTCTGTCTCAAACGTATCCGCATACTGTTTTTGCGCTAATTCGTGACTTACCATATATGCATCCGTAACAAGTACCAGAAACTGTTTATTGCCCTGTTCTGACAGATAATACTGCCTGTCGGCATCCTTCAGGCCCTGATACACATCGGCGGTGCCAAATGGTGCATCTGTGAAAATTCCGAGCAGATTGTCAATGATACGCTGTCCCTTTGTCAGCTTTGTTTTTGCCAGAAGCGGATGGATAATTGCATCAGGAAATTTTTTACGGACACAGCTATCCTTTTTCGCTCTGCGGCTGCCTTTATATCGGGACAAGTCGATGTTTTCCCTAATAACAGATTTATCCAACTTCTTCCCAGCATCCAGTAAATAATCTATACTTACCATCAATAATTCCGACAGTGCTTTCAGATTATCTACATCAGGAATCCCCTTATCCGTTTCCCATTTTGCAACTGCACTGCGGGAAATGCTGAGTTTTTCAGCTAACTGCTCCTGTGAAAATCCGGCATGCTTTCTCGCTTCTTTTATTTTTTCTCCCAATGTCATTTCGATGACCTCCTGCCTGATCTGATGTCCAGAACATACACCATTCGCATCTAAAAATCCATACACAGTGTATAATAATGTTGTTACTCTGCGTGACAATCATACTTGCACATAATATTTTCTATATCTTTTGTATGTTTATAACTTCCAGCCGTACTCCCCGCTGTGCTGTCTGTGCACTGTTACCGCATCCGACAATCATCCCCTCTGAGTAAAAAAGGCACCAACTTTTCAAAAAAGGGCAAAAAAGAGCATACGGATTTTTCCATATGCTCTGCACTGTACGCAGACTGTGCATGAAATACACCTGCCTTTACTGAACCACCTGACTATGCATGATTCATTAAAATTCTGAACTTCAAAATAGCGCTATTCAACCGGACCACTCCATGACGCAAAGTCTTCCGCATAGCTGTCTAAATCTGCCACACTGACTGTCAGTTTTTTATCTTCCACTTTATAGTTTATATTCATAGGATTGCAGCCGCCTGCAGCTTCACCCACACTGTCCATTGTAAATTCATTTCCACAGTTCTGGCACACCAGTCTTCCATTTTCTTCCTCAAAATAAGCCTTTGGAGATGGATTACAGGTCTGACAGGTATTTAAGGAGAGACGCGGGGATCCATCAGATGCGTTTACAGCTATCATCTGTATGTTCGTTCCACTGGCATCATAATTGATATACAGCGGATGCTCTGTCAAAGTATCCGTATCAATAGCGATCTCTCCATTCTCTACAACAGGCGTTACATATGCGGAAGATGTGGACTTTTCCTCCGTATCTGAATTTCCACAGGCTGTCAGCGTTGCAAGCGAAACTGCAAGCAGCAGGATTTTCACTGTTTTTTTCTTTTTCATTTTATACTCCTCCATCAACAATATTTATTTTTCCATAGATCATTCCCATCCAGCAGGTATATTGCATCGTATCCGGTTCGCCCGGGGTAAACTCGATCACATTGTCACCAGGCGTAAATTCATGGACTATGCCATAGGTCTGTATCGCCATTTTATAATTACATCCATTGATCACATCTTCTGACACATGGATCGTCCATTTCACCGGTATTCCGCTGTAAACGGTAATTTCCGGATATTCGCCAAATGTAAGATTACTTTCCACATACTGCACATCCCCGGATTCGGATACTATAGCTACATCTGATTCTTTTGTGATATCTGATGCAGCATAACTATTATCCAGCTGAATCCCCGCCATACCTGCTCCCTGTGAAAACATCGCAAGTCCGAGAACCACAACAAGCATGCTTCCTGTTTTCATAACAATTGCTGTATATTTTTTTCCAAGGACAGATACCAGACTCCCAAGCCCCAGCATCAGAGGAACTGTGCCCAGACTGAACATCAGCATGGCAGCTGCACCAGACACCGGATTCCCCGAGCCCAGGGCAATCACCTGCATGGACTGCAGTGGACCACACGGCATGAGACCATTTAACAGCCCAACAACAAAAGGTCTTTTTTCCTTTTTCTTTCTCTGATTGATCTTTATGACAGATTTTTTCGGGACTCTGATCTGAACTCTGCGTAAAGCCGGGAATATTCCTGACATATTGATTCCCATGAGCACCATGAGCAGTCCGGCTGTTATTTTCAGTATTCCCTGTAACAACAGAGGAATTCCTTCCCCAGAGCCACCTGTCAGAATCATCCCTGCCCCGCCCAGCAGAAAGCCGATGGCAGTATACGAAATTACCCGTCCGGCATTGTACAGAAAAGCCGGCATAAGAATATGCATGTCCGCCTTTCTTTCATCATCAGAAGCCCCCGCAGGTATACATTGCGAAAGGTTGATGCCTCCACACATCGTTATACAGTGAACTGATGTGAGAAACCCTACGACAAATAACATACCATAGCTCATTTTTGAATCAGCGAGCATGGATGGAACAAGTAAATTTAAAATCCCAAAGTGCTGTAACAGCGCATATAACAGGATGATCATTGCCAGTGTCACTATTGATCTACCCCATTTCAAATAGCCGTTTCGCCTTTTATCCACCACCGTATAATCCAGTCCCTGAATAACGTCCACAATACGGTCTTTTGTCAAAACCTCCGGATCAAATTCAATTTCAGCCTGTCCGTTGCTGTATGAAACATGGGCTTCGAAAATCCCTTTTGTTTTCTTCAATGCCTGCTCTATTCTGTTTTGACAATTGATACATGTCATACCCTCAATGGTAAGAACGGTTTTCTCTGTCCCCATATGTATCCTTTCTTATGCCACGTTATCCTCCGCTGCATCCTTTGACCACGGTCTTTAAATACCCCATCCGGGTATTTTCACACGAACACTATATACCCCCGCAGGGTATCTGTCAATGAAATTTTTCACGAAAAAACATTCCCATTCTTAAAAACCGCAGAAATTTTGTATGCAAAAAGGGATTTCTGGTATATACTGGCAAAGCGAACAGATGCTTCAGATTCTGAAAATTCCGCTGATAAAAATTTCTGACTCTCAAAGGAGCCCCATGAACCGCACATTACATTACAATATAACCGAAGGAAATCAGGGTTTCCGCATTTCCCAGTACCTGCGCCATCTGGGCTATTCGTCCCAAAATCTGACGGAGCTGAAGAAAATGCCGGACAGTATCCTGTTAAACGATACACCATGCTTCATGAACCGGACGCTCACCGCCGGGGATACACTGACCGTACGGATCTGCGAAACGGAAAATTCGCCACAGATCGTACCTGTTAAGCTCCCACTGGCCATCGTCTATGAGGACGAGGATATTCTGGTGGTCAACAAACCGGCAGGGATGCCGATTCATCCGTCGATGAACAATTACAAAAATTCGCTGGCCAACGGACTGGCCTGGTACTATCAGGAACAGGGAAAGCCCTTTATCTTCCGCTGCACCAACCGTCTCGACCGGGACACCTCCGGCCTGACCGTCATTGCCAAACATATGGTCAGCTCCAGTATCCTCTCGGCAGCCGTAGTAAACCACGAAATCCACCGGGAATATATGGCGATCGTAGCCGGTCACGTTACCCCCGAAACCGGACGGATCGAAGCTCCGCTCGGTCGCAAGGACGGCTCGATCATCGAACGCACCGTAGATTTTGAAAATGGCGAATACGCCGCCACCAATTACCGTGTATTACAATATCTGGACGGCCATACCCTCATCACCCTGAAGCTGGAAACCGGACGCACCCACCAGATCCGCATCCACATGAAATACCTCGGCTTTCCCCTGATCGGCGACTACCTCTACAACCCCGATATGCGCCACATCAGCCGACAGGCCCTGCACTCAGCCAGGCTGTCCTTCGTCCACCCCATGACCCGTGAGCCCATGTGCTTTGAAGCACCACTCCCCGCCGATATGCAGAACGTCGTAGATACACTGCGCTAAACAGAAGGCCGGGGGATATAATGTTCACTCTGAAAACGCTCAAAAACGCCTTGCGTTTTCAGAATGAACATTATATCCCCCGACCTTCGTCCGTCAGTCAACTAACTACCTATTTACTCTTCTCCCACCAGCTGCACCTTCACCATCTCATGCCCCAAATGCTCCAGCACCTTTCCAAAAACATCCTCCGTCTTCAACCGCAGACTCGACGTATTCACACACGGATGACACCCAAAATATTCCGCCTGCAGCACATCTTCATCCACCAGAAGCTGCACCTTATGCTCCGGATCATTCATCAGTCCCATAATCGTAGCCGACCCCGGCGTTACTCCCAGCATCTCTTCCATCGCCTCCGGCGAACCAAAGGACAGTCTGGCCGAGCCGATCTGTTTGGACAGCTCCTTCGTCTTAAACACCTTATCGCCCGGAATCAGCAGCAGATAATAGTTTGTCTTCTGCCGGTTACAGAGGAACAGATTTTTACAGGTCATCGCCTGCAGCGTCTTGTCGATCTCCTCACAGGCTTCCATCGTAAAAGCCGCCTCATGATCCACCCTCTGGTAAGTCACTCCCAGCTTGTCCAGCATATCATATACCCGGATCTCTTTTTCCAGTCTTCCCTCATTCGTTTCCGGTCTTCCATTTTCCAGCTTTAATTCCATGGTTTATATTTCCTTCCTTTTATGATACTTTTGTATTCTGATCATTCTTTTTTGTATGAAGTTCGCTTTTTCTGCACTCACGCCCAGTTTACTTTTTCACTCTCAGTTACTTCATATCGCACACTGTTCGTCTTGTTTTTCTTATCATAATCCCTTAAAATCAAGGTTGCAACCATTAGTTGCGCAATCGCAAATGTCAATTGGTGGACTTTTTTCACCCTTTTTCCGAAAATAAGGACAACAAAAACAATTTCACACTTGGAGGTGCCTTATGACATTAGGACAAACATTATACAACTTACGCACCAAAGCCAATATGACACAGGAACAGCTGGCCGAAAAAATGCATGTTTCCCGTCAGTCGATTTCCAAATGGGAATCTGACGCTGCCCGGCCAGATCTGGAAAAATTAAAGCTGCTCGCTGATCTCTACCAGATTTCCATGGATGAGCTTCTTGGCAAAGAAGCGATTGCAGATACCGTAGAAACACCGGCTGCTTCCCCGGCAAAAGATACAACGTTTCTTCATCTGAAACGTCTCACCATCGGCCTCTGCGCCTCTACTCTGGTACTGGCCACCGCCCTTATCGGTGTCACCGTTTACCTTTCCTCCCGGATTTCCAGTTTGCAGCAACAGATTGCGGAAAGACCGGCAACCGTTGTCTCCTATCCTTATACAGATACGGACAGCACGGATGATTCCGATACCTATTTTCAGTCCTTTTCTGAAAAAATACTGTCCGTCGATAATGACACGGCGCAGATACAGTTTACCGCCGTTCTGAAAGCCTATACAGACACGACAACACTTTCTCTGCAGCTGCAGGATGAGGACAATGCCGAAAGCACACCCATCCCGGTCACGCTGACGCAGTATAACAATACCTTTACAGGAACAGCTGCCATTCCTGTAAATGCCGCCAGCTACCAGATCACAGCTTTTATTGACACCGACGGTCAGAAACAGACAGTAACTGTTTCTCCATATACGCCACTGTCTCTGCTGACACTGACCGACTGGCAGCCGTACCTTGAACAGACAAATATTTCCTGTGCCAACGGCATCTGTGACGGCGATCTCTCCCTGTCTGCAACAGCTCCGAAGCAGATTCCCCATATTTCCGGTGTCCTGCTGGAGATTAAAAATAACGATAACATACTGTACTCTCACCTAGTAGATCAGGATGAGCTGAACATCGTCCGTCAGAACGGAGCGCCGTTTATCGGCTATAGCTTTGCTCTGCCCAGTACTGATGAGGAGCCAGACATAACACTGTGTCTGTCCTGGTATAATGATATTTTACAGAAATATATCACCTACAGCGTCTCCGCAGCGGACAATTTCATGTCCACCAGCAGCAAAGGCAATTTTACTTATTTTTCAGATGATGCACCTTTACCTTTCATCACCACGTCATCCGAAAGGCCGGAACAGACAGATACGGTGACACAAAGTGCCATCAGTGAGCAGTAATACATATACAATTAAAGCAGCCGCACCGACACGTTTTGATATGCCCCTCTTAAGCAACAAGTTTTTGGTCTGTCACTTGTCTGCCTTGAAAGGGGCATATCTTTCCCATTTATCATGCCACCCGATTGTATTGTTGCGAACATTTTTCCAGTTTTTTTCCTATGGAAGCCCTGGCAATTTGCATCTTATACAATATTATTTTTCTGTAAAGTTTACTTTTCTCATTGTATTTTTTTCATTCCCATGTTACTATATCTCCATACTGATTTTATAGTAGTCATTTCGTATAGTACTATTCCACTTCTCATTTTCGGAGCCTACATTCAGGCAATATTCCCGATAATGACACACAACTTTATAAAAAGCCCGGGAATAAAAAGGGAATAAAAATAACTGAAAGGATAGATTTGAAAAATGGCAGAAAAAGACAGCTATATCAATGATGCGTATAATACTTTGAAAAAATCAGTGCAGATGATATGAAACGACTGGAATATGAGGCCAGACAGAAAGCTCTCCTCGACCACAATTCGCAGGTAACCGGATACTTCGAAGCTGGCCTGGAACAGGGATTGGAGCAAGGTCTCGAACAGGGAATTGAGCGCGGTGAATCGCGTCATAACCGACTCACTAAGCTTCTGCTTGATGCCGGACGACTCGAAGATCTGGAAAGGTCTCTATCTGATGAATCCTATCGTCAGGAGCTTTATCGCGAATTTCATCTTTGATACTATTCGCTTCCTTCCCATTGCGTAATATAATCGACACCAGAAAACCTTGCTTCTGCAATTCTCTGGTGTCTTTCTTTATCTTGATATTTTTTCACACAAAAATATATTTGTGACTTTTTCACTTTTTGTGTGTCTAATCACTGAAGGAGGAGGTGAAAAGAATGGATATGAAAAGTTTTGCCATTGTATATCAGGCACATTATCAGACTGTCTATCATTATCTGCTGACGCTTTCAAAAAATCCTGCCCTAGCAGAAGATCTGACACAGGAAGCTTTTCTAAAATTTCAAAATTCTCACCACCGATTTCGTAAAGAATGTTCAGAGCTTACCATGCTGTGCACTATTGGCAAAAATCTGTATCTGAACCATTTGCGTAAAACTGCTCCTTTACATCCTCTGGAAACATCCGCCATTCCAAATACAGCTTCTTTCGAAGATGCCCTTCTGGAAAAGGATGATCTCATGCAATTGCATCATGCCCTTCACCATCTGTCGGAACCGTACAAGGAAGTCTTTTCCCTGCACATTTTCGGAGAACTCACCTTTGCCAATATAGCTTCCCTGTTTGGCAAATCCGAAAGCTGGGCCAAAATGACCTTTTACCGGGCAAAAGAAAAGATCAGAAAAGAAATCGGAGGTAATGCATATGACATCTAACGAATGCGCACTTGTAAACGATCTGTTGCCATTATATATCGAACAGGCTGTCAGTCCCCAGACCGAAATCATCATTCAAAATCACCTGCAAAGCTGTGCTGCCTGTCAGGAAACCTATAAAGCTATGGCTGCTACATTGCCCAATGTACACACAGAACAGCATCCCGAAGCTCCTATACAATACTTTCAGAAAAGTTGGAAAAAGAAACTGTGGCGCTCTGTAATTGCTGTAATCTGTATCGTCAGCCTGCTCTGGTCACTGTTTTCCCTCTGGTTTCTGCAGCCTGCCCTCCATGGTTTCGAAAAGCTTGATGCCCACGTGATGCAGGTGTCCGTCACAGACACCACTACCACGGTCACCATCGATGCAACTGATAAACAAAGGGATCTCTATTATATGTATGCACTCAATCCAGACCATACACTCACGCTTTATCTCTCCTACGGCTCCCTGTTTACACAGTATATCCGCCAACGCCACATGACAGCCGCCGGAATCAAAGATTCTTCAGAAGTCTGGTATATTACGCCCGACTCCGTCGATGTCTCTGATAGTATCACCACTTCCATATCCGGTGGTGCCAGAACATCCACCGGAAAAGCAGGTGGCCGCTTTACTCTGAACGAAGCCGGAAAAATCATTCTCTCCTGCCCCGTCCGAAACATATATTATGTTCCGGATCTTTCCACAAGGATATTTCACCAATACTGCTCAACCATGGAAAACGCTGCAAAAACACTGACCGGAGAATCGCTCATGAACGGCACCCATCCAATCCCAACAGACGCCTTCGACTTTACCCAGCTGACCGACTTGATTGCCCTCTACTGACCCCTCACCGTCAGTCCAGGAAACGAAACAGCACCGACCATCCATGGTTCTCCCACAAAACCCTCCGAAGGCGTCGGCACTTAATGAGTCCAAGCCGCCAGGCGCCGGACGAATTTAGTGTCCGCTACGCCTGAGGCGGAGTGAGAACGCGTTTTGTGGGAGAACCATGGATGGTCGGTGCTGTTTCGTTTCCCGAACGTCCATCCCCAAAAACTTCTTGACACAACTCCCCTCTCTCTGCTATACTCACTCCCGTCAACCACATACCCGACAGTTCGTAACCATCCTGTCGCTAAACAAAACTAGGGATCTTATCACAGACACATTCTGCGTCTGTTTCAACCGTACGGCTCCTCGTACGGCTTTTTTTATGTCATTACATACAGAAAAAAACTGCCCGCAGCAGTTTCCTTTGTATCGCACATTTTCAGGGTATCCCCAGTTTTCACCATATATATCAACAGAACAGAAAGGATACCTCATGACCTCAACCTTTGATCCCGTACGCTATGAACTTCTCACTGAGAAAAATCCAAGAGAAATCGTCATGCTCCGTGGAAGCGGCTGCAAATGGCGTCGCTGCACCTTCTGCGATTACCATCTGGATTATTCCCGTGACGAAGCTTCCAACTTCGAATTAAACAAAGCCGTCCTTGCCCACGTGACCGGCCAGTACCATGACCTCGAAGTCATCAACTCCGGCAGCTTTAATGAGCTGGACGAACAGACAATCTCCCTGATTGAGACGATCTGCATAGAAAAAGCCATCCACGACCTGCATTTTGAAATGCACTGGATGCACCGGGAAGTGATTCCCGCCCTGCGCAGCCGTTTTTCCGCACAGGGAATCCGGGTTCATGTCAAAATGGGCGTAGAAACCTTTGACGCTGATTTCCGTGACAATATTCTGAAAAAAGGCATGGATCACGCCACCCCGGAAGAGATTGTGCCCTATGCCGATGACGTCTGTCTGCTCTTTGGCCTGACCGGTCAGACGCTGGCTTCCATGCAGCACGATATTGAAACCGGCCTGCACTATTTTGACCGGATCTGTATCAATATCATGACCCCAAACACAACCAAAGTACAGCCCGATCCGGCTGTCATTGCTACGTTTAAACAGCATCTCTATGCTGCTTATATAGAAAATCCCCGTGTGGATATATTATTACAGAATACCGATTTCGGTGTAGGAGGAGAACAACATGCCTAATGAACTTTTACTTATTTTGAGTCTGATCGTACTGTACGGAGCGGTTCTTGTTTTTTACCGCCTGTTTGGTAAAACTGGCCTGTATGTCTGGACAGTCATCGCCACCATCTCAGCCAATATTGAAGTGCTGATCCTCGTGGATGCCTTTGGCATGCAGCAGACGCTCGGCAATGTGCTGTTTGCAACCACGTTTCTTGTAACGGATATATTAAGTGAGAACCATGGTAAAAAAGAAGCCAATGTCGCTGTCAACATCGGCATTGCAACTTCCATCGCCTTTATCGTGATCTCCCAGAGCTGGATGCTCTACACCCCCGCCGCCAGCGATTTCGCCAGCCCCGCAATCGCCACGATCTTTTCCAACACCCCCCGTCTGATGCTGGCCAGCCTGATCGTCTATGCGATCTGCCAGAAATTCGACGTATGGGCTTACCACGCATGGTGGGCTTTCACCAATAAAAAATGCGGAGACTCCAAAAAATTCCTGTGGCTTAGAAACAACGGCTCCACACTGATCTCCCAGCTTCTGAATGCGATCCTGTACACCTTCGGCGCATTCTTCGGTGTATATGATATTCCGACACTGATCAGCATTGTATTTGCAAGCTATGTGATCTTTATTGTGACGAGTCTGGCAGATACACCGATTGTTTATCTGGCACGGAAGATGAAGGAGAGACTGCCGGAAATGTAGGTTGTGTTCGTCAGAAAAGGGAGACTGGCCGGGGGATATAGGTATACGATTTCAAAACGCGCTCTCGCTCCGCCTCAAACGTAGCGGTACTAAGTTCGACCGGCGCCTTACGGCTTGGTCTCACTAAGTGCCGACGTTTTCGGAGGGTTTTGAAATCGTATACCTATATCCCCCGGCCAGTCTCCCATTTCTGACGCAATTTACTTCATTGTTTTACACTTCCAGTATATGCCCGTTCTGTAAAATCTCCCCATATTTCAAAGTATTCTATTACGAAGCCACATTATTTTCTTTATCCACAATACTCTCCATCAGCATCTCCTGCACCGCCCGCCTGCGCTGCGCACTGCGTCCCGGCCCATACTTTTCCTGTATCGTCACCCCTATCTTCAGCCCAACACCACCGATAAATACAACCATCACAACTATCAACACCCTCAGGAGATCTCCCTTGACGTTTCTTTTTTTCGCCTCATGATTATCTATGCTGCTCCCCAACATAACATACCTCCTCATATAATCAAGTGTTTTTTATTGAAAATTCAAGGTTTTTCAACCTTTC
>CAVCMG010000056.1:0-10440 GCA_963603285.1 Ruminococcus bromii
CCTGTCACTGACTGCTGCTTTCCATTGCCACACGCTGCCATACGATAACCTGATTTTCGTTTCCATACAGGCAAAGTCCGTGCGCTGGCAGATTGACTTTTCTATAGCCATCCAGTACAATCAAGCTGAATCTACATACCCGGGATCTGTGTTTGATCCCGCAAGATACAGCCCCGTTCTGTCGGAAGGAGGCATACCAATGAAAACATTTTCGGACAGACTCCGCTACGTTTTGCTGATGACAGCAAGCACGCTGATCCTTGCTGTCGGTACTTACTTTTTCAAGTTTACCAACAACTTCACCTTCGGCGGTATCACCGGCCTTGCCGTGCTGGTTGCCAGAACCGGGGTACTCAGTGCCAGCGATTTCAATATGATCGCCAGCATGTTACTGCTCGTCGTCGGTCTGTGTATCCTCGGTAAAAAGTTTGCAGCGACTACGGCATACTGCAGTATTCTTTTATCCGTCACGCTTTCTGTACTCGCAAGGGTCTGCCCCATGAAAGCGCCGCTGACGGATCAGCCGATGCTGGAGCTTTGCTTTGCAATTGCCCTGCCGGCGCTGGGATCGGCGATTCTGTTTAATATAGGTGCTTCCAGCGGCGGTACGGATATCGTTGCCATGATTCTGAAAAAATATACGAGCATCAATATTGGCAATGCACTGCTACTGTCAGATCTGCTGATTGTTATGTGTTCTTTTCTTGTATTTGATGTAAAGACGGGTCTGTATTCTCTGCTCGGTCTTTTCGTACGCTCGGTGATGGTGGACAGTTTTATTGAGAATCTGAATCTGTCCAAATATTTTCATGTGGTCTGTGACGATCCGGAGCCGATCTGCCATTTTATTGTGCATGAGTTAAACCGGAGTGCGAGTGTTGTGCAGGCGAAGGGAGCTTATTCCGGCAAGGATAAGTTTATTGTAATTACGGCTTTGAAGAGGGGGCAGGCTGTGCAACTGAGGAATTTTATACGGCAGCAGGATGCGAAGGCGTTTATTATGATTACAAATACGAGTGAGATTATCGGAAAGGGATTTCACAGTATATAAGAGTGACGCGCGGACATATAAAAAGATCTCCCCGGAAACGCAAACTGTTTTTGAGCGTTTCCGGGGAGATCTTTTTATATGTCCGCGCTGATTGTTGTTATACGTCTGTGGGAAGCTGCCTGCGGCAGGCTTTCCACAGATGTTAGATAATGTTAAGGAGTTGTTTGGCGCGCTGGACTTCTTCATCGGTGGGGGTCGGGGTATCTTTTAAGGGATAGGGGATACCCAGATTTTCCCATTTGAACAGGCCGAGGGTATGGTAGGGCAGAATTTCGACACGTTCTACGGTGTGGAGGGTGTCGATAAACTGGCGAAGCTGTACCAGGCCCTGCACATCATCGGTCAGGCCGGGAACGAGTACGTGGCGGATCCACATGGGTTTGTTGTGGTCCGACAGGTAGATGGCCATGTCCAGAATGTTCTGACCGGACTGGCCGGTCAGGCTTTTGTGTTTTGTTTCGTCTATCTCTTTCAGGTCGAGGATGAAAAGGTCGGTCACTTCCATCAGGCGTGAAAATTTCTCGATATAGTCTTTATCCAATGTAAAGGGGTTACCGCTGGTATCCAGTACCGTATGCACGCCGTGGGCTTTGGCGATAGTGAACAGTTCGGTCACAAAGTCGATCTGGAGCAGGGGCTCACCGCCGCTTACGGTGATGCCGCCTTTTTTCCCCCAGTAGCTTTTATACCGGTATGCACGTTTAAACAACGCTTCTGCACTCCACTCTTCGCCGCCCTGCAGCGACCAGGTTTCCGGATTGTGACAGTATTTGCAGCGCATTCTGCAGCCCTGCAGAAAGATCACAAACCGTACACCCGGGCCGTCTACGGAGCCAAAGGACTCCAGGGAATGTACCTGTCCTGTCATTACATTGCCTTGTGGCAGGTACGGGCGATAACGTCCATCTGCTGCTCACGGGTCAGATCGATAAATTTAACAGCGTAACCGGATACACGAATCGTGAAGTTTGCATACTCTTCTTTTTCCGGATGTTCCATGGCGTCGATCAGTTTCTCCGTACCAAATACGTTGACGTTCAGGTGATGTGCACCCTGGTCAAAGTAACCATCCATAACCTGTACCAGATTCTCTGCACGCTCTTCCTCGCTGTGTCCCAGTGCATCCGGGCTGATGGTCTGTGTATTGGAGATACCATCCAGCGCCCAGTGATATGGCAGCTTGGCAACGGAATTCAGGGAAGCCAGTAAACCATTCTGCTCTGCGCCGTAGCTCGGGTTAGCACCCGGGGAGAACGGTGTGAAGGCTTTACGTCCGTCCGGCATAGCGCCTGTGGCTTTACCATATACTACATTGGAAGTAATGGTCAGGATAGATGTTGTTGCCTCGGAATTTCTGTAGGTATGACGACGTTTGATCTTCTCCAGGAAGGTCTTTAACAGCCATACAGCGATATCGTCTGCACGGTCGTCATCGTTACCGTAACGCGGGAATTCTCCCTCTGTCTTATAATCTACAACCAGTCCGGTCTCATCGCGGATGGCTGTTACTTTGGCATATTTGATAGCACTTAAAGAATCTACTACATGAGAGAATCCGGCGATACCTGTAGCGAAGGTACGGCGTACATCGGAATCGATCAGTGCCATCTGGCATGCCTCATAATAGTATTTATCATGCATATACTGGATCAGGTTCAGGATATTTACATACAGACCTGCCAGCCAGTCCATCATCACATCAAATTTCTGGATAACCTCATCGTATTCCAGCACATCCCCTGTGATCGGTGCATATGCCGGTCCGATCTGCTCATGCAGCTTGACATCCACACCACCGTTGATCGCATACAGGAGGCATTTTGCCAGATTTGCACGGGCACCGAAGAACTGCATCTCCTTACCGGTCTGTGTAGCGGATACACAGCAGCAGATGGAGTAATCGTCACCCCATACCGGACGCATAACGTCATCGTTTTCGTACTGTACAGAGCTTGTGCGCACAGAAATCTCAGCTGCATATTTCTTAAAGTTCTCCGGCAGATGGGAGGAATACAGCACTGTCAGGTTCGGCTCCGGGCTCGGTCCCATGTTTTCCAGTGTATGCAGGAAACGGTAGCAGGTCTTTGTAACCTGGGAACGTCCGTCCGTACCCAGACCACCGACTTCCAGTGTAGCCCATACCGGGTCACCGCTGAACAGCTGGTTGTAGGACGGAATACGGGCAAATTTAACCATTCTGAACTTCATGGTCAGATGGTCGATCAGCTCCTGTGCCTGGCTCTCGTTGAGAATACCTCTCTCCATATCACGCTGGATATAGATATCCAGGAAGGTAGAGATACGGCCAACACTCATGGCAGCACCATTCTGTGTCTTGATGGCAGCCAGATAACCAAAGTACAGCCACTGTACAGCTTCCTTTGCATTGGCAGCCGGCTCGGAAATATCGTAACCGTAAATCTTAGCCATTTCTTTCATCTGCTTCAGTGCTGTAATCTGGCGGGCAATCTCCTCACGCTGACGGATCACATCATCCACCATAACACCGTCACCGCAGTTTAACAGATCGTTCTCTTTCTCTTCGATCAGAAAATCAATACCGTACAGAGCAACACGGCGGTAATCACCAACCAGACGGCCACGGCCGTAAGTATCCGGCAGACCTGTGATGATATGGCTGTGACGGGCTTTTTTCATCTCCGGTGTATAGGCATCAAATACTGCCTGGTTATGTGTACGGCAGTAATCGGTAAAGATCTTGTGCAATTCCGGACTCGGTGTATAGCCGTTGGTTGTGCATGCCTGCTCTGCCATACGGATACCGCCATACGGCATAAAGGCACGTTTCAGCGGCTTATCTGTCTGCAGACCAACGACCTGCTCCAGATCCTTCATATCCTCGTTAATATATCCCGGACCATACGCTGTCGGAGAGGCCACGATCTCTGTCTCCATATCAAGAACGCCGCCCTTTGCACGCTCTTCTTTCTGCAGCTCCTGCAGAGCGCCCCAGAGTTTATTGGTAGATTCTGTCGGTCCTGTCAGGAAAGAAGAATCTCCATCATACGGTTTATAGTTATTCTGAATAAAATCACGGGTGTTGACCTCTTCTTTCCAGATACGGCCTTCAAACCCTTCCCACTGTTTAAATGTTTTCATACGTGCCTCCTCATATAGCATCTGTAGAATCAGACTTGATCCACCGGCCAGTGTACGATATACACGGCCATGTTTTATCAGGTAACAGCGAATCCGGTGTGTACAAATCGTTGTACTGTATACAGTACGTCAATTTAGCATTTCCTAATTCATTGTACAGTATACAATAATACTGTATACAATTCAACAAGAAAATACAGGAACTTTTGTACGAAAATCAAAACAAAGGACAGGAACGATGATTTACCGGATCGTTTTTTCATATGCATAGCAATAAAAAATCGCCTGCGAAGTCGTTTATTCCTAAAACACGACTTGCAGACGATTTCCTGCATTTTACGATATCCTGTCGCCTCAGTCCGTTACAGCTTCCAGATATCTCTGTTATACTCTGCGATCGTTCTGTCAGAGGAGAAGAAACCTGCCTTTGCAATATTAACGAGCGCTTTCTTAGCCCATGCTTTCTGATCCTTATACGCCAGCAGTGCCTCTTCCTTCTTTGCCTTATAGGCGTCAAAATCAAGCAACGTCATAAACCAGTCCTTGTTGATGATCTCCTGCTGCAGACGGGTCAGATTTTCCCTGCATCCAACTGCCAGCAGAGTATCGCTGGTGATAAAATCAATGGCCGCTTTGATCGCCGGATTATTCTCATAGAACTCCCTTGCCACATAATCCGCATTTTCATAGTGGCGAATGACCTCATTACTCGATGCGCCAAAAATAAAGATGTTATCGTCTCCTACTCTCTCGTGGATCTCTACATTCGCACCATCTTCTGTTCCCAGCGTCACCGCACCGTTGAGCATAAATTTCATATTGCCCGTACCGCTGGCTTCCTTGGATGCCAGAGAGATCTGCTCAGAAATATCGCAGGCCGGGATCAGCTTTTCTGCCTTGGTGACGTTATAATTTTCCACCATGACAATCTTCAGATACGGGCTGACCTCCGGATCGTTATTGATCACTTCCTGCAGACACAGGATCAGATGGATGATATCCTTGGCGATCGTATAGGCCGGAGCCGCTTTTGCACCGAAGATGGCCGTCACCGGTACTTCCGGTTTATGTCCGGCTTTGATCTGCAGGTACTTGTCGATAATATAGAGCGCATTCAGCTGCTGCCGCTTGTACTCATGCAGACGCTTGATCTGGATGTCAAAGACAGTATCCGGACTGATCTGCACGCCCTGGGTTTCTTCCAGATATGTGCAAAGCTTCTGTTTGTTGTGTGATTTTATCTCACAAAGTTTATCCAGGACATTGTCATCATCCACAAACTGCAGCAGTTTTTCCAGCTCATCGGCATTGGATTTGTATTCTTCCCCGATTGTCTGATCCAGAAAAGCTGTCAGCTCCGGATTACAGTGCATAAGCCAGCGGCGGAAGGTAATGCCGTTGGTCTTATTGTTAAATTTCTCCGGATAGATCTGATAGAAATTATGAAGCTCGGTATTTTTCAGGATCTCCGTATGCAGGGCAGCAACGCCATTGACGCTGTAGCCGTAATGCATATCGATGTGTGCCATATGCACGGTATCGTTTCTGTCGATGATGGCTACGCTTTCATCTGTAAACTTTCTGCGCACCTTATCGTCCAGAATCTCGATGATCGGCATCAGCTGTGGAACGACCTTTTTCAGGTAGGCTACCGGCCATTTTTCCAGCGCTTCCGCAAGGATCGTATGATTTGTATATGCACAGGTCTTTGACACCACATCAATGGCCGTATCCATATCCATACCACGCGCAGTCAGCAGGCGGATCAGCTCCGGGATGACCATCGTTGGATGGGTATCGTTGATCTGGATCGCCGCATAGTCATACAGATCATACAGACTGGAGCCTCTCTTCTCACATTCAGCCAGAATCAGCTGCGCACCGGCACTGACCATAAAATACTGCTGATATATACGAAGCAGCCTTCCCTTGTCATCGCTGTCATCCGGGTACAGAAACAGCGTCAGGTTCTTCTCAATATCTTCTTTATTAAAACAGATACCGTCTGTTACAATCGTTTCATCGATGGAATCGATATCAAACAGATGCAGCTTATTGGTCTGGTTGTGATAACCGGTCACCTCGATATCGTACATTCTTGCCTGCAAAGACAGGCCGGGAAAGGTGACTGGATAAACCACATCCGTCTTTGTCAGCCAGGATGTTTCCTCCATCCACGGATTGGGTGTTTCCTTCTGCAGATTATGTTCAAATTCCTGCTTGAACAGTCCCAGATGGTAATTCAGGCCGATACCGTCACCGGACAGTCCCAGTGTAGCGATGGAATCCAGAAAACATGCCGCCAGACGGCCAAGTCCGCCGTTTCCCAGTGACGGCTCCGGCTCGATTTCCTCGATAACGGTAATATCTTTGCCATTAAAGGCCAGCACATCTTTTACTTCATTATAGATGCCCAGATTGATCATATTGTTGGAAAGCAGCTTGCCGATCAGAAACTCTGCCGAAATATAATACACTTTCTTTTTGCTTTCTTTATGCTCCTTTTTTGCTGCCTCTGTCTGTACCAGCGAAAGCAGTGCAACATAGACCTCCCGGTCTGTGGCTTCGCGGATCGTTTTGCCAAGATACTGCTCGATTCTTTCCTGCATGTTCATATGGTTCTCCTTTCGGGCCTTTGCCCAAGTCATGTGCCTTTGCACATGTGTCACCTGTTTCCCTTGTCTTTTTCATGTGTTTTGTGTAAAGCCAGCTGTAAGATTTCTGACCTCATTGTCATTTTAATACGTTTATGCTGCCTGTTCTTGCAATATTCTTCCGATTTATTGTACAATACTATCATTCTATAGTAAGGAGTCCGTTCCATGGATATCAACGAATACCAGCATTACCACGAAGCCAAGCAGCATGTTGCTGCTGATTTTCCCTATAATACCTACCTCTGCTCAATCCCCCTCGACTTTACCCATGTTATGCTGCACTGGCATGATGAAGTGGAGATCATCGTCATCAAAAAGGGACAGGGGATTGTCCGTGTGGACTTTGACAGCCGCACGGTCCATGCCGGGGATATGATCTTTATCCGCCCCGGACAGCTGCATGCCATCGAGCAGGATCAGGCGTATCGTATGGAATACGAAAATATCCTCTTTCTGCCCCGTCTGCTTGCCGGCCGGGAACCAGATCTGTGTGTTTCCGAATTTATCCGGCCACTGGTCAATGGCAGTCTGCGGACCGTAACCTTTCTTACACCGGCTCTTTCCTTTTATCCGGAGGTAAAGAGCTGTATTGCTGCCATAGATACCGTTTGTTCTCTGCATACCGAAGGGTGGCCGCTAGCTGTAAAGGCTTCTCTTTTCCAGCTGTTCTACCTGCTGTTTCTTCATCGTCCCGCCGAGAGCAGTCTGCCGGAGGTGCAGGAGAAATCTCTGGAAAAATTAAAGATCATTCTGAAATATATCGAGGAGCACTATGCCGAGCATCTGACAGTGGAGGATATGGCTTCGCTGTGCTATTACAGCAAATCGCATTTTATGAAATTTTTCAAGCAGCATATGGGCACCGGCTTTATCGACTATCTGAACACCTACCGGCTGTCTCTGGCGGAACGATTACTTCGAACGACTGCTTCTCCTGTCCTTGCGATTGCGACGGACTGCGGGTTTGATAATCTTTCTTATTTTAACCGGCTTTTCAAAAGAACATACCAGCTTTCTCCGGGTGCATACCGGAAAATACAGACCCAGCGTCAGGTTTCTGAAATTTTCTGAATACTACGACAATATATGTGGTCTGTATGTTCTGATTCTGCTATACTGTAAAAAAAGACTGCTTATATTGCAGAAAGGAGCTTTTATGCGTTACGAAATTAAGGGAGATACACTTCCGGTTGTTGTATGTTATCTGGATGGCGGTGAGGCCATGATCACTGAAGGTGGCGGTATGTCGTGGATGTCGCCAAATATGAAGATGGAAACGATCTCCAACGGCGGTATCGGCAAGATGTTTGGCCGGATGTTTTCGGGGGAAAAGATGTTTCAGAACCGTTATACGGCGATGGGCGGTAATGGTATGATTGCTTTTGCTTCGTGTTTTCCGGGTTCGATCAAGGCGTTTGAGATTACGCCGGGGAATGAGATTATTGCACAGAAGTCGGCTTTTCTGGCGGGGGAAGCTACGGTGGACTGT
Organism: Ruminococcus bromii; assembly: GCA_963603285.1. Classification (GTDB taxonomy): domain Bacteria; phylum Bacillota; class Clostridia; order Lachnospirales; family Lachnospiraceae; genus UBA11957. The sequence goes on from CAVCMG010000056.1 coordinate 8,318, forward strand.
TCGGTACATTTCAGTAAGAAGCTGGGCTCCGGACTGTTCGGTGGCGAGGGATTTATCATGCAGAAGTTTTCCGGAAATGGGCTTTTGTTTGCGGAGTTTGATGGGCATGTGGTGGAATATGAATTGCAGGCCGGGCAGCAGATTGTGATCGATACGGGACATCTGGCTGCGATGACGGCAAGCTGCCAGATGGATATTGTCAGTGTGCCGGGGGTGAAGAATATGCTCTTTGGTGGTGAAGGGGTGTTTAATACGGTTGTTACGGGGCCGGGACATGTGTGGTTGCAGACTATGCCGATCAGTAATGTGGCGGGGGTGTTGAGGCCGTATATGCCTAGTGGGAATAATTGATGTTTTTGAGGGACGGACGCTCGTAAATGCAGGTGCTGGCCGCGGGGTGTCCGGGGGACGCAAGAGCCCGACGCTTGGGCGATGGTTCTAAGTGAAAAGAGACTGCGTATAAAAGGTACCGGATGCATTCGCCGTGTTTTCTGATGAAAACACAGCTCAAGGCATCCTCATCGTCCGTCTGGGAGACGGCCGATGCCCTTTTATACGCAGTCTCTTTTCACTAAGAACCAGTCAGCCCTCGCTTTAGGGCTCTTGCGTCCCCCGGACACCCCACGGCCAGCACCTGCATTCCTCGCTGATTATGAGGATGGCAGGGTGGTAGGAGGTGAGGCACGGCTGCTTCGCAGCGTGCGGGTAGTTTTATGAATTTCACATGTATCCTGTAGTTACTTGCTTCTTTGCTTCGTTTATATAAATGTAAACGACAAAATTTATCGGAGGAATAACATTATGATAAAACGAATTTTCATGACATCTATATTGGGTGCTGCGCTGGTATTGACAGGTTGTACTGCGCATGAACAGGCTGCTTCTTTGGTGCCTTCTTATTCTGAGGGCGATGTTGATAAACAAACAACCTCAACGGATACGATGACTTCTACTACTGAAAATGACGCTGAACAATCCGGGACAGGTATTGCTTCTCCAATTGGAGCAACGACACTTGAGCAGCTTCGCAAAGAGCTCAATCTGACCCTGACCTTTCCCATGACGGCTCAAAATGTTCAGAAAATCAATGGTGATCCGACGATCTATGAAATGGATTTTACACAGGATAGCTATGCCTTTACCTTTCGTTTTGCCAAAACGGATACACTGGAAGATATTTCCGGCATGTACTATGACTGGACTCGTTCCACCGAAGATCCATTGGCGGATCAGCTCTACAGCTGCAAATTCACCGACGAAGGACAGGGAATCTGTCAGTGGATGCAGAATGGTTACAGCATGAGCCTCAGCATGGACACCAACGCTTCAGAGGAAGCCTTTTCTGAGCTTTACCCTCTCATCGCCAACAATTTCCAGCCAACAGCTTTGACACTGTCTTTTTCTGCAGATACTGTTTCCTCTGTCGATATGTATCATTACGACAGTGTTCCCGCTGATGCGCAAAAGAAAGTACTTACTTCCGCAAAGGATATCAAAAAACTATACGAAACGCTGTCGGGCCTTCCCCTCAAATCTGCAACCACAGAGGACATGGCCGGCAGCGAAGTAACCAGTTTTCGCTTTCATCTTTCCGACAGTACCACCTACGATTTCATCTATTGTTATTACGGCTTCCGAAAAGGTGAATTTTCTACCGAAAACTCTACTTATACTGTCACAACCGACTTAACTTTCCTCTGGAACACACTTGCACCAAATCAAGAGCCAACTCAGGCCGAAGTAGCTGAACTACCTGAACTACCGCAGTAGTCAACACACTATGCCCACTCCCAAAAGGTCCACCGGACCTTTTTTCATATGCATAATTTTCTTCAATTGCCATTAGATAATCTTCTTTTCATTTTATAAGTGCCTAACGGTCAATCCGGGCATATGTATTTTTCTTCGTTCGCCAATTTTTTATCTTTTTCTTTGAATTCTCATTTGCCATCTGAATATCTCGTTGAATATGTGAAATTTCTCTGTTCACTTTGCAGGAAAAATTCCCGCATTCATACATTTGTTCATAAAATATCTTTCCATTCTCATCTTCCATACGTGTTCTCACTATAATGGTACCGTAATTTAAGACAAATCTGGAGACGAATCTTAATGAATCTGAT
>CAVCMG010000057.1:0-10439 GCA_963603285.1 Ruminococcus bromii
CTAGCCAACACGTTTCATGACGCATTGGTGTCTTTCGCAGAAAGACGGGTTATAACGATGGAAATCCGGATAGATGACGGCTTCCAGTTTGGACTGGGAGTTTTTGAAACGATCGCTCTGGAACAGGGGCGGCCGGTATTTTTACAGGAGCATCTGCGACGGTTGCAGAAAGCGGCTGATTTCTTTGGCTGGGGGCAGATTGCCAGGCGAGGGATCACGGAAGAGGAAATCCTGCAGTGGCTGGATATGCAGAGAAAACAGGCAGAAGAAGAGCAGAAAGCCGGACAGAAGGATATGGACAGCGAAACAGAAGCTGGTATAAGTATACAAAGGCAGCTGATGCACGGTGGTCTGAAGATCATGTTGTCCGAAAAAAACAGGATCTTTGCGCTGAGGGAAAATCATTACCATCCGGAGCAGTATGAACAGGGCTTTACGATGGATTTCAGCAAAGTACGCAGGAATGAAACGTCACCGCTTGTCGGATACAAGACCATGAATTATGGCGACTGTATTCTGGAAAAGAGGGCGGCAACAAAGGCCGGTATGGATGAGAGAATTTTTCTCAATACAAAAGGACAGATCGCAGAAGGCTGTGTCAGCAATATATTCTTTATCCGTAAGGGAGAGATCTGTACACCGGCCAGCGACTGTGGACTGCTGCCGGGCATCGTGCGGGATTATGTATTGCAGACGGAAAAGGTGACAGAAAGCTATCTGTATCCGGAGGATCTGGCCGGATGTGAAGGCTGCTTTGTCACCAATTCCCTGCTGGGCATCATGTCGGTGCGTAAGCTGGGCGTGTATGCGTTTCCTCTGTCAGAGAAAGTCCGTCAGCTACAGAGGCAGTATCAGCAGAATATAAGAAAATCTGAAACGAATACCAAGTAAGAGAAAATCCTGGCAGCTGCCGGGATTTTTTGCTGAAAAAGTATCTTTGAGGGAATATACTGAAAAGGGCAGAAGAGGCTTTTGAGATGCCTTGTTGTCTGAGAACTATGTATTCTGAAAAAAATTGAGCAGAATTTCTGAAAAAATTTCGTATAACCGGGGATATTTTCCCGGCTGGAGCGTCTAATAAGTGTAAAACAAAAAGAGCTGGCCAGCAGAAAGGCAGGTAACGATACGTGACAAAAGAAAATCTGGGATCACTGATCCTGGCGGCGGAGCGTCAGATGTACGTGACGGCAAAGTCGATCCTGAAGGATGACAACGATTGTGCCGACGCGATACAGAATGCGATCGTCAAGGCGTTTATGAAGCGCCACAGCCTGAAAAATGAAGCATATGCCAAAACATGGCTGATACGGATCGTGATCAATGAATGTTACAGTATCCTGCGTTCCTCAAGGAAAATTGTTTCACTCGAAGAATGTAAGGAACTCAATGACACCTATGCAGAAGATAAAAAGGATTACGGTGAACTTTACGCAGCCGTCCGTCATTTAAAGGACGATCTGCGGATGGTTGTGGTGCTGTATTACATAGAAGAATTCAGCTGCAGGGAGATCGCAGCCATCCTTGAGATCTCCGAGGGAGCCGTGCAGAAGCGTCTGGCGAGGGCCAGAGCCAAAATGAAAGAAGAACTTACATCACCGGAGGTAGTCAGCATATGAAGAGACAGGGAGTAAACGGAGAATTTCCGGAAACACCATCGTTCATCCATGAGATGATCGTAGCAGAAGTAGACAGACAGGTACATAAAAAAGGGGAGACAGTATCCATGGCAGACCATAAAAAACGTTCCTATAAATCCTTTACCCGCGCCGCAGCCGGTGTCGTGATCGCCTGCGTGGCCACCACCACCGTAGCCTTTGCAGCCGTCAATGCATTCCAGTTATATACGGAAAAACAGGGGAAATACAGTGTCAATATAGGCATGAAAGCCGAAGGCGATGTGGCAGCGATCCAGGAGCAGATTCCGGAGGTCAAAGTTAAAGCTTCTTATATTCCGGAAGGCATGGACTGGACCGATGAGGATCATCTGCAAAATAAGAATACACCGGCGCAGGGGGGATTTTCCTTTATTAGCATGCTGATGGATCAAGATGATCTGAAGACCGTGCAGAATGAGACAAATGTGAAAGAAAGCGAAGAAATGACGTTCGGAGATCATCAGGGCGTCTATCTGACCTATAATACAGTGGTAGACTTTGCAGGAAACTTTACCTCCCGTGCGTATATCCTGTTCCCGGAAGAATACCGTGTACTGGAGGTCGTGATCGGTAACGATGTCAGCAAAGAGGAGGCCATCAAGGTTCTCTCCGGTATTACGCTGGAAGAAACAGGAAAGACTGTGGACAGCAGCAGTATCTATACCTGGAGCGAGAGTGTGAATCCGACATCCGATGGTAAAGGGGATGGTGAAGCGACAATAGAGATGCAGCATTATACATCGGTTGCAGAGGACAAGCTTTCGGTGCATAAAATCGGAGAAGATTTTGCTCTGGATATGAGCGGTGAAACGTCAAAGGGAGAATATGACTGGACAACGGATATCACTGCAAAAGTAGACAATGTACAGGTCGCAGATGATCTCTCCCTGTTAAAGGGTGTTGAACTTCCGGAAGAATGGGCTGACGTTACAGGTAAGGATGGCAAGCTGGTATCCAATGAGCTTTCCTATATTAAAAAGGGCGATGGAAAGGATACTCTGGATCAGGTTGTAAAGAAGGAAAACGTTAATCAGAAGCTCGTCGTAGTTGACCTGACTTATACAAATACCGGTAAGGAAGACTGGAAGCATCTGTTATACAATGGATGGCTGGGTCTTATGAAGCAGGAAAACGGAAAATATGTGTTTGACACAAGCGGCTTTAATGGACTGGATGAAAACAAAACTGTAGATGGAGCAGGCTATGATGAAATTGTCGGAAACAGTGCGGCAAAGCTGATGGAGATGACGTACTACAGTGCTACGGAGAACGAGGGAAACGGCGGCAACTATATTTCTCTGAAAGCCGGGGAAAGCAAGCAGGTCCGGATGGCCTGGATCGTCAACGAGCAGGATCTGTCCAGTCTTTGTCTGGATCTCAACCAGTGCATGGATATGACGGGTCTTACCGATGGCTACTTCAAGCCTGGTATCGTCGATATTCGTCAGTAAAAGAGAGAATCCGTGCAAAGGTACTTGAAAAGCAGTACCGGGCGCTGGTAAACAAGGTAACTGTAAATTAAATATATCAAGATTGTTGCGTCAAAAAGCCGCTGCATATGGAAAAAAGGCCGTATGCAGCGGTCTTTTTATGGGCAGATGAAGGTAGTGACAGAAGCATAAGTATCTGCTATACTACAAAAGATAGGATACCCACACGACATCTGGAGGAAATACAATGAAAATCACTATAGGAATGCTGTTATACCTGTTATCTCTCGATACTGCAATTTATACGAACATCAGCAGACAGGCAGAGTATGTGATCGATGGTTTCGAAATCTGGGACGGCGAATTTCCAAAGAAAAATATGCTGTATCTGATCACGCAGGAGGATTTGAAAAAAGATCCCGATCTGTGGTACAGACGGACAGTACTTTTGCGTGGTAAACCGGATGCGGCAGCACTGGAAGAAAAGCATGTGGACTGGATCTTTGTGACGGAACATTTGTCAGAGATGCAGATTCAGCAGAAGGTGTATCAGAATATGAAGCTGGTGTACAACTGGTATATGGAACTGCAGAAATACCTGCTGCAGCGCAAAAGTCTGGAAGAAATTCTGAATATGACGGAAACATTTCTGCAGATCGGCGGCAGCGTTTTTACCCGTGAGATGGTGATGAAGGGAATTTCCGATGATTTCAGCCAGCGAAATGACTGGGTGGACGAGGAAAACGGTATCAGTGCCAATATGGTCAATGAGCTTTTGACAGATGAGGATTTTCAGAAAGCAGAAAATCACACTAATGCCTTTTTATTCTGCAATTCCCAGCAGGAATGGTTCTGCTGCTACAATCTGTTTGCGGAGAATGTCTATGATGCCCGCCTGATCATGAGTGCGGGAAAACAGGAGGTCGATTACGGGCTTTTGCAGTTTGTGCAGATCATGGGAGAAGCGATTGGCAGCGTGTATGAAGAGCTGTATTATCAGAAGGACCAGAGCTCTACATGGAAGGATCTGATCGCTATGGCGGAAAATATGCTGCATGGACAGGGTGTGCCATACAACGAGCAAAAGACGCTGCTGGCGAGATTTCAGTGGAATATGAACGATACCTATCAGATCGTTTTATTCCGGTTCCAGGAGGGAGCCGGTGCCGGGATCGGTATGAAATATTTTCAGGAGCAGATGCTCCGTCTGTTCCGGGAATGCTGCGTAATCACAGAACCGATGCAGTTTATCTGCATCCGGAATATCACACGTTCCGATGCGGCCCATGATTTTGCCGATACGCTGCCGTATTTTCTGCGGGATTCCCTCTGCAAGGCGGGTTTAAGTGATGTGTTCCGGGAATTTTCCAATCTGCCGTATTATTACCGGGAGGCAGAATACGCGATTTCCACGGGAGAGACCATAGATAATTCGCGGTGGTATCATCAGTTCTCACAGTATATGTTTGAATATCTGATCGAACACAGTACGTCCCAGCTGTTGCCTTTGCAGGGGTGTCACCAGGCATTGAAGATTCTGCGGCGGTATGATAAGGCGAATGATACCGAACTTTTTGTTACACTGGATATGTTTTTACAGAAAAAGCAGAATATTACACACACAGCGGATGCCCTGAACATTCACCGGACAACATTGCTGGCCAGAATAGACAGAATCCAGACGCTGACAAAGGTTGATCTGGATGAGTATACCACCTGTCTGCATCTGATGCTTTCGTATGAAATCTGGAAAAGAGCGGTGAAATAGAAAGAACTAATCCTATAAAGTGTAGGGATGCAATCTGGAAAATACATATTTTTTGTAGAATTTACAGGAAATATGCTCCTATACTATACTGTATGCATAAGGAACAGCTGCTGTGTTGCAAGAGAAATAAAAAGGGTAGCAGTTGAAAAACAGTATACAGGCTGGTAACAGGAGGATAAACTATGCTTACACCAAGAGAAAATTTACAGAAACTGTTAGATGGCGAGCAGACAGAGCGTTTGGTCAATGGCTACGAGCCGTTTGATTTTGTACTGACCGATCCGCTGATTGCAAAATATTATCTGAACTGCTATATCGAGGGTCAGGATACACTGGATCCGTGGGGCGTTACGATCCGCTGGAAAAAAGGCGAGCATGCCGGTATGCCGTATGTGACAGAAGAAAACAAAGTCATCAAAGATGTCACAGAGTGGAAAGAGCACTTTGTAAAACAGAACGACGTATTCCCGGAGGAAGCATGGGAAGCTGCAAAGAAGCAGGTAGCCGGTATGGACAGAAAGAATCATTTCGTTACCGGTATCATGGTATCCGGTGTTTTCGAAAAGCTGCATTCCTTTATGGGATTTGAAGATACTCTGATGAACTTCTATCTGGAGCCAGAAGCTATGCACGAGCTGATCGATGCTGTTTTCGAGTGGAAGATGGCTTACGCTAAGGAGATGATCGATCATCTGGATCTGGATTTCATGCTGTATCATGATGACCTTGGTGCAAAGGATCGTCCGTTCTTCAGCAACGAGATCTTTGAGGAGTTCTTTAAAGAGGGTTACGAGAAGCTGTTCGGCTATATGCATGAGCGTGGCGTAAAGATTCTGTTCCATTCTGACAGCTACTGCGAGACTCTGGTTGAGGATTTTGTGGACTGCCATATCGATATCTGGCAGGGCGCACTGTGCACCAACAACTTCGAGACAATCCAGAATAAAGTACATGGCAAGCTGATCTGCATGGGTGGTATCGATTCCATCATTGACAGAGCAGACTGGACACAGGAAGAGGTTGATAAGGAAGTATATCGTGCTATCGAGGCAGGTGCTCCGTATGGTGCTTTCATTCCGTGTATCACTTACGGTCTGAAAGAGTCCATCTTCCCGGGTGTAATCGAAGCTACGATGGATGCGGTAGAGCGTTACAATAAAGAGCATTTTAATTACTAATCAGATGTGATCTAAGGACGGTGTTTTCACTTCTTGATTGTTCTTACAGCGATAAGCTGGGGGCAACAGGGACAGCGAAAATGCCGTCCTTTTTTGTGTCATTTTTTATTTAGCTGTAGGTTGCGATGTAGAAAACAATGAACAGATATTACGAAAATATTACGGAAAGATGTACAATAAATGAAAGAATGTGCTATAATACAGCTATTGTATAATACGAGGTGAAACATGCGAAAGAGAAAGATCATGGCGGTATTTCTTTCTGCTGTGCTTACGGTTTCCTTTGCGGTGAACTGTTATGCAGAGACGACGCAGGAGCAGATCGACAGTAAGAAAGCCCAGCAGAAGGAGACACAGGCGGATTATCAGAATGCGCAGAAGACGTTAAAGGATCTGCAGAGTAAGAAGAATGACAAGGAAGCGTATCTGACGGAGCTGAATGACCAGATGGCGAAGCTGAAGGACAATCTGGCGGATCTGCAGAAGCAGTACGATGACAAGCAGGTGGAGCTGGACGGTGTGCTGTCGGAGCTGGATAGTGCCGAGGCGGACAGGCAGCAGCAGTATGAGGATATGAAGCTCAGAATCCAGTATATGTATGAAAATGATATGAAATCTTCGTATCTGGATATGCTGCTCAGTGCGGACAGTTTTGGTGATTTTTTGAATAAGGCGGAGAATATATCGGCGATCACTTCCTATGACCGGGATATGCTGCAAAGGTATGAAGAGACGGTGCAGCTGGTGCAGGAGAAAGAGGAGAAGGTTAAGGAAGAGCAGGCGGCTATTGAGACTTTACAGAGTGAATATGAGAAGAAGGAGGAGGCTGTAGAGGATCTTGTGGAGGATACATATATCCAGATCCGCCAGTATGAGTCGGAGATCCAGGATAGTCAGACGAATGTTTCTTCTTTGCTGAAACAGATCAACAGTCAGGAGGATGAGCTGAACAGTCTGCTGAAAAAGCAGAAGGATGAGCAGGCGGCTGCGAAGAAAGCGGCGGAAGCCAAGGCTGCGGCGGAGAAAAAGGCTGCGGAGGAACAGGCGGCGGCAAAGGCAGCAAAAAAGGAGGCTGCGACGAAGAAGAGTGAGCTGGCAGGGCCGGAGGTGATCGATCAGTCGGCGAAAGCGGATACGTCGCAGAGTGAGGCAAAGGATATATCGGCCGATGCTAAGAAGAAAACGCAGGATGAGAAGAAGGAGAGTACGTCATCCTCGGGGGAATATCTGGGGCATTTTAAACTGACGGCGTATTGTCCGTGTGTGAAATGCTGTGGTAAGTCGGATGGTATTACGGCCAGCGGGACGAAGGCGACGGCTGGTCGGACAGTGGCCATGGGCGGGGTTCCGCTGGGGACGAAGATCAGTATTAATGGTAAGATATATACTGTGGAGGATCGTGGTACGGTGTATGGACATGTGGATATTTTCTTTAATTCACACAGTGAGGCGCTGCAGTTTGGGAAACGGTATGCGGATGTGTATCTGGTGAATTGAGAGTGGTGAGGGACGGACGGATGCTCTGACGAAAAGCCGGTGGTCTGTCTGCTCTCTGGAAAATCCCGACGCTTGGGCGATGGTTCTAAGCCAAAAGAGGCCGTGTATAAAAGGTACCGGATGCATTCGCCGTGTTTTCTGATGAAAACACAGCTCAAGGCATCCGCATCTGCCGTCTGGGAGACGACAGATGCCCTTTTATACGCGGCCTCTTTTGCCTAAGAACCAGTCAGCCCGCGCTTTAGGGATTTTCCAGAGAGCAGACAGACCACCGGCTTTTCGCCAGAGGCATCCTGGCTTTTGGGAGAGGTGGCAGGGTGGAGAGGGGTGTAGCACAGGGCGGGCTGCGCCTGCTGTGCGGTTAGGTTTGTAGCTGAAATTCTAAGGTTACTTTGTCGTATTTATAGGTGTCGGGGGACATACTGGAAATTATGACTTTTGTATTGCTGTGGTTCAGCAATTTTTGAGGAAATATTTCAAGGGGATCGGAGTGGGTTTCACGGGGTTCCTGAAAACATAAATAATTTCCGGCATTTAACTTTTGTACAATGGGAGAATCAGCAGGCAGAACTTCCAAAAACATAGTTGGTCCTGTAAATTTTCCATTGCCGTAAGCAGAGATGATGCCGTGCGGAAAAGATGCCTGTAAATTTTGTTCTCTGGCGAGAGAAAATAAGTGACTTAAATTTTTTTCATATTCTTTTGCACTCATGATTGTTTCACAGGGAATCGAAATATAATACCGTTCAAAAATATAGCGGGAATAATAGCCGTTGCGTCCAAGAAAGGTTTTCTGGGCGTTGATGTGTTGCAATGTCCGATTGATGGAATCAATGCTGGATTCTATTTTTCGGATTTTTTCTTTGGCAAGCTTTTTGCCGTCTTTTAATAAATATTCAAATTCAAGTTCTCCATTAGCATTCACATAATTTTTTAAATCTTTGAGTGGAATACCAAGATCAATACAGAGAATGATTGTATCCAGTATCATGATCTGCTCTAAAGAATAGTAACGGTATCCACTTTCCGGGTTAATATAGGCCGGGACTAAAATTCCAAGTTTTTCATAGTAGCGTAATGACTGGACATTGATATTTCTCAGCTTTGCAAGTTCTCCAATGGATAAAAATTTATTCAAAATGAGCCTCCATAACTATATATACATAATAAGGTTTTTGAATATTATAAAAAACCATGCACGTTTTATCAAGAAAATATGAAAGAATATTTTGAATGATATGCTTGACTCTATGATAATCATATAGTTTAAGATGCAATATGAAATTGAAAATCATGGAGGTTAGAAAAATAATGAGTTCAAAAGAAACGGAAAAAAATCCGCTTGCAGAGGCTCCGCTTGGCAGTTTGATGATGAAATATGCCATCCCCAGTGTTGTAGCTCTGGTTGTGAATGCATTGTATAACATTGTCGATCAGATATTTATAGGATGGGGCGTTGGTACATTAGGTAACAGTGCAACGAATGTAATATTCCCGCTAAATATGGTTGTTATGGCGCTGGCCTTGCTGCTGGGAGATGGCGGTGCGGCCTATTTAAGTCTGGAACTGGGACGGGGAAACCAAAAGAAAGCAGAAAAAGGTGTAAACAATACATTTTCATGGCTGATCATTGTGGGAATTGTTTTTTGCATCATCTGTGTAATATTTCTGAAACCAATGACAGCTTTGTTTGGAGCAACACCGGATAATCTTACGTTTGCACTGGAGTATGGGAAAATTGTTATTCTGGGATTTCCGTTTGTCATTGTTGGCTGTGGTATGTGTTCTCTGATACGTGCAGACGGTACGCCTCAGCTCACAATGATTGCGATGATCGTAGGCTGTCTGTCGAATGTGGTTCTGGATGCAGTATTTGTCCTTGGCTTTGGATGGGGAATGAAAGGTGCAGCATTTGCAACAGTGATCGGTCAGATCTTAAACTTTGCGATCAGTATGTGGTATGTTCCAAGATTCAAAACAGTGAAAATATCTATAAAGGCAATGAAACCGGAATTTGGCATGTTAAAGAAAATGGCAGGTTTCGGAGTGTCCAGTTTTGTGTCTCAGATAGCGATTGCGATTATTATGACGGTAATGAATTATTATCTTGTTCATTGCGGAATGAATTCTGCATATGGTGCGGATATTCCACTGGCAGCGTTTGGCATTGTTATGAAATTTAATACGATTCTGATTTCGATTGTAACGGGGATTGGAACAGGTGCACAGCCGATTGTGGGATACAATTATGGCAGGGCTGATTATAAAAGGGTAAAGAAAACTTTCGGAATTGCAGTAAAATCAGCAACCATGTTCGCCGTTATTTTCTTTATTATTTTTCAGGTATTTCCGGGAGCTCTTACAGCTATGTTTGGAAACCAGGGAGAACTGTACACGGAATTCTCCATTATGTCATTCCGCATTTTTACATTGCTGTGTTTCCTGAATGGCTTTCAGACAGTCGCTGCAATTTACTTCCAGTCTATTGGAAAACCCGTAGTATCCGGTGCAATTTCTTTAAGCCGTCAGATTGTATTCCTGATTCCTGCGGTAATGATTTTGTGCAGGTATATAGGAATCAAAGGTGTGTTGTGGGCTGGCCCTGTAGCGGATGGTCTGGCATTTATTTTTGCCCTTGCGTTAATTCTTGCGGAGATGAAGAAGATAAATCACCTGGAGCAAAAGGGAGGTGTGAAAAAATAAATGGCACATTATGCAAGTAAATGTATCCATTGCACAGATTCGCAGAAGAAGTGTGTGTATAATGGGTCAGTTGTCAAGACAAAAATTCGTCCTTTTCTTAATGAATAAGTATCCGATTAGGAGGAGCCTTTCAGCTCCATTGGTTACAGCATCTCCTCAGGCTACTTCCTTTGCGGCTTCGTAGAGCTGTACGGGAAAATACTTGCTT
>CAVCMG010000058.1:0-10257 GCA_963603285.1 Ruminococcus bromii
GGGTATATCAAAAAACACGGTGGAAAGAATAAAAAGGAACGCTTCACCAGCCGCCCGTTCCACTATGTATCCTACGACGGCTACGATATCTACGTCGGCAAAAACAATATCCAGAACGAGGAGCTTACCTTTAAATTTGCCACCGGAAACGACTGGTGGTTCCATGCCAAGGGACAGCCGGGCTCACATGTGATCGTAAAGAGCAATAACGAGGAGCTTCCGGACCGTACCTTCGAGGAAGCCGCGATGCTGGCTGCCTGGTATTCCAAGGGCCGTACCGCACCGAAGGTCGAGATCGACTATGTACAGAAAAAGCATGTGAAAAAGGTCAACGGTGCCAATCCGGGCTTTGTAATCTATCACACCAATTATTCGATGACGATCGCGCCGGATATCTCTTCTCTCCGTCTGGTCAGTGAATAAATGTACGGTAACGGCGATTTGTTCCAATTCGAAAAATAAGGTTAAGATTTTGTGAAAAATGGATGAAAATGCTGATTTTTGAAAAAGAATCCCGTATAGTAGTTCTAATGATATGATCCGGTTGCATTTTATCGAAGTAATTACCTGTTACGGATCCGGTAAGGCAGCCGCTATACTTACGATATGACTTGGAGATGATACAACATGAGTACACCAAAAGACCAGAGATATTATCCGGAAGCGCTGACCGGTCTGACCACCGAACAGGTAAAACAGCGACAAAAGCAGGGGCTTGTCAATACCCCTGTGGAACCGCCGTCCAAAACCGTACAGGATATCATAAAAACGAACGTTTTTACCTATTTTAACCTTGTCTTTGCCGTGATCGCCCTGCTTCTGATCATAGCCGGATCGTTCCGGGATCTGACATTTTTACCGGTCATCATTGCCAATACGGTGATCGGTATCGTGCAGGAGATCCGTTCCAAGGAGGTCCTCGACAAGCTGACCATGCTGAATGCGCCAAAGGCTACTGTCGTCCGGCAGGGACGGGAAAGCACGATTGCTTCTGCGGATCTGGTACTGGATGATATCGTGATCTTCAGTGCGGGAAACCAGATCCCCGCCGATGCGATCGTCACCGACGGACAGATCCAGGTCAATGAGTCGCTGATCACCGGTGAATCCGATGAGATCACCAAGGTGGCCGGTGACACCCTGCTTTCCGGCAGCTTCGTCGTCAGTGGCAAATGCCACGCCCGACTGGATAAGGTCGGTGAGGACTCCTATATTTCCAAACTGACGCTGGAAGCCAAGCGAAACAAACCGAAGGAACCGACAGAAATGATCCGTTCCTTAAATAAAATTGTACTGATTGCCGGTATCCTGATCATTCCAATCGGCGTCACGCTGTTTTCCCAGCAGTTTTTCTTTGAAAAGTCCGGTTTCCGCAGCAGTGTGACCTCCATGGTCGCTGCCGTGATCGGTATGATCCCCGAAGGACTGTACCTTCTGGCCAGTGTGGCTCTTGTTGTCAGTGTTATGCGTCTGGCCCAGAAAAAGGTACTTGTCCATGACATGAAATGTATCGAGATGCTGGCCCGCGTCGACGTACTCTGTGTCGACAAGACCGGTACGATCACCGAAAATGAAATGACTGTTGATAAGGTTATCCCGCTGGGCGAATCGGCCGATGAAGGACTTTGTCACGACCGGATCGCAGACTTTGTCGCCTGTATGGAGGCTGATAACAGCACAATGAAAACGCTGAAACGCCATTTTAAGGGCAGCCAGTCCGTCCGTGCCTCGGCTACCGTGCCCTTCTCTTCCGCTTATAAATACAGCGCCGTGACCTTTGCCACCGAAGAGACCTATGTACTGGGCGCGCCGGAATTTGTTCTGCGTGAAGCCTACGAGGATTACGAAGAAAAAATCAGCCAGTACAGCAGCAAGGGCTATCGTGTCCTGATCTTCGGAACGTATCCGGTAAATCCGGCAGGTGAAGCCCTGACAGAGGACTTTACACCGCTGTGCCTGATCCTTCTGTCTAATCAGATCCGTGCAGAAGCTCCCGAAACCTTCCGGTATTTTGCAAAGCAGGGGGTAGTGATCAAGGTCATCTCCGGCGATAACCCGATCACCGTATCTGAAGTCGCCACAAAAGCCGGTATCGAAAATGCCGACCGGTATGTGGATGCCCGTACACTGACGGACGATGCTGCGATCCAGGCTGCGGTCAATACCTATACCGTATTCGGGCGCGTTACCCCGGATCAGAAACGTAAATTTGTCAAAGCGCTGCAGGCTTCTGGCCATACCGTAGCCATGACCGGTGACGGCGTCAACGACGTACTGGCTCTGAAAGATGCTGACTGCAGTATCGCCATGGCATCCGGCTCTGACGCTGCTGCCCAGACCTCAGATCTCGTCCTGCTGGATTCCAAATTTTCCAGTATGCCATCAGTTGTTGCGGAGGGCCGCCGGGTTGTGAATAATATTACAAGATCGGCCAGCCTGTTTCTGGTGAAGAATATCTTCTCCCTGCTGCTGTCGATCTTCTCCATCTGTTTTATGCTCGACTATCCGATGGAGCCGTCCCAGATCTCGCTGATCAGTATGTTCACGATCGGTATTCCGGGATTTTTCCTCGCAATGCAGCCCAATACCAACCGGATCGAGGGCCGTTTTATTACGAATGTGATCGTTGCTGCCCTGCCGGCCGGTATTACTGATGCCGTTATGGTCGGTGCACTGGTTATCTTTGGTCAGGTATTTGAAGTAAGCTCCACCGATATTTCCACAGCGTCTACACTGCTTCTGGCGATCGTAGGCCTGATGATCCTATACCATATCAGCAGACCTTTGAATCTGCTACGCGGTGCAGTCATGGTTGGCTGTACCTTTGGAATGCTGATATGCATATTCTTTGTCAGCCATCTGTTTGCGATTACAAATATATCCTTAAAATGCGGTATGCTTCTGGCTGTCTTTGCCATTGCCACGGAACCGGTGATGCGGTACGGTACACTGGTGATCGAATGGATCAGCGGTGTATGCAGCAAAATATACCACAAGCTGAAAAAAGAACCTAAAACTGTATAATTACTATAAGAAAGACCAACCGTACAAAAAACATTATATTTCCGGCACGGTTGGTCTTTCTTATGTTCAGTTTCAAAACTCTGCTATATTATAAACCTTTCTTTACTGAACAATATTGCCCACACAACAACAGCCAGGCAGGATATACACTATCCCACCTGGCTGTCCATTATTTTACATCACAGTATGTTTATTCAATATCCTGGATCTTGGAAGCTCTTGCCTCGATCTCCTTATCCTGAATATCCTTCGGTGCCTGCTCGTAGCGGGCAAATTCGTATTCGAAATCGCCGCTGCCGCCGGTCATGGAACGAAGAACTGTAGAGTATCCGTAGATTTCAAGCTGCGGTACATCGGCCTCGATGATCGTATTGCCTTTGTGATCCGGTGTCATACCGAGAACACGGCCTCTTCTCTTGTTCAGATCGCCCATAACATCGCCGGTATATTTGTCGGCTACTTTGACCTTCATATTTACGATCGGCTCCAGAAGCACCGGAGAAGCCTCCATAAAACCCTTCTTGAACGCCATCTTGGTTGCTTGCTTGAACGCCATCTCGGAAGAATCTACCGGATGGTAGGAGCCGTCATACAACACAGCGGCAACACCGACAACCGGATAAGCAGCCAGCGGACCGGACTCTACAGACTCCTGCAGACCTTTCTCAACAGCCGGGAAGTAGTTCTTCGGTACAGCACCGCCGACAACCTCCTGTGTGAACGTAAAAGCTGTGTCCTGATCACCGGACGGAGCAAAACGCATCTTGACATGACCATACTGGCCGTGTCCACCGGACTGTTTTTTATACTTGGCGTCTACGTCGGAATTCTTGCGGATTGTCTCACGGAAAGCGACCTTCGGCTTTACCATCTCGATCTCAACCTTATAACGCTCTTTTAACTTGCTGAGTACGACATCCAGCTGCTGGTCACCGATACCGTAGATCAATGTCTGGCGGTTGGCGGAATCATTGACAAGGCGAATCGTCTGGTCTTCCATGGCAATCTTGGCCAGTGCCTGGGCTGCCTTATCTACCTCGTTCTTATTTGGTACTTTGTAGCGCATACAGGTATACGGTACGGACAGCGTCGGTTTGGCGTAGAGCACCGGTTTGGCTTTCATACACAGGGTATCACCCGTTTTTGCCTCAAGTTTTGCCAGAGCACCAATATCACCGGCAAACAGCTCCGGTACCTCGATCGGCTTGCCACCTTCCAGAACGTAAAGCTTACCGATACGTTCCTCTTTTTCCTGTACGGCATTGTACAGAGTGTCGTTGGTCTTTAATACACCGGAGCAAACCTTGATCATGGAGTATTTACCGATAAACGGATCCACGATCGTCTTAAATACCAGTGCAGATTTGCCCTTGGCGAAATCATAATCGGCATGGAACAGCTCGCCTGTATCCTTTAACATACCGGCACGCTCTTTCTTTGTTGGATCCGGCAGGAAATCTACAATATCGTCGAGCAGGTTGGTCACACCGTAGAGAATATTCGGTGCACCCATGCTGACCGGAACGATGGAACCGTCGGCAATATTCATGGAAGCAGCCATCATGATCTCACCCTCGGAGAACTCTTCGCCGCCGAAGTAACGATCCATAAACTCTTCGCTTGTCTCAGCTACAGACTCCATCAGGATCTCTTTGTATTTCTCATAGTACTCTTCACAGTAATCCGGGATCGGGCATTCCTCGTGAACGTCCTTTGCGAGGAACTTACGGCCTTTGCCCTTGACTACGTTGACATATCCGATAAACTCTTCGTTGCCGCGGATCGGCATATGGAACGGCGCAATCTTTTTGCCGTACATCTCGGTCAGATCCTCTACGGTCTTACGGAAGCTGACGTTATCGATATCCATACCTGTGACAAAGATCATGCGGGGCAGATTATACTTTTCGCAGAGATCCCATGCCTTCTGGGTACCAACCTGTACACCGGCTTTACCGCTGACAACGATGATCGCCGCATCTGCGGCAGCGACAGCCTCTTCTGCTTCACCGACAAAATCGAAAAATCCCGGAGTATCCAGAATATTGATCTTGCAGCCGTGCCATTCGATCGGCACCAGAGATGTTGAAATTGAAAAACCACGTTTGATCTCTTCTTTATCAAAATCGCTGACGGTGTTGCCCTCGCTGACCTTGCCAAGGCGGCTGGTGATACCGGAGATATAAGCCATTGCCTCTGTCAGAGTCGTTTTACCGGCTCCGCCGTGTCCGAGAAGAACTACGTTTCTGATTCGGTCTGATCTGTAAATGTCCATTGTGTAACCCTCCCAAAATTCAGTATAGTCATATATTACTATTTTTTTTATAACTTTTCAATCTTTTTATTCAATTTCACCAATTATTTCTTTGAAATATTCCAGCATTCAGAAAATAAAGGTTGTTTTTCTGCTCTTTTTTCAAAAATATATGTACAAATCACACAATTTACTACATTTTTTTCTGGAGTTGTCCGGATTTTAACTGGCAAAATGCCAGCCCTTATGCATTTCCGTTTACATTTCCATGTAAGTAAAATAAAATTGTCGACTTTTATACTTTAACGTATAAAATAATTGACTTTTGAATGCCACTGCTTTACAATACATATCGTGTCTGTATAGCGCACAATAGCGGTCTGTATCAGGATTTTATCCATAGATATAACTGCCATCCGGACTGCACAGCCACGCGGATAAAACATGAAAGATACGAAAGGATCTACCCAATGGAAAACTTAACAGTAGGCTTTATCGGCTTTGGTCTGATCGGCGGTTCGATCGCCAAAGCTCTTCGAAAATTTCACCCGGACTGCAGGATCATGACCTATTCCCGCACCAGAGATTCGCTGGAACAGGCCAAGCAGGACGGCGTTGTAGACATCATCTGTACAAAGGATGATCCGTTTTTCGGAGCCTGTGATTATATATTTATGTGTGCTCCGGTAGAGAGCAATATCGAGTACCTCGACTTTTTAAAGACGGTTATGCGCCCGAACTGTATCTTGACCGATGTCGGCAGTGTAAAAATGCCGATCCACGAAGCCATCACCGCCAAGGGCATGGATGCCTGCTTTATCGGCGGACATCCGATGGCCGGTTCGGAAAAGACCGGCTATGCCAATGCTACGGATCTTCTGCTGGAAAATTCCTACTATATTCTTACGCCGGGTGAGGGCGTGCCGGAAGAACGCATCGAGGCGTTTACAGAGCTTGTCCGTTCGATCGGCGGTATCCCGCTGACGATGTCGGCCAAGGATCATGATTATACAACAGCCGTGATCTCCCACCTGCCGCACGTGATTGCTGCTACCCTCGTCAATGCTGTCAAAAAGCTGGACGATCCGGAACAGCATATGAAGATGATCGCTGCCGGCGGCTTTAAGGATATCACCCGTATCGCCTCATCTTCTCCGGAAATGTGGCAGAGTATCTGTCAGGAAAATTCTGCCAATATTGTAGAAGTCATCGACGATTATATCGATATGCTGCAGGATGCCCGGGCAAAGGTCATGGAAGCCGGATGCCCCGGTGTATATGACATGTTTGAAGAATCCAGAGAATACAGAAATTCTTTCGGCGATCTGTCCGCGGGCCCGATCAAGAAGAAATTTGCCTTTACCTGTGATCTCTACGATGAGCCGGGCGGCATTGCCACGATCACGATCATGCTGGGTATGCGGGGCTTAAGTATCAAGAATATCGGCATCATCCACAACCGGTCGTTTGCCGAGGGCGCGCTGGAGATTGAATTCTATACGGAGGATTCGATGAAACAGGCTATTGACCTTTTGCGTTCCAGAAATTACACTATCTATGTCAGAGACTGATACAAGGTTTAGATATGAGCTGCAGGCACGGGCTATGATCCGCTGCCGCGTAAAGAAAATCTAAGAAGGGCTGCTGATGGCAGCTCTTTTTTTACAGGAGGATTTTATTTTATGGATTTCACAAAGACGACGAAACCGCTGCACGGTGAGCTGACTGTGCCGGGCGATAAATCCATTTCCCACCGTTCCGTTATGTTTGGTGCTATTTCTGAAGGGATCACAGAGGTTACACACTTCTTAAAAAGTGCTGACTGTCTCTCTACGATCTCCTGCTTCCGCAAAATGGGCATTACGATCGAGGAAAGCGAACAGACGCTGCTGATCCATGGCAGGGGGCTGCACGGTCTCACAGCGCCCACAGAGGTGCTGGATACCGGAAACAGTGGTACAACAACGCGTCTGATCTCGGGTATTCTTGCAGGACAGACTTTTGAAAGCCATCTGATCGGGGATGCTTCGATCTGCAAGCGGCCGATGGGACGTATTATGAAGCCTCTGCAGGCTATGGGCGCGAATATTACGAGCGACCGGGGCAATGACTGTGCACCGCTGACGATCAAGGGGCATCCGTTACGGGCAATCCATTACGATTCCCCGGTAGCTTCTGCGCAGGTGAAATCCTGTGTTCTGCTGGCTGGTCTGTATGCCGATGGTCCGGTATCTGTAACGGAACCGGCATTATCCAGAAATCATACGGAGCTGATGCTTTCTTCTTTTGGGGCCAGTGTGATGTCTGAGGGTACTACGGCTACGATCCTGCCGGATCCGCATCTGGTGGGTCAGAAGGTGAGTGTGCCGGGAGATATTTCCTCGGCGGCCTATTTTATCTGTGCTGCGCTTATGGTTCCGGGTTCAGAGGTGCTGATCCGCAATGTTGGTATCAATCCGACAAGGGATGGTATTCTGCGGGTTGTAAGGGCTATGGGAGCCGATATTGAATATCAGAATGTCCGGGAGCAGGCGGGTGAAAAGACGGCGGATTTGTTGGTGCGTTATACGAAGGATCTGCATGGTACGGTAATTGAGGGGGATCTGATTCCGACGTTGATCGATGAGATTCCGGTGATTGCGGTTCTGGCTGCTACGGCGGAGGGTGAAACGGTGATCCGGGATGCGCAGGAGCTTCGGGTGAAGGAGTCGGATCGGTTGACGATTATGGTGGATTCACTGACTGCTATGGGATGTGATATTGAAGGGACGCCGGATGGTATGATTATTCGTGGCGGTTGTCCGCTGCAGGGGGCGCAGATTGACAGTCATCTGGATCATCGGATTGCGATGTCGTTTGCGGTGGCTTCGCTGGTGGCTGAGGGCACCACTGTTATACAGAATGCGGAGTGTGTGAATATTTCTTATCCGGAATTTTATAGGGATCTGGCTTCGCTTTTGTAGTGATTGACGGACATAAAAGAAAGAGGTCGGGGCTGCGGGAACCGGCTTACAGATATAGATGTGTTTTCCTGCGCTCCGGCTCCGTCGGTCCGAGCCTGTAGTCTCGGACACTTACTCGCTAAAGTCGCTGGTTAAACACATCTATATCTGTAAGCCGGTTCCCGCAGCCCCGACCTCTTTCTTTTACTGACTTTGAAAAAATTTAGATTGTTGTAGTTAATCTCATACAGATTTAAAAAAATATTTTCAGGATATTTCTACTAGTGCACAATCCTTTTTTACAAAATACACATGGCATCGCCAAAGGAGAAAAATCTGTATTTTTCCTGTACGGCGGCTTCATAGGCCCGGAAGATATGCTCTTTACCGGCAAAGGCGGATACCAGCATCATCAGTGTGGACTCCGGCAGATGGAAATTGGTGATCAGGCCGTCGATCACTTTGAAGGTGTAGCCGGGATAGATAAAGATATCTGTCCAGCCGCTTCCGGCTTTTACCATGCCGTTTTCATCTGCGGCGGATTCCAGTGTACGGCAGCTTGTGGTGCCGACGGAAATAATACGTCCACCTTTGGCATGGGTTTCGTTGATCAGCTTTGCCTGATCCTCCTCAATACGGTAAAATTCGGAGTGCATATGGTGTTCTTTGACATTATCCACCTTGACCGGACGGAATGTGCCAAGACCTACATGCAGGGTTACATGGGCGATATTTACCCCAATTTCTTTGATCTCTTCCAGCAGTTCTTTTGTAAAATGCAAACCGGCGGTCGGTGCTGCGGCGGAGCCGTTATTTTTGGCATATACGGTCTGGTAACGGTTCTTATCCTCCAGCTTGTGGGTAATATACGGCGGCAGTGGCATTTCACCGAGCTGGTCAAGGATTTCTTCAAAAATACCGTCGTAATCGAAGCGGATCAGACGGTTGCCATCCTCGACCACCTCCAGCACCTCGGCATTTAACAGACCGTCGCCAAAGGTTACTTTAGCGCCCGGTTTCATCTTTTTACCTGGCTTTACCAGAGTTTCCCATACGTTGTCGCTCTTTCTGGTCAGAAGAAGCACCTCGATCGCAGCGCCTGTATCCGGCTTGTGGCCGATCAGACGGGCCGGGATGACACGAGTGTCATTGATGACAAGGGTGTCGCCGGGTTTCAGATATTTCTTGATATCCCGGAAATGCTCATGGGTAAACTCTCCGGTCTGTCTGTCCAGATGCAGCAGACGGGAGGAAGCTCTGTCTGCCAGCGGATCCTGTGCGATCAGTTCCTTAGGCAGATCATAGTAAAAATCCGATGTTTTCATTACGTTATCTTCTTGCATAAGTATCCTTCCATTCTTTTCTGTCATAATACAGATGGTCTAATTCTTTCAGTGTAAATGTACCATTTTCATAATATACCGTAGATACGCTTAAATTTGGCGGTATGCAGCCTCTCCAGAAATTTTCCGGTGCACGCTCCCCCTCCATCACACGCAGCAGCGCCCGGGAGGAACAGCCGTGGCAGGATAACAGTACGGTCTTATCCTGCAGCTGATCCTGCTGGATCAGCCAGTCTGTAAAGGCTTTCACCCGCTCGCACAGCTGGCCAAACGTTTCACCGCCCTCCGGGGCCTCATACGTCATGGGATGATTATAAAAAGCATCCATAAATTCCGGAGAAACCTCCGGATTACTTTTGGAACAGCACAGCCCCTCATATGCTCCGAAACTGATCTCCATTAGCCTTGCATCATCCAGAATCGGTACGTTACGCCCCTCCAGCACAAGCTCAGCCGTCTTTCTGGCCCGTTTTAACGGACTGGTATAACAGATATCTACATGGATATCTTTCATATTTTCAGCGGTAATCTGCGCCAGACGGATGCCGTGTTCGTTCAGCTCCATGTCCTTCTGGCCCTGCAGTCTGGCCTCGGTATTCCATGCTGTCTCACCGTGGCGCAGGATCAATATTTTCATCGTTATAACCCGTCTTTCTGCGAAAGACACCAATGCGTCATGAAACGTGTTGGCTAG
>CAVCMG010000059.1:0-9352 GCA_963603285.1 Ruminococcus bromii
GTAACACCCTGGAAGGTCTTGAACATCAGGTTGAACTGACGGATATCGGTGAAATTGTGCTTGCCGCAGGTCGGACACGGAATCTGATGCTCCTCGATAAAGCTCTTCATCTCTTCCTGGGACCAGGCATCCACACTGCCCTCCAGCTTGATCCCTTTTTCTTCGCAGAAATCCTCGATCAGCTTGTCAGCACGGAAACGCTCGTGGCACTCCTTACAGTCCATCAGCGGATCAGAGAAGCCGCCCAGATGACCGGAAGCCACCCATGTCTGCGGATTCATCAGGATCGCACAGTCCACACCAACGTTGTACGGATTAGCCTGTACGAATTTCTTCCACCAGGCTTTCTTTACGTTGTTTTTCAGCTCAACACCCAGATTACCATAATCCCATGTGTTGGCCAGACCGCCGTAGATCTCAGAACCCGGATATACAAATCCTCTGGATTTTGCGAGAGCAACGATTTTGTCCATTGTCTTTTCCATAATACTTTTCTCCTTTATCTTTGTACAGCTTTCGCTGTATAGCTTATTTATTTATAGATCACATATACCGGTGCGGACAGAAGCATCTCTTCCGAGCCCTCATCCTGCACAGCCTTGACTGTCTTTTTGCCGGTCAGCTCCAGCGATGCGCTGTAGCAGATGATCTTTCCCGGCACTCTGACCTCTAACGGCTCCTGAAAAACCAGCACCGTACAGCCATCCCCGAGATTTAAGACCTCCGTACGTTCCATGGCTTCGCCGTCCGTATCCTTAAACTCGCCCTCCAGCAGATACCCTGCGGCCTGACAGTCCGCAATACTGCCTTCAAACAGCGGTACATTGTTGTAGGACGTATAGGCATCGATATCCGCATACGTCATTTTTACAACGATCGAAGATTCCCCTTCTTTGATACTGTTCAGTTTGATCTCTGAACCGTAGGAAGCGATATCGGATATGATCTGTGTCTCTAATTCCTCTTTGTCGTACTGCTCCTGATCCCAGTCCTCCACGATCGTCTGTGTCAGTCCTCCCTTGCTGTTTAAGCTGAGGGAGCTGTAATCCGCAGCCGCTGCACCGCAGCCGCACAGTACCGTAGAAAGAAGGAGTACGGGCAGTACTGCTTTTGTAAAGCGTCTCATTTGCATTACTCCTTGCCTAATCTTAGCTATTATACCTTTAAACGCCATTCAATGCAACAACGTTTCCAGTATTTCCTTACTTTTCAGCCTGCGGTCGATGTACAGATCCATATGCCGGTTCAGTACCATTTCCAGCTCTCTTAAGACCTCTTCCTCCACCGTGAACGTAAAAAGCTTTGTCAGCGGCACAGAAACGATGTACTGCAGGGTATAGACGCCCGACGGACTGACCGTGATCCCTGCACTCTCCTTTGGCAGTCCCGGCGCACCTGCACAGTGTGTACAGATCAGACCGCCCTCCCTGGCATTGTACAGGGCCAGATCCTCCCGGCCGCCACAGCGTACACAGGAAAACACATCGGGATACTCGCCATTGATCACCAGTGCGCGCAGCTCAAAGATCCGCCGCACCAGCCGGTCGTCCAGATGCGGATTCAACAGCGCTTTGCAGGCCAGATACAACAGATTCAGCATATCCTTTTCCGCCTTGCCCTCACGGCCGTAATACTCCGCGATATCCAGAAAATAAAAGCCGTAATAGACCCCCGGAAACGCACTGGCAAGCTCTGTAAAATACTGTGTCACATTCACCTGCGTCAGCGTGTAGGCCGTGCGTCCCTCGTATACCGTAAACTGCCCGAATACAAAGGGATTGCAGGCTGCCATCAGGGCACTGCCTGTTTTTCTCGCCCCGTGGGCAAAGGCCGTGATCTTGCCGCGTTCTCTGGTCAGGATCACCAGCCGCTTATCATATTCCGCCGAAGCGGCCGCGGACAGCACGATACCGGTCAACGTCAGTGGTTCACTCATAGCTGTATCAAATATCCTTCTTATTGTAACCGAAATTCTTCATCTGTATATCGCTGTCGCGCCAGTCCTTACGCACCTTGACCCACAGCTTCAGATTCACCTTCTGTTCGAGCATCTGTTCCAGCTCATAGCGGGCATTGGAACCGATTTTTTTGAGCATGGACCCCTGTTTACCGATGATAATGCCCTTATGGGAATCTCTCTCGCATACGATCGTTGCTTCGATATCCACCATACTGCCGTCCTCGCGCTCCCGCATCTTATCCACCGTTACAGCGATGCCATGCGGAATCTCTTCTTTCAGCGCATGCAGGGATTTCTCACGGATGATCTCCGCTGCGATCTGGCGCATCGGCTGGTCTGTTACCGTATCTTCATCGTAATACTGCGGCCCGTAGGGCAGGAAATTTAAGATCGTGTCGATCACCATGTCCGTATTGATCTTGCGAAGCGCCGATACCGCCAGCACATCGTCAAAACGGCACAGCTTCTTATAATTTTCCAGAAAGCCTGCGATCTCGTCCTTTTTCACCGTATCTGCCTTGTTCATCACCAGGATGACCGGGCATTTGGCACGGGACAGCTGCTCGGCAATATGCTTTTCCCCGGCACCGATAAAATTACTCGGCTCCACAAGCCACAGTACCAGATCCACATCGTTTAAGGTTTTCTCCGCCACGCTGACCATATATTCACCCAGCTTGTTTTTTGCCTTGTGGATACCCGGTGTGTCCAGAAAAATGATCTGTCCCCGGTCACAGGTATAGACCGTCTGGATCCGGTTTCTGGTCGTCTGGGGACGGTTGGAGGTAATGGCGATCTTCTGTCCGATCAGCCGGTTCATCAGTGTGGATTTTCCTACGTTTGGGCGTCCGATCAGCGCCACAAAGCCGGATTTGTATTTTTCATTTTCCATCAGTTAATATTCGTATCCTTCCTGTAATTGCTGCTGAAATTGTTGCCGGACAGCGCTGCCGAGGCGTCCTTTGCCACATACAGACCATAACGCAGATTAGCGCTGGCCGAGGTGTTTCTGACCTGCACATTGCGGGCAGAGTAGATATATACACCGTCGTTATTGCCATCCGTACGGCAGCCTGTAACGGTCACCGGCTTCGTTGTCTGTCCGATATCCAGACCAAATTTCTTATTATAATTTGCGGTGATACCGTCGATCCTTCCGGTACTATTGTCCAGAAGCATGATGCCATGCTGTACATTATTATTCAAAGTCATATTGGACGCTGTCAGCGTAACACCTCTGCGTCCGCCGATACCATGACGGCCATTATTATTTGCTGTACAGCCGGATATATCCAGCACAGATCCCGTCCCAAACAGTGAGATACCACATACACCATTGCTGTCAAATATACTGTTTCTCACCTTACCATTCGCACCGTCTGTCACACCCAGTCCATGGCCGTTCTGTCCTTCCGAATTTCCCTTCGGATCGTGACCGTTCTCCGAACAGCGGGCATAATTCATCGTAATCTTTGTCTTTCTGCAGGAGAAGGAAAGGCCGCTCCAGGCATTGTACATAAACTCCGCATAGCTCTGACCGGAGCCCTGCACATCCATTGTGCCGTTACCGCACAGCACACCGTAGCCCAGATTGCTGTTGACCTTGCCGCCGCGCATCGTCACCTTTCCGCCGTTTAAAATATGTATACCATAACCGATCGAATTGTACAGCGAAGTCTGCTGGTAGCGGCCATTGCCGGTGATCAGACAGTTACTTAAGGTCGCTGTACCTTTATTGACATTGAGTCCTTCTGTGCCGCAGCCGCTGAGCGTACAGTTCTGCAGATTCACACTGGATTTGCTCTCCACGTATATGCCGCGTACACCGCTGCGCAGAAATGAGCTGTTGACAGCCTTTGTCACTTTGGCGCTGCCTCTGACACGAAGTCCGGTCTGGGAAACATCTGCCACCTGCACACCGGAAAGCTCAGCCTGCCGCTTGCTGTTGAGGTAAATCCCCTCTTTACCGCCGCTGATCTGGCTGTTTTTCATGGTAAGCTTACCGGAGCCCGTGGCATAAACGGCTGTACTCTTATTATTGCAGAAGCTGCAGTTTGTCACACTGGCTGCACCTCTGTCAAGATACAGTCCCTGCCCGCGGCTGTTGATAAACTGTACATTGGATATCGTCACACTGGACGCCCGCTTTACGGAAAGCAGAGCGCCGCTCTTGCCCTGACCATCCAGCGTAATATTTTTAACCGTAAGCTTTTTGGCACCATTAGCGGTAAATATACTCTTGCCACCGCTGGTCTGGCGCAGTACAACGCTGCCGCTTTTTGGCTGGATCACGGTCTTATTGTCCAGCGCAACACTGCCGCTGATCTGGTAGGTACCGCCCGGGATTCGGATCGTATCGTACTTTTTCACTGCCTTTTTCAGCTGGGCGGTGATATTCTGCCCGGATTTTACCGACAGCGTGGTCGTGCCGCCGGCCAGTACGGTGGACGGCATTCCAAGAACGGTTACGAGAGAAAGCAGCAAAAGCCCCTTTCCCATTGCCCCATATATTGTTTTGTTATTCTTCATTTTTCTCCCCTGTATACTGTTTTTATAACAGATTTTCAATCGTTGTAAAGGCATCCTCTGCTTCGCGGATCGCAGTCTCACTGCCGACGACGCAGATCTGATCCTGACTCATGGCCGAACGGACGATACCGGTCAGCGCACGGATATCCTGATCTGTCGCAGCCAGTACCTCATCGCGCTCCTTCTGGATCTGCTCCTGCGTGATACCGCTTAAATACGAAGCCATGGATACGTATCCCAGCGTACTCGGTGTCATCGGCACATCCAGCTCACTGATCGCACCGATCACATACTTGTCCATCGTGCGGGTATCCGCCTTAAACCGGCGCACATATTCTACAGCATTGTCAAAGATCTCCAGTGAAGATTTCAGATTCGGATCCCTGTAGGTCACCATATAGCTGTTGCCCCTGCGGCCAAAGCCGCTCATGCAGCCATATGCACCGCCCTTGACACGGATATTTGTCCACAGATAGTCATAGCCCATCATTACCTTCAGGATACGCAGTGCACCATGATACGGATAGCCATCCCGGGCAAAATTACCACACTTTGCCACATACTGTACCTGTCCGGCAGTGATCAGCGCTTCCTTCACCTGGGACGGAGCCCAGATCTGACCGCCTTTTCGTACGGTATCGGTATACAGATCCTTTTTGAGTGCTGTCACAGCATCCTCTATGCCCTTATAGCCCTCTTCATCAGCGGTAACACCGACAATCAGATTTCCCGGACGGAAGATCATCTTCATCAGCTCATTAAGGTTTGCCACCAGCTTTTCCTTTTCTTCCTCGAAATGCTCGCTGAGGTGTTTGATAAACCGGGCATATGCCACACCTG
Source organism: Ruminococcus bromii (assembly GCA_963603285.1). Classification (GTDB taxonomy): domain Bacteria; phylum Bacillota; class Clostridia; order Lachnospirales; family Lachnospiraceae; genus UBA11957. The sequence goes on from CAVCMG010000059.1 coordinate 5,330, forward strand.
CCACACGGTCCTGATAAGCTGCCAGCGCAGAAAAACCTGCGGTAGCTCTGAGCACGGCCGTACTGTTACCACCGGAAACCAGCGCCGTCTGCAGTCTGGCCTTCTGTTCCTCCACGATTTCCTTCAGACGTCTGGTATCTGTAAAATCCGAAGTCAGCAGGATTTCACGGATCATCGAAAACAGAAAATCCTTCTGGCTGTACAGACCCTTGGCACGGATACCGATACAGCGCATGCCATTTTCATTTTTCGGATCATCAAAGACCTCCACGCCGAAGCGGATACCGCCCGAAGAGGCATTGATCTCATGAAACAGATCGCTGTAGCTATAATGTCTGGTAGCGACATAGCCCAGCACACGTTTCAAAAGACCCACATAGGGAATCAACTCATCCGGCACCTGGTCTGCCTTAAACAGCAGCTGAATATACGCAATGTGATTGGTAAAAATATCGTGTTGGATCACCTTCGTACCATTGACAGTATTCACGGTATTGTACAGGGTGTAGGCTTCCTTTTTGATATCCTCCCGTTTTAACAGCGGAATACACTGCAGAGCCTCCGGACTGTCCTCTGCCTCCTGATAGGCCTTGAGAGCTTTTGTCTCCTCGACGATTTTCTGCAGGCTTGCTTCATCCAGTCCTGCCTTGTAAGCATCCAGCTTTTCTTCCAGCGCTTTGGTCTGTGCGGCTTCCATGCCCCTCTTCGGAATAGCGGTCACGATCGCCACATGTGTATTTTCCAGGAAATACCGGCGGATCAGTTCTTCAAAATAACCCTCGTCTGCCTTTTTACGCAGAACTTCAAAGATGCCGATCTGGTGCAGATAAACAAACGGTGCGGCATCGTCGTAAAGCCAGCTGTCAAAGGTATTGATCCCCAGGATCAGACCCTTGGGATAGGAAGAGAAATCCGCCTCACGGAAACGGAATTCGTAATAATTGATACCGGACATCAACGCCTTGCGAGAAATTCCCTCATCAGCAATCCTGGCAAGCTCCTCGCGGATCAGCGCCACAAAGCGATCCTTCTTATGCTCATCAGCGCCCTTGACCATAATCGAGAAGAACGGCTGACAGATGCTGTCCTCATAGCTGCTGGATACATCGCTGCCGATACCCTCGTCAAGAAGACGCTGCTTTAACGGCGCTCCCGGCGCATCCAGAAGGACATATTCCAGAATCTGCATGGCGACATTCAGCTCGGTATCACGGCTTTCCCCTACAACCATACTGCAGGTAAGATACGCGTTATCTTCCAGCGGATCATTGTCCAGTACCGGATAAAACAGCTCCTTTTCCACCGGCTTTCCAAAGCTTTTCTGCAGCGGAATTGCAGAATCCACCGTGATCTTTTCAAACTGTGACAGATACTGCGCATCCATCCACTCCAGCTTTTCAGTCATATCCATTTTACCGTACAGATAAATATAGGCATTGGACGGATGGTAATAAGTGCTGTGGAACTGTAAAAACTCTTCATAGGAAAGCTCCGGAATCACCTGCGGATCACCGCCGGATTCCACACCGTACGAGGTATCCGGGAACAGGGTATTAAAAATCTCTCTGTCCACCACCTCGTCTGCGGAGGAAAATGCACCCTTCATCTCGTTATACACCACACCATTGAGCTTTAACGGTGCATCCATATCCTCCATCTCATAATGCCAACCCTCCTGACGGAAGATTTTTTCCTCTTTATAGATATTCGGATAAAAAACCGCATCGAGATATACATGCATCAGGTTCTGGAAATCCTGATCATTGCAGCTGGCCACCGGATACATCGTCTTGTCCGGATACGTCATGGCATTCAGAAAGGTATTCAGAGAACCCTTGACCAGCTCTACAAAGGGATCCTTTAACGGAAAGTTTTTCGAACCGCAAAGCACCGAATGTTCCAGAATATGGGCTACACCCGTGCTGTTCTTCGGCGGTGTGCGAAAAGCAATATTAAAGACCTTGTTTTCATCGTCACATTCTAAAAGTGCCACACGGGCGCCGCTCTTTTTGTGGCGCAGCAGCGTACCTCTGGCCCGGATATCCGGGATATCCTCGCACTGGAGCAGTTCATAGCTCTCCGGCACCTGAAAGCCCGGTGTACTTTTGATCATCGTTTCCTGCATTATGCTTCTTCCTCCGTCTTATCCTGACAATATAAAAGCGTCAGTTTTTCAAACAGTTCCCTGTTTTCTCCATACCAGGTAGCAAAATCCGTTCCTTTTGACTGTACCAGCGCTGCCAGCGAAACCAGATATTCCGCCATATTCTGCTGCGGCATATACCCGATCTCTCTGTCACCGTCCATATGCAGACGTACCAGACAGTACCGCCCCGGCTTTCTGCCCTCCGGCGTATCGGTCTGCGTCACAAAAATCAGCTCCTCCCGCGGTACGGTAAAGCAGCACCGTTCACAGCCGGAAACCGTAAAGGTCGGCAGTACGCCGTCATAAAACCGGAGCTTGCGGATTTCCTTTAACAGCACGCCGACAAAGGCCTGCGGATCCAGCGTACCTGCCGGACAGATACTGCACCGGTCACTGACACGGCTCTGCTCCACCCGTGTCAGAGCGCCGTCCATCGTGATATCCAGCGGCTGATGGACCTCTTCGGCCAGCAGATTGCAGATGTACAGATGCAGATTGCGATCCATACGCACGATAATATTTTCGTAATTTTCCACAGCCTTGACCAGCTTTTTCCAGAAAGCGACCGATACAACGCCGCCAAAAGGCACATACTCGACCGCATACAGTTCTTCCTGCTTCTGCTTGATCAGACGGGGACCACAGGTGAAATTACCACTACCTGCCTTATGGGTCTCTTCCGTTTCCACATGCAGTGCTGTACGTTCTTCATCCGACAGCTCTCCCATCGCTTTCCAGAACGCTCCTGTATAGGTTTCCCGTGTCAGACCGGTATTATACAGCTTTCTCGCTACCTGCACATAGGACAGGAAACGGCCCGCTTCTGTATGCTGTGCCAACGTAAAAAATGCATCGTTCTCATCCCGGACAAGCACTGAAAACATCTCCTCCGGCTGCGCCAGAAAAACGATGTCACAGTCCGCAGCATCTTTAAGATCTGCCTCCTGTCCTGCAAAATAAAAGCGCTGGATGCCGTGACCGCAGCCTTCCACGATATTATCTCCGAGAAATTCTCTCGTCTTATCCGCGTACGGGCGCACATCAAAGGCTTCTCCCTCTGCCATACCGGTAAGCGCCGGACAGTACACCTTGACTGCCTGCTTCACATACGCACCCACGCAGGAAATTCCGGCCTCTTTGGCATCTGCCAGCAGGCCATCCAGCATTTCCTGCGTCATATTCCACACCCGGATATGACCGTCCTTTGTCAGCGTTGTCTTATTGATCTTATATTTGCGGATCATCTCAGCGACAAACGCCACCTGCGTCATATCCATGGCTCCATAAAATTCCAGCTCCACCATCAGTCCGTTGCCCGGCTTACGGAAAAAGCCTTCCCGTTCTTCTATTGCCATATCTATCCTCGTTTTCTCATTTTTTGAAGTTTTCAGCCAAAAGCATACAAAATCTCCAATATATCGATTATACAGAATCCGCCTCTATAAATCAATACACAGAGGATATCAAAAAGGCACTCCCTTGCGGGAGTGCCCTCTTTCAATCGTTAGAACACATGGTCTTTCGACCTTTTATATTTTCAGTCAGAGAGAATTATTTCTCAGCACCGTACAGGTTTACTAACTTGTTCAGGTACTCGTATCTCTCCTCGTTGCACTTCTGGTTCTTAGCGAACAGTTTGGCAGCTCTTTCCGGATTAGCACGTTTCAGAGAATTGTAACGAACCTCACCGTTCAGGAACTCATCGTATCCTGTGTAGTCCGGAGTCTTGGAATCCAGGCTGAACTTGTTCTCTGCTTCCGGATTGAAGCGGAACAGATGCCAGTAACCTGTCTTAACAGCCAGCTCTTCCTCGGTCTGAGCCTTGCTCATACCTTTCTTGATACCATGGTTGATACACGGAGCGTAAGCGATGATCA
>CAVCMG010000060.1:0-9192 GCA_963603285.1 Ruminococcus bromii
GCTTCGAAATTCAATGGTGAAAGACGTATAGTCAATTAATCAGCGTTTCCCTAAAATGCTGCTTTGCTGTCGCCATGTCCGGCGGCCGTTCGTCCACACGGTACGACAGGCGAGTGAAGTAATCGTTTTTCTCAAAATGTTGAGCGATCTTCCGGCGGGCAGTGGCCTCTTTGTTCTTCTGGTTCTTCCATGCCATTGTCTCTTTGGTCGGCTTCTTTTTCTTCTCCCGCTTCTGCCCCGGTGCTCCATATCTGCCGTCATGGTGCTCCTCTACCTCTATGCAGCCTCGAAGCTGCCATATGATTCTTTTATACATATCATCCTGTGCCTAACTTTAATCCGTTTAGCAAGTTGTAAACGCCCGGTTTTCCGGGCTTTTCTTCTCAGCTATATTTTCGGATTTCTTTACTTTTCAGGGTGCGTATGGTATCATAAATACGCTATTTCTTTAAAAAATTTGTGATACCCACGAGGATGGAAAAAGCAGCTCCGTTCGTTCCGGAACTGCTTTTTCTTTACCCTTGATGCCATCGTTGCAGATTCAGTGTCCCCGCCTGCAGTCCCCGGCGGAACTCCTCAAAATTCCTGTTCCTCCACTCGCTGGATCCTTTGACGGTCGTTTCATAATAGACCTTCTGTACAAGCTCCAGCGGAAACATCCCCTGCTGTCCTGTCTCCTGATCGCCGAACAACATCAGCCTGTCCTCTTTTGATACCTGCAGCTGTACGGCCACGCATATGGCAGAATCATAATCTGCCTTGGCTGCCAGATACTGTTTGGCTTTCACATGCTTCATAAACTGTTTCGAACCGTCCATGAGAAGTTTTCTCACATCTTTTATCATTTCTGTTGCCTCATGCGTCTTTCAAAAAGCGTCTCTCGCCCTTTTCGGTAAAAATCCCGATCATCGGCCGCTTACCGCCTGTCCGTTCCAGCTGTGCCGACATCTGGCGGATCTGCTGTTCATTCTCTGCCATGATGCCCCGCATCCGGGACATTTCCTGCAATAACTGCTGTTCCCTCTGCCACTGCCGGATCTTCCGGCGCCGATGCCGGACGGCATGTTGATAATCTGCATAGGCCAGCGCCAGCTCGGTGCAGGCGAACACCGCCCCGAACCAAAAAACATAGTCACGCACCGGCAGATCCGGCAGTGTCAACTGCATCGACAGCACACCGACCAACGCGCTTATAATTGCATTCTTCATTTTTCTCCCTTGTCTGCGTCCAGACTGTTTTATTTTCCGGAAATAGACCCTGCAGGTCTCGAACCTGCGACCTCCCGGTTATGAGCCGGGATCTCTGACCAACTGAGTTAAGGGTCCATAGCTGTATCTGGCAGCCCCATTAAAGGCTTATTTAAAACGACTGCCAGATACAGCGGCATACTGCTTTGCCGGAGCGTCCCCGGCGGGACCCGACCGAACTTGAGCGGCGGACGGCCCGCTTTACAGCTGTGCAGGTATAACAGTTCCAAGGTTATCTTATGGGGCGGGTTGTTCTGCCCCGTTGCACAGCTTCCGGATGAACTTACGCCCCGATCCGGCGGGCGTACCTGTACTCTGTTTGTGCAGCACATATGTACCGAGAGACTGGAGTTGTTCACTAGTTACAGTTTTTCGAGTACAGGGAGTGACTTCGGCAGGAATCGAACCTGCCCGGGCATCCATTGGGATGGGCTGATCATGCCCGCACGCCAGCAAGCCATGTTGCAGGGGCATACACCTGCCCTGCAGAGGGCAAGTGAAAATGCAGATCATTCATGGGGAATTTCGTTATGTCTTAGGAGAAAAATCCTCTGCAAGGCATGTGTATGCCTCCTGCTTTTTCTTATTTGGTTATGATCCGCTTTGGATAAACTTCATGATTTACCCGCACAACCTTTTTATCCAAAATGCCCGGATGCTCTTTAAATGCCCCGACAAGATTTTCTGTTCGGAATGTAATACCACATACCTCCACACACACTTCCACCGGGTCCCAATCACCCATGTTTTCAAGCACATCTTTCAGTTTCATCTGATCACCTCTTTATACCGCCGGTTCGCCCTTCAGCTTCTCCTGCTCCTCCTGATGTCGGCGACGCTGTTTTGCAAAGATCGTCCGTGATATGTTCTGCACCGTCTCCTGGATCTCCTCCGGGGTACGGTCCTTGTTACAGTCGTCGTACACCCTTACGGTGTACGCATCTGTTTTAACTTCTTTTACTACTGCCATATGTATCACCTCTGGCTTTCTTCTCTGCATCATATGATGGAGAGTTTGTACCTATTTCCTCGTAGTCGATGCAGCGGATGTCCCTCGACCGCTCCATGCACCAGTTAAACCTGCGGCAGGTGTTGCAGTACCGGATCTGCTCTCTATGAGCTATCACCGGTTTGTTGTACCGGTGCAATTTTGGTTTTCTCATTGCATGTATCCTTCTGTTGCAAATTCTCTATTGACAGTGTTTAGTTCCGCATCCTATCCTTTATGTACAGGGCACTGCCATGCCCAAGTCTTAAAGAACGGAGGTATGTTACATATGCGGAGACTGTCACCGCCGTTTAACGGCAAACGTTTTCTTCTCAATCTTCATACCGGTGAAATCCATGATTTAGATTGCGAAACCGAATCCTGTCATATTGATTCCATTGCCTTGGATCATATTTACATGGCTGATTCCTATGATGAAGCACTTGTCCATGCCGTCATGGTTGAGCGCCGCCAGCCCAATGGCTGCCATTACTGCATTCCATCAAAAGATATCGGATAATTTCCTCTTTGAGCTACAGATCGTAAGGTCTGTAGCTGCTCTTCTGGTATTACTTCCAGCAACAGTTTCTCCAGTTCTTCTGGAGATCCGGCCTTCTTACTTAATGCATAGACTATCTGACTATATTCTTTTGCTTTTGTAATGCACTGTAATACTTCAAATATCTGCATCTGTATCACTTCTTTTCTGATACTCAAGTTCTTCCCTCACCAGATTGCGCATTCGGTTTTCCATTTCACACATTTGCAGTCCGCTGAGATCAACAGTGATCGTTGCCACTGTTTTCGGTGCCAAGTCCTTCACCGTCTCAGTCCCATTCATCAGCTTTGCCTTATACCAGCTGTTCGGCTGTCTGAGTTCTACCCTTACAGCAAATTCCGGTATCTGATCGTTTATCAGACATACACCATTTTCATAGTCAAGTTTTATATTTCTTATTTCTTCGAACATTCTTCACACTCCTTAGTCTAATAATCGAGAAGCCGTCACGAACAGTAATGCAGCTGTTAAAAACCACATCGGGAAATCTGGGTGCCTTTTTCGGAATGGGATTCTGAAAATATGGCAATACACAGGAGTTTTCCTGTCGAACTGTTTCTTTGCTTCCACAGCTTCTTTTCATGTGCTGGTTTTCTTTTCATTGAAGGGATCGTAGCTTCGTACGATATACTTCTCTTGATTCATCTCCATCGCCCCCTTAATGGTTATATATGGCAAATACCCAAAAGACGTACGACACAGCTACTATTTCTCCCACAAGGAGCATAACCACCCATACCAGAGAATATGGTTCTATGATTTCAGCGATTATGCTGGCAATGATCAGGAGGGTTGCTCCTATGCCTATCATCCACATTTGCATCACTCCTTTTTGTAGTGTCTTTTTAAGACACTTTTTGATCAAAAAAAATACAATCTATATCTTCAGCTGTTAAATTGTATTTTTCTTTAATTGCACGGATTTCACCTTGTGTGAACTCAGCGCCTCTCGTCTCATTGATTTTATTAGAAAAAGTCGGCCTTGCAATACCAAGATACTCAGACAATGACTGGCCGGTATCTCCATACAATTTCATAACTGATTCTAATTTCAATTTGTTCAATCTTCTGCCTCCTTTCGCAAGTATCTTTTTAAGACACCATGATAATATCACTCTCATTTTCCTGTGTCAACACCTTTTTTAATCTTTTTAAGACACTTTTTCATTTTTATATTGCGTTTTCTTAGTAAGTGTAGTATTATTAAGACACTTTAGGAGGTGTCATATGTGTAAGATGGCGAAGCGCATTAAAGAACGTCGTATAAAATACGGTCTCACCCAAGAAGAGCTTGCCGAGAAACTCGGTTTAAAAAAATCTGCTATAGCAAAATACGAGAATGGCCGTGTTGAAAACATAAAAAGAACTACCATAGAAGAAATGGCAAAAATATTTGAATGCAACCCATCTTACCTCATGGGCTGGGCAGAATCGGATAGCACTAAATCCTCTACCTCAAAGCAACCGAATATTTCATTTATTGAGCAAAAAATGTTATCTTCTTTTTCACAATTAAATGGCGCTAACCAAAAGAAAAGTATAAATTATACTAACTCTCTCCTCTCTGCACAGCAGATGGAAGATGAATTACTGGCTGCACACAGCCGTACAGATATTGATCATACCCCAGATGGTCAGAAACACGATCTGGACATTATGGGTGATGATAATAAATGGTAACAGGAGGTTTTGCACGATGCCTGAATTAAGTAGATTTGAAGGAATGGTTATCAAGATGCTGTTCAATGATACTGTACAGCACAATAAGCCACACGTACACGTTTCCTACGGTGAATACCGTGCCTCTGTCGGCATTGATGGTGAACTGCTGGCCGGTTCGTTACCACAGAAACAGTTTAAAATGCTGATCGGCTGGCTGGCACTTCATGAAGAAGAAGCATATGCCGCCTGGAACAAAGCTGTACGTGGCGAACACTTCGACAAAATCAAACCTTTACAGTAAGAAACGGAGGTATATTTTATGTTCGTTTTTAATGGAATTGTTTATGCAAGCGAGCCAAAAGGGACTTTGCAGATTGTGGCTGCCAAGCCTCTGGATGATATGATGATGTTGCTCACCTTCTCCACCGGCGAACAGCGGCTTTTCGATGCGACCGTTCTGAACGGTCCGGCCTTTGCACCGCTGCAGGATGAAAAAATCTTTCAGGATTGCAAAGTCGTAGACGGTGTTGTCACATGGATGGACGAGGATATCGACTGTGCGCCCGAATATATGTATCAGAACAGTTTTGCCTATCCGTCTCTGGAATCCGTCATTTGAAAGGGTGACTCACATTGACATATGAGGAATTACTGATCAGCGCCGATCTGATCGGACTGCAGGTTAAAGAGCAGGATCTTCTGGAGTATGACGGTCTGATCAAAGGTGATCGGATCGCCATCCGGGAAACTATACCGACACAGGTTGCTAAAGCTTGTGTACTGGCCGAAGAACTCGGACACCATTACACAAGCAGCGGCAACATTATCGATCAGACATCTACCAGCAACCGGAAGCAGGAGCGCCGGGCACGGATCTGGGCATACAAAAAGGCTTTTAAGCTGACAGATCTTATCCAGGCATCTAAAGCTGGCTGCCGTAACATGTATGAGTTTGCTGAATATCTGGAAATAACAGAGGCTTTCCTGCTGGAAGCTATTGATTATTATAAAGAGAAATACGGACCGTATATCATACAGGAGCCGTACGTTATTTATCTGGATCCTTTAGGGGTCTTAGAATTGTTATAAAAAATTATATAATATGCTTAACCGGGGAACCGAAGGGGCGATGTGCCAGCGCCGGACTTTACGAAAGGGGTTGGTACTATGGTTACATATAGCGATCTTTTTACTTTTGTAATTATGCTTTGTGCGGTCGTTACTCTTGTTGTTACTATCTTGAAACGCAAAAAGTAGCGCCCCTGTCCTGGTAAGATAAGGCGCCACTTTTTATTGGTTCTATCTGCCGACGGCTGGACTTCACCCAGCTTTCGGTTCTCTTGTTAAGCATATTATAGGCAATCTTCTGATTTTTGTCAAATCGTATTCTTGCGCTGAGGCCCACAGCGCTTGAAATATTTTTTTACAAAGGAGAGAAAATCAAATGAAAACATGGAGACTTGTATCTGGAATCTTATCTATCGTATTATTCCTGCTCGTTTCGCTTCAATCCTGTGCAGCTGGAATCAGCAACGCCCTGGAAGAGAATGGCGAGGTCGGTGGTTCTGCCGGTTTAATCGTTGCTATTATGCTTCTTGCTGGCGGCATTGTTTCTATCTGCTCCCGAAAAGGCAGCAAGGGCGGCAGTATCGCTATGATCGTTCTTTTCGGACTTGGTGCACTTATTGGTTTTACCTTTGCAGGTAGCTATGCAGATCTTCCGATCTGGTCCAGTTGGTGTCTGATCTGTGCTGTACTGGCCATTGTTGGCTTAGTAAAAGGCAAAGGTAAGAAAGCTGATCCGGAATAATAAGTAAAGCCGCTCTGTCTTGGTAAGATAAGCGGCTTTACAAAGTTACTATTGCGCCGAAACGGGAAGCTGTAACCTTCCTTATCGGCTGTCTTGTTAAATATATTATAAGCACTCTTCTGTTTTTTGTCAAACAGAAGAAAAATCAACCGGAGACAAATTGTCACCAGTTGAAAATTAAAGTTTTCGACCATATTGGTGAATGCACCGTTATGGTAATGATAAAAAGAACGGCCTCCTGTTGGCGCAGGAAGCCGATCTGATAGACTGTACACCCGAAGGTTTGCACAGTACGCTCAATGCTGATTATAGCAAATCCTCCGGCACCTGTACAGGTGTATTTTTTATACTCTTTTTTAATAAGATGTACCGTGTGTACATCGGAAACGGAGGATTGTATGGAACATTACTGTGCGTATCTTCGAAAGTCCCGTGCCGATCGGGATGCTGAACTCAGGGGTGAGGGGGAAACTCTGGCCCGGCATAGACATATTCTCGAGGAGCTGTCCCAGCGGATGAGGAAGCCGGTCGAACGCTGGTATGCAGAGGTTGTCTCCGGCGACTCTATTGCTGCCCGGCCGGTCATGCAGGAGCTTCTACAGGATATTGAAAATGGAATGTGGCATGGGGTGTTTGTCGTTGAGGTGGAACGTCTGGCCAGAGGTGATACGATCGATCAGGGTATTGTCAGCCGTACTTTTCAGTTTACGGATACCAAGATCATCACGCCGGTTAAGACGTATGATCCTGCCAACGAATACGACAATGAATACTTCGAGTTCTCGCTTTTCATGTCCCGGCGGGAATACAAGACGATCAACAGACGTATGCAGGCGGGCCGTGTGGCCTCTGTGAAAGAAGGAAACTACATCGGTTCTCATGATCCTTTTGGCTATCATAAGATCCGGCTACCCGGGCCGGAAAAGGGATTTACGTTGGAAATTGTGCCAGATGAGGCTGAAACCGTCCGGATGATCTTCGAATGGTTTGTGAACGGTGATGGGGAATCCGGCCGACTTGGCAGAAACATGATTGCCAACAGGCTCAATGATATGCACCGGTATACTAAGACGGGAAAGCGCTGGACATATTCAACGATTGAAACTATTTTAGAAAATCCGATCCACGCCGGTTATGTTCGTTGGAACTATCGAACATCAGTTAAAAGCATGACAGGGGGTAAGGTTTCTGAAAAACGGCCGCGGAATGAAGAATGTGTGATCGTTCCTGGGAAGCATCCGGCCATCATCAGCAAAGAGCTATATGACCAGGCGCAGGTGGTTCGTCAGCAACGCTGTAAGCCCACATTTCATGCCCGTGTCAAAACGATATCCAGTCCGCTGGCTGGGATTTTAAACTGCGGTATTTGCGGTCATAAAATGCAATTCCGTCTCCGCGGCTCCCAGTCTCCCCGTGATACCATACTCTGTCCATATCACTGTGGCTGTAAGGGTGCTTATTTTGACATGGTGGAATCTGCTCTACTGGACGGATTAAAGGATATTATGGCTGGATACAAGGCGGATCTGACCGTTGCCGGGCAACGAAAAACCACCGACCTGCTGCCGAAGCAGATCAGTAAGCTGCGGTCTGACAAATCTGCCGAACAGGCCAAGCTGAACCAGATCTTTGATTTTCTGGAATCCGGTGTGTATTCCGTGGAAGTCTTCCAGCAGAGAAAAGCGGTGATCGATCAGCGGATCCAGGAGCTTGATCAGGATATTTCCGCATTACGGGAACAATACGAATCACAGAGTACACGGCTGGATGCCATGCGCACCTACATACCCAAGGCAGAGAGTTTTCTGGCCGCCTATGATACTATGACTGTGGCTGAGAAAAACACTATGCTCCGGGAATTGATAGATCATGCTGTTTATACAAAAACCATGCGATCGTATAAAAGAAATACATCCGCACCGTTTACTCTGGACATTTTTCCGAGGCTTCCCCTTTGAGGGATATTTTTTACTTTCGAAATGTAGGCCAAACGAATTATCCCACCTCGAAATGGTCAGCGTTATCGTTCACCAGCTGACCAGAAACCTTTCCATGGAAGAAATCAAGCGCAGCGGCTTTGACAAATATTATGTAGACCATACCCTCGCTGTATGGCCGCAGGCTGCCGGTGGTATCCCGTTCAATGCCTGCGAGTTCCAGAGCAAGGGCGATCCGATCACCGACCTGTTTGAGGATATGGCTGCAGAGCAGAAAGCCCGTACGACCTACGACAATATCCTGCGTCTGGTCGATGATCCGGATGTTATCGAACCGATCAAATTCCTGCGTGCCAGAGAGATTGTGCACTTCCAGCGCTTTGGTGAAGCCCTGCGGATTCTGCAGGATGATCTGGATGCAAAGAACTTCTACGCCTTTAACCCGAGTTTTGATATGCCGACATCCTGCTGTGGAAAATAACCGTATAAACAAATAATAAAACGGTACATTCCTGCATGTTCTCAATTGCAGAAATGTACCGTTTCTGTATATTTATATACCGCTGACAACTACATTATTAAATGTGCTGCCGATTGAATCGTTCTTTCCAGCTTATCTATCTCTTCTTTTGAATACTGATAAATATCTTCCCAACGATACTCCGGCAGCCAGCATGTGGCATGACGGAATCCACAGGTTGCATCCGGTGTTTCCATATATACCTTTACCCTGCCATCTTCCAGCATCTCTGAATGAACAATTTCTGTATCATCTTCCAGCGTTAAAAAGGGATACATCATGCTTATATTTCCTCCTCATATAATCAAGTGTTTTTTATTGAAAATTCAAGGTTTTTCAACCTTTCATATCTCAGTGAGTAAGCCACAGCTATGAGCATTTCGATGTATCAGGTACTGAAATAGAGGTTGAATGGTATACGAAATAAAACGTCATTGATTTTCGCTTTACTGGCCTTGTGTATACCCA
>CAVCMG010000061.1:0-7377 GCA_963603285.1 Ruminococcus bromii
CTGCACGAAAAAAGATTTGATATCTATTAAAACCGTGCACTTTATTATACCACTTCTAGGCAGAAAATGCTGTAAAACCAACGATTATAAGTTGATTTTTATTTAATCAGCAGACACTATTTAAATTCAAGAATAATATTCGGATAGCCTTCCTTTTTGCTATACAGGCAGATATCGCTTCGACCGGTACCGGTTTCACGGTTGCTTTTCACTGTGTATTCCTTTCGCAGAAAAGCGCACATGCCGAGCATCATCATGTGATAGCTGTTTTCATCCTTCAGATCATAATAGGATGGCAGCTCCAGCAGGATATTCTGATATTCTTCTGCAAAAAGATCCAGCTCCTGATGCTTTAAGCCATAAAACATTTTCTCCATATGCTTCTCATTGACGCCCAGATGGTATGCGGTCAGCTCTTTAAAGACCTTCCAGACTTCCAGATTGGGGATGCGTATTTTGCAGTAATCACCGTCAATGACCTCTTCAACGGTTGCCATGCCTGCATTGACCAGAAGTCCCCATACGGCAGCTTCGTCCATGGTTTCATACCAGGCCATGGAGAAATCTACCAGCACATTTACACTGCCATCCCGGATCAGTCTTTCGTAGGCATTCTTAAACGTATTTCCCTGAGCTTCCAGAGCCTTTCGGATAATACCATTTTCACTGGTATTCACCCAGTAGGTATCCAGCCTTTTCTCTGCTATATAACACGATACGGACCACGGATTATAAACCTCTGCTGTTCCTATCCGGTAACCATCATACATAGCTTTAACTTCCTCTGTAAAAACCATGTCATGGGCATGCAGCAGCTCTCTCACTTCTTTTTCGGTAAAGCCGAAGCAGTCCTCATACGCCGGATCCCGGACGGTACATACGGTCAGATTGTTCAGACCGGAGAAAATATTCTCTTTGGCCACTCGCTGAACACCGGTCAACACAGCCTTTTCCAGATACGGATTTCCTTTGAGGGAAGTTGTCAGAATACCCTTTAACAGCTCTCTTACTTCAGCGTAATATCCTCCTGCATTGGCAGACATAAAGGGAGTGTCATATTCATCGAGTATCAGATAAACTTTCTTTCCGTAGTACATATACAGGGTCTGGCAAAGTACAGCAATCGCCTGTGTTAAACTGCTTTCTGTATCTTTTTCATCTGTTATACTTACCAATTTTTCATATGTCTGACAGAATTTCTGTTTTTGTTCTTTCGACAATATCCCGTCATGAAATATATCATAATATCTCTGATATTCTTCGCGTATCGTTCCTTTAAGGAGAAAGCATAACGTCTCTGCTCTCCCTGCTTTCACATTCAAAAAAGACATAAAGATCACCGGATGCTGATTCATTTCCCCCATGCAGTCACTTTTTTCGATCTTCGTGCCCTTAAATATGTCTGAAGACTGTCTGGTACAGTCCAGAAATTCCGCCAGCATGGACATATTCAGGCTTTTACCAAATCTTCGCGGTCTCGTGATCAGCGTGATCTGATAACAGGAATCCAGGAATTCCTCGATAAATTGCGTTTTATCCACATAGCAGGCTTTCTTTTCCCGCAGGGCGCGAAAATCCTGCACACCAATAAACAATTTTGCCTTTTTCTTCTGCGGTGAAGCTCCATACGGTGCTGCTCCTTCAGCCACACAACTGATCACACCTGTACTGTCGCTGTAATATGTCCTTTTTCGTCCAAACAAGATATCCAGTGAACAGTCCAGGGCATCTGCGATCTGTTCAAGGACATCATAATCCGGCGTATATGCACCATCTTCGTATTTGAGGTACGTTGTCAGAGAAACCTTTATCCTGTCAGCCATCTGCTCCGGCGTATAACCTCTCTCTTTACGGCAGGCCGCAAGGTATGTATGAAATTTTGTTTGCATAAAAGTATCCTTTCTTATCTCTTAAATATACAATTGTCCTGAATCGTTGATTAAAAAATACTTGTCTGAATCGTTGCATGAATATGCCTGAATCGCTTCTGAATGCATTCAATTTTTATACATTAGATATGATATATATTGCATATAGATATGTTACCATATTCTATATCCATATGCAATATATTTTTAACTTATTTTACTATTTTTTGCAAACTATGTTTGTTCAGCTTTTTGCCTTATACACACTCGCTGTACTCTCAGTCAGTGTCTGCTCTTTTTCTGTGGAGCTTACATAGATTGCCATTTCATCCTCTGCCACATCCGTTTTGGAATTGGTGGCGGTGTACAGATGACCGTTGATGATGAGTTCTTCACCTTCTTTGGCTACGACCTCGCTGACGGCCACGGTATTGCCCTCGATAAGAGTGCTTGTCGTATCTTTAATAGAACCGGCCTTTTCATTTTCGGTCTCCTCAGGACTGTAATAGGTAATCTTATAATCGCCGAGAAGTTTTCCCTGATCTTTTTGGGTTGTATTGGCTTCATTGATACTTGTCTCGGTAACTGCCGTTTCATTTTCATCTTTGATCAGATGTACAGCCCATACCGCATTTTTGCGGTTGGCGCGCAGGGAGCAGATACCCAGCTTTTCATTGGCAGCTTCGATCGTTTTTCCGTTACCGGCGTAGATGGCAACGTGATATACATGGCCTTTCTTGGCATAAAAGATCAGATCACCCGGACGGGCGTCCTCTACTGCAACCTTGGTGCCGCAATGGGACTGGGCACGGGAGGTTCTGGGCAGTTTGTAACCAAATTTCTGGTAAACACGCATCGCAAAACCGGAGCAGTCTGTACCATGGGTCAGGCTGGAGCCACCCCATTTATAGGGATTACCGGCATACTGTGCTGCATATTTCAGAAGTTCGCTGCGGATGCTGTTTTTCTGGCTGCCGGATTTGATGGAAGTCAGCGTATAGTACAGCGCTTTATTCTTATCCGGGTCTACACTCTGGCTCGCTGTTTTGTAACTGCTGCTGCCCTTCTGTGTAATCTTTGCAGCCAGCTGATTGGCGATAGTAGCGATCTGCAGGTCTTCTTTTTTCACAAAGCCTCTGACCTTACCGGATTCTATGTACACCCATTCCTGATTCCGATCGGCAATAACATAACAGAGCGCATCTTTCTCCATCTTACCGACAGCTTTTCCCTTGTCGCTCTTACTGTCACGTACAGTTGTCTTTGTCAGAGCCAGTGCATACACCTTTTCCACAACCGTCTGTCCTGTCGTTCCACGATAATAAGTAAAAGCATCATTCTCTGTCCAGTCTACAAGCGCTGTTGCTGTACCTGCCAGGCGTGAAATACCGGTATATTCTTTTCCCCGGCGGTCGGCTAAAGCCTTTGCCTGTGCCTGGAAGTTTTTCAGCATCTCCTGTGCTTTGTCTCCGGTATAGAGCTTATCCTTTTTCACGAATCCACGGACATCCCCGGACTCAACATAGTACCAGCCGTCATTCTCGGTTTTCAGGATATAGACAAGACCGCTTTTCTTTAATTCACCGACCTTCTCTGCCTTCTCACTCATTTCCTCGTAAATATACAGCTTGTCCTTTGCAAAGCCATAGACACGGGCTACGGTAAAGAAGCGGAAATCCTCTTCCAGATCCGGTAAATGGATGATCGTCTGATGGGAGATCAGTTCTTCATTGCCCTCTCCATCATCATCGTCTTCATCATTGGCGATCTCCTCTTCCTTTTTCAGTTCGTCCTCATCGGAAAGATTTTCATCATCCTTATTCTCATCCTCTGTTGTTTCCGGAAGCTTTGATGCATCCGGATTCTGTACTACATCCGAACTTCCTCCGGGATTTGTCGGATCAGTGGTCTCCGGTAAGCCACTGGATGAACCGGAAGGCTTTGTCTCGTCTGTGGTTGATGAAGAAGGTTTATTTGTCTCATCTGTTTTGGAAGAACTGCTACTATTAGACGAATCATCCTTCTTATCGGAGCTGTCACCGGAACCGTTGCCTTTATTATCTGAAGAATCACCCTTTGAGGCATCATCCCCCTTATTGCCGGAATTATCCTTGGAGCTGTCATCTCCCTTGCTCCCGGAATCGCCTTTCGAACCATCATCTCCCTTGTTTCCGGAATCGTCCTTGGAGCTGTCGTCTTTTTTGTTACCGGAATCATCTTTGGAGCTGTCATCCTTTGAAGAATCGTCCTTTTTGTCAGCAGAAGACGCAGCACCATCCTCCGCCTGTGTTTTCTCTTCGGCTGCATAAACGGTTGTGCCAAAGAAAGGAAGTGTCTCACCAGTAAGCATACCCAGACTCAACGCTCCGGTAAGGGCTGCTGTACCAAGCTTTTTCGCTACTTTTTTACTATGCAATGGTGTTATCTCTTTTCTATAGTTGCTGCAATATAAATCTTTGCAAATCATACTGCATCGTGGACATCGTCAGCTGCAAAAAGTTCTGCCATATTGCAGCGACTCTGTCGGTTAAACAATTAGCCTATCATATCTTTTTTCTAATAGATGGTATAACAAAAAATGTAAAATAAGTCAATTGGGTAGGAGGAATTAAAGTCTAAAAAGTCTGTGAACTTTCCAGTCTTTTATGCGCTTTATAACAGACGAAATTCAAATTCCTCATTACTCAACCGTATTCTGCATCCCGAAGTCAGTTCTTCTCTTCCCGTTATCTTTCTGTCATTCAAAAAAGTACCATTTGTCGAATGCTGATCTTCAATATATATGTGCTGATTCTCCCAGTATAAAACAGCATGTACCCTGCCTATGCTGGTATTGTCCGTAATGTAGATATCCACATTATCACGGCTTCTCCCGATCCGTGTCACCTCTTTTGAAAGGAAAAACTGTTCTTTTGTTGTTTTTCGAATCAGGCATGGACTGATCATTCCCATATTCTGTCCGGCATCCAACACAGACGTTTCCTGTGTATAAGATTTCAGATCCACTGTTTCGCCAAAATTCTGGATGGGGGCATTATATACCGGCATCTGCACATTCTGCACCGGAACAGCTGCAGCTGGTGCATTCTCCACTGCATTTGTCTGTGGCTGCACAACATCTGAACCAGGTATGGCAATTCCCTTAAAACTCAATGCTTTCTTTTCTGGCTGTGCCGTTTTCTCCCTGGCATCTTCTTTTTCCTTATCTTTATTCCGTCCAAACAGTCCCTTTTTCTCCGTCTTCTCTTTCTTATCCTTTTTCCCGAATAAGCCTTTTTTTGCTTTTCCTGTCTCTGCATTTTCTGTCTCTGCAGCTGCAAAAGCCGGTGCTGCCGGTATTTCCATCTGTTTCTGCATTGCACCTGTCCCCGGATAGGTTTTCGGCATATCTGCCTGTGCTGTCTGCATTTTTCCCGCTACATTTGTCAGATTCGGATTCGTATACTTCGGGACATTTTGACCGGCAGGATTCTGTGGCTGCTGTCCCGGATAAACACTTGCAGATTCTATCTCTTTTGACTGCAGATTCGGGTTTACATATGTTTTTGTTTCCACATACATATTGCGATTCAACACCGTCGTTCCTTCGTCCTGGACTGCTGCGGCTGCGTGCAAACTTTCCTGCACACCCTGTATTTCGCCAGCTGCAGAATATGGTTGCTGCGCAGGCGTTACCTTTGGTTTCGAAGCTTCATATGCAGTAGTTTTCTGCGCTACCGGTGTCTGTGTATATACAACCTGAGGCTTGGATGTTTTCAGTTTCTGAAGCATCTTTGCAAAAGCAACCGTTGAAAATGCCTCACCACTGTTAAAATAACTCAAAAGACTGGCAATATAAGAGCCATCTTCCGACGGATTGTACCTTGCAGAAAAGATCAACATACGGAAAAACTGTTCCAGAGGCATATTATCATGTTCTACAGGCATGACAATCATCTGTACTCTTCCCGTCTCCGGTTGCACAAATATATAGTGACTGTCCAGAACTACCGCATCCATATCCAACATATACTCTTCCAGCACACTTTTACACTTCAAAATATCTTCCAGTACCCCAAACAGCATATGCTTAGACACAATATTTCCCAGATACTCTGTCAACGACTGCAATCCCGTAATCTCATATCGATACTGGATTTCCGTATTCATCTGTGACTGCATAAAAGGAACTGTTCCTTCAATTATATTGTTTTTCACCATACCCAAAACCAGACGACTTACCTTATCCGTATCCTGCTTATGGTATACCAGATATCGGCATTCCTCCTGCTCTTCTACCTCAAACATTAACATCTGTCTCTTCCTCCCACGTATTTATTCAAAAATGCATAATTGAATCAGCTGCCATTCTTCGCCATCTTCATTCACGATTTTTACAGCTGCTGTTCCCTCATCCGAAAGAGATGTAGCCAGAGCCAGCTCCGGATCCACAGCCATCGTATTCTCCGTATCTATGTATCCCCATTTTTCATCCTTTTTCACTGCTGCATACCCGTTTGAGAAAGACAGGGCATCTTCATACTGGTAATCAATGACAAGTTCGCCTTTTTCATTCACAAAGCCCCACTTCCCATTTTTACAAACAGCTGCATAGCCAGCTTTTGTAAATGCTTTCGCAGCTTCAAAGGTTTCTTCACCAACACTTTTTCCTTTACTGTTCACAAGGTGATAACTGCCATTTTCTTTCACAATGAACAGCTTCTGTTCTGAACAGATACCATTCTCATCACAGATAACGTCATCATAGATATACTCTGTCTTTGCCTTGCCATTAAGATTCACGATTGCCCATTTTCCATTTTGCTGTGCAGCCGCCAGTCTGTTTTTTACAGATGTCAGTGCATCCCAGGAAAAATCTGTTTTTTCTTCCATGTTTTCATCCAGAAAGCCATATTTACCACCTTTGCATGCCGGTGCACGGTTTTCATTAAATTGTCCCAGATCTGTATAGCCTTCATCCGGAGCTTTTCTGGCCAGACCATCCCGGTCCAGATAGGCATATGTTCCGTTTTCACGCAACACCAGTGCATAACCATCCGCAGAATACGGATGCACCTCGCTGTATATACATTCTGTTAGATCTTTTCCTGTCGCATCGGTAATACCATAAGCCGTATCATTCTTTACCACCATGGAATCGTTGTACACCGGACTCATCTGTGAATACTTACAGAATATCGTTGTATAGGTTCCCTGCAGTTCTTTCAGCCATTTTGCTGCATTTTCATTGTCCGGATATTTTTCGGTAAATGTCTTAAGGTATTTTACCGCACGGTCTTCCTGCATATTGTCCTGATAATACTTCATCAGCGTATCAAGGGCAGTCGTATCTTTCTGATCTGTCTCTGCCAGTTGCTGGCATGTAGCAATAAATTTCTTCGTATCTCCTGAGACTAAATGTCAACAACTTTTTAGTATTTTCTCAAAATAATCTCAGGTAAAGCACCGGAAGAATGCAATCAGACCGCCATGCCCGCCAGATCTGCCAGGATGACACGCTCCATCTTGT
>CAVCMG010000062.1:0-7171 GCA_963603285.1 Ruminococcus bromii
AGCTGAGTAAAAGAAACCTCCACTGGAGCTTCCTTTTACATGCTAAGGCAGTAAGCGTCCGAGACTACAGGCTCGGACCGACGGAGCCGGAGCGCAGCAATATATATGTATGTCACAGCGATGGCAGGGGCTGTTTCGTCCGTCCTACTCTACCCCAGCATCATCCTGTCATTCGTCAATTCCCTATTCCTCTTCTCCCCAAACAATCTCACCAGATCCTGTACCGAAAGCTTCTCCCTCTCTTCCCCCGCAACATCATACACAATCTCCCCGGAGTCCATCATAATCGTCCGGTTCCCCGTATCCAGCGCCTGCTGCAGATTATGCGTAATCATCATCGTCGTAATATGATTCTCCTCTACAATCGTTCTCGTGATCTCCATCACCTTCTTCGCCGTAGCCGGATCCAGCGCCGCCGTATGCTCATCCAGCAAAAGAAGCTTCGGCACCGACAACGTACACATCAGCAGCGTAACCACCTGTCTCTGGCCGCCGGAAAGCAGACCGATCTTCGTCTTCATACGATCCTCGATCCCCATATTGTATCTGGCCAGATTTTCCCGGAAAAACTTCACCTTTTCCTTTGTAATTGCTCTGGAAAACATCGAAGAATGCTTGCCCGATCTTGTATAAGCCATCGCCAGGTTCTCCTCGATGGTCATATTCGGAGCCGTACCCTTCATCGGATCCTGAAATACCCGTCCGATCAGCCTTGCACGTTCATGCTCACTCTTAAAGGTAATATCCACATCATCCAGAAGGATCTTACCGCTGTCTGTCAGAAAACTTCCGCAGATCGCATTAAACAGCGTACTCTTACCCGCACCGTTGGAGCCGACGATCGTTACAAAATCCCCGTCCTCCAGCGTAATACTCAGATCCTTGATCGCACAGTGCTCATTGACTGTACCCTTTGCAAACGTTTTGGAAATATGATCCACTACTAACATTATCGGCCCGCCTTTCTCTGTCTGGACTCTGCCATTTTCTCTTTGACCGCCGGAATGGCCAGCGTAATGGCTACGATCAGCGCACAGGTAAATTTCATCAGATTCGCACTTCTGTCGCCGAAAAGATTCATGCGCACAACAAAAGCCACGATCATCTTATAGATCACAGAACCAACGACAGCCGATATCAGACCAACCGTTACACTCCTCTTGCCAAAGACAGCTTCTCCGATGATCACAGCCGCCAGACCGTAAATCAGTGTGCCGTTGCACAGATTGATATCTGCATAACCGATACTCTGGGAAGCCATGGCTCCCGCAAAGCCGATCAGACCATTGGCGATCATCAGGCCGATGATCTTTGTCATATCCACATTGATCGAAGAAGATCGCACCATGTCCGGATTATCTCCTGTCGCACGGATACGAAGTCCCAGATGTGTTTTGAAAAACAGGCTCATGATCACAAGCAGAAGAATCACGATTGCCAGACTGACCCCGGCTTTGACCAGCGTTGTATTGAACTGGCCGCTGACGCTGAGAAGATTCTTTACGGTTTCAAAAATGGTGGACTGATTATAGCTTAAATTGGTGGTGGCGCCCTTGTCCGTCAGGGAATAGCACACCAAATTGATTGAATACAGCCCGCTCATCGTGATGATACCGGCCAGTACCGGATGTACAGACAGCTTTGTCTGCAAAAGTCCTGTGATCGCTCCGGCAAATAATCCGGCAACAAGTCCGGCAATCAGTCCGAGCACCGGATGTCCGGCCAGTGTTACCAGTACGGAAATCACAGCGCCGAAGCCAAAGCTTCCCTCTGTGGTAAGATCCGGAATATCCAGAATACGCAGGGAAATATAGATTCCCATAGCCAACAGACCATAGATCAGTCCGTCCGGCAGATTTGAAAGATAGTATACCATGTCTTTTTCCTTTTCTTCTATTATATATGTAACGTAACCACGGCTGACATACGCTGCAGATTCCCCACCTTGGCATGAAGCCTGTACAGGCATTCTCTTTTGTATATTCTCCGTGTAAAAACAGCGCAGACAATGCCGCGCTTTTACGCTGACACTGTCTGCCTGTATTTTTTCACAGCTTCTTTTGTCTGTCAATCACAGATTCTGTTGCTGTATGCTTTTATTCGCCCAGTGTTTGTACTTCGTAATCGGAGTTGATCTCTGTAATACCAAGGGCATCCATAGTTGTTTTGTTTACGGAGCAGTAGTCGATGCCGACAACCTCAGCCGGTACATCTGCAACGGCAGCGCCTTCAAGTACCTGGATCGCTTTTTCAGCTGTTTTCTGGCCGATGCCGTAATCGTCGATGGCCAGTGTTGCGAAGCAGCCGGAAGCAACAGTCGTAGCGGAAGCACAGTAGGTCGGAATCTTATTCTCTTTACAGATATCTGCCAGTGTCGTTACACCATCCTGGATGATGGAATCGTTCGGTACGAAAATCGCCTGTGCACCCTCTTCGATCAGTGCATTGGTAGCTGTCTCGATATCGTTGGCTGTGGCAGCTATCTTTTCTACATAGGCAATACCTACGGAGTCCAGATATTCCTTGCACTGGTTAATTGTATTGGTTGCATTGTCTTCGTTACCACTGTAGATCAGACCGTATTTTTCTACCGGTGTCGTAGCCTGTGCCAGTTCAAAGATCTCGGAAACCGGGATGGCATTGGATGTACCTGTGGCATTTTTATCCGGTGTTTCCAGCGCCGTCATAACGCCTGCAGCTACCGGAGCGGATACTGCACAGAAAATATCCGGTGTATCGGATCCTACATTGACAACAGCCTGTGTCGGCGGTGTGGCGATCGTGATCACGGCGTCGTAGCTGCCGTCTGTCATGCTGGCTACGATGGACTGCAGGGCGCTGGAATCACCACCGGCACATTTGTACTCGACATTACCGTATCCGGCATCTGCCAGTGTATCGATGATACCGTTTTTCATATCCATAAAAGCGCCGTTTTCTACCATGGCAATGACACCGATCTTGGCGTCCTTGTCTGCAGCTGCCTGTGTATCCGATGTTGCGGAAGCTTCTGCTTCACTGCCTGCTGCGGATGTGGTGGATGCTTCATCTGCTGTGCTCTCTACTGCGGAAGCGCTGGATGCTGTATCCGCTGTGCTGCCTGCTGCGGATGAGCTGCTGCCGCATCCTGCGAAAAGGCTCATGCCCATTGCTGCTGCCATACATACTGCTGCGAATTTTTTCATGTTTTTCATTTTTCTTCTCCTTTATTCTCTCTATCTGTGTGTTGTATTGTACTGTTCCAGGGTTTCAAATGCTTCTGTGAGCATCTCTTTTGTTACTTTATACGGATTGTGATCGATATCCTTCATCGAAACTGTCTTTTCGATCACAGCTTCCAGATCTTTTCCGGTGATCTCCACATCTGCGATGCAGGTGGGAAGTCCAATGCTTTTATTAAAATCATATACCGTTTTAAAGGTTTCCATATCCTGATCCACCAGAAGCAGAAGCAGGATACCGAAGCCGACCAGCTCGCCGTGCAGGTGTCCCTCCTCGATATGGGGGAAGGAGGTCAGCGCGTAATATACGGCATGGCCAAGACCCGTATTGTAGTCGATGATATGCTCCGTCGTCACCAGGATCGATACGATCGCTGTGGTTACGATGATGGAGAGCACCGTCTGTTCAAATTCATAGGACAGCTCGCCGTTTTTCTGATCCTCCAGCGCTTTCTTTCCGTACAGAAGCAACGGTTCATAGCACTGACGGCTCATACCGACGCCGAGGCTGACGTAATGTACCGGATGCTCGCCTCTGGAAGATATCGTGCTTTCAAAATACTTGGCGTAGGTATCACCGATACCGGCCCACATGTATTTTGTCGGCGTATGGATCAACACGGAGGTCTGGATAAACGCATGTACCGGAGGCTTCGCAAAGAAAAACGGATTTCTGAACGAACCGTCCGGATTGTACATGATCGACACACTCGTGCAGGCTGCACAGTTCGAAGCGATCGTCGGTACGGTAAATATCGGTTTATGGGTGACCTCTGCCAGCGCTTTCGCTGTGTCTGTCGCCTTGCCGCCGCCGATGGCAAAGATCATATCGGCGTTTTGTACAGCTTCGTTTTTCTGTAAAATCTCTACATTTTCGTAGGTCGCTTCGCCGCCGTACCAAAGAAACTCCAGAAACTGTAGCTCACTGTCTCTGACAGCGTCAAGCAGCAGATCCTTTACGGAAGCGATCGCCTTATGGCCGCCTACGGCCACGATCCTTGTACCGTAAGGTCTGCACACTTCGGGGATCTTCCGGTACACATCACTGCCAATCGAATAGCTCGGCAGGTAGATACTGTAATTTTCCATCTTTACTCCTTTCGGATTTCAGACAGAGCAGGCAACAGGTTTTCATCTGCAAATAAAAAAAGACCTGTCCTTATCATATAAGGACAGATCATATACTCTAATCTGCGGTACCACCTTATTTGGTCTGATCGTATCAGAACCCTCTCTGTCAAAAATGCCAACACATTTTCTGCCGTTAACGCCGGCCTACGTCGCATATACTCGACTAACGTCTTTCCCCTTGCCCTCAGCGGTCCATTTACAAAACAGCATTTCCGGAGGATTCTCAGCAACTACCTCTCTCTGTACGGCGCTTATGATGTTTTATCTCCGCTTCATTGGTTTATCTGGTGCTTATTATAAAAGCATCTGTTTTCTTTGTCAATCCACTTTTTCCGTTAAAGTGCTGAAGATTTTTCTGTAATTTTCTGTAAATCTGACGAAAATTATTCCTGTTCAAGAGATATCTGTGCCTGCACAGCTTCCTTTTCCTGTGCTGCCAGATACATACGGTTGGCTGCCAGTGTGATCAGGCAGGCCATTACCATGGCAACGATCATGCACAGCAAGAAGAATACGCCCTTGCCCTCCTGCGCCATAAACGGTGCAACAACGGCCGGGAGATATGCGGTTCCCTTGACATTAAACAGTCCGACAAGCGCACCGGACACTGTGGCGCTGGCCAATGCTCCGGCAAAAACAATCCTGCTGGAAAACATATACGGATAGGCCGCCTCAACAAACGTACCAAAGCCCACATTGATCGCAAAGCCGGAAACGGCTGCCGCCCGCTCGCCACGGACACGGGGCAGAATGATATTTGCCAGTGTAATACCGGCAGATACCATAACAAGACCGGTCATATCGATCGCACCGAGGAAGGAAAAGCCCATCTCCTCGATCTCCAGAAGAACGATCGGCAGGATTGCCGCATGGTACACACCGCCGATGATCGCCGGCCAGATCAGAAGCCCTGCCACCGCACCGGCCAGCACAGCATTGTAGCTGATGCAGGCATTGATCACGCTGCAGATACCGTTGCCCAGCCACAGGGTAATAGGGGCGATCACATACATTCCCACCAGACCTGCCGCCAGACCGCCGATACCACCGGAAGCGATATTGACCGTCGTTCCCGGCACATTATGGTTATAACAGAATACACTGATATAGTAGACAAGAATACCGGCCAGAATACCCACGACCAGTCCGCCGATAATACCACCGTCCTTGGCCAGAATACCACCCACGATACCGGCCACTACGCCGACCTCGTCCATACCGGACACCTGTTTGGCCGCAATCGCACAGACAACGACCGGAATATAGCCGACCAGCGTATCAAAGACATCCGACAGGCCACTGCAGCCCGGAATCTTGCTGCATGCCAGCAAAAGTGCCATGGCAATAAATGCCGGGAGAGACGTCATCATAATTCCGCGGAAATTGATACGGGACAGTACGTTACCGGAAATCTTTCCGGCAGCATCCGCACCGGTATTTCCGATCACGGGCATATACTTGATGCCCCAGTTTTTGGCAAGAGCCGTGGTAAAGGCCACGGCGCGGGTACGGTTCGTCGTTCCTGTCGTTCCCGATGCGCTTAAAACATTACAGCCAAGGCTCTGGATCATGGCCACGCCAGTACCGCCGGTACCGGCCATCGGCAGCTTTTTCTCTGCTGCAGCCTGCACAGCTTTTGCATTGGCTCCCTGCGGATCGGCACTGACAAACATCACACCGTCAATCTCATCTGCACGGATCTTTTCAGCCAGAGATGCATCCACCTCTGCTGCCTTTTCATTGACCTCCTGCAACGTTCCTTCAAATGTCTTACAGACAGCTGTGCCATCCCAGGTATACAGACTTGCCTTACTCTCCGGCCCTACGGTATCCAGACTTCCAGACGCCATCACATACTGTACAAAAGCGATTTCCATATCTGCCGCTTTCGTCTGGGCCAGGATCTCTTTCATCATACCGGCGATATCGTTACCGCCCTGCTTATATAAATTGCCGCCGCTGCTTCCGATAAAGGCGATCTGCTTTTTCATCTTTTCTCTCCTTGATTCCTGTATTATTTTACGTTTGCTTTATTCATATTCCACTGCATCGTGTTAAAGTAGTACACTGCTACATTCTAACACATTTCAAGGAGAATGCAACCCCAAACCGCTTACATTCCGTATTTTTTCAGATCGACCCGATTATCTGTCACCTCAATACCATCTGCCCGCAGCCGGTTCGCCTGTTCATCCGCTCCGCCAAAGGCAAAGGCTCCCGAAAGCTCGCCCTTCGCATTCACCACCCGGTAACACGGGACATGCTCCGGATCCGGATTGTGATGCAGGGCATTACCCACTGCCCGGCACATCCGCGGATTGCCTGCCATCGCTGCCACCTGACTGTAGGTGGCCACCCTGCCCTTCGGAATCCGTTTCACCGCCTCGTAGATCCGCTTCGTCGGGGAATCCGTCACCAGATCATAGCTCTCCCCGATCATTCGTTGTATATCTTCTTCCGGCACTGTACCATCCAGATAAATCGTATTCCAGTGTTCCTTGTTCTGATGATACCCCGGCACCACCGAAGCAAACGCCTCCCGCCAGAAATCCCGCCACTGTGGATCTGCCTTCACATTCAGCCACACGATACCGTCCATCTCATAGATCCACAGAAAAGCTTTTTTGCTTCCCTTCACCCGGATCAGCTGCCAGTTCGGGTCGCGGAACGGGCGCTCCATGTAGGTGTCGGGGAAGGTCAGACCGAAAGTGACGGCCTCTTCTCTTGTTTTCATTGTGTGTAACAACTCCTTTGATAAAATGACGGAGACTGCCGCAGGCCCTTCCGTGAGGCGGGGGATCAGATGTCTTGTTTCAAAC
>CAVCMG010000063.1:0-5708 GCA_963603285.1 Ruminococcus bromii
GGTGTACCGTACTCAGCGATCGGAACGCAGCCAAGAGCGATAACAGCTTCCGGCATGATCGGCTGTGTCAGCGGGATACCTGCGATAGCGAAGGATGTAGCGTACAGCGGATGTGCATGTACTACAGAACCAACGTCCGGTCTCTTCTGGTATACTCTCATATGCATTTTGATCTCAGAAGACGGTCTGAATCCCGGGTTGGCCTGGATTACTTTACCTTCTTTATCTACTTTGCAGATATACTCCGGTGTCATGAATCCTTTGGATACACCAGTCGGTGTGCAAAGATATTCATTGTCGTTCAGCTTTACAGAGATGTTACCATCATTAGCTGCTACCATACCTTTGTTGTAGATTCTGCGACCGATTTCACAAATTTGTTTTTTGATTTCAAATTCGTTTTGCATTTTCATTTCCTCCTTGAAAATAGTTGGTTTCTTGTGAATCTATTGACATTATACCCGCCTTATGAGAGGGTGTCAATTCATATTGTGTGGTTTGTGGTTGTTTCATGTGTTGTTTTGTTGGTTTTCTGTTTTTTCTTCCTTTTCCCATGGCATCACATCGCCCGGTTCGCGCAAATGCTCCAGGATTTCCGCAATGCCCTCGCCCCGTTTGGAATCCACACGGAAGATCGTTTTGCATCCGGCAAGCCGCAGCCAGCGCTCTGCGCGGTCAGGATCTGCCTTGGGATGGTTGATCTTTGTCACGATACCGATCACCTCACGGTTACACATGCAGGTGATACACGGTGGATATAAACAGTAGGGTTCAATCGAAGAACAGAGAAGGCCAACCACATCACCTTCGTAGGAATACAGTGCCAGCGCATGTCCCAGCTTGGCTGTCTGGGCATATTCTCCCGGTGTGTCGATGATCACATCGAAATTGTTGACATACTGTGTTTTGTGGTAATGGATCTTTTCTCCTTTGAGGGCCTGGGTGAGCGTCGTCTTTCCGGCCTCACTGCGCCCCATCAGCACGATCTTTTTCATGATCAGGTTCTCGTGATCGGACAGACGGTAAAGCCAAGCGTGTTGCCCACATAATCAAGAATCGCATTGACGGATGCTTCCACCTCAGACACCGTGCCCGTGATAATCAGGCTTCCGCTGAAGCGGTCCACAAACCCAAGATCAATACCGGAAGATTTAACAGCGATATCACCCATGATGATCGCGGTCTCTGCCGGGCTGACTGTCAGAATACCGATAGCCGACTTGGCATAGTCGATCGACGGATCCAGTCCCAGTTTTTCATACATGATCCTGTCCGGATTGGCAATGATATGTGCCAGGGAGATCTGTTTACCAGGAACCAGCTCCTGGACGATTCTCTGTTTGAGTTCAGGGCTCATGTTGTCTGTGTATCCCATGTTTCTTCCTCCTGCGGCATATCGCCGCGTTTTTGATCAGCAGGATCAGCCGCCGATCTGACATTCGAGATCCGATACCATCTCAACTGCCTCTTTGAGCATCCGCATATGGTCATTTTCCGGCGGTACGATCTCGTCCATCTTGTAGACACGGTCGAGACCTATGTACTTGTCGCTTCCCAGTCTGTGATAGGGAAGCAGGTGGATCTTTTTCACACCCGGAAGCTGATTGGCAAATACAGCAATGTCCTGAATCTCCTTCTTCGTATCGTTGAAGGTCGGGATCACCGGAACACGGATGACCAGGTTGGTCATGCCGGATACCGCTACCTTTTTGGCATTTTCCAGCATCAGATCATTTCTGGCACCGGTAAAAGCCTTATGTTTCTCCGGATCTGTATGTTTGATATCCATCAGGTATGTGTCCAGCCACGGCAGGATCATTTCCAGATTACGGAAGGGGCAGCAGCCCATGCTTTCCATCGCCGTACCGATACCGGACAGCTTGGCCGCCTGGAGAAGATCTCTCGCGAACTCCGGCTGCATCGTGGACTCTCCGCCCGAAAGCGTCAGCCCGCCACCGGTCCTGCGGTAATAGGATCTGTCCTTCTCAACCGTCTCCATGACCTCAGCTACCGTCACATCGCGACCTATGATCTTTGTTTCTCCCTGCACCCGCATCGTCTCGATCTCACGGGACTGGGATTCGGGATTACAGCACCACTGGCAGCGTAAGGGACAGCCTTTTAAGAATACGATCGTACGGATGCCCGGACCATCGTGGACTGAAAAGCGCTGGATATCAAATATTCGACCTTTTGTATCCAGATAACTCATAACGCAACCTCCGTGATTTTTTCTCGACCATAAGTACACACAGTAGACTTTATGCTCGTTTTACATTATAGCTTATCAGCATGGCAAAGTCAACAATGAGAGCATAACTTTCCATTTTGTTTTTATTGTTTTATGTGGATTTGAGTGTGGTTTTTCCATTTTCTTATTTTGTTTCATGTGGTATTCATGGCTATCTATTGACTTTTTCCACAGTTTGGCGCATACTCAGAAGCAGAGATTCATGACATATTTTTACAGGAGTATCTACCTATGTATTATGCTGATATCCATACCCATTCGATTGCCAGCGGACATGGCACACAGGCTACAATCGCCGATCAGGCCAAAGCTGCCGCCAGCCGTCACCTGACACTTCTGGGTGTTTCCGACCATGCACCGTCTACCATGTGCGCCGGTACGGTTTCCTATTTCCGCAGCCTGCATATGGCCCCCCGCATGCGCTGCGGCGTTGAGCTTTTGTATGGGATCGAATTAAATATTCTCGATTATACCGGCCGTGTGGACATGGATCCGGTAACGTTATCCGGTCTTGATTATGCGATTGCCAGTATGCACCGTCCGAATATTCATCCGGGCACCTGTGAGGAAAATACGGCCGCCTATATCGCTGCCATGAAAAATCCTTACGTTTCCGTGATCGGTCACTGCGACGATGCACATTTTCCGGCAGATTATGACGCGCTTGTCGATGCTGCTATCCGGTATCATGTGCTGCTCGAGATTAACAACAGCTCGCTCTCTCCCGACGGCTATCGCGGTGACACCCGCGACAATGTGCGCCGGATTCTGACGCTCTGTAAAAAGTACAACCATCCGATCCTTTTATCGAGCGACAGTCACGGACCGGAACATATCGGTGACTTCACCTGTATCGAACCTTATCTGAAGGAATGTGAGATTCCGGATCATCTGATCTTAAATACCGATCCGGTTGCCTTAAAACGTTTTCTGCTGCACAGCTGATGCCTGCAGCAGTTTTATATTTCCACTAAAAATGCCGCACAGACGTTTTTGTCTGTGCGGCATTTTTGCCATATGGCAGATCCGTGCAAAGCACCGGTCTTTCTTCTATATAATATCAGTATCCGACCTTTGTGCCGTTTTTCTTCATGTAACCGGAGATTCTCTTGGCCTTGTAATCCTTGGCCTTTGTGGAATCAGAGATTTCCGGATCTGTCGGGTCGTATTTGACCTTGGCAGATTTGATCTTGATCGTAGCCGGTTTGCCCAGCGGTCCCGGTGTC
Source organism: Ruminococcus bromii (assembly GCA_963603285.1). Classification (GTDB taxonomy): domain Bacteria; phylum Bacillota; class Clostridia; order Lachnospirales; family Lachnospiraceae; genus UBA11957. Next base: position 3,478 of record CAVCMG010000063.1, read on the forward strand.
TTGGAGCTTCCTTTGACAACCTTGACCGGTGTACCTGTACCGGCATGGTCATAGATCCATTTGGCGTCAGCTACTGTCATACGGATGCAGCCTGCGGAAGCCGGGGAGCCCAGTTTATTATAGGTCTTGTAATTCAGAGCTGTATGGGATCTGCTGCCTACAGCGATCGCATGGAAGTATACGTTACCCACAACATGGGTAGCCCATCTGGCGTATACGGTACTGCCGTCCGGCTCATGCATCGGCTTTAAGGAATACTTCACAGCCACACCGTTGGAGCATACAGAGTATGTACCCAGCGGAGTGAAGGAAGAGTTCAGTGTCAGTCCCTTGGATGTACTGTTACTGGAGACATTGCGTCCGACGGATACGGTAAATGCCTTAACCGGGATGCAGTAGCTCTTTGTCTCAGAATCATAAGCATATACTGTCGTTACACCAGCTGCACGATTCAGTTCGATGGAAAGGCGGCTGAGTGTAACCTTACTTGTCAGGTCTGTCAGCTTTTTACCATTCTCATAGTAGAACTTGTAGGTCTTGCCGTTATATTTCTCATATATCCAGCCATTCTTCTTGCCGTTGGTTGTATTACTATTGTTACTGTTGCTGCTGTTGCTTCCAGTCGATGTACTGCCTACGGTAAAGGCATAATCGGAACCGACCTTTTTGCCGCCAATCTTTACGCGGACATAACATGTACCGCTGTGTTTCAGCTTGTTCAGCTTTACAGAAACATAATAGTATGTATTCTTTTTCTTTCCTGTATAGGTAGTCTTGTCATCCATACCCTTGGTCTTGGACCATACTTCAAAGGTCACTTTACCTTTTCTGGACGGATTGTACAGGAAAGCGGTACGTGTCTTACCGTTATTGTCATCTTTAAAGCGGAACAGGTTCTTCGGATTAAAATTAAAAGTACCTGTAGCTGTACCTACAGTACCGTTTGTCAGGGTGACATTGGCTGTCAGGGTATATTTGCCACGATAGAAATCATGGTTGGCTGCATCTACAACGGCAAGATATGTGCCGTTATTCTGGCGGGTTGCCGTGTAGGTATAGCTTTTATTATTACCGTTTGTAGCGGTCACAGTCACACCGGCTACATCTGTAGCCTTCTCAAGGCCCTTCAGTACGGCATTGAACGTACCCTTGGTGGCGTTGATACCGGCGCCTGCCACAACCAGCGGAGATTTGCTGATCGTAAACTGGCCGCTGGAGAGTCCTATCGGAGCACCGCTCTGGTTGATTCCCTGGATCAGGTAATTGTACTGACCGGCCTTCTTAGTCTGCAGATCTGCCAGACGTACATCGACGGTCCAGCCCTGCAGATTCTGATCGTAGATCATCTCAAACTGGTTCATCTTGCTCATACCGTCTGCGGCATAATAGACCTGTGCATACACATTTCTGGTGACGCCCTGATCAGCCACATGTACGGCCTGGATACGGATCGTATCCTGGGATGCATTGACCAGTGCCTGTGAGGTGCACGCATCTGCATGAACGCCTGTCACAGAAAGCACAAAGGTCAGCATCAGCATCAACGCCGCAGTCACGATACGGGCTGTACGCTTTGTTACACTTTTTCTGTTTTCCATATTTCCTCCTCTTATTACGATTGTTGCTGTCCGGACTATGATAGCACAATGTTCAGAGGGTTTCCATGGTTTTTCCATTTTTTCATGATTCTTCATGATTGTATCTTTGTTGTATCTTTCTTTTGTGCAACTTGTATCTTTCTAGTTCAGATACTGCTTCATATGGCGCAGGGCATGCTTTTCCAGACGGCTGACCTGTGCCTGGGAAATGCCGATTTCTCTTGCCACCTCTGTCTGGGTCCTGCCCTCAAAAAAGCGCAGGTCTACGATATGTTTCTCCCGGGTGTCGAGCCGTTCCATCGCTTCTTTCAGGGACAGATCCTCCACCCAGTTTTCTTCCCGGTTTTTCCGGTCGCTGATCTGATCCATGACGTAGAGCACATCCCCGCCTTCAGTATAGACCGGCTCGTACAGACTCATCGGGGTCTGCATGGCATCCAGCGCATAGACGATCTCTTCCCGGGTAAGTCCCGTCTCCTTTGCCAGCTCATCCAGCGTCGGCTCCTTCTGTTTTGCCTTCATGTACTGCTCCCGCGTACTGATTACGCGGTAGGCCATATCCTTCAGGGAACGGCTGACACGCACACTGTTGTTGTCCCTGAGATACCGGCGGATTTCCCCGAGAATCATCGG
>CAVCMG010000064.1:0-5252 GCA_963603285.1 Ruminococcus bromii
GTAAAAATATATGTTTTTTTATTATTTATCTCTTGACATCACACCGCTGGACTTTTTCTATACGGATTCTCCGGTAATCCAGACCTTTTTCCAGATCTTTTTCAATATATACAGCGATGGCTTCCTCCGGAATCAGCTCTTCGATCAGCTCAGCCCATTCGATCAGACAGATGCCCTGCCCGAAAAAATAATCCTCGTAACCGATCTCTTCCATCTCCTCCGGATCACCGATGCGGTATACATCAAAATGATAAAGTGGCAGACGTCCGCTGTCATATTCCTGCAGGATGGTAAACGTTGGGCTCGTCACCGGCTCTGTAATGCCAAGACCTGCAGCCAGCCCCTTGGTAAATACCGTCTTGCCGACGCCAAGATCGCCGTTTAACGTGTAGATCTCGCCCGGACGGACGTTCTCGGCCAGCTTTCTTCCTATAGTAAATGTATCTTCTGGTGTAAAGCTTTCAAAAATCATATCTTACTCCTTTATAGCGACCACAGTATAGCACATCCCTGTTTCAGACTCAAGAACAGTTCCTACTTGCACGGGCAGGCCAAAACCGCTATACTGTAAGCGAACTGTCCATCGGACAAATACAATGCAAAGAAAAGTCTGGCTTTTATGGAAACGTCAGCTTTTGGAAAGGAATCCTATGTCAAATCCTATTATTACGATCACCATGCAGGACGGCTCTGTCATGAAGGGTGAATTATACCCGGAGATCGCTCCGAACACGGTCAACAACTTCATCAGTCTGGTGAAAAAGGGCTACTATAACGGCCTGATCTTCCACCGTGTCATCCCGGGCTTTATGATCCAGGGCGGCTGTCCGGACGGCACCGGTATGGGTGGCCCGGGCTACTGCATCAAGGGCGAATTTTCCCAGAACGGCTTCAAAAACGACTTAAAACATACCAAGGGCGTGCTGTCCATGGCCAGAACCATGGCACCGAACACCGCCGGTTCCCAGTTCTTCATCATGCACCAGACGTCTCCGCATCTGGACGGCGCTTACGCTGCCTTCGGTAAGATCACAGAGGGTCTGGATGTGATCGATGCGATCGCTAATGTACCGACCAACTACATGGATAAGCCGATGAAGGATCAGGTGATCAAATCCATGGAAATCGATACACTGGGCGTTGACTATCCGGAACCGGAGAAATGTTAATCAGCCTGCTGTAACAGCTCGTCTCCAATGAGTACCCGGTCATCCAGCCGGGCGAAGGAAACCGCCTCCTGCTCCTGCCAGACGGCATTGCCACTCGTTGCGTCCATGACCTCCGAATGAAACGATGCCAGATCGGCAGGCTCCAGGAGGATTTTCATTCTGACCTGATCCTCATACAGCGTGTCCAGCACCGTGATCTGCCGGGACGCCGTCATATACTGCAGCTTGCCAAGACCTGTGTAATCTGTCACAATCTCGACCGGGATCCCGGTCTTTTTTTCTATGATCTCACAATGCAAAAGGCCCTCCTGCACGGCCTGGGAATAGGCCCGCACAAGACCGCCGGTTCCCAAAAGCACACCGCCGAAATACCGCGTCACCACCACGGCCACATCGTACAGCTTCTGGCCGCTTAAGACATCCAGCATCGGATGCCCCGCCGTTCCCTGCGGTTCTCCATCGTCACTGCTTCGCATACAGCTCTGCGTCTCCCCCAGAATATAGGCATAACAGTTATGTCTCGCATCCCAGTATTTTTTCTTTGTTTTCTCTATAAAAGCCAGTGCTTCCTCCTCGGAATGCACCGGACAGATTGTAGCGATAAAGCGAGACTTTTTCTCGATGATCTCCCCCTGACCGCCGGTATATATGGTTTTATTCCAGACTGCCATCTGCAGCTCCTTTCTGCGGTTACATATAGAGTAAGTATAGCATGTAAGTAAAGGAATTGTGAAGAATCTATTTTTTTCTTTATTTCATAGTAGCGATTTGTTATAATTATAAGTCAGAATAAGGAGGTTTATCTATGAATTACGGCAGAAGAGGTTTACAGTCCGGCCGCAAAAAGCTTTCCTCCCATGGAGATAAGCTGGAACATGCTTTCAGTATAAATATCCTGAGAATTGTTTTACTGTCACTGCTATTTCTGCTGGTCTGCAGTATCAGTCTCGGGCTGGGCGTTTTCAGAGGAATACTGGCGACCACACCGGATGTCAGCGAGGCCAATATCATGCCTGTCGGCTATGCCACCTATATCTATGATGGCAACGGCAATATGATCCAGAAGCTGACCGGTTCCAACGCCAACCGTGTGGCAGTATCGATCAGCGATATTCCGCTTAATATGCAGCATGCGATCGTAGCGATCGAGGATGAGCGTTTCTACGAGCATAACGGTATCGATATCAAGGGTATCGTCCGTGCAGGCGCCAATGGTCTTGTCCGTCTGGCCACCGGTCATATCCCGAACGAGGGTGCGAGTACGCTGACGCAGCAGCTGTTAAAAAATAACGTCTTTACGACATGGACGCAGGAAAACCAGCTGGATCGTGTCAAGCGTAAGGTGCAGGAGCAGTTTCTGGCTCTGCAGCTGGAAGCCAACCTGACCAAAGAGGGCAAGGATACCAAGAGCGTGATCCTGGAAAATTACCTGAACACGATCAACCTCGGTGCAGGTACCTACGGTGTCCAGACCGCTTCTTATAAATATTTCGACAAGAGTGTCTCGGAGCTGACGCTTTCTGAATGTGCGGTGCTGGCGGCGATCCCGCAAAACCCGACTGCATTCAATCCGATTTCCCACCCGGACAATAACGCCGAGCGCCGCGCCAAGGTGCTGCGCAATATGCTCGATCAGGGATATATTTCCCAGTCCGAATATGAGGAAGCCCTGGCAGATAAGGTCTATGACCGCATCGCCCAGGCACAGGAAAAGCAGGAGCAGAAGGACAGCGTATATTCCTATTTCGTCGATGCCACGATCAATCAGGTGCTCGAGGATTTAAAGACCCAGAAGGGTTATACCGATACGCAGGCATCCAATGCGCTTTACAGCGGCGGTCTCCGTATTTATACCACACAGGATCCGGCGATCCAGAGCATTGTCGATGAAGAATATGCCGATCCGTCGAATTTCCCGGTCGGTTCCAAGGTGGGCTTAAGCTGGGCTTTAACCATCACCAAAGCGGATGGCACCCAGCAGAACTACAGCAAGGAAATGATGCGCCTGTACTTCCAGGATACCGAGGATGAGAACTTTGAACTTCTGTTTGATTCCGAGGACGAGGCCCAGTCCTATGTGGACAAGTATAAGGCCCATATCCTGCAGGAGGAGCCGGGTTCCCAGATTTTTGCCGAGCGGATCTCCTTTACGATGGAGCCGCAGTCCAGTATGACGATCATGGATCAGAAGACCGGTTACGTCAAAGCCATCATCGGTGGCCGCGGTGAAAAGACCGCCAGCCTGACCATGAACAGAGCGACAGATTCCACCCGTCAGCCGGGTTCTACCTTTAAGATTGTTTCTACCTATGCTACGGCGCTCGAGCAGGGCGAGACGCTGGCTACCGTCTACAAGGATGAGAAATACGCCTACGAGGACGGTACGGAGGTGCGCAACGCCACCGGACGGTATCTTGGCAATATCACGATCCGCAAGGCCATCGAGCAGTCCGTCAACGTCGTTGCTGTCAAAACCCTGACCGAGGTTACACCGCAGGCCGGTTACAACCAGCTGCTCAAATTTGGTTTCACAACACTGGCTGACAACGAAGAGATCAACGGTAAGGTCTATACCGATATCCGTCAGCCGCTGGCACTCGGTGGTATCACCCACGGTGTCACAAATCTGGAGCTGACCGCAGCCTATGCTGCGATCGCCAACGGTGGTATCTATAATTCACCGAGCTTCTACACGACCGTTACGGACTCTGATGGTAATGTCATTCTGGAGCACCAGACGGATACCCATGAGGCCGTCAGCGACAGCACGGCTTATCTGCTGACCAGCGCCATGGAGGATGTTGTTACCAGCGGTACCGGTAAAGCCCTGCAGCTTGGCTCCATGCCGGTAGCAGGTAAGACCGGTACGACTTCCGATTACAACGATGTATGGTTTGCTGGTTTCACGCCGTATTATACGGCAACCGTATGGGCCGGTTACGACGGCAACCAGAAGCTGGCCAAGAGCAGTACCTACCGCACCTACCACAAGACATTGTGGCAGAAGATCATGAAACAGATCCACGAGGGTCTGCCGGCTACGGACTTTGAGATGCCGTCCAGCGTCGAGAAAGCTACGATCTGTGCCAAGAGCGGCCTGCTGGCCGGTTCACACTGTAAGACCATCACCGAATACTTCGCAAGGTCTACGATCCCAACACAGCAGTGTACCGACTGTGATAATGCATGGAAAGCCGAGCAGGAACGTCTCGCCAGAGAGGCTGCAGCAAAAGCTGCCCAGGAAGCCGCAGAAAAGGCTGCCCAGCAGATCGACGATGCATTAAACGGCGGCGGTGATAACGGCGGTGGCAATGGTGGTGATAACGGTGGCAGTGCCGGTGGAAATACCGGCGACGATACACAGCCCACACAATAAACGATATACTATGTGACCTTTATTGCACAGCAAATACAATTCCCGGAAGCGACAGCAAAAGCTGATGTTTCCGGGAATTTTTCGTCAATAAAAGGAAGCTCCACTGAAGCTTCCTTTTATATGCTAAGTCAAATAAAAGGGGAACTGTCTTTTCACGGACAGTTCCCCTTTAGCTTATCTGTGTAAAACGATCACACAAGAAACCTTTTTATTTTTATCAGAGCTTAGGCAGATACAGCTTTACCAAGAGACTTGCATGCCTCGGTAGCTTCATCATCCGGAGCATCACAGCAGATAACAAAATCGCAGGCCATAACAGCACCGTCATTCTTGCAGGTCTCTTCCCAGTTTCTCATCCAGTCGCCGTCGCCCCAGCCATAGGAACCGAACAGAGCGATCTTTTTGCCGGAAAGCTTGGACTCGCAACCGTTGAACATCGGCTCGAAGATCTCCTCTTCCAGAACCTCGTCACCCATAGCCGGGCATCCGAAAGCGATTGCATCGTAAGCATCCATCTTATCAGCGCCAAAATCCTCAGCGGAGATCATCTCTGCCTCAGCGCCGGCTTCCTTTGCACCTTCCAGAACTGCCTGTGCCATGGCCTCTGTGTTTCCACTTCCACTCCAGTATACTACTGCTACTTTACTCATCGTTATAACCCGTCTTTCTGCGAAAGACACCAATGCGTCATGAAACGTGTTGGCTAG
>CAVCMG010000065.1:0-4534 GCA_963603285.1 Ruminococcus bromii
ACTTATTAACCAAGATACATGTATTTATGTATCTAAAAGATATTATACGAGGAGAAAACGCATGAAAATTCTGGCTTTGGACAGTTCCGGGCTGGTGGCATCCGCTGCTGTGACGGAGAATGACACCCTGCTTGCGGAATATACGATATGCTACAAAAAGACACATTCACAGACGCTGCTTCCCATGCTCGATGAGATCCGTAAGAATATTGAGCTGGATATGACCACTATTGATGCGATTGCGATATCTGCAGGTCCGGGTTCGTTTACCGGTCTACGCATCGGTTCGGCTACAGCCAAGGGACTGGGCCTGGCGCTTGACAAACCGCTGATCGCGGTGCCGACACTGGAGGCTATGGCATATAATCTGTACGATACACAGGGCGTGATCTGCCCGATTATGGATGCCCGCCGCCGTCAAGTGTACACCGGTATCTACCGTTTTGTCGATCACGAGATCGCGGTAGTCAGAAACCAGCAGGCCAAGGGGATTGAAGAACTGATCGAAGAGGTCAATGCGCTTGGTGAACCGGCGGTATTCTTAGGCGATGGTGTACCGGTATTTAAGGAACAGATCCTTTCCGGCTGCACAGTGCCTGTCAGCTTTGCCCCGGTACATGTCAACAAGCAGAAAGCCGGTGCGGTAGCTGCGCTGGCCGCCAGATACTATAAAGAAGGAAAGCTTCAGACGGCAGCAGAGCATCGTCCGGAATACCTGCGGGTTTCCCAGGCGGAAAGAGAGCGTGCCGAACGTCTGAAAAGAGAACAGGAGAAGGCATGATTACAATCCAAGAAATGCAGCTGGATGATCTCGAACAGGTCGTGGAGATTGAACAGCAGAATTTTTCCGTACCCTGGACAGAAAATGGCTTTTTCAGCTTTTTGCTGCGAAGCGATACGCTGTTTCTGGTGGCAAAGGAAGAAGACCAGATTCTCGGCTATATGGGAATCATGATGGTTCTGGACGAAGGAGAGATCACCAATGTATCCGTGGCACAGACGGCCAGACGCCGTGGTGTCGGACGCCTGCTGGTACAGACCATGCTGGATAAAATGCGTCGTGCCGGTCTGACCATGATCCATCTGGAGGTCCGCAAAAGCAATACACCGGCTATCCGGCTGTATGAACAGTTTGCCTTTGTACAGGACGGCGAACGCAAAAATTACTACGAAGAACCGACGGAGGATGCCGTCTTAATGAGCTGCAGGCTCAAATAAACAACAAGGAGTCAAACTATGCTGGATATATGTCTTTTGGGAACCGGCGGTATGATGCCGCTTCCGGGACGGTTTCTGACTTCCCTGATGACAAGATATAATGGAAGCAATCTGCTGATCGACTGTGGAGAAGCCACACAGATCGCTATTAAAAAGAAAGGCTGGGTATTTAAGCCGATCGATGTGGTCTGCTTTACCCATTATCATGCAGACCATATCAGCGGTCTGCCGGGACTCTTGCTGACGATGGGAAATGCGGAGCGGACAGAGCCGCTGACACTGATCGGTCCCCGCGGGCTCGAACGGGTGGTCAATGCTCTGCGCTGTATCGCGCCGGAGCTGCCATTCCCCCTCGTTTTCCACGAACTGACAGAACCGGTGGAGCAGATCGAGATCTGCGGATACCATATTACCGCGTTCAAGGTACAACATAATGTACTGTGCTATGGCTATACGCTGGAAATCCCGCGAAAGGGTAAATTTGACGCTGCCAGAGCAAAGGAGCAGGGCATCCCGCTCGCCTACTGGAACCGTCTGCAAAAGGGTGAAACGATCACAGAGGACGACGGACAAAAGTTTACCCCGGATATGGTGCTCGGACCGGCCAGAAAGGGACTCAAGGTTACCTATACAACGGATACCCGCCCTTTACCGCTGATCGCAGAACACGCAAAGGACAGCGATCTGTTTATCTGCGAAGGCATGTACGGTGAGCCGGAAAAGGATAAAAAGGCCAGAGAATACAAACATATGACGTTTAAGGAGGCTGCCGGACTGGCTGTGAAGGCGCAGCCTAAGGAGATGTGGCTGACACATTTCAGTCCGTCGCTTGTGTACCCGGAGAATTATCTGGATGATGTGCAGAAGATTTTTCCGCAGACGTATCTTGGCCGGGACGGAAAAAGTATAACGCTGAATTTTGAAGAAGAATAGAAGGAAACGATTATGGAAAAGGATATACTGATTCTGGGACTGGAAAGCTCCTGTGACGAGACGGCTGCAGCTGTGATCAAAAACGGCCGGACGGTGCTGTCCAATGTGATCTCTTCACAGATCGATATTCATAAGGAATACGGCGGTGTTGTACCGGAGATCGCCTCCCGCAAGCATATTGAGCGCATCAATACCGTCATTGAAGAAGCATTAAAAGAAGCCGGTGTAGGTCTGAAGGATCTGGATGCGCTGGGCGTGACCTATGGACCGGGCCTTGTCGGCGCACTCCTTGTCGGTGTGGCGGAAGCGAAAGCCATCTGCTTTGCTGCAGATATTCCACTGGTCGGCGTACATCATATTGAAGGACATGTTTCCGCCAATTATATTGAAAATCCGGATCTGGAACCGCCGTTTCTGTGTCTGATCGTGTCGGGTGGTCATACGCATCTGGTAATCGTCAAGGATTACGGAGAGTTTGAAATCCTTGGTCGTACCCGTGATGATGCCGCAGGAGAGGCTTTTGACAAGGTGGCCAGAGCGATCGGCCTTGGTTATCCGGGTGGTCCGAAGATCGACAAACTGTCCAAAGAGGGCAATCCCAATGCGATTGTATTTCCGAAAGCCCATATGGAGGACGCCCCCTACGATTTCAGCTTCAGTGGCTTAAAAAGCGCTGTGCTGAATTATATCAATAAGGCCAAAATGCAGAACCAGGAATTTAACCGGGCAGATCTGGCAGCGTCCTTCCAGAAGGCGGTTGTGGATACGTTGACCCAGAAGGCCATCCGCGCCGCAAAGGAGCATCATATCGATAAACTGGCAATCGCCGGTGGCGTAGCTTCCAACAGTACGCTGCGAAAGGCGATGGAAGAGGCATGCGTAGCGGAAAATATCCGGTTTTATCATCCGTCACCGATCTTCTGTACCGATAATGGCGCTATGATCGGCGTAGCGGCGTACTATGAATATATCAAAGGAACCAGAAGCGGCTGGGATCTGAATGCCGTGCCGAATCTGCAGCTGGGAGAACGATAATGACATGCAGTGCGATCGTACTGGCTGCGGGAAGCGGAAAACGCATGGGAACAGCCGTCAAAAAACAATACCTCGATATAGAAGGTCTGCCGGTGCTGGCATACAGTCTGCGTCGCTTTGCCACACAGCCCTTTATTAAGGAAATTATTCTGGTCACATCGGCGGAAGAGATCGACTATTGCCGGAAAGAAATCGTAGACAAATATAAGATTGATAAAGTCAAAGCCATCATTCCGGGCGGAGCGGAACGCTGCAACTCTGTATATGAAGGTCTGAAAAACTGCGGGGATACGTCGTATGTCTTTGTCCATGACGGGGCAAGACCGTTTATTTCTGATGAACTGCTGGCAACACTGTATACGGATGTGCAGAAATACCGTGCTTGTATTGCAGCTGTGCCGGCCAAGGATACGATCAAGATCGCAGATGCAGATGGCAATATCTGTGATACACCGGACCGTCGTTTTGTCTGGCAGGCACAGACACCGCAGGTGTTTGCACGGCAGCTGATCCTTGACAGCTACAAAAAAGCGCTGACAGAAGGTGCACCGGGACTGACAGACGATGCATCCTGTGTGGAATACAGTGGTACGGCAGCGGTACATCTGACAAAAGGCTCCTACGATAATATCAAGATTACGACACCGGAGGACCTGATTCCCGCCAGAATGCTGGCAAAAAAGTACCAATTGTAGCGAAAATTGAAAAAACTCAAAAAAGTTGAAAAAAGTTGTTGACAACTCTCACAGTGGCTGATATAATCTCAATTGTCTCTGTGAGAGATACACGGAGAGGTATCGAAGCGGTCATAACGAGGCGGTCTTGAAAACCGTTTGTCCGAAAGGGCGCGTGGGTTCGAATCCCACCCTCTCCGCTATATAAGATACTCATACAGAATAAAGATTTAGGCAATTTGGAGAAGTACCCAAGCTGGCTGAAGGGGCTCCCCTGGAAAGGGAGTAGGTCGTTAATAGCGGCGCGAGGGTTCAAATCCCTCCTTCTCCGTAGCGAAAACCGAACAGAATACCTTCGGGTTTCACGAAAAAATAATTTTTAAATTTTTTAAAAAAGTTGTTGACATATGAGTCGACAGGTGGTATTCTATAAAAGCTGTCGGCGAGAGAGATACTTAAAAACAGCAAAGAACATTGACAATTAAACAGTAAAACACATCCTCGAACGTTCAAAGTTTTATTTTTATATTTTAACGAATCGAACGATCGAACCTTATAACAACAGTAAAAAGGGATGAATTAGCACAGAGTTAATTCTGATCGTCGGGACAACATATTAGAGAGTTTGATCCTGGCTCAGGATGAACGCTGGCGGCGTGCTTAACACATGCAAG
>CAVCMG010000066.1:0-4144 GCA_963603285.1 Ruminococcus bromii
GAACTGCTCTTTTTCTCTACTCTGAATCTGATACTTTCCTTATGAATTATATCAAATCAGGTAAATCATGTTCTGATGTAGTTGGTGAGAAAATTGCAAAGGCTCTTAAGGTGGATATTAAAGAGCTTATTGAAGTCGAAGATTAAAGCACTGGGCCGGGGCTATTGATCAGAGGATAACGGCAGCAGGACGGACAGGAGAAGAATGTGAAAACCTATATTTACAAGGTCATACACGAAGATCCACAGACGGGCAGGCGTGCAAAGCAATGCAGGTATATAGAAAGCTGCAACAAGCTGCGCATTGGTCTGCTGTATGAAGAGGATCCACCGTATAAGGGGTATGAGGCATTCAGACCGCTTAAACTGGTAGAAGTAATGGAGGATGATGAGTAATGGAGAAATCAGCATTAAGTATTTGCGATCAGGAAACACATGTTAACTGGAGCCGGGGAGACGACCGGGCGAGCGTTTACGCTTCGGATGTAACCACCATGACAAAGCTGGACAAGCTGGTGGCAGCAGAGGGAAGTGAGTGGAAACTGGAAAGAGAGGAACGGGCCAAAGATGGCAGCATCTACGGCAAGACGTATTCCTGCCCGGTTGTGCTCATTTCATTCAGAGCAAAGCGCATGACTTACTCAGCGGAAGAACAAAAAGCCAGATCTGAACGCATGCGGCAGATTGCCAAGGCACAGAATCAAAAATAAGCGTTCTGCTTTAAATGGCTATTAGGATTACGTAAGGAACAACGGCACAAGGGTACAAACTATAGGCTAAGGGGGATATACCTTTAAATTTGCCTGTAGCTCTTAGCGTAGAAACGAAGAAAGGGAAATAAGCATGACAGTACCAACAATGGTGACCATCAAGACGGCAGCAGGACAGACAGGGTTAAGCTATGAGTATATCCGTAAGCTCTGCCTTGCCGGGAAAATAGTATATGTGAAAGCAGGGACAAAATATCTGATCAATCTGGAAAAGTTGGTGGAGTTCCTGAACAACGGCGAATGTGGAATGCAAAATGTACCGGTGTAGAACCGGTGAAAAATTGTCACCGGTTGAAACGTACAGTTGCACCGGTGCAACAAAGGTGGAATGGGTATGAATATTTATGAAATGGGTAGCCCGGCCTTACAGGGCCAGAAAGAACAGCGGGAGCGATCAGGCCAGTGGCGGACCGGCAGCAGATCAGAAAGACCTGCAGAACGGGAATTACGAATTTTACGAGAAGAATGTGACCGTGTAGGCATAAGCACAGGCCGGGTCTGTATCCGGTATGGAACGCAAACGATACAGCAGTTGACTACGGATCAGTATCACAGAGCTATGGAGAACTTGAAAAAGATGCCCAGCAGAAACTACGTCGGGCAGTGGATGAAAACGAGTGATTTACCTGGAACAGAGCAGAGGCCGTTCAGGTAAGGAAAGGCTGTACCGTGAATGAAGAAAGGAGCATACGGTTTGACGTATCGAGATGTTTATCTGATGGATTCGCTCAGCATAGAAGCAAAGGCAATATACGGGATGTTTTGCAGTCTGGCCGGAACAGGGGATACGGTTTACCCCAGTGTTGACTACATATGCGATAAACTAAAAATATCAAGGACGAGATTTTATACGCACATGAACCAGCTGGTAAAAGCAGGAATTGTAAAGAAAAGCTCTGGTAGAAAAGAAGATGGGCATTTCTCTGGGAACGTATATACGTTGATACCGAATACTAGAAACCCGTATACGGGAAACTCGTATACGGAAAACCCGCATACGGATAAACGGGATACGGAAAACAAGGATACTAATAATAACACTATCAATAATAACACTATCAAAAATAATACTTTCAATAATTCCTTCTGTCCGGATCCGGCCGGATCGGACCAGAAAGAAGCGGAAGAGGATAAAAGCGGTATTATTGTCCTGCTTACAGATGGAAGTGGGTACGATGTGCCATTATCAAAGATTGCCAAGTGGACAGATGCCTATCCGGATATTGATGTCTGGCAGCAGCTTAAAGCGCTTATTGTCTGGACAGAAGAAAACCCAGATAGGAGAAAAGACAAGAGAGGTATTGGACGATGTATAACAGGATGGCTTGCAAGAGCACAGGGAAAGGCCGTTGCCCAGCCTGCAACAGCCCCTAAAAAACAGACACGGTTCAATAATTTTGAACAGCGCAAATATGATTATGATGATCTGGAAAGTAAATTGTTGGATAGTCAGCAAAAATAATCGGCTCTGCTGGCTGTCCTGCTGCCATAGTGTGGTGATTAGGGCAGCAGGACGGGTTACTGCTCCCGTTCAATGGTCTCTCGCACGGATCGGACGATAAAGGCATTTACGCTTTCACCGTTTTGGGCAGCATGCTCCTTGATAACTTCTTTTTCGCCCTTTGGAAAGGTTACGTTGATACGATCATAGTTATTCTTGACGTATTTGTTTACCGCTTTCTGCTGTGCCTTGCTCACTTTGGTTTCCTCTGGCATAATGGGCAATCCTCCTTTCTGGGGTAATAGAGGGCTACAGTCATATACAACGTTGCACCTCTTCCACTATGCCATAATTATACATCATAAGTATATTGATGTAAATATAGAAAATGCATGAATATATTGGTGTAAATATGTGCATGATGCCAATGGACTATTGGTGTAAATAGATATATAATAACACCATCAAAGGAAAACAAAAGAGCTTCAGCGAAGATGGCAGAATACATACAGAGCGTCACGTAAGAGGTGGAAAGGGAGCGGATCGATACCAAGGATGGCATATGTGCAACACCTACACCCGCTGCAGCCGAAAGGAGTACACAATGACGGAAAGACAGATTAAAACAGAGTAAAGAAGCTGCGGGAGATCGAGAGCCAGCTGAAAGAGTTGGAGGAGCAGGCTGCTGCCATCAAGGCAGAGATACAGGCCGATCTGACAGACAGGGGCGTGGATGAGCTGCAGACAAAGAGCTTTATCATCCGGTGGAAAGAGGTGATTACCAGCAGACTGGACGGCAAGGCATTTAAAGCAGCTTTCCCGGATATGTACGGCCAGTTTACCAGACAGCAGAGCTGCAGAAGATTCACAATAGCATAAAAAAATATCCCCACGTAAGCCACCAGCTTACGCAGGGACAGCGGGGCATGTGATACCATACCACCAAGACAAAGGATATGGTATCACAGATCCGGCAGAAAGGACAAGTGGAAATTATGGAAACAGTCGGTTTTGAACTCGAGGAGATCGGGTTCAAGTATCAGCGTTTGAAAAGTGTATTGCAATGCATCCGCATGGCAGCAGGACAGAAAGATGATGATATGGACTTTGCTCTGTATGAGGTCATCGAGGAAATGAAAGCCACCAATGACAGGCTGAAAAAGATGATAAACGATATTATCCATGGGGAGGACAAACAGTAATGCACTATACGAACGTTATAAACTCGGAACTGAAAATAGCAGGTGTACACCTGGCAGATCTGCCGGAAGAATACAAGGAGGCAGCAGTACGCCTGTGGGATGATGGAAGTACAGCGGATGCGCTGACAATCTTATATGATCGGTCGGCTGACTACATTGCCATCAATCTGGATCGGCCCGGCAGTGCCATACTTATCGAGCTGGTAGAAACATATCTGCAGGCAGACAAAAAGAGCCGGGAGATCTTCCGGAAGCAGGCAACACGCTTTACAGAGGAATGCAAGCTGCTTGACAGCTGTTTGCTGTATCGGGAGATTGTGGATCTGCTGCAGATATCCGGAAAGATCATGCCCGGTGGTTTAGATCTGAATGAACGGATACGGCTGTTTACAGAGATCAGAAAAGCTTATAGGGATGAGTTTATACGACTGAATACAGCATATTGCTGTGGTTATATACAGGGAGTACGCCAGGAGCGTGCCAGAAAGGCCGGCAGGATGTAGAGCAGGCGCCAAACTGCTGCCACCTGTCCCATTGGCGGGGGATCCGATATGTTTGCACAGTACGCCCGAAGATATAAGCAGACAATAGGCGGAAGAGGTGGACATGAAGCCGATCTGATAGACCGTACAGCCCGAAGGCATGCACAGCACTTCACCAGCGGCCAGCACATACATAGATCTAAGGAAACGCTGATTTAATCAACGTTTCTGATGAAAGTCACGTACTATT
>CAVCMG010000067.1:0-4112 GCA_963603285.1 Ruminococcus bromii
GTGCTCATTATTTTCCATGACATAGTATAGCACAACTTGATTTAACATTCAATGTATTGATGATAAAAATAATTTTTCGTTTGCATTGTATTTTGTATTGCACCGCTGTATAATAGGTACAAATCCCACAGAAAAACCCTGAAAGCCGGGAGGGGGAATTTACCCGGCAATATAATGTTATCAAAGATTGGGAAGGCTGAGATGAGCCCAGAGATGGGGGCAGTGAAGAGACAGTAAAGGAACAGTGTGACCGTAATACAGCGTGACGATGATGAAATAGTGACGAGACAGCAAGACTGTGAAAGGCAGAAATAGGACATCTTGGATTTTCAATCTTTGAAAGGAATCTAGGGAGCGTGATGAATTGGAAAATCGATTTAATAGAACAGGATGCACAGCAAGGGCAAAGGCTGGCATTGGAGGGTACGGAGGGCATAGTATAGGCGGATATAGTCAAGGCGGCTGTGGAGGTTATGGTACAGCGGATGCAGCTGGTATAGAGGGTGTAACCGGTGTAGATGGCTTAGTCGGTTTAGCAAGCTTAGCGGGAACCCAGAATAGAGGTTTGGCATATGGTTTAAGAATCGCGTCTGCCATAAAGGAGCAAGTCGAAACGGATGCAGGCGATGCAGGACACAATGCCGTTGCTACAGATCTTGCCAGACATGCAGGACACAATGTCGTTGCTACAGATCCCGCCGGGCATGATGTTACACAGCCGTGGACAGCTTTTGAAATTCTGACAAAGAGAGGCTGTATAGATGTTGCTGGGGCTATTAACAACTATCTGGAAACAAATCAGACAGAAATTCAGGATCTCGGCATACTGAAAGATTCGGCAGTTATTCGACTGGCATCATATAAATACCAAGTTACAAGGTCAAGGTTCAGGCAGCCAACTGACCAGACTATCGTGGATTTTATTGTAAGTGCAAAACTGACAGGTGAGAAGTACAGGAAAGCGTATGTGGACTTTCGCCTTCGGTGTATGCTTGATTTAAGGGTTTGCTCACAAAGGATATATGGCCCATTCGTTATTCCCGAAAAGCTTTTTAAAAAAGAATTTTCTGATGATTACCCGATAGTCACGAACGATTACCTGCTGCCGATTCTTTTTTCAAAGGATTATGAGACGATTGCCCATGATATGTTGAGACAGTATTTCCCGGAGATAAGGACCGCGATAGGGAACAAAACGATAGGGAGCGCTTCAACAGGAAATACAGCGGGTGCTTCAACAGGAATGACTGCCGCTGGCGTGGGAGCGGAAGAACTGGCAAGAAGGATGGGGCTGGAGATATATGATGTACATTTTGCGGACCCAAGCATCATGGGGCAGATTTACTACGATTTCGGAGAAGTCGATCTTCTGGACGCTGATGGCAAACCATACAAGGCATTAATCGGTCCCGGAAAGATATTGATCAGTCTCGATAACTGCTATACAGAGGCAATCCGTAATAGTACGATTGCGCATGAGTGTTGTCACATGTATCTCGACAGATGGTTCTTCTTACTTCAGATGATGACGGGGAAGCCTCATGCTGCCTATACCAGCAGGAAAAAGGATAGAAGGCGCGATACGGAATACTATAGATACCACAAAAACACACCAATGGACTGGATGGAGCTGCAGTGCGAGAAGCTCCCGGCGCATCTTCTGCTTGAGAGTGAAGAAACGAAAGCGTTTATAGATGTACAGCTGAAGTCAGACAAAAGCAGAGATCGGCTGCAGCATGTTATCCAAGCCCTGGCAGCCAGATATAAGGTATCTCGTTCCATGGCAAAGTATCGTATGAATGAACTGGGCTATACCTCGGTAGAAGGGATATCCTGTTACGTCAACAATAGGAAAGTCCCAGATCACAGCTGCAGTGGGTCATGGCCGGAGGGCGTCACATTCACAGTATCGAGTCTGGATGTAGTTGCAATCTGCACTGAGTCTCCAAAGATCAGCGAGAAGCTGAGAAGCGGAGAGTATGTCTATGTGGAGGGGCATATCTGCGTTAACAGCAAAAAGTATCTTCTGCATGACAGGCAGGGTCGGGTATACATGACCTCTTATGCCAGGGAGCATATTGACGAGTGCTGCCTTGGCTTTCAGTCGAAAGGCAGGTTTGCAAATTCTTCGTTTTCTGCCGGAGTGGCGCATAGAAATGCAACTGATCCGGTGACAGATAAGTACCTGCCGAGTTATAAGCTGGCTTCGGAACCGGGGTGTGAGGCATATGATAAGGAAAATGCCATCTTTGCAGATGACACATTTTTATGGGGGAGCGTTTCTACAGAACTAAGACATAACCCGGAAATAAATACTGATTTTGACAGGGCGGTCAAATACCTCATGGAGATAAAGAAGATCACCGTTGAAAACATGTCCGGAGATATGGATATAGACAGGAAAACTCTTTATAATGCCAGGACAAACAGAAGACCGAAGCTTGGAGAGGTGATTGCGATATGCGTGGCACTAAAGCTTCCATATTATATTTCAGAGGATCTGATGGAAATAGCCAGATGCAGGCTGTTGAATACACCGGAGGATATGTTATACAGGGCATTTCTTCTCTCGGCAGAGAAGTTGGAGATTTCCAGGTGTAATGACATTCTGGTAGAGCATGGCTTCGATCCGTTGATTGGCGGGAAGAAGAAAAAGAACGAGTAAGGACGATAAGGAGCAAGTAAGGACGATGCTGTCCTAAGAACGGGAAAAACAGGAAAAAGAGGAAAAACAGGAAAGACAGAAAGATACGAGCAAGAGATGAACACAATGATAGATCGTTGTACCGAGACTGGTACGGCGGTCTTTTTTTATGCCCTGAAACCGGGAATGACGGAATGAGGGAGCTGATGGAGCGGCAACAGTGGCAGTCGATAATGATAGCGCGAAAAAAATAAAAAAATTTTTGTGCTTTTTGGGAAGGTTTTCTTCCCAGAATGCAGGGGACAAAAAATCGACAGTTTTACACGGTTTTGGTTGCTTTTAGGTGGCTTGAACCCGTTTTGGGGAAGCATTTCTTCCCGCTTGAATTCATTTTGGGAAGATATCTGGAACATAACGGGGCATAACGGGGACGTGCCAGAGCATTCTGGGAACATTCCGGGAAGTATTAGGGGCATATTGGGAAAAATACGAGGACATTTTGGGAAAGATGAGGAGCTGTTTTGGGAAGGAAACCTTCGTCGAATGATGGTTTTGAAAAAGGTATAGTGTAACCATCGACAGGGAAACAACGAAGCCACAGGGCATCAAGTCTTTAAGAGCTTTCAAATCATCCCTACTCGATAGAACAATTTAATTTATTTCATAGCCCGACTAGTAAAGCGCAAAGGGCAGAAGTAATTCATACGATTCATATCTTGGCACAGCAGGTCTTGAAAAGGACCGTAGCTGGAGAACAGAAAGCTGAGTGACGGATCGTAGGGAAGTACTCACTGCTATCCTTGCGCCTTATTTTAGTACTCGAATCTCACAGGATTCGTATAGTCTGGCAAAGCACAGCTCTGTGTGTACCTCCCTGGGTATATGCAGAGCTGTTTTTTGTTGCTGCTGTTGTCATTGCTGCCACCTCGGTTGATGTGATGGACACAACAGCTAAAGACTCAGCACATTTCCGTGAATCCCTTCTGCCCGGACCGCTACAGCCGGAGCGGAAAGGAAAGAATCATGGAAATCAAGAAAACCGTAACCACAACAATCGCCACAGAGGTAGCAACAGAGACTGCTGGCACAGAAGCTAAGGTAGCTACAACAGCAGCATCCGCACCTATCACACCTCCTATCGACCGCAGCAATGAGAAGCTGATCGACAATGCTACCACATTTAATGCTTTGCTCCGTATCCTGGCATCGAATCCTGAGGTGCTGGCAAACGCAGAAGCAGAGGCTGAGGAGAGAGAAGCCGAGGAGAAAGAGGCAAGACTCCGTAAGACCTACGGTGACGATTATGACCTCGTGTTTGATAAGAAGAAGGCAAATGAAAAGCTTAACAGCATGACCGGAAAGAGCACGGATAAAAACAAAGCTAATAACGGGGCTAAAAACACAGCTACCAAGTCTCGCCGCCCGGGTGCTATCCAGCTTCGTACCTATGTGCCTCGTGTGGCAATGA
>CAVCMG010000068.1:0-3821 GCA_963603285.1 Ruminococcus bromii
CGACCTCCTGGTCCCAAACCAGGCGCTCTAGCCAAGCTGAGCCACACCCCGATGTAGGCGTCCGCCCTATCTTTGCTCAACGCAAGAAGAATTATATTACGGATACGCCTGCTTGTCAACATCTTTTTTTAATTTATTTCAAAAATTTTCCCAGTAATGTTTTCCGGGGTAATATCCAACAGAATATAGCTGGGCTTGTGGCTCAGCTGGCGCGGATACGTCAGACTCCCCGGATTGCATAACAGGATCCCGTCATGCCACGAAAGCTCCGGCACATGGGTATGCCCAAAGCAGACCAGATCCGCCCCGTGCAGTCTCGCTGCAAGCAGTATCCCGTCATAGCTCATATTGACGCCCTGTCGGTGTCCGTGCGTCATAAACAGATGATGTCCGCCAATATCAAATTCTGCGCTCGGCGGCAGCTCCCCGGCATAATCGCAGTTGCCCGCCACGATGCAGCAGGGGCCGGGCGTTTTTCTGCGGATGTAGTCCGCACGGTCACCCACATCCCCACAGTGCAGGATATAATCCACCGGTTGTACCTTTTCCCATACACGGTCAAAATTTTCATCCCGACCGTGGGTATCACTGATCACCAGTACCTTCATGCTTCGTTCCTTTCTTCAGACCGGCTCTTTTTATTTTACCTTTTCCCGGATCAGTTCTTTGATCTTTTTAAGTGCTTTTCCTCTATGGCTGATCTCGTTTTTCTGCTCCGGGGAAAGGTCAGCTGTCGTACAGCCATATTCCGGCACATAAAAGATCGGATCATAGCCAAAGCCATTAGCTCCGCTCTCTGCATAGCCGATACGGCCCTCTATCGTCTCACGCACGACCGTATGTGTACCGTCCGGGAATACGGCTGCCACAGCGCATACAAAGCGCGCTGTACGCTTCTCATCCGGCACACCGTCCAGTCGGTCGATAATATTCTGATTCTTGATGCGATAGGACGTATCCTCCCCCATATAGCGGGCAGAATAAATCCCCGGCTCTTTATTCAACGCATCGACCTCCAGACCGGAATCGTCCGCCAGAACGATATCCTGACACCGGGCGGCAATGGCTGACGCCTTGATCACGGCATTCTCTTCAAAGCTCTGTCCGTCCTCCACGATATCCACCGCGATCCCGGCTTCCTTCATGGAAACGATTTCCATACCCAGATCATCCATGATCTCATGGATCTCCCGCATCTTATTCTGATTGCCTGTGGCAAATACGATCCGCATATTATCTTTCCTCCTGTGTACGTTTCTTTGGTGGCTTCGGCCCCATATACTGATAAAAGTAGGTTTTCATCATACCGTTATAGATCTTGCGGTTTTTGTCCGCCTTTCTTCCGATATATTTCTGGGTGTCCTCATAGCTGGTGATCAGGTACATCGACCACGAATCCAGCGCGCGGTATCTCTCACCGATCGTCGTATACAGGGCCGGAAGCTCTGCTTTTTCGGAAATACGCTCGCCATATGGCGGATTGCAAATGATAAAGCCATATTTTTTCGGGTGATGCAGCTCATGGATATCTCTCTGCTGGAAATGGATCAGATGATCCACACCGGCCAGCTTCGCATTGGCTCTGGCTGCCCTGATCACCTCCGGATCGATATCATAGCCCTGGATATCCACTTCGATATCCGTGTTGACCCGCTCTCTCGCCTCTTCAAAGGCATCGTCAAAACATTCCTTCGGGATCAGATCCGTCCACTGCTGGGCAAGGAACGTACGATGCATCCCCGGTGCCATATCCGCAGCAATCATCGCCGCCTCGATCGGGAAGGTGCCGCTGCCACACATCGGATCGACCAGAATCCTGTCCTTATGCCACGGTGTCAGCATGATCAGCGCTGCTGCCAGCGTCTCTGTGATCGGCGCTTTGGCCGTCATCTGGCGGTAACCACGCTTGTGCAGGGATACGCCGGTCGTATCAAGCCCCACGGTCACGATATCATTCATCAGCGTTACCCGCAGAGGAAAAGAAGCGCCGGTCTCCGGAAACCAGTCCTTCTTATATTCATATTTCATCCGCTCTACCATGGCTTTCTTCATAATAGACTGGATATCGGACGGACTGAACAGCTTACTCTTGACCGAATTGGCCTTGGCCACCCAGAACTTGCCGTCCTCGGGAATATAGTCCTCCCAGGGCAGAGCCTTTGTCTGCTCAAACAGCTCTTCAAACGTCGTCGCCTTAAATTCTCCGATCTTGATCAGGATACGCTCTGTCGTACGCAGAAAAATATTGGCATAGGCTACAGCTTCTTCATCACCGATGAAGGTAACCTTACCATTCTCCACAGCGGATACTTCATATCCCAGATCTATGATCTCTCTTTTCAAAACCGCTTCCAGCCCGAAATGGCAGGGAGCAATCAGTTCCCATTGTCTCATATATTTTCTCCTTTTGATGGTATTCTCATTGTACCTGCCGGTCTGTCCTGCGTCAATAACTATAAGAAACACGCTTTGCGAATTTCTCATAGTTATCGCGACAGTCGCCAAGGTCTCTTGCAAGCACGGACTTTGGCTCGTTGCTCGCGTAAACAAAAGTACGGTACACTATCCTCTGTAACGTATCCACGCCTCAAGGCCGCCCTGCAGGGTAGCCACTCTGTAACCATGCTCCGCCAGAAACATACCGGCCGCCGTGCTGCGGATGCCCTGTTCGCAGTAGAGTACGATCTTTTTTCTTCGATAGGGCGCGATCCTCCGAAGCCGTTCATAGGGGATATTTATTGCACCTTTGATATGATACTGTCGGTATTCTTCCGGGGAGCGCAGATCCACAAGAACGCTGTCGGGATCACCGGCACTTTTTTTCCATTGTTCCGGGGTGATGACCTGTACGGGTGCAGTCATGGGAAATGTCCTTTTTTCTATAATATGCCGGGCAAATGGTAACAGTGAGAAAAACGGTCTGGGTGCAGAGGGGCTGGGAGGATAGCGGTGCTTCTGAAAAACCTTCCGAAAGCGTCAGCACTTAATGAGTCCAAGCCGTAAGGCGCCGGACGAATTTAGTACTGTTACGCTTGCGGCAGAGCGAGAGCGCGTTTTTCAGAAGCACCGCTATCCTCCCAGCCCCTCTGTACCCAGGCCGTTTTTCAGCCCGCAAAAAAGAGAAACAGCCGATAGGGGAGCTATCGACTGTTTCGAGGGGAGTATAAAAATTAATAAGGGGTTATTAATTGTAAAAAAAATACTTTGAAAGTAAGTTTCTTTTTACAATCAAGATTATATAACATCTTCCAGAAAAATGCAACCTTAATTATGCATATTGCTCTGTCTTTTTGGCATACTAGCACTGTAATCACAAAAAACTTCAGTTTTGGAGGTCTATTATGAGCAAAAATTACAGTAACAACACAAACACAACCAACCATACTACCTCTTCCGAGGACCGTTTCAGTTCATCCAGAAACTGTGGCAACAAGAACAGCCAGAACAAAAACGGCAAAAGCAAAGCCACACAGAACAAAACCAGCCAGTCCTACAATCTGCGTGAAACCAGAGACGATCTGGACTGATCCGGCTGACTGTCATCCCTTACGAACAGCTCTCTTGCCATGCTGTTCGCCAAACATTTCAGCCACCGGCTCTTACAGGAGCCGGTTACATACATTTTGACGAACCCAAAAGTAAATTTTCCCTGCAAATGCAGTTATATAATTTTTTGAAAGTTTTTTAAAAAAAGTGTTGACAATTTCCCATCGCAGGAGTAATATATCCATGTTGCTTGAAACGAGCAATTGAAAGCAACGTGTGCGTGTAGCTCAGCTGGATAGAGCACTTGGCTACGGACCAAGGTGTCGGGAGTTCGA